>CAVTEC010000095.1:0-22536 GCA_963733475.1 uncultured Alphaproteobacteria bacterium | reverse complement strand
GCGAGTTCCCAAAAGCTCGATGTTGGCGAACACGGTCTACAGGTTGAGCTCATAGATATTCCCGCCGTCATTGATGGACTGAGAGCTGGTTTAATCGGACAGGCGATGCACGTATCAAGCCTTCTTTTTGGCCTATCGGCCGCTGGTCGCCTTGCTTTGACTACCACCTAACCGTTGCAGGTTGAGGGGGGTCGTATGCGGCATCCGAGGACAAACCTTGTCCGTCTTGGTGCACAGCGAATGCTCTATCAAATTCAATTCGAACCTTTCATCAAAGGCCAAGTTTGCGCATCTTCTCCCAAAGGGTGGTGCGTGAAATGCCCAGCAGAACAGCCGCCTTAGCGATTTCACCGCGGGTCTGGCGAATTGCTTCCTCTATATGAAGGCGTTCGGCGCGTTCACGGGCTTCGGCAAGACTGCCGACGCGCTCTTCCGGTTCGCACAGGAGCGTTAGCTCTGGAAAGATAGCCGAAGCAGAGATTTGCGGACCGCCCGCGGTGAGCGCGACAGCACGTTCGAGACGGTTGCGGAGTTCGCGGATATTCCCCGGCCAGGAGTGATCCATCAGCGCCGTTCGCGCTGGTGGTGTCAGTGCGGGCACGCGATAGCCGGCGCCCCGGGCTAACCGGGCGATAAAGTACTCCGCGAGCGGGAGAATGTCGTCTGTTCGCGCTCTTACTCACCAGTCGGTAATATAGGCGACACTTGTTGCCTTGAAGAATGACCGTATCAACTGAGGCATCCGCTTGATGGCGCTGAGCTGCGCTTCGATCTTCGCTTGCAGCTTTTCGCCTCGCCGCAGCGGTGCTCTCGCCACACCGGTACGTTTCATGTGGCTCCATACCAGTTCATCGGGGTTCAGCTCAGGCGCATAGCCGGGAAGAAAATGCAGCGTCAGCATGCCATTCGTGGCGGCAACATAGGTCTTCACCAGCGTGGTCTTGTGCGCCGGAAGTCCGTCGACCACCAGATGCACCGGCTTCGCACGCCGGCGCATCATTCGCCGCAGCAGCGAGACAAACAACTCGGCAGTCAGCCCGCCCTGGTAGGTGCAATACCAGAACCCGCCCCGCGCATTCACCGCTGAGGCCGCACTGATCGACTGCCGCTGCCCAGGGCGCTCGACCACTGGCGTCTGACCCTTCTGGCCCCAGGTCTTGCCGTGAACGGCATCGGCACGAAACCCCGACTCATCCCAAAAATACACTTCACCGCCTGAGACTTTTGCCTGTCTGGCAATGGCAGGATACCGTTCGCGCTGCCACGCCTCGATCGCTTCAGGATCGCGCTGATAGGCCCGCTGCAGCGGCTTTTGCGGCGTCAGTCCCAACTTGGCGAGCAATTCTCCCACTGCCGTCACGCCAAGCCGGATGCCGAACTTCCGCTCGATCAGATCGGCGACCAACGACCGCGTCCACAATCCGAAGTCCAGGCCATACTGCCGGGGATCGCGACCATTGATCCAGCGAAACACCTGCTGCTCCTGCTGCGGTGTCAAACTGCGTGGCCGCCCCGTCGCCGGCCTCGCGCGCAGAGCCTTCAGTCCCACACCCGGCTTTGATGCCGCACTGAGCCATCGGTAGATCGTCGTGCGATGAAAGCCGTAGGAAGCCATCACCGATGACGGCGGTTCGCCGTCCCTCACTCGCTCGACCGCCATCAATCGAATGGCTTCCAGCGTCCGATGATCCAAACCTCGCCCGTCTCGTTTCATGCCGTCGCTATAGCACCGCCAGCGAGCATGTACAATAGGAATGTCGTCTTAATTACCGACTGGTGAGTAATTATCCGTGGGGCAAGGTTCTGGTGCTGGCCGAGAGGCTTGGCGATCTGGATTATGTACTGCGCGCGCTACGAGGGCTGACCAATGGCACGATGACGCAAGACTACCGCGAAGCGCTGCGATTCGCGCAGCGTTATCGCGTTGCCGCGGAGGCTTCGACCGATCCCAGCAAAGTGCTGGTCGGCGACCGGATGATGGGCTTCGTCCTGCATCACCTTGGCGAACATGACGAGGCGCGTCGCCTGACGGAAGGAATGCTCGCGCGCTTTGCGCCTCCGCCTGACCGAAGCCGTCTGGTGGAAGGCGCTCCGGACCCGCACGCCATAGCCAAGGTCGTCCTCGCCAGGATCTTGTGGCTGCAGGGTTTTCCTGATCGGGCGATGCGTATCGCGAACGACGCAGCGGAGGAGACAAGTGCGCTTGATCACCCTGTCTCGCTGTTCTCCGTCATCGCATATGCGACATGCCCGATCGCGCTGCTCGAGGGTGATCTCGGCCGTGCCGCCGCGGCGCGCGAAATGCTGCGTACGGTGGTTAAAAATCACCGGCCATTTGAGCCCTGGAGTGATGGCTTCACCGCGCTGGATCTCATCCAGAACGGCGAAGCCGCCACTGGACTCGCGATCTTGAACAAGGCGACGCGGGCAATGCACGATAATGCATTCGGGGCATTCTTCGGCTTGTTCCTTGCTGCCCGCGTCGAAGGTCTGAGCCGCTGCGGGTTGGCCGCCGACGCACTCGAGGCCGTGGATGTGGCACTGGCACATTGCCGCACGCTGAATGAATACTGGTACGTGCCGGAGTTGATGCGACTGCGCGGAGAAACCCTGCTGCTCACGGTGGATGCCATGAGCGCGGGCGAAGCGGAAAGCGAATTTCAGACAGCGCTTGACCTTGCGCGGATGCAAACCGCGCTGTCGTGGGAGCTGCGCATCACCACCAGCCTGGCTCGGCTGCGGTATCAGCAGGGGCACGACGAAGCGGCATACGAAACACTCGCACCGGTCCTTGGCCGCTTCAGCGAAGGATTCGACACCGCCGATCTCATCGCCGCTCAGATACTGCTCCGAGACCTCAGCTGGACTTTGGCCGTTTACGCGGCATAGCAGGCGAGGTTAATCAAGCGATCGATCGTGGGCAGGGAAATTTTCGTATCATCTTGTGTGTGACTCGATGTTTCGAAATTGCCCTGTGTCCATAGCTCGCGACGCACTGTGGCCAGAGCATCACTGAATGTGAGCAATGGCTTTGGGTACCAGCTGGCGGTGCGTGGCGCAGGTGCACCAGTGGCATAGAGGTCGTTGGCCCACAAGGTGATCAGAGAGAACAGGCCAAGGAGGGCGGGCGTGGTACGCGCGATGGCAGGGTCGGACCATTGCCGTTGGGTCTCGACGCCGAGGTGACGGCGGACTTCGGCGAAGGTGACTTCGATGGACCAGCGGCGGACGAACCAGCGAAGGATATCGAGCGGGTTGGCATCGAGATCAGTGCACAGAAAAGCCTGTGGTTTGAATTCACCGGCGACGTCGCGAACCAGCACATAGCGGATCGGCACGAGACGGCCGGGATGGTGCCAGATGGCGGTACCGGAAACGATCTGTAGCAGCCGTTCACTGCGGCCATACCATCCATTCACCTTGAAGCGTCGCCAGCGCGTCCGCGAATTGGCGAGACGCTGAGCCAGCGTTGGCTGACGCCTGCCGACGACGCGTGGGCGACCGATTGTGCCGGCTCGGCGGTGCGCCGGCGGGTCGAACAGCCGGGCATCGAGACGCAGGCGGGTGATCATGCTGATCCGATGTCTCACGGCGTTGAGCAGTTCGATGGCAGCGAAGCCGCTATCGGTCACGGCGACGATCTTCCGCTCCGGAAGCCAGCGTGCGACCTGCAGCATGACCTGCCGGCCCCAGTCGGTGAGCTTCTTATGCCGCTGCTTGTGTTTGCGCGCATATCGCTCAGACGGTGCCAGGACGGTCAAGAACGGCAGTGCCCAGATGCGCCCGGCCCAGGGGATCTCGGGCAGCAGCATGACCGAGAGCCACCGCAAGCCACTGGCTTTAACGAAGTGGCTATCTGACGAGCGAACTGGATCGCGGTAGATACCGCGAGCCTTGATCTTGGCGCCCCAGCGCCGTTCGAGTGTGTCATCGAGACCGATGACGACTGGGCCGGCCGGGACAAGGGTGTCGATCAGCAGCCGCAGCAGACAACGCGCAATCCCACGACTGGACCAGCGGTTGCGGTTCAGCACCCGGTGGTAATTGGTGAAATGTGGGTCCTGTGCGAGTCCGGTGACGCGCAAGGCGGCGGCGACGGTGCGTCGTCCCGGGGTCAGGATGGCGCCGACAATCAGCACCAGCATGTGCTGCCAGGTCGGTGCGGTGAAGCCTTTCTGGAATGGCTGCATCCACGCAGCCAGTCTTATTGGTACGAGCCGGCTTAAACCTGCACCCGCCATATATTCCCCCGAATCGGTGCCCGGGGAGAGACTCGCCGGGGCCGAGGCGGCTGCGAATCCACCGATCGATCACGTTCGATTCAACGTCGCCGAAGCCCGCGTGACGAACTCGAGGCCATCACGGCAGGTTCTTCGCGGTCGATGGAGAACAAGGCGAAGCAAAGGAGGCAGAACGATGCAACGGGAGGACGTACTGCGCCGGTATCGCCATCTGCGTGCGATTGGCACAGACCACCACAGTGCAGCCCTGAAATTCCTTGCTCGGCCTGCCTTCGAGGAACATGCGAGACGCCTTGGATTGATGATGGGCCGGACGCTGATTGCCAACAGTGAGGAAGAGATGGCGCTGGTCTTCGACCTGGCTATCTACACGGCAAAAGACGACCGGAGCCGAGCCATCGATCGCTACGCGAAAGTAGCGCAACTGCCGCCCGACTCCGATGAGAGATCAATTCTCGACGCGATGTGCCATGCCCAGTTCTCGATCTGGCGGATCGCACGCCTACATGACACATGTGGTCTCGTGGTCAATGACGTGCTCCGTCAAGCGGAAGCCTGGCTAGTCGATGAGGGCCTGGAGCTGAGCGGCACGAGCGGCATGTGCTTCGCCGGTCGGCTGTGCGACGCCGATTTATTTGCTATCACCAGCGGCGTTGTCGTACCCGTCGATCTCCCAATGCTCGAGGATGTTCTGACCGACGTCCTCGCCTGCCGACATGCCGATCCAGAGCGTGTTGGCGACGATCCACGCTTTGCAACCGCCATCTATCGTGCCGCCCTCGACGCCGGTGTCATGGACGACGTCGTATTCAACTGACCAAATCTCCGCCTTCCCGGAAATGGCCAAAGTCAAGCTCAGTAGGCGGCCGTGATCCAGGTTCCGACAATTCAATCCGAAAATCGCGCTCGCCGAACGAGCATGCGCGCGAGAGTGTATACCGTCGTGTATGCCGGATCGTCGACCAGTTCACAAAGGCGGGTAATTCAAAGGTTTGAATTTACTTTATGGCGGAGGACACGCGACCAGACCAACACCATGGCCGTGCAGGGAGCTGCCGCCTGGCGGATAGTGAGCCGCATTTCACTATGAGCCAGGTCGCGCTCAATGACACGATCATTGTGTTTGCCTTTGCGCCGATCGTCGGTCTCTTGCTCGGCCTGTCAGCGATTACCCTGCCCTGGACCACGCTGTTCCTGTCTGTCGTACTCTACATCGTTGTGCCGGCTATAGTGGCACAGCTCTGGCGTCGCGCGCGGCTATCGCAAGGCGGCGCAAAGGGTCCGCGTTCGCGAAAGTTGCGACCAGAACAGCGCGTGAAGCTGATAAATCCCAACCGGAATGGGGACACTGCAGCATGCTGTTCACAAACGAGCTGACCGGCTGCACCCTCCATCGGGGAGGTCATGTTCATGGACAGTTAACCGTTGCGAGTGCTCGGGCCCCACTAGCTTCGGCGGTGGGTCGGCACGGCGCCAAAGAGGGTAGGTCAAATGGAGGGTATAACGAGCGCTTCGGGACCGTCGCAACGCAGCGCATTCCACCTGCCGCGGCCGCACGGCCTCGTTAGCTTCCCTCGCCGCGTCCTGCCGTGGATCGAACCCTGGTTTCTCGCCTACGCCTGCCTCGGCATTGTCCAGGGTGGGATGCTTCCGCTCCTGCTGCCGCTGTCCGCCGGCGGCTCCACCCATGCCGGCCTGATCGTCGGCGTGATGAACCTTGCTGGCCTGACGGCGCCATTCTGGGGCCACCTTGCCGACCGGCGGCGGCTTCACCGGCAGGTGTTGCTGGCGGGCATGCTCACAGCACTCGTCGCGTTGGTGCTGATGCCCGTACCGCTCGGCTTGGCGGTCAAGGCCATGCTGGCCGCTGTCCTCGGGTTGGGATTTGCGGCCGCAAACACGGTCGCGAATATGTTCATCGTCGAGGTTCGACCACAGGAGGAATGGGATGAACGGATCGGCGCGCTGCAGGCCCTGGGAGGGCTCGGCCAGATCACTGGGCTGCTGCTTGCTGGGTTCATCGGCGGCCGCTACGCCCTGGCGTTCGGTGTGGCGGCCGCCCTAGTCGCGGCGGCAATGCCAATCGCCTGGATGACGTTGCGCGGGATCCATATCCCTGTCGCGCGCGCCGCAGCGACGGCGCACCCGGCGCTTGGCGGCGAGGGGTGGGCGAGCGCGCCCCAGCGGCTGTTCCACGTCCTCACTTGGCCAGGGTTCGTGCATCTGCTGCGCGAGATGGAGCTGCCTTTCGCGCGGTTACTGAGTGTCTGGTTCATGGCATTTGTCGCGATCAGTGCCATTCTGACGATGTTCCCGCTGTCGCTGATCAAGGTGTTCAGCGTGTCGACGCGGCTGCCCGCCACCACTTACGCCTTCGCGGCGGGCGTCAGCCTGGTGCTCTATCCGTTGGCGGCATCCTTTGCGAAGCGCTGGGGCGCGCGACGGGTGCTTCAGGTCGGCTTTGCCGCACGCACGGGCGCAATTGGGATGTTGACCGTCGCATTCCTATGGCAGGTTGAAAACGTGACGCTTGTGCTGGTCGGATTCGTGATCATGGTCGTGGCCTGGCCGTTGCTTGGCGTCAGCGGCACGGCGCTCGCTGCGGAACTCGCACCTGGCGAAAAGGGTGAGGCGCTTGGTCTGTTCAACGCTTCGTCTTCGTTGGCCGGTGCTCTCGGTGCGTTTCTGGGCGGCTGGGCAACGGAAACGTATGGCTACGGCATGGTATGCTTGGTGGCCACCTTCGTCGTTGCCTTCGCGGCGCTGGTCTCGGCCGGGTCAGCCCGGGCATCGAGCTGATCTACCAAGCGTTGAGGCGCCTGTGTCGCCCCGGACGACCTAGTCAGCGTCGATATGGCCCTAGATGAACACTATCATGCGACGGCAAATGCCGATCGCGGAGAGAACCGACCGGGGCGGAACTTGCCGCCCGCGAGCGAACCGAGAGGACGGCTGCGCACCAGACGTCGGGCGCAATGCGAGAGGCCGAGACCCCAGATGAAGGCCACGGGACGACTGCGTGCGGCACAGCAGTTCTATGCGCTGGCAAATTGACTTTCATTGCGAGAATGGGCGTGCCCTGTCGTGGCCCAGGAATTGCGACAGAACCGGCTGACGCCGTGCAACCCAGTTTCTCCAGCCGCTGTAGACACACCCGGCAAGTGACTGCGGGCCGCTGGTTCCGCCCATCCTAAGCTACTGCCAGGCTCAACCGAACACAGCGCCATGCGGCAATGTGGACTGACCGCGTGGAATATTGGCTGAGTGCCAGAGCGTATTCGCCCAAGTCTGCGAAGGGCAACGAATGCGCGGCCTTGTCTTTCGATGACATGCATTCACCATCGGGTCATTCTGGCGAGAGTCGCGTCAACTCGGCGCGCGCGCTGGGCTGATCTTGCATGGCCGCGTCACCCGGACAGGGCGGTGGCCAAGAAGGGCAAACTCTCGTCCATCCGGTAATCGACACCGCTGTGGTTGTCGGGAAATTCCTCGTAACGGTGCGCAATGCCTTGCTCCTCAAGACGCCGGACGAGCCGGCGCGCGCCATACACCAGATTGAACTGGTCCTTCTCCCCACAGTCGATGTAGAGCGCCTTGAGGTTGCGCAGATTGTCGGCAAGCCTCTCGACCGCGACGAGCGGGTCGTGGCGCATCCAGTTTGCCCACCTGTCCTCAATCACTTCGCAAGTATCGAACGTGACGGGAAGTCGCATGCCAAGAAACGCGGTCGGGTCGGGATCGTAGCTGGCCGCCATGGCGAGAATATTCATCGCGACGAAGACGCCGCCCGGTCGCTTCTTCGCTTCCTCCAATTTGCGCCACCACTGCTCGATCGAATTGTCGGGCACGAGCGCCCGCAACGTAGTCGGCATATCGGGCAGGTAGCATAGCTCAAAGCCCATATCGCCCGAGTGGCACGCCGCAGCCGACCAGATATCCGAGTGGCGTAGCGCGTGTATGATTGCCCCGTAGCCGCCGGAGCTCTTGCCGAACACACCGCGGCGCCCGCTGCCGCCACAGCCGAGACGGCGCTCGATCAACGGCAGCATTTCGGCGATCAAAAAATCTTCCCACGGACCCGTCGCTGCGGAATTGATATATTGGTTACCGCCGATCCGGGTGAAACAGTCCGGAAACGCAACCACGACGGGCGGCATGCGTTGTTCGCAGATCAGGCGGTCGAGGCGCTCCGGCATATTCTCGCCAAACGCCATCCAATTGGTGTGTGACAATCCGCTGCTTGTGATGCCGACCAGGTCGACGAGCAAGGGTAGCCCGCGGCCGTCCTGTCCTGCTGGGAGGTAAACATCGACTGCTCGTGACGTTGGGTCCCCAAGAATATTCGACTTGAGGACCTCGCTTTCCACAACCAGGCGGCTGACCGAACCTTGCGGTCCGTAGAACTTGCGCATCCATCCCATCTCCTTGACGGATGGTATCATATACAAGGTCTTGGTCATCTCGGCATCGGTTGGCCTAACGCGCGGGCGCGGCGGACGCCGCTAGGCCGAGATGTGGATAACGTTCCGCAACCAGCTACATGTGGCAAAGCACATTATCGGTTCTGTCACGTCTCGCGCCACTTGCGGTGCGGCACGCTGGTTGAGTTCAGCTGATCATGCGGCCTGCATGATACGCATCGCAAGGCGGGCGCGATGCAGAAATCGACGGTGGCGGCGGGTGGCTGAGACATACTGGCTGTGACGGGATCGGCTGCGAAGGAAGTTGCGAAGCTCATCGTGCTCGCGGCAAAAGCGATCGGCCGCACCATGCTCTTTGAAGCCGCGCATACATTGGATCCGTCCTTTGATCCCGCGATGGTCCTGTTCGAGTCGATTGTTCAGATATACGCTCGTCCGATGGTGGACATTGCGGCCCAGAGTTGAGCGGATCGCGCGCGGGTAGGAATTGTGCCCGTCGGTTGTCACCCGGTCCGGCACGAACCCGACAACTGATTGTGCCGAGCGGAAGAACCTTTGCGCCGCCTTCATATCGCGGGTCGCGCTCAGCATCGTATCAATGAGGTTCCCGTCCCGATCGATCGCGCGATACAAGTAGCACCATCTGCCTTGGACCTTGAGGTAGGTCTCGTCGGTGTACCAGCTCTGGCCAGAGCGGCGGCCACTGCCGTGGCGCCGCTTGTGCAAGGCGTTGCCCATTACCGGCAGCAGCTTCGCCTCCCACCGACGAATGCACTCATGACTGACGGTGAACCCGCGCAAGAGCATAATCTCGCTGAGATCCCGTAGTGTCAGCCTGTAGCGCAGCCGGCAGAACACCACAAAGGCGATAATGTCGCTCGGAAGCGAGGCGCGATTGAGGGCACCGTTGCTGCGCTCGTTGAACTGCGTACCGCAAGCTCGGCACCGGAACCGACGATAGCCTTGCGCTGTTAGGTCCGGGCGCTCAGTCACTGCAACGCAACCACAGCCTACGCAATTCATCACCATCCGCTCCGCCGTGCCGTCCAGCGGCGATCCTACGAAGGCTGGTCCCCAATCACCAGCTACGCCGATATGGCGCGAGGTGTGACAGAACCTGATTGCGTCCGGCGCAGCAGTTCTATTCGCTTGCCAGTTGACGTTCATGGCGAGCACGGGGCTGCTGCGTTGTCGCGCAGAATTCGCCACAGAACCCCCCGGGCTCCGCGTGAAGGTCACCTGCCAATGTTCCGGGGTATCGAAGAACACGCGCCCGTCGATCATGTCTGCGACCGCCGGTCACGGCGCGGAACGACGATGGTCCGTCCGGTGCTGACGGCAGGTCCCCTGGCATCGGAGAAGGGGAAATGTATTTGCAACCCGTTTGAAGCCACGCTGACAAAACATGCTCTGCATTCAGCGCATTGTCTGAGAAGCAATGGCCAGCAAAACCGAAGATCGCACACAGTTTGCAGCGCTGCCGTGTCGCGTTGGTGTGGCGGTCGGCCTGAAGTCCTGCTGCTTACATCGCGTGAAACCAAGCGGTGGATCATTCCGAAAGGTTGGCCGATCAGGGGTCTGAAACCACGCGAGGTTGCTGCTCGCGACGCCTATGAGGAAGCTGGTCTGCGGGGCACTATCAGTGGCAAGCATCCAATCGGTGCCTACCACTACGAGAAGCGGCTCCGAGGCGTTGGTAGCGGCATCGGTCGAGGTGGAAGATCAAGATCCCCGCCGCAGTGCGGCGCTGCTAGGGGCATTACGCTGTTCTCACTGAAATCCGTGTGAATTATCGCCCTGCAGCGTTGCGTAGGTCCGTATCAGCGACGAAAGCGGCCGCAGTAGTCTATGACGGCCTCGACAAAAGCTTTAGCCGCGGGCGACATTGACCGGCCGCCAAGCGCACAGACACAAAACACCAACGGATCTGCCTTAAATTCATTCACCGGGATGGCGCAGAGGGTCCCTGCTGCCACTTCCAGTGCCACGGCAAACCTTGGCAGAAGGGTGCACTGACTGCCAACGCTGGCAACCGCCTTTACCAGTGCCAGCGAATTGGTGACACAAAATATTGCCGGCTGGAGGTTATAGCGAGCGAACATTCGGTCGGTCTGCTGCCGCAACCCGAATGACGCTTCGGTCGATACAAGTGGGAATTTGATCAGCTCTTGCAGAGATACGGTCTTGCGCTTTGCCAGCGGATGAGCCGGAGAGACGGCTGCGACCATTGTGTCGCGAAACACCTCCGTGCGCACAATGGTATCCCGGACCGGCGCGTTGACGATGAGCCCGATTTCGGCGGCGCCGCTCATCAGGCTTTCTATCGCCTCATCGGTGCTACTCACCCTCACGTTGAACGAAACACTCGGATACTGGACGTGGAAACGGTGTATGACCGGCGCAACGAGGCTTTCGATAGCCGTCTGGAAGCAGCTGATGTCAACGGTTCCAGCCTGCAGGTCTTGTAAGGCGGCAATGTGAGAAGTTACGCGATCGAATTCGCGCATCATGCCTTCAAACTTCGCCTGCAGTATCTCGCCTGCGGCCGTCAATGTAACGCCCTGCGCACGGCGATCGAGAATCGGCGCACGAAGCTCGTGCTCGAGTTTTGCGATCTGACGGCTGATCGCGGACGGCGACACGTGAAGCCTCTCAGAGGCAGCCCTGATTGAACGCGAACGCGCGGCCTCGCTGAAGTAACGCAGTGCAGTGAAGTCCATATCGCGCTGACCATACGAGTGTGTTGCGCTTTCGGCAACAGAGCGGTGTCGAGATTGATATGGCATCAACGCGCATCTGGGTCAATCTTGCCGCTCGTAACAGCAACCCCATCAAACGGAGAGTGGCTATGCCTTTCCTGCACATGCTGTCCGATCCGGGCATGAACTACACACTTAATCGGCCACTGCTTGATGGCACCTCGCCGGCTCGGCTGAAGGAGGTTGGTGCCATCGCCCCGCGCATCAAGGACTACGATTCTTGGTACACCGCCTGGCTGGAGCTCGCCAAACGGGCCGAGGCCGAAAAGCGGTGGCTGGATGCAGCTTCGTACTACCACGGAGCCGAATTCTATTTGCCTGCCGGAGACATTCGTAACGGCCTCTATGACGATTTCGCGCGCAATTGGACTCTCGGAATGAAAGGTGTGGCGGGCTACGAGCCCATTGCGGTTCCGTACCCCGGCGGAGATCTGCCAGGTTTCAGACTTCAGGCAAAAGGCAAAGTGCGCAGCACGTTCATATTCACCGGCGGGTATGACTCGTTTGTTCAGGAGTTCTACAACTTTCTGCTTCCGCTGACCGAGCTTGGGTTTACGGTCATTGCCTTCGACGGCCCCGGACAGGGCGGCGCCCTGCGGCAAGGAATTTATTTGGATCACGCATGGGAGAAGCCGGCGAAGGCTGTCCTCGACTACTTCGAGATCGATGCGGTTGACTGGCTGGGCGCCTCGTGCGGCGGTTACATGTCCATCCGGGCGGCGGCATTCGAGCCCCGGATCAAGCACATCATTTCGATGCCTACATCGTATTCGGGTCTCGACATGACCCTGAAGCAAATGCGGCCCGGCAAGGCGCAGGAACTGGTCTCGCTGTTCAAAGCTGGGGACCGCAGGGGGACAGAAGCTCTCGTCGCCAGAGAGCGCCTGCCGAGCTCCGTATTCGAATGGTGCATCATCCAGGGGATGCACATTACAGGTACCAAGACGCCGTTCGATTTCCTCTCGTCGATCGCGAAGTCCTCATTGGATGGGATTCTGCAGAATGTGAAGCAAGATATCCTCCTTACTGAAGGAGAGCAGGATCACCTGTTCGATGTGGGCTGGATCCATCGGACCATGCGCGAACTTGTCTGCGCCCGGTCCGTGACGGCACGCATCTTTACCGCACGCGAGGGAGCGGAGCAGCATTGCCAGGTGGGGAATTCCGCTGTTGCACGCGAGGAAATCGTTAGCTGGCTGGCGCGCTTCTATCCTGACCTGCAGGGTATCCGCAGTGTTCGGGCTTTGCTCCCCAACGCGGCGGTAACATCGGCGGAACGGTTAGCCGCCTCCCCGGTCGCTTGATGGATCGGCGCCGAACCAGGCGACACTAACCACGTAGCGCGGAATGGTGATCAAAGTGAAGCTATCGTCATTGGCAGCAGCAGCAGTGGCCGCGGCGTTCGTCGCCGCGGCCTCCGTCCTCGCCTTCTCATACCTGACCGATCTGTTCGTGTGGGCCGCCTTCATCGGCTGGGCGAACTATGATCACTCAGGAGCGAATCCGCAGGCGGCTATGCGCAGTTCGGCCGCCCTCGTGTTCGGTGTTGTTATGGCGTGGATGGTCGCGATCGCAGTCACCACGGACGCGCTGCCACTGACGCTGCCGCTGGCAACGGCAATCAGCGCCGGAATGGCCTCGTTCCTGATCGTCATCGCGTCGCGAGTGTCGTGCTTGAGCATCGTCCCCGCCACGTTTTATGGATTTGCCTCGACGTTCGCTTATCTCGGCCTTGCGCCTGGCGCGTTCACAACTGATGCCATGACCACACCCGGCTGGAAAAACGTCCTCTTGAGTGTGCCAGTGTCGTTGCTAATTGGTACCGGTCTAGGCATGATGCACGGCTGGCTGGCAAAAATTTTTGCCGGTGGCGGTGCCTACTGCGCGCCACGGCGCGCGCTCAGCTTGGGTGGAATGGCACGATGAATGAACCGCGCGGGCCTCGCTCGGTCAATCACAAAATCCGCAGGCATCGACCGTGACGCGGACGCGGTGTTTGCTAATCTGTCAGATCCTTGAACTGGCAGCGCCCCGACGTTGTACAGTACCGCAGACGGCGCTGCAGCCTGGATGCCAACAGCTCATGCGTAGCAACGGGCAATTCGCTGGCTTGGGCGGCCGAAATCCAGCGTCTGAATTGGAATAACTTACGCTACCATCCGGCAAAGGTCGTAAAGACGTTGCTTTGACAGTGTGTCCCCTCCTAAACGTCGCCATCGAGCTACGGCTGCGGGTACTGGAGCAGCTCGTGTCCGAAGGGGTATCCGGCTCGGGCGCGGGAGTGGAAAAATCATAGTCTTCCCGCGTGGACCGTGAACGATTGGCCGATTCAGTCGGGGAGATGTTGTCATGGAATGGCGGATCAAGCTCGAGGCGAGGACCGGTTGGGGCGCTGGCCGACATAATCAGGATGTTTGCTGAAAGTGAAGCTGACCCATACCTCCTCATGGGCGTCCTCATCGAAGGTGCCGTTCATACACTACAGACTTGCATCCCGGAAGAACGACCGAAAGGTACCACTGACGCCCTCCGGCATCTGTTGACGGACAGGTTGCAAGCAAGCTCGCAGCGATAGATTCTTTTTGTCATCTCCTTCGTTTTTCTGGGCGCTCGATCAAAGGGCAGCACGAAATTCTTTGAGCGCCATGGCACCATTCGTGTGGGCTTCTTCCATCGATTTGTATGCTGCCGAGGATGCACGAACAACTCGACGCTCCTCATTCTCACGGACGATTTCCCACACGTAGCCCTTTTTGCTGCCGGATGATGTTCTGGCCCTTACTACCAGCCGGTAGGAAGTTTGGTATTCACCGGACTTCTGTTGGAGCGAGTTGGTCATACCACTCATAAGGCATTGTTCCGCATACCAACACAATAGAATATGCCCCGAATTGTAGAGAGAATTTGCGGATGATCCTGCGGCATTGGGCAGGCGGCGCCATCAAGTGGCGAGCCATACCTACTGCTTACCTCTCTTGCTCTGTTAGCCACCAGCTTAACTCGGTGCGGCCTTTCTTGGGTAATTGCAAGGCTTTTTCTATGGTGGAAAACAACACGTCCGTCGTGAATGGCTTAAACAGATGGGGCCGGTCGGAGCGTTCCAGGTCAGCCATGACCTGCGGATAGCCCGACATCTCAATTACCGCTGTACCGTACGCTTCGGCGTAAGTGGTGATTTCATCGCCGTGACCATCCGGCAAAACACGGTCAACGATTGCCACATGGACATGCGAAGTTCGCAAAAATGCTAGTGCTTCCCTCACCGTGTGGACAGTGGTTACGTGGTACTCCGACATCAGCATCTCCTGGAGGATTTCTACAATCAGCGGCTCATCTTCAACGATAAGAACATGGAAGCGACTGGCCATTGATTTCCCCCTACCTCGGAGTTGGGCGTGCGCCTTGGCCAAGGTCATCATGGCCAATGCTACCTTTGAGGCGGTCAGCCAAGATGTACTCGATCCTGGTTGCTGCTTTCCTCGCAGCAGCCATTGCGGCGTTCACATTCGATTCGGTACCGGATGCCAGCAGGTTTGAATAGGAATTGTCGTGCGTGCTCTGATGAACGATAAGGAACCTCGCACAATCGTCCGAGCTACGAACGAGAAGCCTTAAACTTCCGACAACTGCTGAGAGTTGTCCGTCCCGCTCAGCGGACCAAAATTGCTTGTCGAACATCTGCAATTTGGCTTCCCTCGTCTACTAATTCTCGTCTCCCTGCGAGCAAATGCAGCCCGACTGCTGATGACGAGCAAGATAAGAATTCCTCCCAGGCGAAACACAAGAGCGTGAGCTTTGTGGGGTATCGTATCAGTCTATGTCCGGAACCGTACGCTGACCCCCTAAAATCCGGTCTCGGCTCGCCTCGATTGTGCGATAGCAGTCACACGACGCGGCTGACAGACCGCCGTGACCGAGGAGGACGATATGTCCACGTTGCACTCGGATGAGACCGCCGACTTGCAGAGTGCTCGCTGCCACAGAAACGCCCGACCTGCGAACGCCAAGCATGAATGACATGAACTCGTGAGTCATCGGGATACTATCACTGTCGAGCCTGTCACGGACCATCAGCAGCCACCGAGCCAACCGCTCCGGCAAATTGTGCTGGGTATTCCAAGCGGCCACCTGCGAGGTTTGAATCATCGCAAACTCGATGTAGCGCAGGCACCGGGTTCGCAGGTTAGCCGACTGTTCAAAGGCGGAGCGAAGCGCCGACGCCCTCATTCGATAGCCGCTGCCTTGAACTTGAATGAATGCTCGATGAACGGTTCCGCCAGCGTTCGCGCCAAGTCGCAATTCGGAAGATTGGTTCCTCCTGGCATGATAGCTCCTGGGGGCGGGAGCAAGGTGGATGAACTGCGTGGCGTGCGGTGGAGCGGCGATTTCAGAGCGGCCTGAGCGCACCGCGCAAGGCTACCTGCGGTTCCGTTGTCGCGACTGTGGCAAGCAGTTCAACGAACGAACCGGTGGTTCGCTGAATCGCACCCAGTATCCGTCCGATGTCATCGCGCTCGTTGTGTTTTGGCGACTGCGATACAAGTTGAGCCTGCGCGATCTACCTGAAATGTTCCTTCTCCGCGGCATCGAATTCACCTACGAGGCGGTCCGGGATTGGGAGGCGAAACTTACGCCGTTGCTGATCGACAATCTCCGCCGCCGCCGGGGTGGTGGGAGTTGGGTCCGCCACTCGTGGTACGTCGATGAAACCTACATCAAAGTCAGTGGCCGATGGTGCTATCTGTACCGAGCGATTGACCGCACTGGCGCTCTGGTGGATGTGATGCTGAGCGAGACCCGCGATATGGCCGCGGCGGAGAAGTTCTTTCGATCTGCCAAAGCGGTCACCGGTGTTACTCCGGCCCGGGTGACCACGGACGGGCATGACAGTTACCCTCGTGCGATTCGAAGCCAGCTCGGCGCGGATGTCCGGCACCGGAACAGCCAGTATCTCAACAACCGCATTGAGCAGGATCATAGAGGAATCAAGAGCCGATATGGTCCAATGCGTGGCTTCGGCGCGGTGAACTCGGCAGCTCGCTTCTGCCGATGTCATGATGAACTCCGGAACCTCCTGCACACCAATTACCATCTCCGCGAAACCTCACTACCCGCCACTCGTCGTCGCCGCTTCCTTCAAGGAAGCCGCATTGCCCTCATCGTGATGGCCTCGTCATGAGCAACGCGATGGAAGAAGAGCTGGCTTTGTCGGCGCGAGTTCTGACGGAACCCCTGCGCAGAGCAGCTCGTCCTGAGACGGCCGAAGCCGCCGCGACCAACGTCATTAGAATGAAATAATCTCCCCTGGAGGCGGCATGGACCAGAGGGAGATCGCAGGCCGTAACCTGCCCGCCTCGACACGGCGGGCTGACATCAGCGGCCTCCGTTTAGCAGTGCGTCAGGTCTCGGTGATATCACCAGGACCGCGCTGGAGGAATCTCTGTAAACCTTCAAATAATTCAGTCGGATTTTCCTCAGGGATCCAATGGGCCGTCTCTGATACGCGAAGGTCGGTTACGTATTCGGCCACTTCCCTCATCATCTCCACCATCAACGGGCCGGTTGTACTATATGCCCCGCCAACAGCTAGAACCGGTACCGTCAGCTTCCCATTCTCGGCCAGCGCGGTTTGGTTATCCTTGATGTCGCGATCGAACGCGCGATACAGCTCAAACCCTGCCCGTATCGCACCCGGGGCCGCATAGGCAGCGGCGTAGATGTCGAGTTCAGACGCACCAAAAGCCGACGGGTTATAAAGGCGGGCACCAAAGAATGCCTGAAGGTACGGTCGTTCGCGCCCCGCAACCAGCATTTCTGGGACATCCCGAACGCCATGGAAGGCGAAGTGCCAGACGCGCGGATCGGTTCGTAAACGGTCGAATACAGCTGTCCCCGGCACCGGCGCATCAATCACGACGAGATGCGATACCTCGTCTCGGAACGCCTGAGCGTAGGCGTAGGCGACCATGAGGCCGATGTCGTGGCCGATCAGAACCAGCCTGCCGGTGGTGCCCAAGTGGTCCCGGACCAAATGATGAATATCTTCAGCCATGGTTCGCTTATAAACGGCGGCGGCAAAGTGTACCGCTGAATCGGTATTGAGCCGTCGCCGTGATAGCGGCGCCAAAGTGTACCGGTCCTGATAGGCCTTCTCGATGTCCATGCGGGGCATGGAGGGGCTGGAAGGATGTTCACAGTGGAACTCTATGCCAGGATCCGGCGTGCGGTGATGGTGGACGGTCTGAGCCGGCGTGAGGCGGCGACGCGTTTTGGCGTTCACCGGAACACGATCACGAAGATGCTTCAGTATTCGGTTCCGCCCGGTTACCGGCGGCGCGAACGGCCGGCCTCGAAGAAGCTGGGCCCGCAAATGGCCTGGATCGATGCGATCCTTGAGGCGGATCGCGGCGTGCACAAGAAGCAGCGTCATACGGCGCAACGGATTTTCGAGCGTCTCCGGGATGAACGGGAGTTTTCCGGCGGGTATACGATCGTGCGTGAGTACGTGGCGGAAGCAACGTCGCGATCGCGCGAGATGTTTGTGCCACTGAGCCATCGTCCGGGTCACGCGCAGGCGGATTTTGGCGAGGCTGACGGCTACATCGCGGGCAAGAAGATCCGGTTTCATTACTTGTGCATGGACCTGCCGCATTCGGACGGCTGCTTTGTCAGGGCGTATCCGGCCGAGACGGCGGAAGCCTTCTGTGATGGCCACGTCGCGGCCTTCGACTTCTTCGGCGGCGTGCCGCGATCGATCCTGTATGACAACACGCGCCTGGCGGTGGCCCGGATTGTGAAGGGTGGCGAGCGGCTGCGCTCGCACATGTTTGCGGAACTTCAGAGCCATTACCTGTTCAACGACCGGTTCGGCCGGCCGGGCAAGGGCAACGACAAAGGCAAGGTGGAGGGGCTGGTCGGCTATGTCCGGCGCAACTTCATGACGCCTCTGCCCGTCGCGGACAGCTTTGACACCTTGAACGCCCGGTTCCTGCGTGCCTGCACCAGGCGTGGTGAGGCGATCCTGCGCGGGCATACCAGCTCGATCGCCGAACGGATGCGGGCGGATGTGACCGCGTTCATGCCGTTGCCGCCGGCGCCGTATGATGCCTGTCACAAGGTGGCCACCCACGTCTCCTCGCTGTCACTGGTGCGTTATCGGCACAATGATTACTCGGTGCCGACACGCTACGGTCATCAGGAGGTTCTGGCGAAGGGCTATGTCGACCGTGTCGAGATCGCCTGCCGCGGCGAGACAATCGCCACGCATGTCCGAAGTTATGACATGGCCGACTTTATCTACGATCCGTTGCATTATCTGGCGTTGCTGGAACACAAGAGCAAGGCGCTCGATCAGGCGGCGCCGCTGGACGGCTGGCAACTCGCGGAATGTATCCATCGGCTGCGGCGGCTGATGGAAGTCACGGATGGGGAAAGCCGGACGGCGCGAGTTCATTCAGGTCCTACGCCTGATGGAGGACTTCCATCAGCATGAGGTCGAACAGGCCGTTGCTCATGCGTTGCGGCTCGGCGCCATCAGCTTCGATGCGGTGAAGATGCTGCTGCTGGCCAGACTGGAGAACCGGCCGGCCCGGCTCGATCTGACATTCTACCCCTACCTGCCGGCCGCCACGGTCGGTACCACGGATCCGCGTGCCTATCTCGGGCTCGTCGCCAGCTCACGGCTCATGCCGATGGCAGCGGGGGTCTCCGGCATGACACTGTCCCCTGATACCACGACGCTGACCGCCGTCGCACCCCAGGTGCTGCTCGGCAATCATCTCAAGGCGCTGAAGCTTCCCACGTTCGCGCGCGAGTATGAGAAGGTGGCGATGGAATCGGCACAGGATCGCGCCGACTACCCGCGCTATCTGCTGCGTCTGTGCGAACTGGAGCGCATCGACCGCGAGCGGCGTAACATCGAGCGCCGCATCCGGGCGGCGCGCTTTCCACAGACCAAGAGCCTCGACACCTTCGACTTCACCGCCCAGCCTTCGCTCAATAAAGCGCTGGTTCTTGAACTGGCGCGCTGTGAATGGATCGAGACGCGACAGAACTGCATCGCGCTCGGGCCATCCGGCACCGGCAAAACCCACATCGCCCTGGCATTGGGGCTGGCCGCCTGCCAGAAGAACCGAAGCGTCGCCTTCATCACGGCCGCCGCTCTCGTGCATGAACTCATGGAAGCGCGCGATGAACGCCGACTGCGAGCCCTGCAAAAGCACCTCAACACGGTCAAGCTGCTGATCGTCGACGAACTCGGCTACGTGCCATTCACTGCTGTCGGTTCGGAACTGCTCTTCGAGGTGTTCAGCCAACGCTACGAACGCGGTGCCACGCTCGTCACCAGTAACCTGCCATTCGATGAGTGGACCTCGGTCTTCGGCTCGGAACGTCTCACCGGCGCACTCCTCGATCGCCTCACGCATCATGTCCACATCCTGGAAATGAACGGCGAAAGCTTCCGACTTAACACGAGCAAAAGGACCCAACGCCGGCTGCTTCAGGGGCTCAACACAGCCGCAAAAAACATCACCGAAGGAGCCACCGCCACCGAGATCTGATGCGACCCCGCGCACTGTGAGCAGCGCTTCAACTTGCTTCACGCGGCTCACAGTGCGGCACCACGATAATCAACCAGGGCTTCGCCGCCCTTTTCTCTTAACCCGACTGGTACACTATCACGCCGCCATCTGGCACAGTTTGTCTCCGCCGTTGACATCGGGTCAGCAATATCCTGAACCTGGACTTCTCCAGGCTTGGTATAGACGACGCCGCGATTTCTACTCATGAAACACCTTTCTAACGGCGCTGCACCGACTCTGTCTCGGCGCACGCCGGGCGTACTGTTGAGGTCGGTGACGTGGTGCCCCGGGACGCAAATACATCCCCCACTTGCGTAGAATTGTGTCACCAGAAGGTTTGAGGTGGCCTAATACAAATAAGCGGAGTTTCTTTATAAAGCCCAGAAAGGATTTTGATTACTCTCAGTCAAATGCACTGCGGTAGCAACAACGCAGCCGGCGCGCGTTGGTGCGCGAATGGGCTGCGATCCGAGCCTTCATCTTGGTTCCTCCAGTCACCTTCTCCGAACGGAGACTGGCATACCCAAACTTGTCATTCGATTGAGCACATTGCATCCGATCTTGGCTTTGCTGCGCTGATTGAGCAGACTCCGAGCGCAAAGTCGTCGGCCAATGATGGTCTTGTAGCGGTAGACTGCTGTCTCAACCAGGCTCCTTCGATTGTAACCGGATCGACGCTGCCAGCCTATTCGACCACGTTGCTCAATCATCGCAATATGCCGGTCGCGCTGTCTCGTCGCCGCCCCGTTCGCAACTGCTGTTACACGCGGCGGGATGATAACCGTAGCCGCCGGATGTCGTTTGGCCACAGCATCGTAGACTGCATCACCATCATACGCACCGTCGGCCGTCAGTGACGCGACTTCACTGTCGATCTGTTCCAACAGCTCCCGAACTGCGGTTACGTCGCCAACATTGTCCGGCGTCAATTCGGCGACCACGACTTCGTGCGTATTGGCGTTGATGCCTATATGCAGTTTGCGCCAGCGTCGGCGTGAACGACTGCCATGCTTCGCATCCAGCCATTCGCCCTCGCCGTAGATTTTGAGACCGGTACTGTCCACTACCAGGTGCAGCGGTTCTGTCCGATGGATGTCTCTTGGCAGGACTGCCAGGCCGACACCGCGACGACTGAGGGTAGTATGATCTGGGATGGCAATGTCGACGTCGAGCACATCGGCAATGGATCGTAGCAGTCCTTCGGTCTGACGCAGTGGCTGGTGGAATACTAAACGTATTGTCAGGGCAGTCTCGATCGCGAGCGCCGAATAGATCGGCTGACCGCCTCGCCTTCCGGTGGCAGGTGCACGCCACTCAGCGATCGCCTCATTGGTGAACCACACCGTCACTGCACCCCGCCGCACCAGAGCCGCATCGTAATCAGGCCAGTTCGTCACACGATATTTCGCCGTGAGGGCTTTGTGGCGGTGCGGTTCGTTGAACTTGTACGGCATGGGTTCCTACATCGGGGCATGGCACGGCCTGCCACGCTACCGCCCGGCCATCAGGATCGCTAATCCGGCCTTCGCTCGCTCCGGTTCTGTCGCAAAGCTGTGCCCTCTCCCCTGCCGCACATATGATGGAGGGCGGTCTGGCGTCGGGGAGCCCCACGATGGTCGATTTCAAAGGCAGTCATTTTGAACGGGAGATCGTCCTGTGGGGCGTGCGCTGGTATGTGGCGTATCCGATCAGCTACCGCCAGCTCGAGGAGATGATGGAAGAACGAGGCGTAGAGGTCGACCATTCCAGTCTCAACCGTTGGGTGATCAAATATGTGCCATTGCTGGACCAAGCCTTTCGCGCGCGGAAGCGCCGTGTGGGGGGCAGTTGGCGGATGGACGAAACCTATGTACGGATCAGGGGCCGGTGGAAGTATTTGTATCGCGCCGTCGACAAGGCAGGGAACACCGTCGATTTCCTGCTGACTGCGAAGCGGGATCGCAAAGCGGCCTTGCGCTTCTTGTGCAAGGCGATCGACCAACATAGTACGCCGGCAAAGATTACCATCGACGGAAGTGACGCAAACGCCGCAGCAATCGAAGACTACAATGAGAAGCACGACGTAGAGGTTGAAATCCGGCAGGTCAAGTACCTCAACAACATCGTTGAACAGGACCACCGTGCGATCAAGCGTCGAGTGCGACCAATGTTAGGGTTCAAGTCCTTCTGGTCGGCTACTGTGACCCTCGCTGGTATTGAGCTCATGCATATGATCCGCAAAGGCCAGATGAAGGCCACGGGACGACTGCGTGCGGCACAGCAGTTCTATGCGCTGGCAAATTGACTTTCATTGCGAGAATGGGCGTGCCCTGTCGTGGCCCAGGAATTGCGACAGAACCTTTGGTGTTCCACCAGCCGCTGCGTCAGACCGAAGGACTGCTACGA
Organism: uncultured Alphaproteobacteria bacterium; assembly: GCA_963733475.1. Classification (GTDB taxonomy): domain Bacteria; phylum Pseudomonadota; class Alphaproteobacteria; order Acetobacterales; family Acetobacteraceae; genus JAMXLO01. The sequence continues at coordinate 148 of CAVTEC010000095.1, read as the reverse complement.
TCCATTGCCGATGTGCTCGACGTCGACATCGCCATCCCAGATCATACCACCCTCAGTCGTCGCGGTGTCGGCCTGACAGTCCTGCCAAGAGACATCCATCGGACAGAGCAGCTGCACCTGGTCGTGGACAGCACTGGTCTCAAAATCT
>CAVTEC010000094.1:0-18901 GCA_963733475.1 uncultured Alphaproteobacteria bacterium | reverse complement strand
CAAGCAGGACGCCATCGCTGCTGAGGCCGCACTCGACGGGTTCTACGTCGTCCGCACCAACCTGCCAGCCAAGGTCTTCCCCACCGAGCAGGTCGTGCTCGCCTATAAGGGCCTGAGCCAGGTCGAGCGTGCCTTCCGCAGCCTCAAGACCACCGATCTCGATATCCGCCCGATCCATCATCGCCGCGCGCGGCGCGTGCGTGGCCATGTACTGCTTTGCATGCTCGCCTACTACGTCACCTGGCACATGCAGCAGGCGCTGGCGCCCATGCTGTTCGCCGATCACGACAAGCAGGCGGCTGCACTCCAGCGCACCTCACCCGTCGCCGCCGCGCGCGTCTCGCCGGCCGCGCGCGCCAAGGCCGCCACCAAGCGAAGTGCCGATGGCCAACCCGTTCACAGCTTCGCAACACTGCTCGCCGATCTCGCAAACCTCACCCGCAATACCGTCCGCTTTCGCGATGCATTGCCGGTTACTGTCCTCTCCAGACCAACCGCCGTGCACCAGCGAGCCTTTCAACTACTCGGCCTCAAACACGACACGTAGGCAGGACAATGCCAAAAACACGAGGCTCCTCAGCCTGTTGGCAGGGACGTTGGGGGGAACTTCGGCTTAGACGCCATCGGTTGATTCGCTGAGACTATTCCCATGTCATTCCTGCGAAAGCAGGAACCCAGGGCGAGGTCCGTTCAGTGGCCCTGGGTTCCCGCCTTCGCGGGAATGACGATGGAGTTGGTGCATCATCCGTGTGAGTCAGGGCACCAGGATAGCCAATGCGAACCGACGAATGCACTGCCTGGCGGCGCTCACGGTGGGGCTGTGCGTGCGGAAGGAATTCGACACAGAGAGCGCCCCGCCGCATTGATCCCTGTAATAACCGTCGAAGTCGAACCCGGAACATTGCCATCGAAATAGGTGCCACCGGACAGCAGAAAGCCGTTCTGCGCTCCGCTGGCATCTATCTGTGTACCGACGACCTGACCAGCGGAATTGACACCTTCGGCCACGGTATAACCATTTGCCGCGGGATCGGTCAGTGTGATGAAATTCGATGAAGCCTGCCATAACCATCCAACCAGCAAGCGGATCACCAAGTATGTTCTCCGTTCTTGTCTGCGACATTACGTTTCGTGCCGTGAAACTGACTAGTAACCGGAATCATTGAAGGACGATACATCGAAGACTGTCATTGCGAGGAGCGAAGCGACGAAGCAATCACGGACGAATTGGGCGATCTCGCCGGGATTGCTTTGTCGCTTCGCTCCTCGCAATGACATGGCGTCAGGGTGACGCACGCTCTTCCGATCGCGGGTACCAGATACGATTGACCGTCGCAACGTCAGTTCGGTGGCAGTCTGCTCTCTTCATCGAAATGTAGTGCAACTGTCGCGGAGTCGCGATTTTGCGAGGCTGTCACGCACTCATGCTACTGCATGAACGGTGCGGGCAACCTCCTCCAGCGTCGTCTCGCCAGCCATTACCGCGTCCAGACCACATTGGAACAGTGGCACCATGCCGTTCGCGACGGCCGCTCGCTCGATGCTGCCGTGATCGGCGCGTTGAAAGATCAGGCGTTCGATCTCTGGGTCCAATGGGAGGAATTCGGCAATCGCGAAGCGGCCGCGATAGCCTGTGTGTCTGCACTCGGCACAGCCGACTGGATGGTGCAGGAGCAGGGGCCTGCCGTTGGCGTGCGCCTCAAGGTTGAATCGCTGCACAAGTTCTGGTGGTGCTGGCGCGGCGCGGCGGCATGCGGCACACAGGCGCCGCACCAGACGCTGTGCCAGCACACCGCGCAGCACCGCGGCGATCAGATAGTCCTCCATCCCCATATCGCGCAGTCGCGTCACCGCGGCGGCAGCCGAGTTGGTGTGCAAAGTGGACAGCACAAGCCGGCCGAGCAACGCCGCCTGTGTTGCCACCTGCGCCGTCTCCTGGTTGCGGATTTCACCGACCATGATGACGTTCGCATCCTGTCGCACCACCGTGCTGACGAATTCCGCGAACGTCAGGCCGATCTGTTCGTGCACCTGCACCTGGGTGATGCCGTGCAGCCGGTACTCGATCGGGTCCTCTACCGTGATGATCTTGCGTTCGACCGAGTTCAGCTCCAGCAGTCCGGTGTATAATGTCGTTGTCTTGCCGCTGCCAGTTGGCCCGGTGACCAGCACGATGCCATTGGGCAGCGCGAGTGCCTCGCGGAATTCACCGACCACCTTGGGCGGCAGGCCTAGCTTCGCGTAGTCGAACGTGACCGCGTTGCGGTCCAGGATACGCATGACGACCGTCTCGCCGTGCAGTGACGGCGCGGTGGAGACGCGGAAGTCGATCTCCTGTCCGCGCACGGCCAATCTGATGCGCCCATCCTGCGGCAAGCGCCGTTCCGCGATATCCAGGCGTGCCATGATCTTGATGCGGGAGGTGATTGCGGCGGCGAGCCGATGCGGCGGGTTTTCTGCTTCATGCAGCACGCCATCATAGCGGTAGCGGACACGGATGCGATCTTCGAATGGCTCGAAGTGCACGTCGGACGCGTTGGTTTCGACCGCTCGGTTCAGGATCTGGTTGACCAGGCGGATGACGGGGGCTTCGCTCGCGAGATCCTTCAGACGCTCGGTATCGTCCTCCAGCGGAACTCCAGCGTTATCCGATGACGACTTATCGTCGGCCGGATCGTCGCTGGGGTAGAGGCGTTCCAGCGCCGCCTCCAGCTCGATGGGAATTGCCACCTGCAGTTCCACTCGGCGACCTGTGGCCGCGGCGACGGCAGCTTGTGTAAACGTGTCGAGCGGATCAGCGGTCGCCAATACGACCACGTTTTCATCCACCGTCACCGGCAGCGATCGCGCCTGGTGTAGGAAGCGTCCAGACAGGCAGTCGGCCAGCAGTGGCGCCTCGGACGGGTACCGTGATGCATCTGCTATCGGCAGGTCCAGCAATTCCGCATAAGCTTCGGCAAGGGCACGCTCGGTCAGTAGCCCGAGCTGGATCAGCACTGCTTCCGGCGGCTTGCCCGTCTGGACCGCTATTTGTCTGGCACGCTCGATGGCCCTTGAATCGCAATGGCCTCGCTCCACCAGTAGATGTGCGAGCGTCTCGGACGTTTGCTTCTCGACTGAGGTGAGCAATCAGCGGTCCCCGGGTGGTGGGCGTCACTCCGGTTTAGCGCACTCCCCGCCAGACTGGAACATATGGCTGGCTCGGCCAAACGCCCACCTCCGGCTGGGACTTGCCATGCGGCAGCGTGGAAGCAAGTTATCGGTCACGGAGCAACTGACTTTTTTCATTACGACACCGGATATCCTCTGTCGCGCCCTGTCTTGCCGACCGCCGTGCACTCCTCGCCGCGGCCCACGCGGAGTGGGCGGGTCCCCGACTAAAAAAAGATGCGCAGTTGTATTTTCTTTCAAATAGCGAGTTTCCTTGCTTTGCCGCACAGCATGAGATTACACGTAGGTAACCGATCGGTCGCGGCGGCTGGGGGCAGCGCGGCGGGTTGGCCAAGTCGTTCCAGGAGTGATTGTCCATGCGTTCGTTGCCCCACTTTACCCGATATTGCCTAGCTGCTGCGTGCGTCATGGCAGCCCCCTCACTTGCATCTGCCGCGGCGATCAGCCCCCCGACGCTGCCACTGCCACACGACCTGCAGTACCTGACAACGTCCGGGCCGCCCGGGTTCGTCGATCCCGCAGTGCTCGTTGGCTTCAATCCGCAGCCAGATCCGCCCGGCGACAACGCGGGCATCGATCTCAGCGATCCCGTGGATCCCAGCATCACCCAAGCATTGGGCGGCCCACAAGCGATGACTGTGCTGTTTGGCCTGCACGGTCCTGGCGGCGATCCGTTCACCTTCAGCGATACTGGTGGCGCCCCGAACAGCGACGGCGTCTTCAAGTTCATGGCGGCCGGTGACGGCAGTGTATTTCAGGTCACGTTCAACATCTCGGGGTTTGATGGAAGCTGGGCCGCGTTCAATCCGCAACCTGACCCACCGGGAGATTTTGGCGACAGCACCGTCGCGTTCTCGTTCACGGGCGACGCCAAGCTGAACTTCAGCATGGAGGCGGGTACGATGGACGGTGACACATTCGTGCCGGATGGCGCGATGTCGTTCGCCGCCGTTCCGGAACCAGCGAGTGCCAGTCTGCTGTTGCTGGGGTTTGCCGGCGTCATTGCGAAGCGGCGTCGCCGCTAGCGCAGGAAATCTGACAGTCTACCGCGCGTGGCTATTCAGGCTGCGGGCGTGCGCCCGCGCCTTGACCCCATCCCGCGCCCTCCCCATAGTCCCAAACATGTCCTCGGTGTATAGGCAGGCGCGAATTACCAGCCCGGCGGCTCGCTGAGCCCCGGGACTATCGACGCGCCCCGACCACCCCTATAGCGGCTTCAGCCGCCCGGACACGCCATGAATGACGCCCCTGCTGAACCAGCCCAACGCGACTACCGCGACACGGTGTTCCTGCCGCAGACGTCGTTCCCCATGCGCGGCGATCTGCCGAAGCGTGAGCCGCAGATCCTGGCGCGCTGGGAGAAGATGGACCTGTGGTCGCGCCTTCGCGAAACCTCCAAGGACCGGCCGAAGTTCATCCTGCACGACGGGCCGCCGTATGCGAACGGCAACATCCATATCGGCACCGCGCTGAACAAGATCCACAAGGACGTCATCAACCGTACGCGCCAGATGGCGGGCTATGACGCCGACTACATCCCGGGTTGGGACTGCCACGGCCTGCCGATCGAATGGAAGATCGAGGAGGAATATCGGGCGAAGAAAAAGGACAAGGACGCGGTCCCTGTCCTGCAGTTCCGCGCCGAGTGCCGCAGCTATGCTGACCACTGGCTGTCGGTGCAGATGTCGGAGTTCCGCCGCCTCGGTGTCGAGGGCAACTGGCGCGAGCGCTACTCCACGATGGATTTTGCCTCCGAGGCCGCCATCGCCGCCGAGATCTGCAAGTTCCTGCTGAACGGCGCGTTGTATCGCGGACTGCGCCCTATCCTGTGGTCGCCGGTCGAGAAGACCGCGCTCGCCGAGGCGGAGGTCGAGTACCACGACCACACGTCGCATACGGTCTGGGTGCGCTTCCCAGTGGTGCGCGCCTCCAGGCCGGAGCTGAATGGTGCGTCGCTGGTCATCTGGACGACCACACCGTGGACCTTGCCGGGCAACCGCGCGATCGCCGCCGGGGCCGACTTTGACTACGCGGTGGTCCACGTGGACGGTGTCGAACCGAACTCGCGTGCGCAGGTCGGCGAAAAGCTCGTGGTCGCGCTGGAGTTGCTGCCGCAGTTCCTCAAGGAAGTCGGCATCGCGACGCATCACATCGTTCACGTGGTGAAAGGCAGCGATCTTGCCGGAACGGTCTGTGCGCATCCCTGGCGCGGCCGTGGCTACGACTTCGATGTGCCGGTACTGCTTGGCGGTTTCGTCACCACGGAGGCCGGCACCGGGCTGGTGCATATCGCACCCAACGCTGGCGCCGATGACTTCGAACTGGGCCGCGAACACGGGCTGGAAGTGGCCGATACGGTCGGCGACGACGGCACATTCAATTCCTGGGTGCCGATGTTCGCCGGGCTGCATGTCTACAAGGTCCATGACCAGGTCGCTGAAAGGCTGGATGAGGCAGGCGGTCTGCTGGGCCGCGGCAAGCTGGTGCACTCCTATCCGCATTCGTGGCGTTCCAAAGCGCCGCTGATCTTCCGCGCCACGCCGAACTGGTTCATCCGGCTCGACGGGCCGGAGCGCATCCGCGAGAAGGCGCTGGACGCGATCGCCACGACGCATTTTGTGCCGGAGGCTGGCCGCACTCGGCTGGGCAGCATGGTGGCCAGCCGGCCGGATTGGTGCATCAGCCGGCAACGCGCCTGGGGCGTGCCGATCACGGTGTTCGTGGACAAGCGCACCGGCGAGCCGTTGCGTGATCCAGCCGTGGTTGCGCGCATTGTCGAGGCGTTCGCGGTAGAGGGTGCGGATAGCTGGTACTCGTCGCCGTCATCTCGCTTCCTCGGTAATGAGCGCAACCCGGACGACTACGAGCAGGTGATGGATATCGTCGATGTCTGGTTCGAGTCAGGCTCGACGCACGCGTTCACGCTGGAGGCGCGCAAGCTGCCCTGGCCGGCTGATCTGTATCTGGAGGGCTCCGATCAACATCGCGGCTGGTTCCAGTCCTCGCTGCTGGAGGCAGTTGGCACGCGCGGCGTGGCACCGTTCAAGGCGGTGCTGACCGACGGCTTCGTGATGGATGAGCAGGGCCGCAAGATGTCCAAGTCCCTGGGCAACGTCACCGCGCCGCAGGAAGTCGCCGACAAGTATGGCGTCGATATCCTGCGTCTGTGGGTGATGATGTCGGACACGTCTGAGGACCTGCGGATCGGGCCGGAAATCCTGAAGCAGCAGGTCGAACTGTATCGCCGGCTGCGGAATACGTTGCGATGGCTGCTTGGGAGCCTGGATGGGTTCACGGAAGCCGAGCGCGTTCCGTATGCCGATATGCCTGAGCTGGAGAAGTGGGTGCTGCACCGGCTGACGGAGTTGGATGCGCGCGTGCGGGCCTCGGTGCAGAGCTACGATTGGACCGGCGTGTATCCCGAGTTGCACAACTTCTGCGCGACAGATCTTTCCGCGTTCTACTTCGATGTCCGCAAGGATGCGATCTACTGCGATCGGCCTGACTTGCTGCGCCGGCGCGCGGCACGGACCGTGCTGGACCATTTGCACCGGTGCCTGACCACGTGGCTCGCGCCGGTGCTGTGCTTCACCGCGGAGGAAGCCTGGTGCGCGCGGTTCGGCGAGCAGGATAGCGTGCATTTGCAGTGGTTCGCCGACGTGCCAGCCGAGTGGCCCGATGACGCGCTGGCGGCGCGATGGGAGACGATACGCGCGATCCGCCGCCGGATCACCGTGCCGATCGAGGAGGCACGGCGTGCCAACACGTTGGGTTCGTCCTTGCAGGCGGCGGTGACGCTGGCGCTGAAGCCGGAGCACGAGCTGCTGCTGAGCGAGGATCAGTGGGCCGAGATTGCCATCGTCTCGAATTTGCAGATCGTGTCCGATCCGGAGGAGCCACCGGCCACGATTACGCCCGCGCCCGGCAACAAATGCGCGCGCTGCTGGCGTGTGCTGCCGGAAGTCGGACTGCAGCCTGGGCATCCGACCCTGTGCGAGCGCTGCTCCGATGCGGTGGAATCCGGGCTGGTTTGCCGAGGTTGAGACCGGTGGGATTGGGCAAGGCGTCGTCCTTCCCCCTCCCCTTGCGGGAGGGGGCTAGGGGGAGGGGGGCATTGGCCCTGCTCGGCCCCCTCCCCCTAGCCCCCTCCCGCAAGGGGAGGGGGGATCGTCTTCACTATCGCTATCCTGATTCTTCTCTTTCCTCGGCCCTGAACCCGTGACCCGTAATCGCCTTACCCTGCTGGGCGTGCTCGCGGCGGTGGTCGTGCTGGTGGCCGATCAGGCCTCGAAATGGTGGATTCTCTACGCCCTCCACCTTCCCGAGATCGGCCAGATCGTCTTGCTGCCGGTGCTGAACTTCACCATGGTGTGGAACCGTGGCGTCACCTTTGGGCTGCTGAACGGGTTCGGAGGCTGGGGCTATCTGGTCCTCGCCGCGGTGGCGCTTGGCGTGGTCGTTGCGCTTGGCGTCTGGCTGCGCCGGGCCGAGTTGTGGGTGGTGGCGACCGCGCTTGGCGTCATCGTAGGCGGGGCGCTGAGCAATGTGATCGACCGCCTGCGCTACGGCGCCGTGGTCGATTTCATCCAGGCCCATATCGGTGGCTGGTCCTGGTATGTGTTCAATGTCGCGGATGCGGCCATTGTGTGCGGGGTGTTTGCCCTGCTGCTGGACAGCCTGCTGTCGCGTCCGCGCGAGGCACCCTCTTCGCAAGGATGACATTCTTGCGACCAGCCGGCCTGTGCGGCTAATAGAGCCGTGATGCGCCAATCAAGGACAACGCCGTTTCTACTGGCCTGCTGCGCGGTCGCGCTGGCGGGCTGTGCGAGTGGCGACACATTCGGTGAGAAGTTCGGCCGCACCTTTGGCTTCATCCGGGACGCGCCCGACGAGTTCACGGTGACGACCCGGGCGCCACTTGCGATGCCGCCGACATTCTCGCTGCCGGAGCCCGTGCCAGGTGCGCCCCGCCCGATGGAGCAGTCGGAAGCATCGAAGGCCGAAGAGGCCCTGGCGCCCCAGATGGCGCTCGGTGGGCCGCCGGCTGCGAACAGCCCGGGTCAGCAGGCGCTGGTGCAGCAAGCTGGCCCACCAGTCCCCTCGGACATCCGCACCGAGGTGGACCAGGAGGCGCTGAAGGATCGGCCGTCGCAAAGCTTCTGGGCCAAGCTGCGCTTCTGGCAAACACCCCCACCGCCGGGAATCGTGGTCGATCCCACCAAAGAGGCGCAACGGCTGCGCGAGAACTCGGCGCTCGGCCAAAGCCCCGAGACCGGCGAGACCCCGATCGTCCAGCCGACGCAGCGTGGCTGGCTGCAAGGGATTTTCTAGCGGCTTGGACCCACCGCATTTCATCCAGGTGGGCGCGGTGCCGGTGTTCACCGGCACTGGCGTCAACGATCTCAGTTGCCGTTGCGGCCAATCGGTGCTGATCAGAGGTTACCTGCCGGCCAACTTCGTGGCGATCCGTATCAAGTGCTTCCGTTGCGGCGAAGTGACGGAAACGCCGGGCCTGCCGGAAGGCGAAATCCTGCCGCACTGGGCTGCCGCGATTGCCCCGCAGGAGATGCCTGCTGTCACCACCATGGGCGTCGCGCGCGGCGCTGTGCTGGCCTGCGCCACGGCGACGGCGCGGGATTACGATCGGATGCGGCCTCGCTCTCTCCCGGATATGCCATTCGAATTGTCGCGTGGGCTCGTCGAGTTGGCCGCCAGCGAATACGACCGGCTGACCGGGGGAAAGCTTGCGGACCAGATAGCCAGGTCGCGGGAGGCATCCGGTGCCGATCCGGGCGACTATCCGTTCGCGTGGTCGTTGCAGCGTCTGCGTGAGCAGATCGATAAGACCGACTGGAGTTGGCTGCATGAGAATCACGACGCAGTGGCGGCGATCCATGTTGTCGCAATGCATCATCTGGTGCGGACCTGGGGACATCATCCGCAGTTCACGCACCTTGCCGCGAGTGTTGGCGAAGCTGGCGGGTTCCTGCGTACGCTGAGCACCTTTGCCACGGCGAAGCTGCTCTACGACGCAGGCAATCGCGTTGGCTTTGGCGATGGCCTCGATCTGCACTTCGTCACCGCTGCCGATGAGCCTTTGACGCTGGCACTGTTGGAACTTCCTGCCCTACAATGGCGCCAACTCGATCTGCGTAGCCCGGAGCGTCTGCGCGCCGCGATCGTCGAGGTGCTCGCGCTGGCACAGGCGAAGGTCAATCGCAGCAGGCCTGGCCTCGTCGTGCTGCCGGTGTCCATCTGGTATCCGGATTTCGATCAGATGCTGGTGGATGCCATACAAGCCACGCTGCACGACGTTGGCCGCCGGCATCGAGGTGTGGCGGCGGTGGCTGCGATCATGCCGAAGGGATTGCCGGCCGGGTCGCCGGACCGGATCGGCTTCGGCTATGCGTTCTATCCGGTCCTCAATCCGCGCTTTTTCGGTGCAAATCCGATCAAGGTTGGATCCTGGCGGGGTTGAGCTCTGTCGGGATCTGAAAAAGACGCGATTTGCCGTTGTCCAACGGGACTTATACCAAAGCTCACAGATCCTGAACTCATACCAATCCGCTGAGTTGGTGACTCTCGAATGCTCGCGGATTCCCGAATTGGCATAGGCGTGATTTAAGCTGGCAAACTGAGGAGGTTTGCCATGAGCCAGGCGATTGTAGTGCGGCAGGACTTCACGTCGGCGGAGTTGCGGCGAGTTGCGACACGCACGAAGGATGTGGCCCAGGCCCGGCGGCTGTTGGCGATAGCGGCGATCCTGGATGGTGCGCCTCGAGCGGAAGCGGCACGGATTGGCGGGATGGACCGTCAAACGTTGCGAGACTGGGTGATCCGGTTCAACGAGCTTGGTCCGGATGGCCTGATCAACCTGACTTCGCCTGGCGCACCGGCGAAGCTTGACGAAGAGCATCGGGCATTTCTCGTCCGTGTGGTCGAGGAGGGTCCGATCCCGGCAGTGCACGGTGTGGTGCGCTGGCGGGCCTGCGACCTGATCGCGCTGCTGCATGAGGAGTTTGGCATCGAGGTGTCGGACGACACGGTCTACCGCGCGCTGAAGCGGTTGGGCTTTGCCCACCTCAGTGCTCGGCCGAGAGCCTACAAGCAGGACGCCGAAGCCATGGAAGCATTTAAAAAAACTTCGCCGACCGCGTGGCGGAAATCCGCCGGACGCTGGTACCTGGCACACCGATAGAGATCTGGTTCCAGGACGAGATGCGGGTAGGCCAGAAGAACAAGCTCACCTACCGCTGGGCCAGGAAGGGGTCTCGCCCACGGGCCACACATGATCAACGAACGCAATCGGCCTATCTGTTCGGCGCGGTATGTCCGGCGCTGGGGAAGGGCGCCGCCATCGTGGTGCCGAGCTGTAACAGCGAGGCCATGCAACTTCACCTCGACGCGATTGCCACCTGCGTCGCTTCTGGGGCGCACGCCATCATTATCCTCGACCAGGCGGGATGGCATGGGGCCAAGTGTTTGCAGATGCCCAGCAACATCTCGCTGCTGCCGCTCCCGCCGCGCTCGCCGGAACTCAACGCGCAGGAGAACGTCTGGCAGTTCATGCGGCAGAATTGGCTGTCCAACCGTATCTTCACAGGCTTCGACAACATCGTCGACATTTGCTGCGATGCCTGGAACAGGCTCGTGGATCAGCCTTGGAAGATCATGTCCATCGCCCATCGACAATGGACCATCATCGGTCAGACATTCTGAGGATTGGTATTATACCAAAGCTCACTGACCATGACTCATTTGTCGCTCTGTCGTTATGGCCGGACCGAAGTCCCCGAGCTTGTCCCCATGCTAACATAACATCGGACTGCATTCATGAGCCGTCCAAACCACCGTCATGGCCGGGCGTCCCGGCCACCCGTGGCGGCAACTTGCTGGTAAGTGCGGCCGACCGCCCATAGGCTTCAGCTTGATGCGCCCGCGATCGAATGTTTGCGGCGCTACGGGTGGCCGGGACACGCCCGGCCATGACGGTTGAAGCGAATGGGTCACGGTCAGTGAGTAGTGGTATTACAGGCCGTCGATTGCGATGTATCCGGGCAAATCCGCTGATACCATAAGGAAATCCGTTCTGTTGTTTGCATTTTAGTGGCGTGGCATTTTCTGCTACGGCTCGGACGGAGGCTCTGCTTGCGAAAGGCACTATGCGCTGGTCTGGCTGGGTTGGTTCTCGCAGTCCCGGCTTGGGCCGCGAGTGATGGTGCGGCGGCGCAGCAGGACTGGCGCTGGCGTCTCACTGGTATCGTCATCGGTCCGCAACTGCACGAGGCGCTGTTTGGTACCGAGAACGAAACTCGTGTCGCTGAGCTGATGCAGGATCATGGGTTCCGCACGGTCTGACGCGGTCTTTCTCGAAAGGATGTTGCATGTGGACGATCGTATCTACGTCGCTGCGGGCGTCGGTCGTGCTGGCTGCGCTGGCACTTGCTGTCCAGGCCAATGCGTCGGTGGTGTTCCAAACCGCCACGCCTGATCCCAGTGTTCTGGCGGCCGACAACACGCTTGTGCTGCAGGGTGATGGCACGACCGAGGGCGACGGCTTCTCCGGCGGCAGCTTTTTCATCGGTGCGGACTTCGGCGTGAGCAATGCGACACGCGTTACTGGGATTGGCGCGGCGTTTGCCAATACCGCTGACACGTTGGGCAGCGGCGCGATCTTCGGGGCGATTGTACAGGTCGATCCGACGACCGGGTTGCCCTTGCAGCCGGTGGAGAGCCTGGCCTCGGTGACGCTGGGCGATGCTGGATTGGCGCGGTGCTGACCGGGGTGGCGGCTCGGCGGCGGGGCTGAACTACCGCTGTTTGGCAATGCTGGGGGCGCCCGATGGCTGTGGCTGTCGGGCGTTTCTGCTGCAGTGTGGCGAGTTGCGCGATGGTCCCGGCCATAGGCGGCAGGGTGATCGCTCGAATGGACGGAGCGGTGGCTTCGCGCCGCGGCAAGGTAAGTATAACCACCGATTGGACGGATAGAAGGGTAAGCCACGGATTTACACGGGAAGAAGATTTTGGCGCTTCGCGCAAGCGTTCTATCCTGCGGCGCGTAGCGCAATAATATGTCTCCGCGTAATCCGTGGCTTACCCTTCTATCCGTGTAATCTGTGTTATTGCTTGCTTGCCTGGAACGCACGCTGCCATGGACCAATCGAGCGATTGCCCCTGCCACAGGCGGCAAAGGATTTCTGTGCGATGGTCGGCGTCAGGAGAGGATCCATGACAGCCCGGCTGGACCGCATTTCGATCGATCCGCGCGTTTGCGGTGGGAAGCCCTGCATCAGGGGCTCGCGCATTTGGGTGTCGCTAATCCTCGATTTCCTGGCTGACGGCGTGAGCGAAGCCGAGTTGCTGAGCGACTATCCGCAATTGACGCACGACGATGTGCTGGCAGCGATTGCCTATGGTGCAGAGATGACACGCGAGCGCATCATTCCAATTCCACTGCCTGAAGTGGCGTGAAGTTCAGCTCGACGAGCGCTGATCACTCTTGACCATAACTTTGGGCACGTTCTGCGTTTTCCGCCTGAAGCGGGGCCGGGGGTTGTCGTTCTCGAGCCGGGCCCTCGGACAGCGCCTGGATCACTGATGGATCGATTGCGCGATCTCCTTGCATTGCTGGACGTTCATACGCTCGCCGGGTCTCTTTGGATTATCGAACCGGGGCGCGCACGGATTTACCAGCAGCGGGATCAAGCCTGACCGTGGCATCGTTGGTCCGGACATTCTGGCGAGGGCTGTCGAACGGCGGTTTCAGGCCAAGCGTGACGGAGGCAGGTTCCCAGACCACGACGCAATAGGAAACTACGTGGACTGGCTGCATGGCGTGACAGCTACATTGCCCGATGCTCAGAAACTGAAGAGGGCTGATGGTTGGCTAGCGGACCGCGCAAGCGCACGGACAGCCGGGATTGACATGATCGGGTGATTCGACAGCCGTTTCGTTGCAGGCAGTTGGTCCCTTCCGGCTCTGGACCTGTCGATTGCTTTGCAGCAGGCTTGCGGACGTTGCATTCGGGAACTGCGCCATGTCACACCGCCCCACCGTCTATGGCACACGTCATGCTGTCTCTGCTGGCCATTATCTGGCGGCGGCAGCGGCGTTTTCGATCCTCGAGGCGGGCGGGAACGCGATCGATGCCGGTTGCGCGGCAGGCATCGCGCTTGGCGTGCTGCAACCGGATCTGGTGAACGTCGCTGGCGTCGCGCCGATCATGATCCGGCTGGCGAATGGGCACGTGGAGAGCATCGCCGGACTGGGGTGGTGGCCGAAGAAACTGCCGGCCGATCTCTTCATGCGTGAGCATGGCGGCAAGATTCCGGATGGGGTGTTGCGCACTGTTGTCCCTGCGGCGCCGGATGCATGGATCACCGCGCTGGAACGCCATGGCACGATGCGGTTTGCCGATGTCGCGTCGTATGCGATCCGCTACGCTGGCGAGGGGTTCGCGGTGTATCCGCTGCTTGCCACGTCGATTGCCTCGCATGAGTACGAATACCGCCGCTGGCAGTCCAATACGGCGATCTTCCTGCCGAATGGTAGTGTGCCAAAGTCGGGCGAGAAGTTCGTGCAGTCGGACCTTGCGCGCACGCTGCAATACATGGCGGATCAGGACCGCGCCGCTGGTTCGGATCGCAAGGCGGGACTGATCGCGGCGCACGATGCGTTCTACCGCGGCGACATCGCGCGCGACATCGTCCGCTTCCAGCAAGCCGAGGGCGGCTATCTGTCGATGGACGATCTGGCTGAGTATAGCTCGCGGATCGAGCCGGTGGTGCGGCGGGCGTGGCGCGGCCACGAGGTCATCACGTGTGGTCCGTGGTGCCAGGGGCCGGCACTGCATGAGGCGTTGGGGCTGCTGGAGCGGGTGGGGATCGCGGGGCTGCCGCATAATTCTGCGACGTATCTGCATCGCATCGCCGAGTGTGTGAACCTGGCGATGGCGGATCGGGAGTACCACTTTGGCGATCCGGCGTTCGTTGATGTGCCGATCGATTATCTGCTCGACCCGGCGACGATCGCGCGGCGTGCGGCGGCGGTGCGGGATGATCGGGCATTCGGTGAGATGCCTGCGCCACTGGACCTGTCGAACCGGTCGTACCAGGCGAGCGGTGCTGAACTGCCAAAGGTGGAAGCCGATACGTCGTACTGCTGTGTGGTCGATCGCTGGGGCAACGCGTTCAGTGCCACGCCATCGGATGGGTCCGGCAATGCGCCTGTCGTGCCGGGGCTGGGGATCACGCCATCGGGGCGCGGTTCGCAAAGCCGGCCTGATCCGAAGCATCCGGCAGGCGTGGCGCCTGGCAAGCGTCCTCGGCTGACACCCAATCCGGCGATGGTCGTTACAGATAACGGTGGGGTGATGCCATTCGGCACGCCGGGTGGTGACGTGCAGACGCAGGCGATGCTGCAGGTGCTGTTGAACATCTTCCAGCATCGGATGGAGGTGCAGGACGCGATCGAGGCGCCTCGGGTGGCTTCGTACTCGTTCCCGTCGTCATTCGCGCCGTTCGAGTATTTCCCTGGGCGGCTGGCGGTGGAGGGGAGGATCGATCCGGCGGTTCGGGAGAACCTTGCGGCGAGAGGGCATGAGGTGAAGGACTGGCCGGAATGGACCTGGCTGGCCGGGTCGGTGGAGGTTGTACTGGCGGATCCAGTGACCGGGTTGATCGGGGCTGGGGCGGATCCTCGGCGGCCGGCGTACGCGATCGCGATTTAAGGCAAGGGTTAACACGGAGAAGGCCGAGGACCACGGAGAGCCACGGAGGAAGAATTATTTGGGCGCTGCGCGCTGGTTCTGATCCAGGTTCGCGCGAAGCGCTAAAAGTCCTCCGTGGCGCTCCGTGGTCCTCGGCCTTCTCCGTGTGAACCCTTTCTTCGTTCACATTCCGTTCACTGTGGCGTAAGATACCGGCGGGTCCAGCATGGCCACGATTTGCATCCTGCCACCGCACACGGTCAATCGCATCGCCGCCGGCGAAGTGATCGAGCGGCCGGCTGCCGCGGTGAAGGAACTGGTCGAGAACGCGCTCGACGCCGATGCGACGCGGATCGCGCTTGCGCTCGACGGTGGCGGGATCGACCGCATCGAGGTCACCGATGACGGCACCGGCATTGACGCCGACGGGCTCGCGCTGGCGGTGCTGCGACACGCCACATCGAAGCTGGTGGACGACGATCTGGTGCGGATTGCCACGCTCGGGTTCCGCGGCGAGGCACTGCCATCGATTGGGGCGGCAGCACGGCTGACCATCACGTCCAGGCCGCGCGATGCGGCGCACGCGTCAGAAATCCACGTTGAGGGCGGCGCGGTGTCCGAGGTGGCGCCATCGCCTGGCACGTTTGGCACGCGCGTGGTGGTGCGGGACCTGTTCTTCGCCACGCCGGCGCGGCGGAAGTTCCTAAAGCATCCGCGCACCGAAGCCGAGCATGCCGAGGCTGTGGTGCGCCGCCTGGCGCTCGCCGCCCCGCATGTGGGATTCCGGCTGGAAAGCGATGGGCGCGTGCTGTTCGACCTGCCGGCACAAGAGCGGGCCGAGCGCGTCGCGGCGCTGTTCGGCCGCGAGGCGGCCGACGCCATGGTGGAGGTCTCGGGGGAACGAGGGGCACTGCGCATCGAGGGCTTCGCCTGCTCGCCAGCGATCACCCGCGCCAGCACGGCGATGCAGGCGATGACGGTCAATGGCCGGCCGGTTGTCGACCCGGTGCTGCGGACCGCGGTGCGGGTTGCATACCGCGATGTGATCGCCGCGGGGCGCCATCCGGTGGTCGCGCTGTGGCTGGACGTGCCGGCCGAGGAACTGGATGTGAACGTGCACCCGGCGAAAACCGAGCTGAGGTTTCGCGATGCCGGGGCGGTGCGAGCGCTGGTCATCGGCAATGTCGGCCGTGCCTTGGCGGGCGGGGCAGGGACGGCATTGCCGGCACCGCGGCCGGCGCTGCACCTGGTGCATTCGCGGCTTCCGTCGGCGCCGTATGCACATGTGCCACTACCGGGGATGGCCGAGACTCAGCTCGCGTTCGGCGCGTCGCCGGCAGCCCGCATGCTGTCGGTGCCGGAACCGCACGCGGAGCATCCGC
Source organism: uncultured Alphaproteobacteria bacterium (assembly GCA_963733475.1). Classification (GTDB taxonomy): domain Bacteria; phylum Pseudomonadota; class Alphaproteobacteria; order Acetobacterales; family Acetobacteraceae; genus JAMXLO01. Next base: position 2,640 of record CAVTEC010000094.1, on the reverse strand, counting down.
TTGGCGCGCCGGTGGCGCAGGTGCTGGACACCTATGTGATTGCCGTCGCCTCGGACGGGTCGCTGGTGCTGGTGGATCAGCACGCGGCGCATGAAAGGCTGACGCATGAGGCGCTGCGTGAGCAGATGCTGGACGGGGGCGTGCGGTCGCAGCCATTGCTGCTGCCGGCGGTGGTAGATCTGCCGCCTGCCGATGCATCGCGGTTGTTGGTGAGGACTGAGGAGCTGGCGCGGCTTGGGCTGGAGATCGAGGCGTTTGGGCCGGGCGCCGTCATGGTGCGCGCACTGCCGGCAGCGCTTGGCTCGCCCGAGCCGGGGCCGCTGTTGCGCGACCTCGCGGACGAGTTGGGGGAAATGGACGAGGCGACAAGTCTGCATGCCCGGCTGGATGCGGTGATCGCGCGGCTTGCGTGTCATGGTTCGGTGCGGGCGGGGCGGCGGTTGAACGCAGCGGAGATGGATGCGCTGCTGCGGCAGATGGAGGCGACGCCGCGGGCCGCAACGTGCAGTCATGGGCGGCCCACGTTTTTGAAGCTGACCAAGGCTGAAATCGAGAAACTGTTCGGGCGAAGGTAAGGGTCCAAACGGAGTACACTGAGAACCACGGAGCGCGCAGGGCGCCAGATTAAATCTCAGTGGCGCTCCGTGGTTCTCAGTGTTCTCCGTGTGAAATCTTTCTTTCTTACCCCAATTGACCCGCGTATTTCTCCAGCAAAGCCCAAGGCTGGTCGCCCAGCTTGTCGTGCCAGTATTTGTAGAACCCGCCTTCCTTCAGCCCATCACGGAAGCTTTGCGTCTCGGCCACATTGAACACCATGCCGGCTTTTTCCAGGTCGCCCTGCACGACCTTGTCGTTCTTCGCAATGTCCTCCCGCTCCAGCAGCCCGGCGTCATTCAGGTTGCGCGCGACGATCGCCTTGAGATCATCCGGAAGGCCGTTCCAGGAGGCTGCGTTGCAGCACAGCCAGTGCCCATCCCACACATGGTTGGTCAGCGAGCAGTACTTCTGCACCTCGTAGAACTTCGCCACCTTGATCAGGGTCAGCGGGTTTTCCTGCCCGTCGGCGATGTGCGTCTGCAACGCCGAATAAAGCTCAGGGAACTGCAACGCCAAGGGCGCGGCTTTCAGGGTCTGGAACAGCGTGACCAGGCTTGGTGCGACCGGCGTGCGGATCTTGAACCCGACCAGGTCGGCCGCATTGCGGATCGGCTTGGTGCTGCTGGTGATCTGGCGGAAGCCGAGGTCCCACATGCGGTCCATCGCGACCAGACCCGACTTCGCCGCGATCTGCGCTCGTATATACGCGCCGAGCTCGCCATCCATCGCCGGCCAGACCTTGGCATAGTCGGACCACGAAAAGCCCAACGCGCTGATCGCCGTCACCGGCAGGATCGAGGAGAAGATCTGGCCCGTCGGCTGGCAGAACTCGATCGCTCCCTGGCGCGCCTGCGACAGCAGGTCGTTGTCGCCACCCAACTGGCCGTCGGGAAATACCTGCAAGTCCATCCGTCCGTTGGAATCCTTGCCGATCTGTGCGGCTGCCGCCACCAAGCGGATATGGAACGGAAAGGTCTGCGGCGCTGTGTGCGCGAACTTCCAAGTGTATTCCGCTGCCTTGGCATAGCGCGCCAGCAAGGGTGTGGCGAGCGCGCCGCCGATCAGTCCACGTCGTGTCGTTTGCATCTACGTTTCCTCACAGGAAGCCAATGGAAATCCAGGGCACCGCGGCGACGATGATCAGGCCAACGATGAGCGCCGCGAGGTAGCGCCAGATGTGGCGCATGCCGTCGTCGGGATTGCAGCGGCCGATGGCACAGGCGACGTAATAACCCACACCAAACGGTGGCGCGAACAGGCCGACGCCCATCGAAAGGATCGCGACCATCGCGTAGTGCACCTCGTTGATGCCGACCTGCTTGGCCAGCGGGAACAGCAGTGGGCCGAACAGCACGATCACCGGGATGCCTTCCAACACGCTGCCAAGCACGACGAACAGCAGTATGGAGATCGTCATGAAGGTGAAGGCGCCGCCTGGCATCACCGCGATCCACCCGGCAACGATGCCGGAGAAGCCAGAGCTGGTGATCGCCCATGCCATCGCGGTGGCGGCGCCCACGATCAGCAGGATCGCGCCGGACAGCGATGCGGTCTGCACCAGCATTGGCAACAGGCGCGCGACGTCGAACTTGCGGTAGATCAGCAGGCCGGCGAGGACCGAGTACACAATGCCGATGGTGGAGACCTCGGTCGCGGTTGCGATGCCGCCCACCACCGCACCGCGGATCACGAAGGGCAGCACCAGCGCGGGGATGGCGATCAGGAAGCTGCGGCCGATCTCTCGCCCGCTGGCGCGCGGCGGCAGGACCCGGTCCTCGCGACGGGCGCGCCAGCCCACCATGACGCACAGTATCAGGCCTACGACGAGGCCGGGCAGCAGACCACCGGTGAACAGCGCGGCGATCGAGATCGAGGTGACCGAGCCGATGGTGATCAGGATCAGGCTGGGCGGAATGGTCTCGGTCTGCGCGCCGGTGGCGGCGAGCAAGGCAACCAGGTCGCCGCGCGTGGCGCCGCGTTGTTCCATCTCGGGGAACAGCACCGGGGCGACGGCTGCCATGTCCGCCGCTTTCGATCCGGATA
>CAVTEC010000093.1:0-25395 GCA_963733475.1 uncultured Alphaproteobacteria bacterium | reverse complement strand
GATCTGGCGGATCGCACGCCTACATGACACATGTGGTCTCGTGGTCAATGACGTGCTCCGTCAAGCGGAAGCCTGGCTAGTCGATGAGGGCCTGGAGCTGAGCGGCACGAGCGGCATGTGCTTCGCCGGTCGGCTGTGCGACGCCGATTTATTTGCTATCACCAGCGGCGTTGTCGTACCCGTCGATCTCCCAATGCTCGAGGATGTTCTGACCGACGTCCTCGCCTGCCGACATGCCGATCCAGAGCGTGTTGGCGACGATCCACGCTTTGCAACCGCCATCTATCGTGCCGCCCTCGACGCCGGTGTCATGGACGACGTCGTATTCAACTGACCAAATCTCCGCCTTCCCGGAAATGGCCAAAGTCAAGCTCAGAGTTCGACTCGGATCGTGGTCGCAACACGTGCTGGCCTGAATTGATTGATGATATTGGCTGACGGGGGAGTATCAGGCGGCCGCCAGACGGCGCGACATCAGCTTGACGCTGGCGATGTAGAGCCAGGTCACCGCGCTCTCGATGGTGGCCTCGAAATCCTTGGCCAGACGACGATTGCGGTTGAGCCAGGCCAGCGTGCGTTCGACCACCCAACGCCGGGGCAGCAGGATAAAGCCCTTGGCGGTGTCGGATCGCTTGACGATCTCGATCGTCCATGTACCGAGCGCTTCAAGCGCACCCTTCAGCTTGTCACCGGCGTAGGCGGCATCAGCGAACACGTGGCGCAGCCAGGGAAACGCGCTGCGCACGCTGTCCAACAACGGTGGCGCACCATCACGATCCTGCACGTCCCCCGGGTGCACGATCGCGCCGACCAGCAGGCCGATCGTGTCGGTGAGGATATGCCGCTTGCGGCCTTTGACCATTTTCTCCGCCGCGTAACCGCGCGGACCGCCGGCCTCGGTTGTCTTGACGGATTGGCTGTCGATGACCCCGGCGGTCGGACTTGCCTCGCGGCCGGCGGCTTCGCGCACATCCATCAGCAGCGCCTGATTGATGATCTGCCATCTTCCGTCATCGCGCCAGGCGTAGAAGTAGCGTTGCACCGTGGTGAACGGCGGGAAGTCCTTGGGCAACATGCGCCATTGGCAGCCAGACTGGGCAATGAAGAAGATGGCATTGACGATGTCCCGCAAGCAGGCCTTGCGGGTTCGACCGCGGCTTGCGGGCGGCGGCAAATGCGGCTCGATCAGAAGCCACTCCTGGTCGGTGGTATCGCTTGCGTAGCGCAGCCCGTCGCGCTGATACTTGCGTCGCGTGATTTCAGTCCAGGCCATCGGTGTGTCCTTCGTGTCTTCGCAACCACGAGAAAATCGTAGCCGCTGGGATCACGCAACTGCTTTTTTGTTCGGCCGATCACGGTCATCGGGGACGACAGGCTCCGTCGGAATAACCCGTTGAAATGACTCCAATCTTCATTCCGATACAGTTCCGGGTCAGCCTCTTAGGCACCGCTGGACTCTCTAATAATATTCTCGACAACCTCAATCCGCTGCTTAATGGCCCTGGCGGTATTGGGACGTCCTACTATCAGCTCATACGATGAACTTCCGCGATCGCACGCTGCAGCGATTTGCCGTCGGATATCCGACTTTGCATCCTTAATCTTCTGCGCATGATCGTAGAGATGGTCGAGAGCCACAATCTCGGCGTCGTAGAGCGGTCGCGAAAGTGGACCGTTCCCTCGACCCTTCTCTGCCGGAAGACGAAAGGCCTTCTCGCCAAATACCTGCTTACAAAGCATGAATACATCGGTAAAGCGCTGGCGCAGCTCCGTTATCTTCTCCTTAGGGAGGTGTCGATTTTCCTTCATGCAGGTATCCAAAATGTTTTTGGTTGATCCCACGATTTTTTCGGCCGTCCTGAAGGCAAAAAAGCGGAGTATGATCTGGCAGTCACCCATAGTCGAGTAGAGTCGGTTTTGCTTCAATCTATTGGCTATTGACCCATCGCTAAGCGTATTGTCCTTGTGGTTCGGTATACCCCATGCGGCAGTAAATTCTGCCCAACCGGATAGATCAACAACGAGCTGATTAAACGTACCTGAGTACAGGCAGTTACGGAGTTCTTGATGGTTGAGCTTCTCTCCTCCCGTGTTCAACCGCTCGAAAACCTGTGCACGAAGATCAACGGTATTCGTCTGCTCCGACACAATATCTGCCATCAAAGTAATCGCAGATATCTTTGCACGCTCAAGGCCTTTTCTCAACAGCGGCGGTAACCTCGTAATTGCTCACCTGGGTGATAGCCTGACATGTCGATGCGTCGTGGGTGCTTCTGCGGCTGTGCGATGAAGGTTGACGCGGTCACGGGCGGTTCAATTCAAGCTCTGTGTGACGCAAGGCATCGACCTTAGCACGCTGAGCCACGCGGAGAAGGATGCACTCATCCTGTCGCTGTTCGCTCGGTTGGAAGCAGCGCTGGCGCGCATCGATGAACTTGAGAAGCGGCTGGCCAGATTTGAACGTCCCACCAAGACGCCGGACAACTCCTCGCTGCCGCCATCGAAGGGGCAGAAGCCCGATCGTCCGATGGGCGACAAGCCGCCGCGCAAGAGCCGCCCCGGGTTCGGGCGGACGCTGCACCCGAACCCGGATCGTGTGTTCGAGGCCAGGCTGACCACCTGTCCGAGGTGCCAGGCGGCATTCCCGGAGGCCTGCCAAACCCCGCAGCAGGTCTACGAACGCATTGAACTACCGCCGATCCGGCCGGACGTGACGCAGGTGCGCCTGTTCGGCGGTCGCTGCGCCTGTTGTGGTGAGCGCGTGGTCGCGACTGCCCCAGCCGGGCTGGAACCCGGTTCGCCATTCGGTCAGTCGATCGCTGCCTTGGTGGTCTACTTGCACTACGCGCACGCGATCGGCATGGAACGGTTGGCCACGCTGATGGACGAGATCTTTTCGCTCACCCTCAGCGAGGGGGCGATCAGCAACATGCTGGCCCGCGCGCGCGAACCACTGCTGGTGGCAGCGGCAACCATCCGCGCCACGGTGCTCGCCAGTCCGGTGGTGTGTTCTGATGAGACTTCCGCGCGGGTGAGCGGCAAGAACTGGTGGGAATGGGTGTTCATCGGCAGCCTGGCCGTGCTGCACGTGATCCGTCCCAGCCGTGGCAAGGCCGTGGTTCAGGCCCTGTTCGGCGAGATCAGGCCGATGGTCTGGGTGTCCGACATGCTTGGCAGCCAACGCGGCCACGCTGCCGAATGGCAGGTGTGTCTGGCGCATCTGCTGCGCGATGCAACCTACGCCATCGAATGTGGCGACACCGCCTTCAGTGCCGCGTTCAAGCGACTGCTGCTGCGCGCGATCGCCATCGGGCGACGCCGCGACGAACTGAAGGACAGCACGCTGAGGCACTATCTTGCCGACCTGGATCGCCGGCTCAACCGCATCATGGCAGCTGTTCCGATCGGCGAGCCAGGACGCAAGCTGCGCAAGTGCATCGCCGCCAACAGGGCGCACCTGTTCGTCTTCATCACCAATCGAGATGTGCCGTATACCAACAACATCTCCGAGCGGCATCTTCGTCCCAGTGTGATCTTCCGCAAGGTGACCAACGGCTTCCGCTGCGAGTGGGGTGCCGAAACCTATGCCGCCTTCCGATCCCTCGTCAGCACCGCAAAGGCCAACAGCGCTTCAGTGCTTGATGTGCTGCGCTTCGTGCTGACCACAAAAATCCCCGAGACGCTATCCGCCAGACCGGGGTGAGCAATTACGTAACCTCGAGAAATTACGCCCATTGAGATCCGGCCATATTGCTAGGCTCTCGAGATCGAATTCGTTCGAGAAGTACTCAACTACTGTATTAAGCCGTTGCTGACCATCCATCACTTCGAATTCGCCTACCGAAGTTTCGTATAGAAACACCGGCGGCACCGGTACATTCATTATAAAGCTTTCAATGAGCTTAGACTTCTTCTTATTATCCCACCTCAGTCTCCTCTGATACTCTGGGCGGAGATTGCCCCACTTTCGGCCCTTTATGAAATCAGTCACATGAATGAGGAAAAAATCGTTCTTGTCTTGGACAACGCGAAGTCGCCCGCCCTCAAATGCCTTCTCTATAGCCTGATCAGGCATCGCACCCGTGGCGATAGGTGGTGCTCCGGCGAGATCCTCCTCAAGGTCGTCGTCATTGTCCGCAATCACTTGATCATCAGCCATCGAAGGCCCCCAAAATCACCAGTGCCCCAGTTGAGAGGCGGATGAAAGCTAACGTCCAAGCCCTTAAGTCTCAAGTATGCGAGCTAGGCATGATCGGCCCGAGCTCAACCAGGGCGACGAGTGCCGACGGCCGCCTCCAACGCCTGCCGGATAAAGCGCTGGTAGGGGACGCCGGCCTTCTGTGCGGACGCTCTCACCGCATCCAGCAGAGACTTCGGCAGACGCATGTTCACGCGCTCCGTCTTCGGCTGAAACTCGAAGCGTACCATCTCCATTCCTGACAGATCGTACTCAGCTAGATCAGCAGTATCGATGAAGCGCTCTGCTGCCTTATCGCTGTCCAAACTCGGCAGCTTCTTTTTCATAGTTGGCAATCTCCTTCGCGTGCATGTAGCGAGCGCTGATCGGACGGATGAGTGTCTGCCCGTCCCGGTCCCGCAGGGTAAAGACGATAACGACGTCGCGGCCGTCGCCCGCCTTCCCGATCGCCTTGAGCCGCTCCTCATGCAGGGAGTGACCTGGGTCACGATAGACGGCAATGAACCCATGGAAGAGCGCTTCAACAGCAGCCTGCGACAATCCATGCTTGCGACATTTGTCGCGGTTTCCGGTATCCCAATCGAAGCCGGCAATGCTCGGCCAGCGCTGCCGAATGTTTGGCGATTGTACAGCCATTTGTCAACCCATCGCCTCTGCATCGCCTGTTGCGCTGAGGCAAAGTTCTCGTGCATTCCATCTCGATCCGGTTAACGACGATACGAAGGAATCCAATCCCCATGTCCGTCCTCGACCGCTTCCGCCTCGACAACAAGCGCCTGTTCATCACCGGCGGCAGCCGCGGCCTCGGGCGTGAAATGGCGCTAGCCATCGCCGAGGCAGGCGCCGACGTGGTGCTGGTCGGCCGCGACGCGGACAGCCTCGCGCGCACCTCTGCCGACATCCGCGCCATCGGCCGCCAGGCCTGGCCGCTACAGGCCGACGCCGCCGACCCGGAACAGTGCGAGCGTGCATGCCGCGCCGCGCTGGCGCTCGGTCCCATCGACATCCTGATCAACAACATCGGTGGCCGGCGCATCAACGTGCCGATCGAGGAGCAATCGCTGGACGACTGGCAGCAGATGATGGATCTGAACCTGACCAGCACCTTCCTCTGCACCAAGCTCATCGGCGGCGCGATGCTGGCGCGCGGCGAGGGTGGCCGCGTCATCAACATCGCCTCGATCAGCGGCCTGATCGCCAATCGCGGCATCGCCGGCCGCCACTACGAAACGGCGAAGGCCGCGGTGATCCAGTTCACCCGTGCCACCGCGGCCGATTGGGCGCCCCGCGGCGTGACGGTGAACGCCATCCTGCCCGGCGGCTTCATGACAGAGCCCAACCAGCGCTGGGCGCATGAATCGCCGCATGTGATCGAGGCGTTCAAGGCGCAGATACCGATGGGCGAGTTCGGCCGCCCGGAGGACCTGGGTCCGCTCGCCGTTTATCTGGCATCCGATGCATCGCGCTACATGACCGGCGCCGCCCTGGTCATCGACGGCGGCTATACGCTCTGGTGAAATGGCGTCCCGTCAGCCGGGGGACCGATCGCCATGCACGCCATCCGCATCGACCGCAGCATGCCGCTCTGCGATGAGCCCAATTGCGGCCACAACCGCTACCACCCCGACATTCCGCCCGCCGCCGAGATCGGCGAAGGCGAGGAGATCGCGCTGGAAACCCGCGATGCGCTCGACGGCCAAATCACGCCGACGACCACTGTCGCCGACTTCCCCAACCTGAATGCCGGAGTGGTGCATCCGCTGACGGGGCCGGTGTTCGTCAAGGGCGCGCAGCCCGGCGACATGCTGGAGATCGAGTTCATCGACATCGTCCCGCAACCCACTGCGTTCAGTGCGATCATGCCGGGGCTTGGGTTCTTGCGTGATGTGATGACGACGCCGTTCCTGGTTCATTGGGAGATCAAGGACAACTGGGCGACCTCGCCACAGCTCCCCGGCGTGCGGATTCCTGGTGCGCCATTCATGGGTGTCTCCGCCGGGGCACCGGCTGCGGAGCAGCTTGCGGCATGGACTGCGCGCGAACAGCGGGTGATCGATGCGGGCGGCTTCGCGCTGCCGCCCGATGCGATCGGCGCCGTGCCGACCGGTCCTTGCGGGCTGACGGGTTTGCGTACCCTGCCGCCGCGCGAGAATGGCGGCAATTTCGATGTGAAGCAGCTTTCCAGGGGATCGAAACTGTTGCTGCCCGTATTCAAGGAAGGCGCCCTGTTCTCCACTGGCGATGGCCATTTTGCCCAAGGTGATGGTGAGGTGTGTGTCACCGCCGTCGAGATGGGCGCCACTGCGGTGGTGCGCTTCAAGGTGCACAAGGGTCTCGCGACCCGCCGCAAGTTCAGTGCGCCGGTGTTCTCGCGCGCCAGCTACTTCGCCGATCCCCGTTTCGCCGTGCCAGAACGATTTTTGGGCGTGATGGGCATGCCGATCAATGCGACCGGCGAAATCGAAGCGGAGAATCTGACGCTCGCCTGCCGCAATGCAGTCCTCAACATGATCGAGCTGTTACAGGAACATGGCTTCTCGCGCGAGCAGGCCTACGTGATCTGCTCGGTCGCCGTCGATCTGCGCATTTCCAACGTGGTGGACGTCCCGAACTATGTCGTCTCCGCGCTACTGCCCGAGGCAATCTTTGACGCTTGACGCCATTTGAATGGTTCACCCCGCGGCAAAGCAAGGCTTCACACGGAGGCCGCGGAGAAGCAATGCCACCGAGAACCACCGAGAAACCGCTACAGGCACCGCGCGAAGCGCATTGGATTTCTTGTCAGTGCCCTCAGCGGCTTCGTTTCGCAGCGGCCTCCGTGCGAAACCTTGCTTTGCCACCCACACGGCGACGCGGCCCGGTTCATCCGATTGCCCTGCCTCCGCAGTCCCCTCCTTGCGTTATCCCCACCCCTCGCCTATGTGACCAGTTCGCCCTAGCCCAAATCCGTGGAGGTCGAGCGCATGGCGCGCGTCACCGTCGAAGACTGCGTTCAAAAGGTTCCCAACCGCTTCGAGCTCGTGCTGCTCGCCGCGCAGCGGGCGCGCAACCTGAGCCGCGGCGAGGAGCTCACCATCGATCGCGACAACGACAAGAACCCCGTCGTCGCGTTGCGTGAGATTGCCGAGGAGACGATTGAGCTTGGCAGGATCGAGCAGGATTTGGTGAAATCCCTGTCCCGTGCCCCGGAACCGGAGCCCGCGGACGAGGAGGTGCTCGATCTTATCCCGACCGACCAGAACATTTTCGGCCTGCAAGACGTCACGGCCGAAGAAGAGGCGGCAAGCCTGCCCGTCGAAGGCGAAGATATGTCGCCGGAGGACCTCGAAGCGGCCATCGAGGCGGAGCTGGGCGGCCGCGCCCAAAGGTAACCGCCGATGACGGGGGGCGGCCCCGTTTTCGCGCCTGAGGGCGTGGCGGTGGAAGCCGCCCACGCCACCACCCCGCCGCCTATCCTGCTGGGTAACAAGTTGCGGGCCTATGACCCGAAGGCCGATACCGGCCTGATCGACGCCGCCTACACGCTGGCGGCGAAGGCACACAGCACCCAGCTTCGCGACAACGGCGATCCCTACATCACCCACCCGGTCGCGGTGGCCAACATCCTGGCGGGCTACCGGCTGGACACCGCCTCGATCGCGACCGGGCTGCTGCACGACGTGATCGAGGACACCCCGGTCAAGCTGCCGGAGATCCAGACCAAGTTCGGCGGCGAGATCGCCGGCCTGGTCGACGGCGTGACCAAGCTGACCCGGCTGGAACTGCAATCCGACCGCACGAAGCAGGCCGAGAATTTCCGCAAGCTGGTGTTGGCGATCAGCCGCGACATTCGCGTGCTGCTGGTGAAGCTGGCCGATCGTCTGCACAACATGCGGACGCTGCATTTCGTCGAAGATCCGGAGCGGCGGCGGCGCATCGCACGCGAAACCATGGAGATCTATGCGCCGCTGGCCGAGCGTATCGGCATGGACGCGGTGAAGATCGAGCTGCAGAACCTGGCCTTCGCGCAGCTCGATCCGGAGGCTTTCGCGACAATCCAGGCGCGGCTGAATTTCTTACGCGGGCAAGGTGCCGACGTCATCGAGGAGGTCCGTGAGGAGCTGAAGCGCGTCTGCGAAGACGCGGGTGTGAAGGTGACGGAGGTAGTCGGACGCGAGAAATCTCCCTACTCGATCTGGGAGAAGATGCACCGTCGCAACGTCGCCTTCGAGCAGCTCTCTGACATCATGGCCTTCCGCATCGTCGTGCCGAGCAAGGAGGCCTGTTACGCGGCGCTCGGCGCGGTGCACTCGGCGTACCCCGTGATCGCGGGACGGTTCAAGGATTACATTTCGACGCCGAAATCGAACGGCTATCAGAGCCTGCACACCGGCGTGACGCTGCGCGAGCCGCGCAACCAGAAGATCGAGATCCAGATCCGTACCGCGGACATGAACGACATCGCGGAAAACGGCGTGGCGGCGCATTGGGTCTACAAAGTGCCCGACAAGAACACGGATCATCGCGATCTGCAGCGGTTCCGTTGGGTGCAGGACCTGCTGGAAATCCTGGAGAATTCCGCGGCGCCGGATGAGTTCCTGGAGAACACCAAGCTGGAACTCTACGAGGACCAGGTATTCTGCTTCACGCCCAAGGGACAACTGATCCAGTTGCCGCGCGGCGCGACACCGGTGGACTTCGCCTACGCGGTTCACTCGCAGGTTGGTGATGCCTGCGTTGGGGCGAAGATCAACGGCCGGCTGATGCCGCTGCGCCATCAGTTGCAGAACGGCGACCAGGTCGAGATCATGACCGCGCGCGGCGGCACACCGTCGCCGCAATGGGAGCGGTTCGTCGTCACTGGCAAGGCGCGGGCGCGCATCCGCCGGTTCATCCACCAGCAGCAACGCCAGCAGAATATCGACGCCGGACGCGCGGAGCTGACCAAGGCGTTCCGTAGCGCGGGCGTCGATGGGTCGGAAAAGGCACTCGAGCCGGCGCTGAAGACGCTAAAATTTGCGTCAGTAGACGATCTTTATGTTGCCGTCGGTAACGGCAATGTCGGGGCGAAGGACGTGGTGAATACCGCGTATCCGGAGCTGCGTCAGGCGCCTCGGGCGCCTCGCATGATCCCGGCCCCGCCGCCGCGCTCGACGCATCGCCACGGGCACAAGATGGACTTCGATATGCCGATCACCGGGCTGGTGCCTGGCATGGCGTATCATTTCGCCGGATGCTGCCATCCGGTGCCGGGTGACGAGATCGTCGGGATCGTCACGACGGGGAAGGGGGTGACGATACATGCGCGCGATTGTCCGACACTGACCAGCTTCGCCGCCACGCCAGAGCGTTTCATCGAAGTCGATTGGAACCAGGATGCGTTGCTGCACGAGCGGCATGATGGCAAGGCAATGCACCACACCGCGCGGATCAGTGTCATCGGCGCGAATGACCCGAGCGCATTGGCCAATTTGACCAACGCGATCGCCAAGCAGGAGGGCGCAGTGGCGAATTTGAAGATCGTCAATCGGCAGGCTGATTTTATCGAGGCGCTCGTGGATGTGGATGTGCGTGACGTCGCCCATCTGTCGAAGGTGATTGCCGGGCTGAGGGGAGCAGTTGGAGTGAAGGGTGTCGAGAGAGGGTAGGGAGGCACCCCCTCCCTATCCCTCCCCCGCTTTGCGGGAGAGGGGATTTTGAGCGGTGATACTGGGCCTGGGGTCTGACATCTGCGACATACGACGGATCGAGGCCGCGATCGCCAGGCATGGCGAACGCTTCATCACGCGCGTCTTCACCGAGACCGAGCGGGCGAAAGCGGCGAGCCGCACGGAACGCATCCAGGCTGCGACCTACGCGAAACGATTTGCCGCCAAAGAGGCGGCGGCGAAGGCCCTCGGAACCGGGTTCCGGCGCGGCGTGTTCTTCTCGGATCTGGGCGTGGTCAACCTGCCGTCAGGTCAACCTACGTTACAAATGACCGGTGGCGCGGCGGCGCGCCTCGCGGCTATCACTCCGGCGGGCATGGTGGCCTCGGTGGCCCTGACCATGACCGACGAATACCCCTACGCGTTCGCCCAGGTTATCATCTGGGCGGCGCCGGAGCGGTAAGAGGAGAGCGAACCATGCGGCGGATTGGAGCGGTCTTGGCGCTGGCCGGTGCGGCGGCGCTGCTGAGCGGTTGCGTCTACGATCCCTACACCGGCGCGTATTACCCGTGCTGCAACTACTACGGCTACCCCTACTACCGGCCTCCGCAGCAGCCCTATTATCCGCCACCGCCGAATTACGGGCCGGGCCCAGCCGGCGGTCCGCCGCCCGGGCAGGAACAGGGGCCATATCAGCCGCCTGGGCCATATCAGGGCCAGCCGTTACCGCCTCCGCCTGGCCCGAGGGCGTCGGCGCAGCCAAATGGCGGCGGTGGCGGACTGGTCCAGCGCTTTGCCACGGCGAACGTGACGCATGACGGGCGCCTGACACGGCAGCAGGCTCAGGGGGGCATGCCGATGGTGGCGCGAAACTTTGATAGCATCGATATCGAGCACAAAGGCTACGTGACCCTGCCAGAAATCCGTGCATTTGCCGCCGAGCGGCGTGCGGCAGGTAAGTCGGCGACCGAATAGTATCGCCTACATTGCTGTTTTGTCAGGTTTTGACGATCATCGATCGCTCGCTTGACACACTATCCCCCCATAGGCTTGATCCGCGCGGTTTTGCACGGAAGCCGTTTGCCATATGGCGACCAAGGTCAAGGCGAAGCCCAGACGCAAACCAAACGTCTGGGTCGAGAATATCAAGACAATCGTCTACGCCGGCCTGATCGCCGTCGTGGTGCGCACTGTCGCCTATGAGCCGTTCAATATCCCCTCGGGCAGCATGATCCCGACGCTGCTGGTGGGCGACTACCTGTTCGTGTCGAAATACAGCTATGGCTATTCGCGCTACTCGATGCCCTTCGGCTGGCCGCCGTTCGAGGGGCGCATTTTCGGCGCGCTGCCACACCGCGGCGACGTCGCGGTCTTCAAGTATCCGCGCGACAACACAACCGATTACATCAAGCGTATCGTCGGATTGCCGGGCGACCGGATTCAGGTGAAGCAGGGACTGCTTTACATCAATGGCGAACTTTGCCCCCGCCAGCCCGAAGGGAACTACGATTTCACCGATGAAAGCGGCATTCGCATGTCGGTCCAGCGCTATCAGGAAACGCTGCCAAACGGCCAGAAGCACGACATTCTGAAGGAGACCGACGACGGTCCGGTGAACAACACGCCGGAGTATCTTGTCCCGCCGGACCACGTGTTCGCCATGGGTGACAATCGGGACAACTCGGCGGACAGCCGGTTCATGAATGGCGTGGGGTTCGTGCCCGTGGAGAACCTGGTTGGCCGGGCTGAGATCATCTTCTTCTCGGTCGATGCCGATGAGCCGTGGTGGGAGGTCTGGTGGTGGCCATTCGAGATCCGGTGGTCACGTCTCGGCAGTATAATTCACTGAACGCGCCCATCGCGACGTCGCCGCTGGAGGCGATCCTTGGCCATGACTTTGCCCGTCCGGAACTGCTGCGTGAGGCGCTGACGCATCGCTCGGCGGTGCATGGGCGCGGCCGTCGGGGACGTGGCTCCAACGAGCGGATGGAGTTCATCGGCGACCGGGTACTGGGACTGCTGATTGCCGAATGGCTGGCGGAGCGGTTCCCGCACGAGCAGGAGGGCGACCTGGGACGGCGTTTGGCGCTGCTGGTGTCGCAGCCGGTGCTGGCGGAGGTGGCGGAGATCATCGGGCTGGGCGAGGCTCTGTCCGTATCACCTGGCGAGGCGAAAGCGGGGGTGCGACGGCGGGCTACGGTCCTGGCGGACGCGCTGGAGGCAGCGTTGGGCGCGCTCTATCTGGATGGTGGGCTGGAAGGGGCGCGGCTGTTCGTGCGCCGGGCCTGGGAGGCGGTGATGAACCGCCAGGTGGAACCGCCGAAGGATGCGAAGACGCGGTTGCAGGAGTGGGTTCAGAAGCGAGGGTTCGGGTTGCCGGAGTACGAGGTGAAGTCGAGCGTCGGACCTCCGCATGCGCCTGAGTTTGTGGTGACGGTGGGAGCAGGAGGCTTCACGGGGACCGGGACAGCGGGCAGTAAGCGGGCCGCGGAGCAGATCGCGGCCGCAGAACTGCTTCGGGCGTTGGGAGCATGACCACGTCGTCGTCATCGCCGGGCGTGTCCCGGCCACCCGTAGCGGCAAGCGGCCCGACCAGTGGTTCGCGTTGCGGCTTCGTCGCGGTTGCGGGCGAGCCGAACGCCGGCAAGTCCACGCTGCTGAACCGGCTGACCGGGGCCAAGCTGTCGATCGTGACGCCAAAGGCGCAGACGACGCGGTTCCGAGTGCTGGGCATCATGATGCGAGGCGAAAGCCAGGTGCTCCTGGTGGACACGCCGGGGATTTTCACGCCGCGGCGGCGGCTGGACCGGGCGATGGTGGCGGCTGCGTGGACCGGTGTGCGAGATGCGGACCTGACGCTGTTGCTGGTCGACGCAAAGGCTGGCGTGACCGACAGCGTGCGGCATATTGTGGCAGCGCTGGTGGACCAGAAGCGGCGCTGCTGGCTGGTGCTGAACAAGATCGATCTGGTAGGAGCGCCGGCGCTACTGCCTCTGACCGCGGCGCTGAGCGCGCTGTCGCCATTCGAGCAGACGTTCATGGTCAGTGCGGTGACTGGCGATGGTGTGACGGCACTCACGGATGCGTTGGCCGAAGCGGTACCCCAAGGACCGCATCTGTATCCCGACGATGACCTGACTGACCTGCCGGAGCGGCTGCTGGCGGCAGAGATCGTGCGCGAACAGATCTTTCTGCAAACGCACGAGGAAGTGCCATACGCGACGACGGTAGAGACGGAGAGTTGGCAGGAACGTGACGATGGCTCGGTTCGGATCGATGCGACAGTGTATGTCGCGCGGCCAGGCCACAAGGCAATCCTGATCGGCGAGCGAGGCCAGCGGATCAAGGCGATCGGCGCGCGTGCGCGCGAGGAGCTGGGCTCGCTGCTGGAACGCAAGGTGCATTTGTTCTTGAATGTGAAGCAGCGTGCGGGATGGGATGAGGAA
This sequence comes from uncultured Alphaproteobacteria bacterium, assembly GCA_963733475.1. Lineage (GTDB taxonomy): Bacteria > Pseudomonadota > Alphaproteobacteria > Acetobacterales > Acetobacteraceae > JAMXLO01. The sequence continues at coordinate 12,124 of CAVTEC010000093.1, read as the reverse complement.
ACCGCGCGGCTAAGGGCGATCGGGCTGGAAGATCCGGGGTAGGTTGCGTGCGGTTGGCGCCACCCTCACCCTGGCCCTCCCCCCATCGCGGGGAGGGGGTTGCGATGGGTGGATTGTATTTCGAGGAGTTCCACGAGGGGCAGACGTTCGAGCATGCGCTGAGCCGAACGGTGACCGAGATGGACAACGTGCTGTTCAGCACGCTGACGCTGAACCCTCAGCCGCTGCATCTGGATGAGGAATTCGCGAAAACCACTGAGTTCGGTCAGCGCATCGTCAATTCGCTGTTCACGCTGGGGCTGATGATCGGCATGACGGTCGGTGACACGACATTGGGGACGACGATCGCCAATCTCGGCATGAACAAGGTGGAATTTCCGAAGCCGGTGTTCCATGGCGACACGATCCGGGCACGCACCATTGTGCGATCGGTGCGTGCGTCGAAGTCGCGCCCGAACGCTGGCGTGGTGGAATTCGAGCACCAGGCCTTCAATCAGCGCGGCGAGATGGTGGCGACCTGCCTGCGCGCGGCGTTCATGAAGCGACGAACTGAGTAAAGTCGGGCCACACCAGCCGAGGCATCCAAAAAACAGCACGTCCGCACATGACGGCGCAGCGTGGTAGCCCGCTTACTGGCGGGATACTGTCCGTCGAGGATTTGCATGCCCGAACAGCACCAAGTGCCGACGCGTCACGCTCTGGGGTCCTTCGTCTTGATCGCCGTTGTCATCGGGGCCAGCGGGGGCGCCTTCGCCTATGCGGCTGGATGGCTTACGCCGCAGCGTCTTACGCCGACCAAAGTGGTTGATGCACTTGCGCCTCCTGGTGGACCGGCGCTGGGCCATCGGCGGAATCATGCCAAGGGTATCTGCTTTACCGGTGTGTTCGAAGCGAACGGGAACGGTTCGGCGCTCTCGCAAGCGAAGGTGTTTGCCCGCGGTGACTATCCCGCGGTCGGCCGCTTCAATCTAGGCACGGCCGATGCGGACGCGGCGGACGCAACAGTTCGCGTCCGAGGCATGGGACTGCGGATTGCGCCCCCAGACGGGCAGGAGTGGCGCACCGCGATGATCAACGCCCCCTTGTTCCCGGTGTCCACGCCACAGGCGTTTTATGGGCTGTTGCTGGCCTCGGCGAGCAAGGATCCGGACGCGATGAAGCAGTTTGCTGCGGCGAATCCGGAAATTGCCGGGTTTGGCGCCTGGGACGAGAAAGGCCCGTGGACAGGCAGCTATGCCGAAGAGCGCTACAACAGCCTCAACAGCTTCGTCTTCACCAACAGTCTAGGGACGGACCATGTGGTGCGTTGGTCGCTGCTACCGGCAGCACAGCCTGTCGTGGTGCCGCCTGATGAACTTGCGAAGCGCGGACCCAATTTCCTGGAGCAGGAGATCACCGAGCGGGTGAAAGCCGGGCCCGCACGTTGGACAATGGTTGTGACTGTGGCCGAACCCGGCGACCCCACCGCCGACCCGACCAAAGCATGGCCGGATGGGCGTCGGACTGTGGATGTGGGCACGCTCGTCGTGCAACAGGTCGAAGCGGAACGGGATGGCCCGTGCCGCGACATCAACTTCGATCCGACGGTGCTGCCAGCCGGCATGCGGACCTCGGACGATCCATTCCCGGCCGCGCGGTCATCTGCTTATGCGAAATCGTATGATCTTCGCACGGCGGAAGTGAAGGACTACCCGTACCATGTAACGGAGGCCAAGCAGTGATCGCTCCCCGCCAACGTTTCACGGCGCTTCAGCGCCTGCTGCATTGGGTGATGGCAGTGTGCATTTTGGCCATGCTGTTCATCGGCGTGGGCATGGTGTCCACCATCATGCCGAAATACCTGAATCTGGTTTCGATCCACAAGCCGCTGGGGATCGCGATCCTGGTGCTCGCGCTGGTGCGCTTGGCGGTGCGGCTACGCTATGGCGCGCCGTCACTGCCAGCCGATCTGCCGGAGCCGATGAAGCTCGCGGCGGAGTTGTCGCATTATGCGCTCTATCTGCTGATGATCGGCATGCCGCTGATCGGTTGGGCGATGATGTCGGCCGCCGCCTATCCTGTCGTGCTGTTTGGCGGCGTGGATCTTCCGCCGATCCTGCCGCAGAGCGACAAACTCCATTCACTGCTGTGGGATGCGCATTTCTACCTGGCGTTCGCGTTCTTCGCGCTGATCCTGTTGCATGTCGCGGCGGCGCTGTTCCATGCGCTGGTGCGGCGCGACGGCGTGTTCGAGGCGATGGCGCCCGTGCCGTCGCGGGCACGGGATGAGGTGGCGCTCGCCGAGTAAACTCCGCTACGCGCACGGCGCTCGATGCCAGCTTACGCGGCGCGGGCTTGCCGTGAGCCCAGGCTTGCGTTGATTGCATTGCGCGCCTGAGCGAAGCCCTTCTCGGCTGCTTCGGGACTGATGTTGAGCCCTTCGACATGGATGAAGGTCACGTCAGTCAAACCGAGAAAGCCAAGGATGCCGCGCAGATATGGCTCCTGGAAATCGAGCACCCGCGCCGGAGCATCGCCGGTGTATATACCGCCGCGCCCGGTCACCACGAACACCTGCTTGCCCTTCAGCAATCCCTCGGGGCCATTGGCGGTGTAGCGAAAGGTGCGGCCGGCGCGCGCGACATGGTCGATCCAGGCCTTGAGCGTCGAAGAGATGGTGAAATTGTACATCGGCGCCGCAAGCACGATCGTGTCGGCAGCTTCGAGCTCCTCGATCAACTGATCCGCTGATTGCGCTCTGCTTGCCTGTTCCACCGAACGCTTTTCCGCGGGAGTCATGATCGCGCCGAGAACGTCAAGGCTGAGATGCGGGATCGAGTTCCGGCGTCAGCGCACGCTCGGTCACGATCGTGTCTGGATGGGTGCCGCGCCAGGCATCCACGAACTCGCAGGCGATCTGGGTGGATTTCGAATTGTCAGCGAACAGGCTCGACGTGACTAACAGGAGATTGCTCATGGATGGCTCCCTGGGGTTCTGGTTCGATGCCGCCCCATTTAATGAATTCCCAGATCATGAAAACCGGCCAAATTGTGATACAATCCATCAGTCGAACTGATGGATCCCCATGCTTGACCGGCTGACACTCGACCAGCTTCGCATCCTTGTCGCGGTTGCCGAGGAGGGGAGCTTTTCATCGGCTGCACGGCGGCTGGGACGCGTTCAGTCCGCGATCAGCCAGTCGGTCCAGTCGCTGGAGGCGACGCTGGGGATCACCCTGTTCGACCGCGGGGAACGCGCGCCAAAGCTGAGCGATGCGGGCCGCGCGCTACTTGTGGATGCGCAGCAAGTATTACGGAGCGCGGAAAGCCTGCGGGCGCACGCTGACAGCATTCGATCCGACGTAGAGCCGGAACTGTCCCTCGCCGTCGATACGATGTTTCCTGACGACGTGTTGATGGCCGGCTTGAAGGGCCTGACGCGCGAGTTCCCCCACCTTCCAGTGACGCTGTTTACCGAAGGGCTGGGCGGAGCCGAGCAGCGCCTGCGCGACCGAGTCGCGCGGCTTGGATTGTTTGTACCGCTGCCCACCGGCGGGTCATCCGAACTGGTTGGCGAGTACTTTGCCGAAATCCCACTGGTGGCGGTGGTTGCGGCGGATCATGTGCTGGCGCGGGAATCGGAGCCCTTGTCGCGCGAGATGATCGAGCACCACGTGCAACTCGTCTTGACGGATCGCACGCAACTGACGTCAGGTTTTGCCGGCAACGTTATGGGCCGGCGCATCTGGCGATTTGCGGATATGGCGACTCGGATGCAGTACCTGCTGGCCGGCTTCGGCTGGTGCTACATGCCGATACATCTCGTCGCGGCGGCGATCGAAGCCGGGCAACTGAAGCGTCTGGAAATTGCCGAACACCTCGGGCGAGAGTTCAAACTCGCGCTTCATGTGATGCATGAACGCGAGTCGCCGCCGGGGCGCGCGGGACGCTGGCTGATCGCGGAGTTACGCAGGCAGATGCCGATTATCTGCCCGTTCGCTCCGCCTCACAATTGAGGGCCGAAATGGAGAAGGCTCCGGAGGTTGCCCTCCGGAGCCTTCGGCATTGTCTGCGGGCGTCGTTGCCCTGCGTGAGCTAGACGGCGACGCGAGCGTCGGAGATCCAGGCCACGGCAAACGGCGCCACGATGAGACAATGAGACACTGGATCACCTCCTTTCATGTTGTTGCGAACTGAGGCCACTATGGCGAACGGTGCGCCGCGCCGCAAGTCCATTAGGAGAAATTCATGTCCACCAAGAGCCGTATCGTCGCCGAGGTCGATTTCGAGAAGAACGGGCGGCAGCACGGCTTTCTGCGATTGTTCCATTCGGTGCACAGTTCGGCCTATGGGTTCATTCCGCTTCCGATCGTGGTGCTGAAGAATGGCGACGGGCCGACGGTGCTTCTGGTGTCGGGCACGCATGGTGACGAGTACGAAGGCCAGGTGGCGCTGTGCAACCTGGTGAAGTCGCTGGATCCAGCGCGCATTCATGGCCAGGTGATCATCCTCCCGGCGGCGAATTATCCTGCGGCGATGGCGGGGCGGCGGACGTCGCCGCTCGACGAGGGGAACCTGAACCGGCTGTTCCCCGGCGATCCGGATGGGACGGTGACGCAGCAGATCGCCTACTACATCGAGCACGAACTGGTGCCGATGGCGGATCTGGTGTGCGATCTGCATTCCGGTGGTTCGTCGCTGATGTATGTGCCGTCGGCATTGTTTGGTGGCTGGCATCGCGATGGCAGTACGGCGCGCGCCGTCGAGGCGCTGAAAGCATTCGGTGCGCCGATCGCATATGTTGCGGAGGAGAATCAAGGTGGCAATCGCACGCTCGCTGGCGGTGCGGCGCGGCACGGGATTGTGTGTCTGGGAACTGAAGCAGGCGGATCAGGGCATGTCACGCGCAGTGCTCTGCGCATGGTGGAGCGCGGGGTCAACAATATCCTGGTGCATATGGCTGTGCTGCCGGAAAGCGCGCGCATTGCGCCGGACGGGCCGACGCGGCTGCTGGAGGTCGGCGGCGCCGATTACTTTGTATATGCGCCGGAGAATGGGCTGTTCGAGCCGCTGGTCGAGTTAGGGGACATGGTGCGGGCGGGGCAGCCGGCCGCACGCATTCATTGGCCCGAGACGCCGTGGGCCGAGCCGGTCACCGCGCATTTCGCCCGCGATGGCTTCGTGCTGTGCAAGCGTGTGCCAGGGCGGACCGTGAGGGGGGATTGTTTGTTTCATCTGGGGACTGATATCACGCTATAACTAATCAAGAATAACACGGATTACACCGATTTGAACACGGATTACACAGAAGTTTATTTAATGCTCCGCGTAATCCGTGCATAAATCCGTGTAATCTGTGTTATTCTTGATTACTTGCAGCATCGTTCATCAAGCCAGGCGAGGAGAGCAGGACCGAAGGCTTTGAGGCTCTTGTAGTGCACCGTTGGGTCGGGCAACGCGCGCACCGCCTCGGCGAGGCGCGCCGCGTATTCCGGTTTGGCGATCGCGCGGGCGAGCGGATAGCTGTGCACACGGATGCCAAACAGGATCGCGTCCGATGCCGGCAGACGACGCAGCGTCTGGCGTTCGACGCGTAGATACAATGTATCGCCTGCGTTCTCCGGCGTGATCGCGCTATTGGTCGCTTCGCGCCACTTGCCAGTCGGCTGATACATCGCGGGATCGTCCAGCACCGACCAGTTGAGACGCGAAGCGATATGGCCCGGCTTCACCTTCGCCATGAAGCGATCGACCGGCGTGGCGAGACGTTCGGCGTAGAGCGGCACCGGGCCATGCACGGCAGTGAGCGGCTTGCCCAGCTTTTCATGCAGTCGCCAGCGGCTGGGAAAGCAGAGGATGGCCGCGGTCAATCGCGGACCATCGTCCGCATTCTGGATGATGCAGAGGTCCTCCTGCACGAGGCGGCCCGCAAGCTCCAGCGGATCGCAAGGTGGAGCACCAAGGCTCCACGCTTCACCGGTCAGCGTGTTGTGCAGCGTGTCGCCCGAGCGTGTGAACCATTCGGCAGCATGCGTGGTCAGGTTCGCGACGATCTCCCGCAAAGTCTCAGCGCGTGCCGCATCGGAGCAAGGCAACGCGCCAAAAACATCAGCATGCCGTTCCGCCAAAAGCTCGCGACGTTCCTGCATCTCATCGGCATAGCGTTCGTCGATCTCGAACCACGCACGTTCCGGCACGGTGGTCAGCGACATCGACATGCGATGCGGGCCGCTCTCAAACGGCAGATAGATCGCTTCCGGCGGTGGCTGCATGGCTCATTGTGGCAGAGGGCGGGCTTGACGCAAGGCGTCTCAGCGCGAGACTGCGGCATCGATCTGCAAATGGGGAAACCAGGAAATGCCAGACGTTCGCATTGTCGCCGAGAAATTCGGCTTCCCCGAAGGTCCCGTGGCGATGCCGGATGGCGCCGTGATCCTGACCGAGATCGCCGGCCGCTGCTGCACGCGTATTGGTTCGGACGGCGCGCGCTCGACCGTAGGCACCGCTGGGGGTGGCCCAAATGGCCTGGCACTCGGCCCGGATGGCGCGCTGTATTGCTGCAACAACGGCGGCGGCAAGTATCCACCAGGCCATTGGATGGCGATCGGTCCCGCCGACGATTACGACGGCGGCTGCATTCAGCGCATCGATCCGAAGACCGGCGACACGCGCTTGCTCTACACGCATGTCAACGGACACAAACTGTCGGCACCCAACGACCTCGTGTTTGACACGCAGGGCGGCTTCTATTTCACCGACCTCGGCAAAAGGTTTGCGCGCACGCGCGACCACGGCGGGCTGTATTACGCTCTGCCGGACGGCTCGAAGGCCGTCGAGGTGGCGTATCCGATCCTCAGTCCGAATGGCTGCGGCCTGTCGCCGGACGGCAAGGTCTTGTACGTCGCGGACACCGAACCAGCGCGGCTCTGGGCGTTCGACATCGTCTCGCCTGGCGTAGTGAAGAAGCAGGGTTGGCCGTCACCGCATGGCGGCCGCATTGTCGCAGGCCTCGGCGGGTTCCAGCGTTTCGACAGCCTGGCGGTGCAAGCCAATGGCGACGTGGCGGTGGCGACGCTGCACGCCGGTTGCATCACGGTTATTTCGCCCGACGGCAAGGTCGTGCGCACCGTCGCGATGCCGGACGAGTTTCCCACCAACATCTGCTTTGGCGGGCCAGATTTGCGCACGGCCTACGTGACACTGTCGGCGACCGGTCGGCTGGGCGCGCTGGAATGGCAGGAACCGGGGCTGAAGTTGAACTTCAACTGATCGCGGAACCCATGGTCGCGCCGCGCGTTGAGGGCGCCGCTTCCATGGAGTTTTTGACATGAACGACAAGATTGAAGGCACAGCCCGCGATTTTGGCGGCCGCGTTCAGCAGAAGGTCGGAGAGTACGCCGGCGACGCCAAGATGCAGGCCGAGGGCATGTACAATCAGGCTGCTGGCCAGGCCGAGCAGCAGGTCGCGCGGTTGAGTGACGTGATCAAGGACCAGCCGATCACCTCGGCCTTGGTGGCGATTGGGGTCGGATACTTGCTCGGTCGATTCACCGCTTGAACAGAAGTTGTCTGGAATGATTGCCTCTGCTGCCGCACATCAACGCGGCAGCAGGGGGAAAAGCATGCCAGCACTGGTCCGGAAGTCGCGCCTTACGGAGGGTTCTCCCAACCCGAGAGGCGCGACATGGGACGGGTTGGGGGTGAATTTTGCGCTGTTCTCGGCGAACGCGACGAGAGTCGAGTTATGCCTATTCGATGACGCGGGCCGCACCGAACTCGAACGCATCGAATTGCCTGAATACACCAACGAGGTCTGGCACGGTTATCTGCCCGATGCACGGCCTGGCACGATCTACGGCTATCGCGTGCACGGACCATATGACCCGCGCAACGGCCATCGCTTCAATCCCAACAAACTGGTGCTGGATCCCTACGCGAAGGCGTTCGTCGGCGCCCTGCGATGGGACAACGCACTCTTCGGCTACACGATCGGCTCGAAAGACGAGGACCTGAGCTTGGATCGGCGCGACAGCGCGCGTTTCATGCCGAAGTGCCGGGTGATCGATCCGGCGTTCACCTGGGGGCGCGAGCGGCGGCCCGACGTGCCGTGGGAGCGCACGATCATCTACGAAGTGCATGTGCGCGGCTACACGAAGCTGCATCCCGCGGTGCCCGACAATTTGCGCGGCACATTTTCCGGCCTGGGCCGCAAGGAGGTCGTGGACTACATCCGCTCTCTCGGCGTCACGTCCATCGAGCTGATGCCGATACACGCGTTCGTGAATGATCGGCATCTGCTCGATAAGGGGCTCACCAATTACTGGGGCTACAACACGATCGGATTCTTCGCCCCAGATCCACGATATTCCGCTGTCCCCGCCTTCGTTTTTTCCGAGTTCAAGGAAATGATCGCGCGGCTACACGACGCCGGCCTCGAGGTATTGCTGGACGTCGTGTACAACCACACTGCGGAGGGCAATGAGCGTGGCCCCACTCTGTCGTTCCGCGGCATCGACAATGTTTCGTATTATCGACTGCCGCCGGATAACCGCCGCTACTACATCAACGACACCGGCACCGGGAACACGCTGAACCTGTCGCATCCAAGCGTGCTGCAGATGGTCACCGACTCGCTGCGCTACTGGGTGACCGAGATGCACGTCGACGGGTTCCGCTTCGACCTTGGCACCATCCTCGCACGCGAGAACCACGGCTTCGATGAGACCCACGGCTTCCTGCAAAGCTGCCAGCAAGACCCTGTGCTGTCGCAGGTGAAGTTGATCGCTGAGCCCTGGGACATCGGGCCTGGCGGTTATCAGGTCGGCGGATTCCCACCTGGCTGGGCGGAATGGAATGACAAATTCCGCGATACCGTGCGCGCATTCTGGAAGGGCGATGAAGCCAAGCTGCCGGACCTGGCCACGCGTTTGGCAGCATCGGCTGATGCATTCGAACGGCGTGGCCGCAAGCCTTGGTCGAGCGTCAATTTCATCACAGCGCATGACGGCTTCACGCTGCACGACCTGGTTGCCTACAACGACAAGCACAACGAAGCGAACGGTGAGAACAACCAGGACGGCCATTCCGACAACCTGTCCTGGAACCACGGCGCCGAGGGCGACACTGACGATCCGGACATCAAGGAGCTGCGCTGCCGCCAGATGCGCAACCTGCTGGCGACGCTGCTGCTGGCGCAAGGCACGCCAATGCTGCTCGCGGGCGACGAGTTCGGCCGCACCCAGCACGGCAACAACAACGCCTATGCGCAGGACAACGAGATAAGCTGGGTCGATTGGAACATTGGTGAGAGTGGCGCCGGGCTTATCGAGTTCGTCCGCAGGGCCATCGCGCTGCGCAATTCATTTCCGATCTTGCGGCGGTCGCGATTCCTGACCGGAGAATACTACGCCGAACTGGACGTGAAAGATGTGCGTTGGCTCACCCCGTCGGCGACCGATGTGGAAGAAGAACAGTGGCGCGACGGAAATGCACGCTGCATTGGCATGCTGATGGATGGGCGCGCGCGGGCGACGGGTATCAAGCGACCATCGTTGGACGCGACCGTGCTGCTGGTGCTGAACTCCCACCATGACGTGGTGAATTTCAGGCTGCCTGAGATCGTCGGTGGCCAGGCGTGGCGTTGCCTGCTCGACACCAACAACCCGGAACTCACGGCGGCGCCACGCATTTCGGCGGGCAACGAATATCAGGTGACGGGACGTTCGCTGGTGCTGTTCGCATTGCAGACAGATAGTGCGCGGTCGGTCGCGCTGACCCGTGCGCGTGAGGCGCTGCGGCAAGTGGCGGAACGGCCGCTGCCGGAGGTGCTCGCCGAGGAGCCGGCGGCGTAATGTCGGATCCGCCAAAGCCGCCTGGCGCGCCGCCGGATGAGCCTGATCCGGATGCCCCCGTGCCGATCGAGGACCCACCGAAGCCGATACCGGTGCCGCCTGGTGAGCCGCCGGAGCCGTTGAGGGCCTAGGCTTACTTCGCGGCGGTATCCAGCAGTTCGGGTGTGAAGCCGCCGGACTGTCGGCGCCACAGGCGTGCGTAGGTACCGTCGCTGGCGAGCAGCTCAGCGTGGGTGCCTGCCTCGACAATGCGGCCATGGTCCAGCACCACGAGCCGGTCCATGCGCGCGATCGTCGATAGGCGGTGCGCTATGGCGATGACCGTGCGGCCTTCCATCAGCGCATCAAGTTGGCTCTGGATTGCCGCCTCCACTTCAGAATCCAGAGCCGACGTCGCCTCATCCAGTACCAGGATCGGGGCGTTCTTCAGAATCACCCTCGCCAATGCGACGCGCTGCCGCTGGCCGCCGGATAATTTCACGCCGCGCTCGCCGACATGCGCATCATACCCGCTGCGACCGTGCCAGTCCTCCAGGCCGAGGATGAAGTCGTGCGCCTCGGCACGGCGGGCCGCGTCCTCGATCATTGCGTCGGTCGCCTGTGGCCGGCCGTAGCGAATGTTGTCACTGATCGAGCGGTGCAGCAGCGACGTGTCCTGCGTTACCATGGCGATCTGCGCGCGCAGGCTCTCCTGCGTGACGGTCGCAATGTCCTGCCCGTCGATCACGATGCGGCCGCGTTCCGGGTTATAGAAATGCAGCAGCAGGTTCACCAACGTGGACTTGCCTGCCCCGGAATGACCTACCAGCCCCACCCGTTCGCCTGCGGCAACGCGCAGATTGATGCCGTGCAGGACACCACCACGATCGGGGCGGCGCTGACGGCCATAATCGAAGTGCACATCATCGAAGTGGATTTCGCCGTGGCTGACACGAAGCTCGCTTGCGTTGGGCTGATCCGGCATCTGCCGTTCCACCGCAATGGACCTCATGCCGTCCTGCACCGTGCCAATATTCTCGAAGATCGAGGTGACGCTGCGGGCGACCCAGCCGGCCATGTTGGTGATCTGCCACGTCAGCGGCAGGACCATCGCGACGGAGCCCACGTTGATGCGTCCGATGCTCCACTGCCAGATTGCCAGCGCCGATGTGCCGACGATGAGCGATGCATTCATCACCGCGAGCAGCATGATGTAGGCGGTGATCATGCGGGTCTGATCGCGAAAGGCGCCAGTGTGCAGATCGACGGCCTCGCGCACGAACGCATCCTCATCGCGGGCGCGGGCGAACAGCTTGACCGTGAGGATGTTGGTATAGCTGTCCACCACGCGGCCGGTCAGCAATGAGCGCATCTCCGATACCGCTCGAGAGCGTTCGCGCAGACGTGGCACGAAATAGCACAGGATCGAGCCGTAGCCGGCGAACCAGAGGATGATCGGCGGAGTCAGGCGCCAATCGGTGGAGGCGAGCAATAGGAAAGCGCTGCTGCCGTAGACGATGATGTACCAGGCGGCGTCGAACGACATCACCACGCTTTCGCGCAACGCCGGGCCGGCCTGGATCACGCGATTGGCGATGCGGCCGGCGAAGTCGTTCTGGAAGAATGTCCAGCTCTGGCGGACTACGTGCCAGTGGTTCTGCCAACGGATCATGTTCGACAGGCTGGGATTAACGATCTGGTTAATGGTCACAACCTGGCAAAGGAACGCCGTCGGGCGGAGCAGCAAGAGAACGCCGGCCATGGCAGAAGCTGTGGCCAGGCGTCGCGCAACAGGGCCTGTGGTGAGTGGTTGGAGACCAGGCCGACGACGCGGCCGATGAAGGCGGGAATTGTTACATCCAACACCGCGATCATGCCGCCGAACAGGAACAGCGCGCCGAGCAGCCAACGCTCCTGGCGGAGATAGTGCCAGTAGAACGGCCACAGCCCATCTGTCGGTGGCGGTTCGGGCTGCCGTACGGTGGGAGCAAGCAGGGCTTCGGCGCGGCGCAGCATGGCGCTGGATCTACTCCGTCGGAATGCCCACGGCGGGCATGGCCGCGCGGGGCAGGATGGGTAATGCCCCAGTGGGGATCAGTCAACGAACCAGTGGCATGCGCACTGCTTAATACCAGCGGCGCTGACCGTTCCCCTTCCGTCATGGCCGGCCCCGAGCCGGCCGTCAGCGAGCAATGAGTTAATGCACTGACTCATGTGCGCGTTGGTTCCTTCCATTATGGCGGGCCTGACCCGGCCATGACCAGGGCGATCGCATTTCGGAAATGCGGAGCTGGCTGGGGGAGATCGGCCCCCAC
>CAVTEC010000092.1:0-27371 GCA_963733475.1 uncultured Alphaproteobacteria bacterium | reverse complement strand
ACCACTCGTTGCCCCACTCGCCCGCATGTTCCGCGAACGCTGGCCCGACATCACCTTGGATATTCGCGAGGGATGCGGCGGCGAACTGGAGGCATGGTTGTCGCAGCGCCACGTCGATCTGGCGCTGCTCCCTGATCGGCCCTCCCTGCCAGAGCTGGAGGTCATTCCGCTTTGGACCGACGCGCTTGGGTTGGTCGCACCCGTGCATTCGCATATTGCCAATGACGCGCGGCCGCTATCCGTGCGCGAGCTCATGGCCGAGTCGCTGATCCTGCCAGGCAGGCAGCACTGGCTGCGCCGTCGCCTCGATCATGTGGCACAACGCCAGGGCACACAGCTTCGGCCAATGCTGCAGGTCGATAGTGCAGCCCTGAGTAAAATGATGGTGCGCGCCGGATTGGGCTGCACCGTGCTCCCACTGACCGCCGTGCAGAATGAAGTCGCGCGAGGCGCATTGGCCTTCCGGCCTGTGGGCCATCCACCGCTGACCTGCACGAACGTCATCGCTTTCCACCGCGCTGCCTCGAACACGCTTGTGGCGCCGCTCGCCGCGATGGCGTGCGAGGCCGTGACCACTCTCGCCGAGAGCGGCGCATGGCCAGGCGCGGAACTCATCAGGCCGGATGTCCGGCAGTCAAAGGAGGCCGTCGCCGCGTAATAAAACACGATTGAAGTGACGGGCCGGTCAGCACGGCTCGAGTTAGGCTATAGTGACGCAAAGTATTGGGACGCGGACGATAAGAGATAATATCGGACGCGCGTCTTGTTGTACGAGCTATGACTTGCAATCAGCTTAAGTGGTGTTGCCATTGCGCCACGGTGTCTCAGTAATGCCGCGACAAGGCCGGAAACGTTATTTGCTCGCGACAACGGCCCGGTTATGGTCCGCAACACCTGAACGTCGCCGGGACAGCCGGTGCAACAAGGAGGATGGGATGCGTAAGTATTTGCTGGCGGGTGTCGCCACGTTGGGGGCAGCAGGTTTCGCGGGCGCGGCCTTCGCTCAGGCCCCAGCGGCGCCGCCGTCGCCGACCGAAGGCACACTCGTGACGGCCCCGTCGGGCGGCCCGTCATATGCCAACAACAACAACAACTACCAGGCCGCGGCACTGCCCGGTCCGGTCGCCAACCCGACCCCCGGCACCATCGTCATCCACGTCAACGGCAAGGTCGAAGTTGACGTCCAGGAAATTTGGTCGAGCGCCGACAGCCGCATCGTCGGCTTCCCAGCCGGCACCAACGGCGGTGCGATCATCACGCCCGGCGCGGTAGGGACTGGTGCCAACACGGGCAACACTCTCGTCGGTCAGACTGGTGTGACCTCCGGCGCCACTGGTGCCGGCGCCATCCTCGGCAACAACGGCGGCGGCCCAGTCAAGCTCGCGCCGACCGCGATTGACAGCTTCGCGCGTGTCTATCTCGGCGCCGACGGCATGGCCACCAACGGCCTGCGTTATGGTGCGGCGATCGAAATCCGGCAGAACTTCACCGGCCAGATCAGCAACAACGGCAGCTCCGGTGCATCGGGCTACTCAACGCTCGAAACCCTGTATGTTCGGCGTGCCTTCACCTACATCGCCGGCGAGCAGTGGGGTATCCTGCGTGCCGGTCAGGCTGACGGCGTCATCGGCATCTTCGACAACGGCGTGACCACCTTCCAGTTCCTGCCCACCGGCAACCTCAACGGTGGTGACCTCGAAGGGAACCCGCCGCAGAACGCCGCCCAGACTTTCGTCTTCCTGGGCCAGGCGGGCAATGAGTATGACAACGCGAAGCTGGTGTATCTGTCGCCGCAGTTCGCGGGCTTCGACTTCGGCTTCCAGTATGCCCCGAACACCTCCAACGGCAACGGTATTGGCGGCAGCAACAATGCGCTGAGCGGTTCGATCATCAGCGCCGGCACCGGCACCGGCCTGAGCTGCGCGGTGGCGAACTCCGGCTGTCCGACACTGTCGTCTGGCCCAGGTGCTGTGGACGGCGCCCGTGTGCTGAACCAGTATGCGGCCGGTGTGCGCTACCAGGGCACGCTGGGTGGCGTCGGCTTGCTGGCCTACGGCGTGTACATGGGCAGCGGCCATGCCGACTACACCGGCCTGAGCCCGGCCACCGCGACCACGCCGGGTGGTCTGGCGCTGGCGAATACCTTCCTGGGCAACACGATCCCTGGCAGCCATTATACCGGCAACTACAACGGCCTGAGCTTCGGCAGCACAGGTATCGCGTTGACCTATGCCGGCTTCACCGTTGGCGGCAATACGATCAATGGACAAATCAACGGTCAGTTGGCCCTGCAGCCGCAGGGTGGTGCGCCGATGCACGCTTACCTGCTCGGTGCGAAATACGTGAATGGCCCGTTGACGATCGGCATCGTGGGCGAGGAGATGTGGTACCAGGGCAACGTCAACATGTCTGGCATCACGCAGCACCGCGGACGCGCAATCGACACCGGCCTGAGCTATACGGTTGCTCCTGGCTACATCGTCTACGCCGAATACATGTTCCAGGACCAGTACCAGGGCGGCGTGAACCAGGTCACGGGCGCGATCGGCTCCAACGCCAACAACAACATCAAGTCGCAAGGCGTGATGATCGGCAACGTCGTCAACTTCTAATAATAACAAGGGGCTTCACGGCAGGGGCGGCGAGGGAAACCTCGCCGCCCTTCGTATTTCCGATGAAAACACTTGCCATGTTTGGCGCGACAGCTACAAGGCGCAAACGGGAATCGTCATTCGCGCGTGAGATAAAAGGGATGACCACCATACTCAAATCCGCCATCGTTCTTGCCGCGGCAGCCGCGCTCCTGACCGCCTGCAGCGGCGCCAAGCAAAACCCGACCGACCCCGGCTATATCGGCCAGCAGGGCCCTGACAGCGGCGGTAGCATGCCGGGCGGCAGCATCCTCGGCGACAGCAACCTCGTCTTCGGCACCGCGAAGCAGCGCCCCGGCGATACCGGCGGAACTGGCGGCACCGGTGGAGGCTCGCTCGGCGTCAACGCTTATCTCTGGCGTGGTGCACTCGACGCGCTCAGCTTCATGCCGCTCGCCTCCGCCGATCCATTCGGTGGCGTGATCATCACCGACTGGTACACGCCGCCGACCTCCAGCGGGGAGCGCTTCAAGGCCACAGCCTATATCCTCGGCCGCGAGCTGCGCAGCGACGGGGTGCGCGTCAGCATCTTCCGCCAGGTGCTGCAGGACGGCCATTGGGTGGACGCCTCAGTCAGCCCGGTCACCGTCGGTGAGATCGAGAACAAGGTCCTGGCGCGTGCTCGCGAGTTGCGCGAGCAATCGATGGCGAACAGCAGCTAAAGGGCCAACACAGCGAAGGCCCCTCCCCAGTCCAGGCTCCGCTGAAATCTCACGCAAAGGGCAATGAGACATCCGTGAGACTCAGCGCCTCGGTTATTGCCGTCGGAAGGCCGCCCAGTAGGCGGCGTCCGCGAGGACGTCAGAGGTGTGCGCCGCATCCAGGGGCCCGCCGGCGCGCTGATCGAACACGCCGCCGAGTAGCCCCAGAACATCCAGGCCGTCATTGAACCAGCCCTGCTCCAACGTCGGTACCGCGCGATAGCGCTGGTTCACCACGAACAGGTCGCCGCCCGCCGCGAGGGCGCGCGCGATCCGGACGATGTCCTCTGCGAGCTTCGGGCAGTGCTGTAGCACCCAGACCGAGAGTGCGGCATCGCAAGTCAGGCCGCGGGCGATCAGCTCGTCCAGCATCTCGGGCGCGCAGCCGAAGAACCGGTCCGAAGCGACGTAGCCGACGGCCATGGCCCGCATGCTCGGGCTGATGTCCACCCCGATCACCCGGCAGCCGCGGCGATCGATCAGCGCCTTGGCCATTCGGCCGATACCGCAACCGTAATCCAGTACCAGCGACCTCTCCGTGAGTGGTATGGCCTGGGTGAACAATCCAGCCAAATAGGGCGTCTCTGTCGCCCAGCGATGCTCGGTCGTGGCGCCTTCCGCGGTCAGAATGATGCGCTTCGCTTCATCTGGCGTGGCGACATTGAAGATTTCCGGCAGGTAGGTAAGTGTGACCTCGGCCATTGCTGGAGCATAACGCGCCAATCGCGGCCCTTGCACCTTACCGTTTGCCGCAGGATACATCCGGTATGAACGAGAGCGTGACGGTTGCGGCCGAAACGCCGCGCTACGACTTCCGGACGGCGGAGCCGCACTGGCAGCGCGCCTGGGCCGAGCGCGGCTGTTTCCGCGTCGATGATGTGCCGACAGACAACAAGCCCAAATATTACGTGATGGAGATGTTCCCGTATCCCAGCGGGAAGATCCACATGGGCCACGTGCGCAACTACACGCTCGGCGACGTCGTGGCGCGCTACAAGCGGGCCAGCGGCTTTTCCGTACTGCATCCGATGGGCTGGGACGCATTTGGGCTACCAGCCGAGAACGCCGCGCGCGAGCGCAATATCCACCCCGCCAAGTGGACCCAGGAGAACATCGCCACCATGCGCGCCGAGCTGCAGCGTATGGGGCTGTCGCTGGAGTGGGAGCGCGAGTTCGCCACCTGCGACCCGGCCTATTACGGCCATCAGCAAAAGCTGTTCCTGGATTTCCTGCGCGCCGGCCTGGTCGAGCGCAAGCAGAGCTGGGTCAACTGGGATCCGGTCGACGGCACCGTGCTGGCCAACGAGCAGGTGATCGACGGCCGCGGCTGGCGCTCCGGCGCTCTCGTGGAGAAGAAGCAGCTCAGCCAGTGGTTCCTGAAGATCACCGATTACGCGCAGGAACTGCTGGATGCTCTCGCGACGCTGGACCGCTGGCCGGAACGTGTCCGCCTGATGCAGGAGCGCTGGATTGGCCGCAGCGAAGGCGCCCGCCTCCAATTCTCCCTCGCCCGCGAAGCGGGAGAGGGCTGGGGTGAGGGTATAGAAGTCTACACCACCCGCCCCGACACATTGTACGGCATGTCCTTCCTGGCGTTGGCACCAGAGCATCCGCTGGCGGCGGCCGTGGCGGACCACGACGCGGCGGCGGCAGAGTTCATCGCTGAATGTCGCCGAATGGGCACCTCCGAAGCCGCGATCGAAACGGCGGAAAAGCGCGGTTATGACACCGGCCTGCGGGTGCGGCATCCGTTCCTGAAGGACGCCACGTCGCCCGTCTGGATCGCCAACTTCGTGCTGATGGAATACGGCACCGGCGCGATCTTCGGTTGCCCGGCGCACGATCAGCGCGACCTCGACTTTGCACGCAAATATCGGCTGAGTGTGGTGCCGGTGGTCCTCCCTCCTGGCGCTGACCCCACCACCTTCGCCGTCGGGAACGAGGCCTATGTCGGCTCCGGCACCATCTTCAACTCCGATTTCATGAACGGCCTGGATGTCGAGGCCGCCAAGCGCGCGGTGATCGCCCGACTGGAACAGCTTGGCGTAGGCCGCGGTGAGGTGAACTGGCGTCTGCGCGACTGGGGTGTCAGCCGGCAGCGCTATTGGGGCTGCCCGATCCCGATCATCCACTGCGAGGCATGCGGCATCGTGCCGGTGCCGGACGAACAATTGCCGGTGAAACTCCCTGACGACGTGACGTTCGATCGGCCGGGCAATCCGCTGGACCATCACCCGACCTGGAAACATGTCACCTGCCCGACCTGCGGCAAGCCGGCGCAACGCGAAACGGACACGTTCGATACATTCGTGGATAGCTCCTGGTATTTCGCCCGGTATTGCAGCCCGCGCGCGAACCTACCTGTGGTTCCGCAGGCAGCGCGGCACTGGATGCCGGTAGACCAGTATATCGGCGGCATCGAGCACGCGATCCTGCACCTGCTCTACTCGCGCTTCTTCGCGCGCGCGATGAAGCGGACCGGATACCTGGACGTCGATGAGCCGTTCGCCGGCTTGTTCACCCAGGGCATGGTGACCCACGAAAGTTACCGCTCGGCGTTGGGTCCGAACGGCGCCTGGCTGTATCCGGACGAAGTGGTCAAGCAGGCTGACGGTACTGCGATCCGCCGGTACTACCGGTGATCCTGTGGTGGTCGGCCGCGTCGAGGCGATGAGCAAGTCGAGGCGCAATACGGTGGATCCCGAGGCAATCATCTCGCGTTACGGCGCGGACACCGCGCGTTGGTTCATCCTGTCGGACAATCCTCCCGAGCGCGACATGGAGTGGACCGAAGCTGGCGTCGCCGGCGCGTTCCGCTTCACGCAACGGCTGTTCCGTCTGGTGGAGAATCTCGGCCCGGGCGCGGAAGGGGATGCCGCCCAAGGCCTGCGCCGCGTGACCCACCGGACGATCGCTGCCGTGACGGAGGCGCTGGAGAGCTTCGCATTCAACGTCGCCGTGGCGAGGCTGCACGAGTTCTCCAATGCGATCGCCGACGCGGAGCGCGGCAGCGTCGAGCGGACGGAAGCGGTCGAGATGCTGGCTCGGCTGATCGCACCGATGATGCCGCATCTCGCCGAGGAGATGTATGGTCGCCTGCACCCTGGCGTGGCGTCGCTGGTTGCTGAGCTGCCCTGGCCGGAAGCCGATCCGGACCTGGTCGCGGCGGACAGTGTGACGATTGCCGTCCAGGTCATGGGCAAGCTGCGCGGTACGATAGTTGCGCCGCCGGACGCGCCCGCCGACACGGTCATCGCTTCAGCGGAGGCTGAGCCCAATGTCGCACGTGCGCTCGCGGGCAAGCGTGTGGTCAAGCGCATCCACGTGCCCAACCGCATCGTCAATTTCGTGGTCGCCGGATGAGGCGAAGGGCGCTGCTGATGCTCGGTGCCGGCGCTGCGCTGACTGGCTGCGGCTTTCATCCTGTCTACATGCCGACAGCGTCTGGCAAGGCCGGCGTGGCACAACGAGAGCTGGCGGCCATTCATGTTGATCTGATTCCAGAGCGGCCTGGCCAGTTGCTGCGACAAGCCTTGCAGGATCGCTTCGAGGGGGCTTCGGACACCAATGCCCGACAATATGATCTCGTAGTCGTCTATTGGATTTCCGGCGAAGGCATCGCGATTTTGAATAATGACGCAGCGACCCGAGTTCGCATTATAGGCAACGCGAGATGGACGTTGAGCTCGCAAGATCCTGCCCACACCAAGATCACCAATGGCTTTGCGACCGTTAACGATGCCCTGAATGTCCTGGATAGCCAATATTTTGCGGCAGACCTGGAGAGCGAGGCCTTGCAGAGGCGCGTTGCCGACGCGGTCGCGGACCAGATCACGATCCAGCTCGCGACGTTCTTCCGCAAGCGGGCGGGCGGACTGAATGGTTAAGGGCTGGTGAAGCTTACGCAGCAGCGGGTTGCGCCTTTTCTGCGCGATGCAGGCGCCTGCCGTGTCGTCCTGCTGTATGGTGAGGATCACGGAATGATCCGGGATTATGCGGCGACGCTGGTGCGGACTGTCGCGGGCTCACTGGACGATCCGTTCCTGGTGGCCGAGCTGGCGCGGGATGAGGCTGGGCGGCTAGCCGATGAGGCCGCTTCATTGCCGCTGACCGGTGGGCGTCGTGTGGTGCGGTTGCGAGAGGCCACCGACGCTGCCACTGATGCCGTTGGAGCAATCCTGAAATCCGGGGCGCCAGCTCTGGTGGTGCTGGAGGCACCTGGTCTGGCCACTCGGTCACGGTTACGCAGTTTGGTTGAGGCTGCGCCGGATGCCGCGGCAATAGCCTGTTATCCGGAGGAAGGACGCGCGCTCAGCGAGACGATCCGTGCTGTCTTGAACGAATCAGGTGTTGCCATCGATGCCGACGCGCTGGCCTGGGTGACGGACCAGTTGGGCGCGGACAGGGTTTCGACCCGGCAGGAAGCGGAAAAGCTTGCACTATACGTGGGGCCGGGTGGCCGCGTGGGCCTGGACGCGGCGCTGGCCTGCGTCGGCGATCTCGCCGGGTTGTCGCTGGACGACGCGCTGTTTGCCGCTACCGAGGGCGACGTCGCGTTGGCCGATCGTGCATTGGAGCTGGCGATGGCGGAGGGATCCACGCCAGTTGGCACGGTACGGGCAGGGCTGATGCACCTGCAGCGGCTGCACCGGATGCGCCTTACGATGGACGATGGGCTGAATGCCGCCGAAGCGGTTAAGGCCGCGCGCCCTCCAGTGTTCTTCCGTCGCGTTGGCGCTTGCACCAAGGCGCTCGGCTTGTGGTCGTCGAGCGGGCTGATGGCCGCGATGGCCGGGTTGTCAGACGCGGAACGTGCGTGCAAGCGAACAGGGGCGCCTGACGAGGTCTTGGCGCGCAATGCCATACTCACATTGGCACGTCGAGCGGCGTCCAGTGGAATGGGACGGCGAGGAGGAAGGCACGCATAGGGCGTCCAAGCAAATCGACATCATTTTATTGAGTAACACCAAGCCGCCCAAGTAAATCTTGTAACTGATCCAAATTATTATAATGAAATTGGACAATACCGCGCCGACCATTGAAAGTTACTTTCACGACCAGGCCGAGTTGCTCGCTCAATACATGCTCCAATGCGACGGCGTCGGCGCCATGCCCCCTTGGCAGATCGTCACCCGACAGAGGTTCGGATGGCGGTCCACGGGTTGCCAGCGCCTCGGTCTGGCGCACCGACAACTGCCGCCTTACGACTTCCTGCAAGAGCGCATCCGGGTCCGGGTGGGCCAGCAAAGCGCGCGCATGGCCGGCGCTGATGTCGCCTTTGCGGAGCGATTCCTTCGCGCCGGGCGGCAAGTTCAGCAGCCGCAGCGTATTGGCGATGTGGCTCCGGGACTTGCCGACGGCCTCGCCGAGAGCTTCCTGCGTTAGCCCGAACTGGGTGATCAGACGATCATACCCGTCTGCCTCGTCGATCGGGTTCAGGTCCTGGCGCTGCAGGTTCTCAATCAGCGCGATCGCCGCCGCTTCGCTATCTGGCATTGCCTGCACGAGGGCTGGCACCTCATGCAGGCCGGCGGCTCCGGCCGCTCTCCAGCGTCGCTCGCCAGCGACAATCTGGAACCGGTCCGGGTGGGCCGGATGCGACCGAACCAACAGTGGCTGGAGGATCCCGTGGGTGCGGACCGATTGCGTCAGCTCCTCAAGAGCCGCCGGATCGATCGTCGTGCGGGGCTGGAAAGGATTGGGTTCCAGCAGATCGAGCGGAATCTGCCGGACTGATCCGTTCTCGGCTTGGCCTGGACCGCGGCATCTCCGAGCAATGCGGCGAGGCCGCGTCCCAGGCGTGGACTTTCGCGTTTGGCGTTCATGCCGGGGCCTCTGGCGTGGGCACGGCCCGTTCGCGCCGCAATACTTCGCCTGCCAATCGGACGTACGCCTGGGCACCAGGAGAACGAAAATCGTATAGCAGCACCGGCTTGCCGTGGCTCGGTGCTTCAGAAATGCGGATGTTGCGAGGGATGACCGTCTCGTAGACTGTCTGGCCGAAGAAGCCTCGGGCATCGGCCGCGACGAGGTCCGAAAGATTGTTCCGTTTATCGAACATGGTAAGTACTATCCCCTGTAGTCGCAGGCCTGGGTTGAAGCCACGCTTCACCATCTCGATGGTTCGAACCAGGCCGCTGATCCCCTCAAGGGCGTAGAATTCGCATTGCAAGGGCACCAGCACGGCGTCGGCAGCGACGAGGCCGTTCAAGGTCAGCAGGCCGAGGCTTGGCGGGCAGTCGATCAGCACGAACGAATAGCGGTGAGTGCCGGAACGCAAGATTTCAAGCGCATCACGCAGACGGAATTCGCGGCGATCCAGACTGACCAATTCGATTTCGGCCCCAGCCAAGTCGGCTTCGGCTGTGATGAGGTCGAGGTTTGGGATGAAGGTTGGACGGCGTGCTTCGTCGAGTGCGGCATCGCCCGTGAGTAGACGATAGCTGCCAGTGGCGCGATCGGAGCGGGCGATCCCCAGGCCTGTGGAGGCATTGCCTTGCGGGTCTAGGTCGATCAGTAGGATCTGTTCGCCGCTGGCCGCCAAAGCTGTGGCCAGGTTGATAGCGGTCGTGGTTTTGCCGACGCCGCCCTTCTGGTTGGCGATCGCCAGGATCCGGGGAGCATCAGGCTGAAGTGACACGACTGAGATGGCTGATCCGCAGGATGGATGCGTTGGGCGCTGTCCGGCTTGGAATGCGCTCGACGTGCATGTGCCACTGCGCTGCGGCGTTGGTCAATTCCGTATCGGCGTTGGCGCCCTTAAGAAACAGGCACGTTCCGTCCGGGGTGAGTAGTGGAGCGGCCAGGCTTAGGAGTTTGGGAAGGGGAGCGAGGGCGCGAGCTGTAATGAGTGGCGCTGGCGGTATTTGGGCACCTTCGATACGGCATGCGAGGACTCGGGCAGGAGCGCCCGTGACCCGGATAGCTTCTCTCAGAAAGGCGACCTTACGTTGGTCTGCCTCGATCAGATCGAAGGGCACATTGGTTGCCAACGCCAGGATCAGGCCTGGGAAGCCTGCACCGGAACCGAGATCAATGGCGTGGGCGGTGTCCGGTTGAATGAGCGGGGCGAGCTGGAGAGAATCAGTGATGTGTCGCTCCCAGACCAGCGGTTCGTCGCGTTCCGCAATCAGGTTGACCGTTCTGTTCCAGCGGAGGAGCAGAGCGGTGAAGACCTCTAGCGTTTCACGTGGAACGTGGTTCGGCTCCGAACTATGTTTCACGTGAAACGCCGGCGCCGCGGTGCTTTCGTACGTGGGCGGCAATGGCCGCCAGGGCGGCCGGTGTCATCCCCTGGATCCTTGCCGCGGCTCCCAGAGAAGTTGGTTGGGCTTCGGTCAGCTTTGCGGTGATTTCGGCTGACAGCCCACCAATGGTACCGAACGTGATGCCATCCAGGCCAATGGCCTCATCCCGCTGGAAGGATCGGATATCCGCCTGCTGGCGCGACAAATAGCCGTCGTAGCGGGCTTCCGTCTGCAACTGTGCGAGGGCGCGTGGGCTGATCTGGCGGAGCCAAGGAAATGCTGATGCGATCTGCTCAAAACCGGCCTCGGGGTGCCCGACCAACTCGTAAACTGAACGCCGACGTCCGTCAGCGCGCACAGAGATCCCGTGCTCAGCAAGTTCCGCTGGATTGCTGCCTTCTGTCCGGGCGCGCCCGCGTGCTGTGTCGATCTCCCGCCGGTATTCGGTAAAGGCATTCTGGCGTTCAGGTCCCACGCACCCCCAGCCTTGGCCCTTTTCGGTCAGACGGAGGTCCGCGTTGTCTGCCCGCAGCGTCAAACGGTACTCGGCGCGCGAGGTGAACATGCGGTACGGCTCGCTGACCCCCTGCGTGGTGAGGTCGTCCACCAGCACGCCGATATAAGCCTCCGATCGATCCAGCGTGACTGGCGCACCGCCGCCGGCCAGGCGTGCCGCATTGATTCCCGCAAGCAGGCCCTGGGCCGAAGCTTCTTCGTACCCTGTGGTGCCATTGATCTGGCCAGCGAGAAACAGCCCAGGCAAGCGCTTGACTTCCAGGCCGGAGGTCAGGGAGCGAGGATCGACGTAATCGTACTCTACCGCATAGCCGGGACGGATCATGTGCGCTTGTTCAAGGCCAGGGATCGTCGCGAGAATCTCTTGCTGCACCTCCGCCGGCAGGCTGGTCGAGATTCCGTTCGGATAGACGGTATCGTCGTCCAATCCTTCGGGTTCCAAGAAGATGTTGTGGTGTTGCCGGCCAGAAAACCGCACGATCTTGTCTTCGATAGAGGGACAGTAACGAGGACCAACACCTTCGATCCGTCCGCCATAGACCGCCGAACGATGCAGATTGGCGCGAATGATCGTATGCGTGGCCGGCGTCGTGGCCGTGATGCGGCATGCGATCTGGGGGTTCGAGATCCGCTCTGTCAGCGTACTGAACGGTTCGGGCATGGCATCACCTGGATCGGGCTCCAGGCCATCCCAATCAATCGTCCTACGGTCGAGTTCGGGGTGGCGTGCCGGTCTTCAACCGTCCCAACGGCAGTGACAGCCGCGCCAAGGTGCAGGCAAGCCCGATCGATGGCGCCTCGCCCACCCTTCCTGCTGGCCGCTGCTCTTCGCCGATATGAATGATACCTCGGAGGAAAGTGCCGGTGGTCAACACCGTGGCTTGGCACGCGACCCGCGTGCCGTCGCCACACAGCACTGCCGCCAATCGGCCATGGGAATGAATTTCCAGATCCTCAACAGCCGCCGCGCGCACCGTCAGGTTCTGTGTTTCGGCCAGGAGCTCCCGCACAGCGCGTCGGTACAACTTACGATCCGCTTGTGCACGGGGACCCCGCACCGCTGGCCCCTTGCTGCGGTTCAGCAGCTTGAAGTGAATGCCAGCCGCGTCGGCGGCCCGGCCCATCAGACCATCGAGCGCATCAACTTCTCGCACCAGATGGCCCTTGCCGATGCCACCGATGGAGGGGTTGCACGACATCTCGCCAATCGTCTCGAGGCGATGGGTTAGCAGCAGAGTTCTGGCACCAATGCGAGCTGCGGCAGCCGCGGCCTCACAGCCGGCATGCCCGCCACCCACCACCACTACGTCGAAATGTTCACCCATCGGACGCTTGATCCTATTACAATGCAATTCGTTCTGCGTCGCCCTTGACCCAAGGCATTCCCAGGCCGCACTTGCTTCGTCATGTCATTTCTATCCCTGCATCATGTGCTGATCCAACTGCTGCACGAGTACGGCAACATCGTACTCGGCGTCGTGGTTGGACTTGAGTGCGTAGGCCTGCCTCTGCCAGGCGAAACCCTGCTGATTGCCGCTGCGGTTATCGCAGGCACCACGCAGCATTTGAATATCGGGTTGGTGATTGTATCGGCGGCGCTCGGTGCGATCATCGGTCAGGCGGCTGGGTATTGGATTGGGTGGGGCATTGGCTTGCGGCTATTGCGCCATTATGGCCGTTATATCGGGCTGAACGAACGCCGGCTCGCCTATGGGAGGGCGTTGTTTCGTAAGCATGGCGAAAAGGTCGTGGTTGCGTCGCGTTTTGTGGTCTTGTTGCGCACGGTGACCGGGCTGCTGGCCGGGGCGAACCATATGCCGCTGTCGCGCTTCATGATCGCCAACGTGGTGGGCAGCGTGGCGTGGTCAATGTTCTATGGCGTTGGGGCTTATACGCTCGGTCACGCGGCGAAGGACCTGGCGGGCCCGGTGGCAATTGGAGCCAGCGTAACGCTGCTGATTGTTGCTGTTGGGGCGGTACTATACGCGCGACGGCGCGAGCACCGTATAATGGCGCATCCCATGCGGGCGCGTCCGGCAAAGTAAATTAGGACCCCCACCTCACCTGACCTCTCCGCCCCCAAGGGACAGAGAGGGATATTACTTGCCAATATTGCTCCTGTGATTTACTATTCTTGCGGATAGCGCCATGGGTTATCTGGCTGTACTGCTGCTTCATCTAACGTCCATTGCGGCAGTGACAGACCCGGAACGACGTCGCTGAACACCATTCGCATCCGCGAGCCGATGCCGACCCGCTTCACCATGTCCGGCGGGGCGAGCAGGCCATCTGGTGTAGTCAGGTTGGCGACCACACGCAGGCCCTCGTCCTCGGTCGGCTTGCCCTTCTGTGTATCGAGTTCCACCAACAGCACCATGTAAGGCACACGCGCCTGAAACGCCGGTTGGATGCCATGGTGCACTTCCTCATACGAGTACACCGCCCCCTTCCCTTCCACCGGAACCCACTTCGATGTGAGACAGGTGCACCAGGGACACGCCGTGGTCGGCGGGTAGCGCAGCAGCTTGCAGTCATCGCATTGCTGCAGGTGGAAGTTATGCTCCGAGCAATGCCGGAAATACTCCAGGTTCTCGCCATCCAGATCGTCGATCGACAGGGCCATGTCGAGATAAGCGCCACGAACAGACATGATCGTTTCCTCCCGTCAGCCGCGCCGCATGACCATGGCCGAACCCGTCATCGGGTTGGCCCAGCCGAGATTGGCCGTGACTTCGATGTTTCTCACCTGGCGGCAGCCGCCTTCGCGATAGTCGAACGTGTGCTGGCGCTTGCCGTCGGGGCCGATCGGGCAATAGTCGTCGGCGTCGTGGCGCAACTGGCGCACGTTCTCGATCACCATGTTCATGCCGTGGGTGTAGCCTTCGCACAGATGGCCGCCGGAGGTGTTCTGCGGCCGCTTGCCACCCAGCCGCGTGATGCCGGAGGACACGTATTCGCCGCCCTCACCCTTCTTGCAGAACCCATAGTCCTCGAGCTGCAGCATCGAGGTGAAGGTGAACGCGTCATATGCGCCGACGGCGTCGATGTCCTCCGGGCCGACACCGGAATTCGGCCACAGGATGTCCTTGGCGTAGTAGCCGGCGACGCGCGAGATCGGACCGTGCTGGTAGTGCATGTCGGTACGCGGCTTAGAACAGCGGCCGACCACGCCACGGATCAGCGCCGGCGTATGGCGCAGATCGCGCGCCCGCTGCGCCGACGTGATAATGATGCAGGTGGCGTTGTCGGTCTCCACGCAGCAATCGAGCAGATGCAGCGGCTTGCAGATGATGCGGCTGTTGATCACGTCGTCGACCGTGTAGCGCTTCTTGTAGAAGGCTTTGGGGTTGTTGGAGGCGTGCTCGGAATGCACGACCTTCACCATCGCAATCTGCTCGGGCTTGGTGCCGTAGTCGTACATGTGGCGCATGAAGGTGGGCGCGAACATCTGGCCGGCGCTCTGCCAGCCATAGGCGCGGCTGTGCAACGCGTCGCCGTTCACCGGCGCGGCCGAGCGTGCGCCCGTGCCGCCGATGCGCACCTGCGAATAGCCATTCATCGAACGGAAGATGGCAACGCATTTGCACAGGCCGGCCTCGATCACGCCGATGGCGATGCCGATCAGCGCCTCGGTTGAGGAACCGCCGCCATTCACGTCCATGAAGAAGTTGAGACGGATACCGAGGTCGCCGGCGAGGAACGTCGATGGCGTGGAATCATTGCCGGAATAGGACAACATGCCGTCGATGTCCGTCGGCTTCAGGCCAGCATCCAGCATCGCATTGCGTACGGCCCAGGTGCCGAGCGCGCGTGTGGTGCGGCCAGAGCCCCGGGTATAAGTGGTCTCGCCCACACCAACGATGGCGTATTTGTCGCGCAGATACTTCGGTGTGGTGGCATCGGTGTCCGCTGGTAGCGGCATGTGCGTTTCCCCTTTGCTACTTGCGGGTAGGCTGACGGGGATGCGTCACCGCGTCAACGCGGGGCGGTCTTCCTATGTCGTGGGCGTTCCCAGACATAGCCAGGATAGCCCTTCAGCGGCGCCAAATTCCCGCCGGCATAAGTCCAGTCGGGCATTTCCTCGATATGGGCGTGATACAAGGGCTGGCGGCCCGTCCGACTCCGGAACAACGCACGCGGCACATTGATCATGTGCGGCGAGCGTTTCCGCTTATAATAGAGCGGCGTGCCGCAGCGCTTGCAAAAGGCGCGGGTCGTACCGGCGCCCTTGTCTTCGTAGCGGGTGATCCGGCTGCTGCCTTGCGCGATGCGGAACCGCTTGCGCCATGTGCCGACATAGGTGGCGTAGGCTGCGCCATGCGCCATGCGCCATGCGCGAGGCGGCTGGCTTGCGAATGGTCGTGCCACGCCCAGAATGCGGGGTAGTCGATCTCGACGACGACGCTGCCGCAGAGGCAACGTCCGAGGACCTTTCCCGGCTCGTGTGCGCCGATCATGTCGAATAATTTACTTCTCATGGGACGCTTTCGCGATAGTTGTGCGGGCAAGCAAACGTTTCGGGGCACAGTAGCAATCTGCAATGCCAGCTCAACAGAGGCGCGCAATCATTGTTCTCGGCATGCATCGCAGTGGCACCTCGGCGGTCGCGGGCGCGGTCAATCTGCTCGGCGCCGAACGGCCAGTCTCGATGCTGCTAGGGGGACCTAGCAATCCGCTTGGCTATTTCGAGGCGTATGGCGTCATCCACGTGAATGACTGGATCCTGCGGATGGCGGGCTGCACGTGGTACGACTGCCTGGGTTTCTCGCCAGACGCGCTTGACGAGACGAGACGCCGCACTGCGATGGCGCTGATCAACATCTGCGTCGATGCGGAGTTCGGTGAAGTCCCATTACTGTTGCTGAAGGACCCCCAACTCTGCCTTTTGCTTGATTACTGGCTGCCGATGCTGGACGCGATGCAGATCGAGCCGATCGTGTTGCTGGTGCTGCGCCATCCGGCCGAGGTGGTAGCCTCGCTGGCGCGTCGCGATACGTTCCCCGAACCGTTGGCTGCCGCGACGTGGCTGCACCACGCGCTTGCCGCGGAGCACGCGACGCGTGGACGCCGGCGCGCGCTCGTTGCCTATGACGAACTGATGCGAGATTGGCGCGGCTGTTTGGTGCACGCAAGTGAACAGGCAGGGATCGCCTGGCCATTTGCGTTTGACGCAGTGGCCGAGCAAATGGAACTGCGTCTGCCCGAAACGCTCCGGCACCATCAGCTCAATGCCATGCGGTGCGACGTACCGCAGGCGATCAGGGTATTGATGCAGCCCGCCCATGACACGTTGCTTGCGCTCACACACGGCGATGCGCCGTCGCACCTGTATCATCTGGATGAGCTTCGTGGCGACCTCACGAGCTGGCGCTTACAGTATGGGCGATCGTTTGCCCACGAGTTGCTCGATGGACACGTGTTGCGCAGTTTGCCGCCCGAGGTGATCCCGGCCGACTGGATGCAGCTTGCCGAAGGGCTGGCGCAAAGCGCCGTGTGACGCGCCGCGATTCCGGCTAGCGTGTCCTGTCAACGGCAGAGGGGAGACTGATCATGCAGCTTGGAGCATCGCTTCCGGTGGTGGACATCGGCACCGGTCCAACGGTCATTCGCGACTATGCGCAGGCCGCTGAGGGATTGGGTTATGACTACCTTGTCGCGCCAGATCACGTGCTCGGCGCCAATCCAGCGAAGGACCATGGTGGACGGCGTGTCGGCACAACGGCCAGTCCATATCACGATCCGTTCGTGCTGTTCGGCTTCCTCGCGGGCTGCACGCAGCGCATCGGCTTTGCCGTCGGAGTGCTGATCCTGGCGCAGCGCCAGGCGGTGCTGGTGGCGAAGCAGGCGGCGTCGCTTGACGTGCTGTGTGACGGGCGGTTCCGGCTGGGGATTGGCGTGGGCTGGAACGAGGTGGAGTTTGTCGGCCTGAACGAGAACTTCCACAATCGCGGCAAACGCTCGGCCGAACAGGTGCGGGTGATGCAGGCGCTGTGGGCGGACGAGCACGTCACGTTCGAGGGTGAGTTCCATCACATCCAGGATGCCGGCATCAATCCGCGTCCGGCGTCAGGGCGTGTGCCGATCTGGTACGGCGGGCACGCCGAGGCGACATTCCGCCGCGCGGCGAAGTATGGCGACGGATTCATGCCGTTGGCCTATCCAGCAGGCGATGCCGCGCTGGCGGCATTCGACAAACTGCGCACGCTGACCCGCGAGGCGGGGCGTGATCCGGCCGCGATGGGGATCGAGGTATGGGTGTCTCTGACCGGAAGCGAGGACGACTGGCGGCGCGAATTCCAGTTCTGGAAGCAGGCCGGCGTGACACATGTGGCGGCACACACGACATATACAAGCAATCATCACAAACGTATCGACGGCCGCAGCGCCGATGCCCATCTGGCGGCGATCACCCGCTACCGCGCGGCGGTTGCGGATTTGGTGTAGAGGCAGCGACACGATTGATAGGCTGATACAATGCCACCTTCGCGTCGGGAACAAGCTGCTGTAGCAGGTCGAAGTCCTTGCCGTTCGCGGTGAGCACGGTCAGACCGTTGCGCCGCGCACTGGCAAAAATCAGGCAATCGAATAGCAGCTTGCCGCGTCCCTCCCGATCAAGGCCTTGAGTGCGCGTTAGGGTGCCGGCAAGCACTCCGGCTAGAGCGTGATCCGCGGGCATCGCCGTGATCACGCGATGGCTCGGTGCTGCATCGAGGGCGTCGCGCACGTATCGCGGGCTGCGGCTCGTGCGGGCGTTGGTCGGATCGAGCCCTCCGAATGCATACGACAGCTCGAGCCCGGTAACGCTACTGACGTGGATCAACCCTCGTGCAGCCAGTAGCCGTTTGACACCGAGGGGCAATCTGTCCCGACCGTTATCGATAAAGACGCACGTGTCGAGCAGGACCGGCCCGATCGTCGTTGGGTCGATGTCATCGGGAAGGTAGGAAATCGCGGCGCGATGCGTCAGCCGTCGCAGTCCTCGATCCGGACGAACGCGGCGCAGCGCCGCATCGAGATCAAAGATCGAGCTCAAATGATGGATCTAGCCTGCCTGCCTGCGACAGAAGCCATTCACCGTAATCATCGCCCAGAGCGATAGTAGCCAATGCATATTCTGCCAACTCGGTGTCCGATGTGATGCCGGTTCGTCGCTTGGCGGCGGCGACCAGCGCCTCATCGAGGCGCGCACTGAGAAGATGCTCTTTCTTGCCTCCTACCAATCGCTGGGCTTCGGCCAGTTGCCTGACGATGTGGATCTTCCCGGCGCGCGGCCGGGGTTTCGCGGCGCTTTTCATGGTGCTCACCTCGTATGACAATATATCGTCAATCTGTCATACGGCGCAAGCATCGCGGTGCCGCCTTGTCGGTAGCACACGATATGTCCGGTTTAGGTAGCACACGATCTGTCCGGTGATAGTGGGGTTCTTTGGAGAGCCCTGAATCGCCGGTCGGAAGCTCGACAGGGTGTGCGGGTGATCAAGTTCCGGGGTGTGTTTGAGCGTTATGAATCCAGCGAACTCGACCAGATCGATGCTGCGGCGCTGCTCGGTGTCAGCGAGCGGACGTTCCGCCGCTGGTGCGTGCGGTTCGAGGAGGCTGGAGAGGCCGGGCTGTTCGACCGGCGGCTGGGCCAGGCGTCGGGCAAGCGGGTGCCGCCCGAGCGGGAGGAGCAGATCGAGACGCTGTATCGGACGCGCTACAGCGGCTTCACGGCGAAGCATTTCCACGAGCACCTGGTGCGCGATCATGGGTTCAGCTGGGGCTACACCTGGACCAAGGTGTTCCTGCAATCGAAGGGCCTGCTGTCACGCGCCAAGCGGCGCGGGGTGCATCGTCGCAAGCGGCCGCGCCGGCCGTTGCCGGGGATGCTGCTGCACCAGGATGGCTCGCGGCATGAGTGGATCGCCGGGCTTGACGCGATGGACCTGATCGTGACGATGCGACGAACACGATCTACTCGGGCTTTCTGCTGCCTGAGGAAGGCACTGCCTCGACGTTCCAGGCGCTGCTGGAGGTGTTCGGCCGGCATGGCCTGCCGCTGAGCCTGTATACCGATCGCGGCAGCCATTACTTCCACACGCCGGAGGCTGGCGGTCCGGTGGACCGGTCGTCTTTGACCCAGGTTGGCCGTGCACTGGTGCAGCTGGGGGTGGCGCACATTGCGGCCTATTCGCCCCAAGCGCGCGGCCGCTCGGAGCGCCTGTTCGGAACCGTGCAGGACCGGTTGGTGAAGGAGTTGGCGTTGGCGGGGATCACGACGGTTGCGGCTGCCAACGAGTTTATCCGTGACATCTATATCCCGGCCCACAACGCGCGGTTTTCGGTGAAGCCGGAACTGGAAGGTTCGGCGTTCGTGGCGATCACCGGGGTGGATCTGGCCGAGATATTGTGTGTGCAGGAAGAACGCCAGGTCGGCAACGACAACACCGTGGTGTTCCACAAGCTGCGGCTGCAGATCCCGCCCAGTCCACTGCGCGCGCACTTTGTCAGATCCACCGTGAAGGTGCGGCAATATCACGACGGCAGCCACGCGATCTTCCACGGGCCGCGCTGCATCGGCCGCTACGACGCGCGCGGTGACTTGCGCGCCGCGGCTTTGGACGCCGCGGCATGAAGCGAAGCCAGTCAGCGGCCTGTGGATTTATGGATAACGCAAGCGCGTTACCCACAACTCCACAGGCACCGCATCAGCAGCGAAAGCATATGTCTTTTGGGAGAAGTCGGCCGCTGCAAGCATGACGAACACAAGGTTGCCTGACCTGCCGCCAGAGCGACAGCCGATCCACACTGCCAGATACCGCAGGAACGAACCGGCAACAAGCGGACAATTAGAGTGCTACATAAACCGGACAAGTTAATTAGCTATCGACAGCATCGCGGTGCCGCCTGATTCAACTTCGTGCAGTCGCGGCCAATAACGTCGCGAACAGCGCCACGAAGAGCCAGAATAGTCCTTGCGGGCCGACGGCATCCATCGCGACGCCGCCCAATGCTGGTCCGGCCAGCGCGCCCAGCCCATAGGCCATGATGATCGCGGCGTTCACCGTGACCAGTTCGGTATCCCGGAACCGATCGCCGGCCATGCTGAGCGCCACCGGATAGATCCCGCCTGCAATCCCACCCGAGACGAACAGCACGGCGAACACCACGGGCAACGGCACATGCAGCGAAGCCAGCGCCAGCGCGCCGGCCAATCCGATGACCCCGCACAGCCGCAGCGTCCCGACCCGCGGCATTTTGTCGGACAGCCAGCCGACGAGCATCTGCAACAGGATCGAGCCGCCATACACCGCGGTCAGCGTCGCGGCCGCCATGCGATTGTCCAGCCCGTTGCGCACGCCCCAGATTGGCAACAGCGCCATCAGCGCGGCTTCGTACAGGCCGAACACCACGACCACGCCGACGATAAGCGGGGCGCGCGCGAACATGGCCAGCGGGCTGCCGCCGCGTTCCCGCCCGAAGCTGCGTGACGCATCGCCGACACACAGCAGCGGCACCATCGCCAGCCCGGTGATGCCGGCGTTGGCGAGCCACGGCGCCCAGCCGGAAATGCCGGTGACTGACAGCAGCAGCGGGCCGATACCGAACCCGGCTGACAGCGCCGCGGCGTAGATCCCGATGATCCGTCCTCGCCCCTTGTCGCCGGCGAGCTGATTGATCCACGCCTCGCCCGCCGTGAAGATCGACGAACCAACGAGGCCGCCCATCGCGCGCAGCAGCAGCCACGCACCAAAGCTGTCGAACACCTTCATGACCAGGAACAACGCCATATCGAGTACCAATGTACACCAGCAGGAAGTTGCGAATTCCCAGCCAGCGGACCATGCGAGGCGCCAGAAGGGGTCCGATCATCACGCCGATGAAGGTTGGGCCGGCGTTCAGGCCGTTCAGGGTCGCGTCGAAGCCGCGCTGCTCGAGCAGCAACGACACGAGCGGCGCTCCCTGCCCGACGCTGAGGCCGAACACCGTCACCGAGGCGATCGCCGCCGCCAGGCTCCAGCGGCGCCCGGCGGTTGGCAGCGTGCTTGCATCCGTGCTTGGCATCGGTTCGGCCCTGAAGGAAGCAGTCGCGCATGGAGTGGCATAGAACGCCGCGTTTCGGCAGAGCGGACCGCGCGCCATTCCCGCTCGTCGTCGCCATTACCGCGTGCGGCACGCTGGGCATGCACCTGATCATTCCGGCGCTGCCAGATACCGCCCGCGCGTTCGGTGTGTCCGCTGCTGCGGTGCAGTTGACGATTACGCTGTATCTCATCGGGCTGGCGATTGGCCAGTTGCTGTATGGGCCGATCTCCGACCGATTGGGACGACGCCCGGTGCTGCTGGCCGGGCTGGCGCTCTTCACCCTGGCCGGTATTGCGACGACCGTGGCGCCGAATGCCTGGATGCTGGTCGTTGCGCGCATACTGCAATCCATTGGCGGTTGTGCCGGGCTCGTGTTGGGGCGCGCGATCGTACGCGACGCCGCCACGCCGGACCGGGCAGCGGCGCAGCTTGCGATGCTGACGTTGGTGATGTCGGCGGCACCTGCGATTGCGCCAGTGCTCGGCGGCTATGCCACGGCATGGTTTGGCTGGCGTGCCGCCTTCGCGCTGCTCGCAATCGTTGGGGCGGTGACACTGGCGTTGGCCGTGCTGCTGTTGCCGGAAACCAATGCGACACAGGCAAGTGCGCGGGCCTCGATGCTGCTGGGCTCAGTGCGGCTGTTCCGGTCGAGAGCATTCTGCGGCTATGTTATCGGCGGAGCGTGCACGACCACGTCGTTTTATGCATTCATGGCGGCGTCGCCGTTCATCCTGGTGAACCTGCTGCATCAGCCGACAGAGCGCGTCGGCTTGTACTATCTGCTGCTGATGGCTGGCGTGGCGGGGGGCAGTCTGACAGCGAACCGCGTTGCCGGGCGTATCCGCACGGCCGTGGCCTTGCGTCTGGCCAATACGATCGCCATTGCCGGAGCGGCGGCGTTCATGGCGGCGGACCTGTCCGGAATGCTGACCGTGGTAACCGTGATCGCGCCAGTGGTGGTGTTCATGGTGGGCGCCGGCATGGCCAGCCCATTCGCATTGAGCGGCGCGGTCAGCGTCAATTCGCATGCGATCGGCGCAGCATCAGGTCTGTATGGCTTCACGCAGATGGCATATGGGGCGCTCTGTACGGTCGCGGTGGAGGTGTGGCGGCCTGGGTCGGTGTTCACTGTTGCTGTCGTGCTGCTCGGGTCGGCGCTGGTCGGTCAGGTAGCGCTGTCGTTGGCAGTACGACGGACGGCACCCGTGTAGCAAGTCAGAAAACGCTTTAACACGGAGAAGGCCGAGGACCACGGAGCGCCACGGAGAAGGTATATACACACTGCGCGCGAAGCGCAGCGCTTGCCTGCTCCGTGGCGCTCCGTGGTCCTCAGCATTCTCCGTGTTAAAGTCGCGTCGCTGAAGGAGACGAATGATGGCCGACACGCACCGCATGCCTACGCATCATCCACGCATCATCGCCACCCGACACATGGTGTCGTCTGCCAACTGGCTTGCGGCGCAGGTGGGCTTCGAGATCCTGGAGGCTGGCGGCAACGCGATCGATGCGGGCGTGGCGGCGGGGATCGCGCTTGGCGTGCTACAATGCGAATACGTGCACTTCGCTGGAGTGGCGCCGATCATGATCCGTCTGGCGGAGACCGGCGAGACGGTGACGATCAGCGGCCTGGGTCCTTGGCCGAAGCTGGCAAGCGCTGCGTGGTTCCGCGAGCACCAGGGCGGGCGCATTCTGTCGAACATCAAGCGCACCGTGGTGCCGGCGGCGGCGGATGCATGGATCACCGCGCTGGAGCGTTACGGCACGATGAGCTTTGGCGAAGTGGCTGCGGCGGCGATCCGCTTCGGACGCGAAGGGTTCGGTTTTCAGTCCATCTCGCATGAGGTGATGAGCGACGCGGTGGATATCATACGGCGGTATCCACAGAATGCCGCGATCTATATGCCCAACGGTGACGTGCCGAAGCCGGGCGAGCGGTTCTTCCAGACCGATCTCGCGAATTCGATCCACTACATGGCGGACCAGGAAGCGGCGGCTGCGCGCAACGGACGGGCGGCAGGGCTGGCGGCAGCGCGCGATGCGTTCTACCGGGGTGATATCGCGCAGAAGATTGTCGCGTATCACAAGGCGAATGACGGCTGGCTGCGCGAAGATGACCTGACGGAGTTCCGCTCAGACGTGGAGACGCCGCTACAGGTGCGCTACGGCGACGTGACGGTGTTCGGCTGCCGGCCATGGTGCCAAGGGCCGGTGCTTTTGCAGACGTTGAAGATCCTCGATGGGATCGAGCTGAAATCGCTGGGCCATAACTCGCCAGCTTATGTCCATACACTGGTAGAGGCGCTCAAGCTCGCGTTCTCCGATCGGCATACGTATTATGGTGATCCCAAGTTTGTCGATGTGCCGATCGAGGCGCTGTTGAGCGATGCCTACGCTGCGCGGCGTCGTGCGCTGATCGATCCGGAGCGAGCCTGCCCCGACATGCCGCCTCCTGGCACCGCGCAGGAGCTTGGCATCGCATCACGTAGTGCTGCGCCGGCGAAAGCTGATCGCGAGTATGTCGAGGGCGACCCGGACACATCTTACGTCTGCGTGGTTGATCGGCGCGGCAACTGCTTCTCTGCCACACCGAGCGACGGCGCGATCAATGGCCCCGTTATTCCGGGCACTGGCATAGCACCATCGTCACGCGGCATGCAGTCATGGACCGATCCGGCGCACCCCGCGTGCCTCGCGCCAGGCAAGCGACCGCGACTGACGCCCAATCCAGCAATCGCAATGCGCGATGGCAAATGGATCATGCCGTTCGGCTCGCCGGGCAATGACGTGCAGCCGCAAGCAATGCTTCAGGTGCTGCTCAACATGGTGGTGTTCGACATGACACCACAAGAGGCGATCGAACAGCCTCGCTTTGCTTCGTCGAGTTTCCCAAGTTCGTCCGATCCACATAGCTACACGCCAGGGCGCATGAGTTTGGAGCGGCGGTTTGGCGACGAGACAGCGGCCGCGCTGGATCGCATGGGCCACAACGTCAACTGGTGGCGCGAATGGGAATGGAAGGCGGGCTGCGTGTGCACGATCGTGAGCGATCAGACCACGGGCATGATGGAAGGCGGCGCTGACGTGCGTCGACCCGGAGGCGTGAGAGGATGGTGAAGCTGACGCGGGGTCAATTCCCCCTCCCCTTGCGGGAGGGGGTAAGGGGGAGGGGGCTGTGCCTCGTTCCCCAGGCCCCCTCCCCCTTACCCCCTCCCGCAAGGGGAGGGGGAAGGCATTGCGGCAGCTTGCTGATTGCGTTGGCACTGCTGTTCACCTTCCCACTGTCCGCACACGCCGATGCCAACGCGCTCTGGCATATTGTGGGCGAGCTTTGCGTTCCTGATCAGAAGGACAATCATTCACCGCGGCCGTGCGAGGAGGTGAACCTTGCGGGTGGCTACGCCGTACTCAAGGACCGTGACGGCAAGACGCAATTTCTGCTGATTCCGACAACGAGAGTCACTGGCATCGAGAGCCCGGCAATCCTGGCACCGAACGCGCCGAACTACTGGGAAGCGGCATGGCAGGCGCGACGCTATGTCGATGAGCGCGCACAGCGGCAGTTGCCGCGTAATGTGATCGGGCTGGCGATCAACTCGATCAGCGGGCGCACGCAGAACCAGTTGCATATCCATGTCGATTGCATGCGTCTGGACGTGATCTCGGCGCTGCGTGAGCATGCCGCGGCGATTGGGTCGAAATGGACGAAATTTCCAGTGCCGCTGGCGGGGCACGATTACATGTCGATGCGTCTCGCGCAGGCTGATCTCGCGAATATCAACCCGTTCGTGCTGCTCGCAGACGGCGTGCCTGGTGCGCGCGCCGATATGGGTCACGAGACATTGGTGGTAGTTGGCGACACATATCAGGGCAAGGACGATTTCGTGCTGCTCGTGGGTCACGCGACGCCGGCTACTGGCAACTGGGGCGCGGGTGAGCAGCTTCAGGACCATTCATGTGCCGCGGCAAGCTTCCCGGCCCAGTAACATCAGGGGAACGTCATGCAGCTTGGATTTAATCTGCCGATCAGCGGGCCGACGTCGGGCGCCCGCAGCTTTGCTCGCATCGCGCAGGAAGGCGAGGCGATGGGCTACGACTACCTGACGCTGACGGACCACGTGGTGCTGCCAGACCTGAGCGTGCCTGGTTATCCGTATTCGGAGTCCGGCGAGTTCATGTCGAATGCGCCGACAGAGCGGCATGAGCTGCTGACAGCGACCGCATTCATCGTGGCGAAAACCTCGCGCATCCGGTTGGTGCTGGCGGTATTGGTGGTGCCGCATCGACCGGCCGTGCTGGCAGCAAAGATGCTCTCCACGATCGATGTGCTTTCGGAGGGCAGGCTGGTTGTCGGAATTGGCGCGGGCTGGCTGAAGGCGGAGTTCGATGCCGTGGTGACGACACCGTTTGCCGAACGTGGCGCGGTGACGGACGAATACCTCGAAGCATTCCGCGCGCTGTGGACCCAGGAGCATGCGAAATTCGAAGGCCGCTACACGAAGTTTTCCGATCTGATTTTTCTGCCGCGTCCGGTGCAGAAGCCGCATCCACCGATATGGGTGGGCGGCGAGAGCGGGCCGTCGCTGCGTCGCGCGGCGCGGTTCGGCGACGCGTGGTATCCGATCGGATCGAACAACAAGGCGCTGCTGGACACATTGCCGCGGCTGTCCGCCGGGATCGCTCGGCTGCGCAAGCTGACGGCAGAGGCGGGTCGCGATCCGGCTTCGGTGTCGGTGGTGTTCCGCGTGAAGCGCTATGGCGACGCAGTGGCACCTGTGGCCTCCGACGGAGAGCGGCGGCTGTTCTCTGGCAGCAATGCCGACATCGTCGCCGATCTGCGCGCCTTGCGGGAGCTTGGCGTGTCCGCGATCGATGTCGAGGTCGAAGGACACGACGAGCCGGCCACGATCGCCAACATGCGCCGGTTCAAGGAGGAGATTTTCGCTTGGGTGTAGCAAAACCATGTGCAATGCAGAGAAAGTAGTCGGACACAGAGTTTCACGAAGTGCACACAGCGTTTCCAATTTCTCTATGAGGCTCTGCGCGCATTTCGTGAAACTCTGTGTCCGATTACAACTCTCTTGCACGATAGTCGGCCTGGGACCGACAATGCGGATCGGAGGCGCACCATGAAAATCTCGTATTTCGAAACCGGCCGCTATGTGCCACCACCGGACCTGCCGCGGGAATGGCCTGTGCCGCCCGGAGCCTACGATCCGGCCGTCGGCGGGGCGGCGCTGCGTGGCATGGAAGAGCGCGTGAAGTTCGTGGAGGCGCTCGGTTTCGACTGGGTCAGCTTATCCGAACACCATTACTCACCGCGTATCCTGACGCCGTCGCCTGTGGTGTCCGCGACGTGGCTTGCGGCGCGCACGGACAAGATCAAGATCGCCATGCTCGGCCCCATCGTGCCGGTGAGCAATCCGATCCGCATCGCCGAGGAAATGGCGATGCTCGATACACTCGCGCCGGAACGCATTGTCGTTGGCCTGTTGCGCGGCACGACCAACGAATACCTCAGCTACGATCTCAACCCGAAGGAAGCGCGCGAACGTACCGACGAGGGGATGGAGCTGATCCTGAAGGCATGGACCGAGCCTCAGCCATTCGGGTGGCAAGGCAAGTACTTCCAGTATCGCACTGTGTCGATCTGGCCGCGGCCGCAAGGTGCACATCCGCCAACCTATGCGCTCGGCACCAGTGCCGAGGCTGGCGAGTTCGCCGCGCGCCATCATATCGGGCTGGGTGTGTCATATGGCACGTTCGAGCTGATGGGGCAGGCCACGCGCTATTATCGCGAGCGCTGCGCGCATTACGGTTGGGAGCCGGGGCCGGATGACATCATCTACCGCGCCAACATGATCCTGGGCGAAACCGACGATGCGGCCGAAGAGGCGCTGCGCCGCCGTGACAAGCAGGCTCCGTTCCCGGTGCGTGCGGCACTGCGCGATGCGCTGATCGGTGCGGACATCACCCGCAATGTTGCCGGCGAACGGCGGCCAGCGAATGTTGGCGGCGTGCTGCCGATCAGCTTCTGCGGCGGACCGGACCGGGTGGTGGAACAGCTACATCAGTGCCGAGAGGAAATCGGTGCCGGCGTGGTTGATATATCGCTGCAGGATCCTGGCACCGGTGACACCGAAGGCATGATGCGCTCGCTGGAGTTGTTCGGACGCAAGGTGCTGCCGCGCATT
>CAVTEC010000091.1:0-99390 GCA_963733475.1 uncultured Alphaproteobacteria bacterium | reverse complement strand
TCGAGCGGGGCGCGCTGTCGGGTGTTGTCCAACAAGGCGAGTTGACAGGTGGTGATCGCTTCGATGAGCGCTTGATTGTCGCCACGCTCGTAAGCCTGCGTCGTCAAGGCATTGACCTTGGCAAGGAGATAACGGCCTCGCTCATCAGGATGACCGGTCGGCACCACATCGACGGCTTGCTGAAAATGCTCGGCTGCGTCCGGGTAGCGCAGCTCGGTCATGGCGATATCCCCGCGCGAACTGCTGGCGGCGGCTGCGTGCAGGAGTCGTTGGTCGGCTGCCGCCTGTGCCTGACTGGCGATCTGTTGTGCCTGATGCGCGGCGGCGATTTCCGCCTGCTCGGCTTGGCGCAGCAGATCGTCGGCCTCAGCAAGATAGCCATCCTTGATGGCTGATTGCGCCCGTTCGACAAGAGTTTGTGTGACTGGGTCGTCCTGCACGTCGATGGCTTGCAGCCGTTCGACGGCCTGCTTGTATCGTGTGGTGATCTCACCAAGTTTCTCTGGCAGCCGCTCGAGCGGCGCGTTCTGCTCACCCAATACGCGGAGCAGCGTCAGGGCTGCTTCCTGTGTGATACCAAGTTCGCCACTCACCTCCACGAGCTGAGCGCTCATCGGTCCGGTGGCGCCGGCAACCGCCGCCTTGGTGAGCTCCTGAACCTGCTCGGGTGCCAGGCCATAGGTGACGGCAACATTGCCCTGCGAAACGATCGCCGGGCTCTGGGCACCTTGCGTCGTCGCTTGCGACCACGCAG
Organism: uncultured Alphaproteobacteria bacterium; assembly: GCA_963733475.1. Classification (GTDB taxonomy): domain Bacteria; phylum Pseudomonadota; class Alphaproteobacteria; order Acetobacterales; family Acetobacteraceae; genus JAMXLO01. The sequence goes on along the minus strand of CAVTEC010000091.1, from coordinate 98,636 downwards.
GCGTGGCGGCGTCCATTGCCGCTATTACCAGCAGAACCAGAAACAATGGCCCGCGATCCAACGTTTCCGCCCTTACCATTGCAGAACCGTATACGAGCATGCAGGGCACACTTCGCCGAGTTGGTTGGCACTAGGCCAGCCCGTGGGGTCTGAGTGACACCCGATGGTCGAATTATGTCCCAGAACAAACCGACGAGCCAACGGTTTTGTCGCGCCCCCTGAGGGCACTGTCGGGGCACCAACCGCACGATCGCACCTGCCTCCCGTTCACTCACGCCCTTCTGCGTCATCCCGAAGGCGTCACCCTGCCCTGATGGGCGCCTGGGTCGCGTTCAGATCGCGCGGGGGCGCAACGGCCGTTTTTGCGCATCACAGACATGATCCTTGCTATGGGATAGCGTGAACAAGTCGGTCGCTTTGGATTAGCAATTGAATGCGACCAGAAGACCAAAAGAGACCGCGACGGGAGTTCGGCAGGGCAGGGTTGCGACCATTCGTAGTGCGACGAGTTGGCCAGAGAGACTGGGACCACAGTCCGATGGTCTCTCTGGACGCTTGTGCGTTTGGGAGCAATCCCGAAAGCGACGTTTGGAGTTTACGCAAGGAACATTTGCGACGATGCCGCACCGAGATCAGCATCTACTGGTGACCACATGCGAGGTTATCAGTGGCGCCCGAGCATCAAGGGTCCACGTAGCGTATACAATATAAACCTACACCCGCCCCCCGGCCGCCCCGCCCCCCGCAATGCTTCAACTTACCAAACGGAATTGTTTTGGATCATGTTTTCCTCTTCCACCTTGGTGCACGACCTCTAATACCAATCCGCTGAGTTGGTGACTCTCGAATGTTCGCGGATTCCCGAATCGGCATAGGCGTGATTCAAGCTGGCAAACTGAGGAGGTTTGCCATGAGCCAGGCGATTGTAGTGCGGCAGGACTTCACGTCGGCGGAGTTGCGGCGAGTTGCGACACGCACGAAGGATGTGGCCCAGGCCCGGCGGCTGTTGGCGATAGCGGCGATCCTGGATGGTGCGCCTCGAGCGGAAGCGGCACGGATTGGCGGGATGGACCGTCAAACGTTGCGAGACTGGGTGATCCGGTTCAACGAGCTTGGTCCGGATGGCCTGATCAACCTGACTTCGCCTGGCGCACCGGCGAAGCTTGACGAAGAGCATCGGGCATTTCTCGTCCGTGTGGTCGAGGAGGGTCCGATCCCGGCAGTGCACGGTGTGGTGCGCTGGCGGGCCTGCGACCTGATCGCGCTGCTGCATGAGGAGTTTGGCATCGAGGTGTCGGACGACACGGTCTACCGCGCGCTGAAGCGGTTGGGCTTTGCCCACCTCAGTGCTCGGCCGAGAGCCTACAAGCAGGACGCCGAAGCCATGGAAGCATTTAAAAAAACTTCGCCGACCGCGTGGCGGAAATCCGCCGGACGCTCGTACCTGGCACACCGATAGAGATCTGGTTCCAGGACGAGATGCGGGTAGGCCAGAAGAACAAGCTCACCTACCGCTGGGCCAGGAAGGGGTCTCGCCCACGGGCCACACATGATCAACGAACGCAATCGGCCTATCTGTTCGGCGCGGTATGTCCGGCGCTGGGGAAGGCCGCCGCCATCGTGGTGCCGAGCTGTAACAGCGAGGCCATGCAACTTCACCTCGACGCGATTGCCACCTGCGTCGCTTCTGGGGCGCACGCCATCATTATCCTCGACCAGGCGGGATGGCATGGGGCCAAGTGTTTGCAGATGCCCAGCAACATCTCGCTGCTGCCGCTCCCGCCGCGCTCGCCGGAACTCAACGCGCAGGAGAACGTCTGGCAGTTCATGCGGCAGAATTGGCTGTCCAATCGTATCTTCACAGGCTTCGACAACATCGTCGACATTTGCTGCGATGCCTGGAACAGGCTCGTGGATCAGCCTTGGAAGATCATGTCCATCGCCCATCGACAATGGACCATCATCGGTCAGGCATTCTGAGGATTGGTATAAGAGGCCGAGTTTCAGCAACAAGGACCGTGCGTTTCGATAGCGATGATGGCTCCAGCCCCCGATTACATCCGTTGCGGCCATCGCAGTTGGGGCCAGGGCAAAGGTGCTGGTGTCGAAATGCCGAGCACGAAGCAAGAGCAATAGGAGACAAGCATCTGATCCATACCTCGCGTAGCGGAACTCCTCGATTTCGTTGATTTTGGTGAACACGTGTTGGCCTCGTCCTGCAAAGTTGCGCCCTGATATTTCGTATCCCCAGGCCGATGCTGCTGTTTTCTTAACCTCACTGTCCGACAGCGGTGGCTCAAAGTCATAGTTGAGCCCGCGCGCGACATCATGCAACGCGTCAATATCGTCGCACGCCGGTGCATGTTGCAGCAGCGAGCGGAATAACCGATCATTTCGCTCGCCTCTGCGGGCAAACGACTCGAATTTGGACACGTTTTGGGGGCTATCATTGATCGCGACATTGGAGGGCAGGCTGCCAGGTCTCAATGCCGGCAGCCGATCGAGATGCGTCCAGTCCCCTTCTAAGAAAAAATAGTACTTTCCTGCATGTGGGCCCGACCTACGAAAGCTCGGCGGAGCCACGATAAAGCCACCAAGGCCCTTGATGTCGACCTTCAGACCTTCTCGCCGCAAGTTGGCGCAGCGCTCACCTGAAGCCCGATACCAGAGGTGGCGGCCACCCGATGGCGTTCCGGTGATCAGTGGCGTAGGGCCGAATTTACGCAGCATGTCACTCGTGAGAGAGACATCATCGATGTCAACAATAACCTTCCTCGAAAGCCCGGTGAGTATTCCGATGTTGGCTGTCTGAAATCTACTTATGAGGGAATGGATAAATGCAATCCCCGGTCGCTTCCTCCATCTTGCAAAGCGAATAAGTGGGGCCTTCTCATCTTTCTCTGAGCCGCATGGGATTGGCGCGAGGCCATATCCATGCAGCAACAGAGCAGCAGACCCGAATGGCCCCACTGCGTCGGTCGAATTCAAATAGTCTACTCTAGGTTGGAAGCGATTGCGCTATGGGGCTCGTTTGCTAGTTTGTTCGATCTCAGCCGCGCGATGCAGGTGCGTTTGAGCTGCCGCCCAATCCTCGCAATCGGACACGCGATAGACCACCCTGCGTGCACCAAGGCGCACGAAGGGTGGTCCTTCGCCGGTCACACGCCAGCGCTGCACGGTCCGTCTGCTGACGTGATACCGCCTCGAAACTTCCTCTTCCGTGAGGTACAACGCATCCATACGCCAACTCTCCTACAGCGGCGCAAGATGGAGACTGGGCGAGCATTCGCCACAGCCCCACCCACGCGATGGTGGAAACTGTGGCGCACTCGCCGTTGGCCGTTCATTCAGCTACGTGCTCATTTACTAAGACGGGTTTCCACCGTCCGTAGGGCAGCACACCAACCGAACGATCGAACCGAACGCGATGCGTCCATTACTCACCGATTGCTGGAAACGTCCGGCCATTCCTATGCCAGGTAGCGAATCGGCGAGTAACGACAGCATAGTCACGCGACGGGCCGACAGGCAAAACTTTTCGTTGCCTTGGTCCGCCACGGATCGTGCCAACACAATTCAGCCCGGTTGCCGAAGTCGAATAACGTTGTCCGCCACATCTGATCCAGTTACATGCGCGGCCCAGGCAATGAGCGCCTGCTGGCGTTCGGGCAGAAACTCGCCTCGTTGGTAAATCGCCGCAACGCCCTTGATGGTGCCCTGGACATGGTTCAGCAGGCGGTCGGCAACATGAGGTGCGAAGCCTGCCCCAGCCAGCCAGGTCACACCACTGCGTCGGATGTCGTGCAGCGTCCATGCGGCCAACGGGTCCGGCTTTTCGGCGCCGGGGTCGGCAGCGGCATTATCTCGCGCCTCGGCAATGGCTTCGTCCAGCTTCCGCTTCACCCACGAGTGCGACGTGATTGCTCGGTTGGTTGGAAGGCCGAACACAAGCCGATTTGCCTTTGGCATCGCCGGGAGGGGCTTGCCTGCCTCGGCACCGAGCAAATCGCGCAGGATAGCGCGCGCCGCTTCACTCAGATGCACCACGTGGGCTTTGCCATTCTTGGTCCGGGCGGCCGGCTGGGTCCACACCGTGAGGTCAGCGGCCACTTCGCCCCAGACCATTGCAGTCGCTTCCTCGCGGCGCGCCAGCGTCAACAGCAGGAACCGAACCATGGGCCCGTAGGGCGTCGCCAGGGTACCCGCAGCCTGCCATAGCAGGCCGATCTCTGCACCCGTCAACACCCGTTCGCGTGGCACGTCCCGGCCCGGCGCTGGCGCGGTCTCCCAAGGGTTCCTGATCGCCTCAGGCAACGATCCGCGCCGTTGCGCCCAGGCCCACATGGCCCGCGCGTAGTCCCTCACGCGGCGGGCTGTGGTCTCGCCAGCCTTGGCGGATCGATCGACGACCAGGGCAGCCTCGCGCCGGCCAATAGCGGTTGCGGGCTCATTTGCGATCGGCGCTAGGTGCAGCCGGAGCCGCGAAAGCACGTCGCGCTGGGTCGCGGGTCGCAGCCTGACGACGTGCTTTTCGGTATAAAGATCGATCAGGGCCTTCACTGTGAAGGCTGTTTCCTCACGCCTCACCCGTTCTTCACGTTCAGCGGCAAGAATGGTGGCGGTGGTGGCCTTACGCTCCCCCTACGGATCACGCCCTGCCCGGACCTGTCCGCGTAGCTTCTCTGCCTCCTTCCGGGCCGCGGCGGCGGTCACTTGCCCGAAAGTGCCCAAACGTACACGCCGGGATGACGGACCAAGTTTGTAGGCGAACAGGAACGTCCGCGTTCCGTTTGGTTGGACCCTCACCCGGAAGCCCGGCAGAACGCTATCCGCTATGACCCGATCCTTCCGGTCGATCGGGCAGCTGAGGTCCGCGACGGTCATGTCAGTCAGCTTCATTGATCCCCCGCCAGCAGCGTCTGCCTATGCGGACCCCATGCGGACCCGTCTTTGCGGTGTCTCATGGCATCTCGTGGCGATTTGATTTCAGTTTATCACGCAGAATCAACTGGATTTCAATCGGATTTTGGGGTCCGCGTCTTTTGTTGGCGATTGATGGCGGCTTGCTCCTTCGGTTTTGTAAACCGAAGGTCGGGGGTTCAAATCCCTCACCCGGCACCACCGTAAGTCATTGATCTATATGATATATTCTGGCGGTCGTCGGCTGAGCGAGCCGCTTGTTCCGATGGCAACGAGGAGCGTGCTAGCTTCGCGCCATGGGTGCAGACCCCAGGCGGATCATATGCAGACGCGTGAACCTCGACTTCGCCAGCGCAAATGCCGGGGCGTGGAGCCACAGGAAGACAGGTTTCGAGGATGCCCTGAACGCCTTGTCCTTTGTGTTCCCCATCGGCGAGGCATATTTCATCAATTCAGTCCGTCATTATCTGAGCCGGATCAAGGCTCCCATCCTCAAGGAGCAGGCCGAGCGCTTCATCTACCAGGAAGCCATGCCGCCAAGGAGCATGGGCGTGCGAACCACGAACTGAAGCGCTTCCACGCTTATGGGCGGCTGGTGGAAAGACTGATTGCGCCCTTGTTGGGGTTCAGTCGCCGTTACACGCCTAAAGCGTCGCAATTGGCGAACACATGCGCGCTCGAGCACTTCACCGCAATGCTGGCGGATGTCCTGCTGCGCGATCAGCAGCGGTTCATCGCTGACTCGGACCCCTCGTTCGTGGCGCCTTGGCTTTGGCATGCGGTGGAGGAGACCGAACACAAAGCGGTCTGCTTCGACGTCTATCAGCACGTATTCGGCAAGGGCGTTTTCAGCTACTTGTTACGGGTACTGACCATGGCTAACGTCAGCATCACGTTCATTGGCGTGCTGGGCATCGCATTCACGTGGATGAAGTGGAAGAAACCCCGTAATGGCGAGTTGGGTGCGCCAACACTTGCGGTACTGCTGCACGACGTTCCGTTGCGGATGTACTTCGACTACTATCGTTTTTCATTCCACCCTTGGCGACACGACAATTCGGCTTTGATCGATCAATGGAAGGCGCATTTTCGCGATTTTGGCGTTGCTCCCGATGCGCGAGCCGGTGGGGCTGACGTGCAATGACAGGGCCCCGGTCTAGCCGACTTTGCTTGAGGGCTTGCTGAACGTAAGCAGGTAATAATTCAGCAGGCCCATCGCGCCCAACGATCGCATCAGCCCGAGCAGAAATCGGAACACCTTGGCGTCGCGATCACGGGGCAAATCGCGCGCCAGAATGCGCTGCAGATAGCGATACGTCGGCAAGGTATGCATCGTGACGTTGCGCGCTGCCACGGGCACAAGACCGACCTGCGCGGCCAATCGGCGATACTGACCAAGTGTGTATCGCACGTTCCATCTGCCGATGTTATCGATGCGGTCGGACCTGCGAATGGCGCTCAACTGACAGATCGGCCAGAACAGGGCGGAGGGAACGAAATCCGACAGCGTCAGCGTGCCGCCGGGTTTCAGGACCCGGCTGGCCTCGCGAAAAAAAGCTTCGCGGCTCGGAAAATGGAATATGCATTCGACCGCCAACAAGCGATGAAAGCTGTCGCCTGGAAAGGGTAGATCGCATGCATTGCCTTGGCGGAATTCAACCTTGTTGTCGTGCAGTGGTTGGACGTGTTGCCTGGCCCGCTCCAATTGCCTGGCATCGATATTCAGGCCGACAAGCTGGAGCCGATCAATGCGCTCGTTCAGCGACGCAATGGTGCCACCGAAGCCACATCCGACGTCGAGGATTGTCTCGCCTTCGGCGATCTGGGCGAGTTGGCATAGCTCGAGTGTGAGCTGCTCGGCCGCCTGTGCGAAGTCGTCGTCGCCATAGGTGGCGGCCCTCGGTTCGGCCCAGTAGCCCCAGTGAACATGCCGGCCAAAGGCCTTCTCGATGGTCGCGTTCCGCTTGTTCAGCTCCACCAACAGGAAATCGAAGTAAGGGAGATGAACGTCGGTCATGCTGTCCGCCGATCCAGTGTTCTGATTCATAGGGATGATGCGCAAATTCCATTGTCATTCCCGCGAACGCGGGAACCCAGGCCAGTGAAACAGACCTCACACTGGGTTCCTGCTTTCGCAGGAATGCCAGAAGGGTAGTGTCCGTGAATCATCGGATAGCATTTGAACATTGGAAGCCATTACACCACCCGATGCAGCAGCGCCTCTCCCGCAAGAACGCGTCGACAATTTTCCGCGGCGACTGCGAAACTGCGATCGAATGTGCCGGTGGTCAGCCACGCAATATGCGGCGTCAGCACGACATTCGGTAGATGGAATAGCCGTTCGGACGCGTCATGCGGCTCATGCACGAACACGTCGAGGCCGGCACCGCCAAGACGACCGCCCGCCAAAGCATCGGTCAGAGCCTGCTGATCCACGAGGCCGCCGCGAGCCGTGTTGATCAGCACGGCACCCGGCCTCATGCGTGCCAAGGCCCTCGCATCGATCACGCATTCGGTTTCCGCAACCAGGGGAATATGCAGGCTGACCACATCGGCCTCCGACAGCAGCGCATCCAGCGTGCGCCATTCGCCCAAGGCATCCGAACGCGGCGAGCGCGACGTGTAGATCAAGCGGCAGCCCAGCGCGTCCAGCACGGGCGCCAGCAGTTGGGGGATCGCGCCGTAGCCCACGAGGCCGACGGTACGTCCACCAAGTTCGCCAATGCCATCTTGCAGTTCGGCATCGGACCAAACGCCGCGCCGCATCGCTGCGTCAAAACGCGGCATGCGGCGAAGCACGGCGAGCATCAGCGCAAGCGTCAGTTCAGCCACCGCGCGTGCATTGGTGCCCGGCAGGTTGCACACGGCGATGCCGCGGGCCTTCGCAGCGTCGAGGTCGATCGTGTTCACGCCAACGCCGATCTTCTGGATCAGCTTCAGGCGTGGGGCGGCGGCGATCATCTCGGCGGTGCAGCGCTTCAGCACATGCCACAGCACGTCCGTCTCGGGCAGAAGCTGTGCGAGCAGGCGTTCCTCCTGATCAGGGCAGATGTTGATGGTGAAATTCCGGATCGCCGATAGGCGTGCGGTCAGGTCCGGACCCGCGGCGTAGTGGAACAGGACGTTCAAGTGCGTCCTCGCAGCACCGATCCTCCCGCGAAGCGGGCACGGGCGCCGAGGGCTTCCTCGACGCGCAGCGCCTCATTCCATTTCGCCATGCGCTCGCTTCGCGCGAAGCTGCCAACCTTGAGCTGGCCGACGGCCCAGCCGACGGCGAGGTGGACGATGGTCACGTCTTCGGTTTCACCCGAACGGGCAGAGATGATGCCGGCAAAGCCTGCGTCCTTTGCGGCCTGCCACGCCTCGTAAGTTTCGGTCAGCGTGCCGCGCTGGTTCGGCTTCAACAGCACCGCGTTGGCGGCGCCACGCATCGCCGCCTCCCGAACGCGCGACGCCTGGGTCACCAGCAAGTCGTCGCCGATCACCTGGACACGTGCGCCGATCTCACGGGTGAAGGCGGCGAAGCCGGCATAATCGTCCTCGGCCAGCGGATCTTCGATCGAAACGATGGGGTAGCGTCGGACCCAGGAAGTCAGCAGCTTGATCATGCCTTCGCTGTCGAGCTCCTTGTCCTCCAGCGCCAACTTGTATTTGCCGCCGCGGCCAAATTCGGATGCTGCCACGTCGAGCGCAATCGCGACCTCGGTGCCTGGCTCATAGCCGGCGCGCTCAATGGCGCGAACCAGCGTTTCCAATCCCTGCTCGTTGGTGGAGAAGGCGGGCCACCATCCGCCCTCGTCAGCAATGCCTTGCAGTGTGCCGGCTTCCTTCATCAGTGCACCGGCGGCGCGGTAGACCTCAGCGGTCCAGTCGAGCGCTTCGGCAAAACTTTCTGCCGCGGGACACACGACAAGGAAGTCCTGGATGTCCACGCGCCTGCCGGCATGCGCGCCGCCACCAAAAATCTGGATCTGTGGCAGCGGCAGCATGTGCACATCCGGGCCGCCGAGATAGCGATACAGCGGTTCGCCGGCTGCAGCCGCGGCTGCATGTGCAGAGGCCATCGATACCGCCAGTACAGCGTTCGCGCCGAGGCGCGATTTGCTCGGCGTGCCGTCGAGTTCAATCAGCTTGCGATCCAGCGCCGGCTGATCCGCTGCATCGATGCCGGTGACGGCCCGAGCGATCTCACTATTCACATGGCCGACGGCACGCGTCACGTCATAGCCGCCGAACGCCTCGCCGCCATCGCGCAGGTCGAGTGCCTCGCCAGTGCCGGTGGATGCGCCGGCGGGCGCGGTGGCTCGGCCGACGCCACCACCTTCCAGCAGCACGTCGGCTTCTACTGTTGGACGGCCGCGACTGTCCCAGACGCGGCGTCCGTGCACGAAGGCAATAGCGGTGTCGGTCATGCGGCAAGCTCCTTCGCCCAGGCCTTACGCACATCGCCAAGTTGCTCCACCGGTTGGGTGAGCAGTGCGCGTGCGGTGCGACGAACCCGGTCCTTGTCCTGTTCCCTGGTGACGTACTCGACCGGCGATTTGCCATCCACCCTGGCGAGGAACAACCCCGGTAGCAAATGTGCCGCACGGACCTCAAGTTCGGCTCGCGGTTCCCAGGTGATGCCGGTCGTGTAGGCCGCCACGAATGCGTCGAAGCAGGCGAGGAAACCGCCAATTGCGCACGGCGTCCAGAGGCATTTCAACAGCAGGTGATTGAGGCAGAACGCGACATCGAACGCCGGATCGCCCCACCACGCACATTCCGCATCCAGAAACAATGGGCCCGTGGGACCATGCAGGATGTTCTTCGGACTGACATCGCCGTGCACTAAGGCTCGTTTGTTGGCCTGGGTGGTGGCGACAAGCTCGTGCAGTGGCTGTGCGAGATCGGGGTGCGCGCGGGCGGTAGCGACCAGATAGGGTTCCAGGCGGATATCGTAGAAGATCTCGTCCGTGGGGAAGTCGGCCGCGATGGATGGTTCGGCAGCGGTTGCCGCGTGGATGCAGACCAGACTCCGCGCGACTGCGGCTGCGAAGTTGGGATCGGCGTCGCCATCGCGAAGCTGGTTCTTCCACAGAGCGTAGCGGTCTGGCGGAAGGAACTGCATGGCGAGTGCACCGGATGCCTCGTCGATACCCAGCAAGGCCGGTGCAGCACCTGGGACGGCTTCGTTGGCGCGCTGCATCCAGCGGGCCTCGTAGCGATTGCGCTCGATTGGAGCTTGCCAATCAGCGGCAACGCGCAGCTTTGCCAGGGCGCGCTTGATGCAAATTGGGCCGGTTGGAAGGTCAATGCGCCAGATGTCCGAAGACACGCCGCCCGTCAGGCGCTCGCCTGCGGCGGTGGCGTTCGGTGCGAGCAGGCCCATGTGGCGAAGCGCGGTCAGAATGTCCGATGGCGGGGATTCGAGCATGCGATGTGTTTGCCAGGGGCAGGCGCTGGACGCAAAGTGATCGCGTCAACGGACACAACGATCATGGGGGAGACAGAAAGCGTGCCAGAGATCAGGTATATACGGCCGACCATATCCGCGCCGCCGGCGATGCCGCCGAACCTTATGCCGCAACCACCGATCGCACCGTCGTTACCGCCGGCACGCACGGTCGATCTGATGACGGCTGAAGGCTCGGCGCTGTTTGGCGCGCGTTGGAAGGCGAAGGAGGCGAAGATCGTCGAGTGCCCGGCGCTGTCGGACTCGATGCCCGAATTCACCACGACCTACGATATCGAGCCGCACGCGGAGCTTCTCGGCTTCGATGATGCGGCGTGGCCGGAGATCGCTGCGACCGACCTCGGCGCCAAGCGCGGCGGAGGCATGGTGTCGTTCTTCTGGTTCCGCGCGGTGCTGACGATGCCTGCGGAGATTGGCGGCTTTGGCATCGCGGGCACGAAGGCCGTGTTCACCGTGAATGTCGACGACTACGCCGAGGTGTGGGTTGACGGCGTGCTGCCGCGGGCGGCGGGACGGCCGAGTCCGGCGGCGATCCAGGGATTCAATATGCCAAACCGGCTGGTGCTGCGCGACAGCGTCGTCGCGGGCGAGCGGTTCGAAATCGCAGTGTTCGCGATCAACGGGCCGATATCGGCGGCGCCCGCGAATTTCCTTTGGTTCCGGGAAGCGAAAGTGGAATTCTACCGGTAGCGGGTTGGCATCCATACGGCAACGTCATGGCCGGCCGCGAGCCGGCCATCAGCGACAACGGCACGTGGATGCCCCTGCATGACGATGGCCGGCTCAAGGCCGACCATGACGAGTACGCAGCCGCATGAGTCGCCATCAGCGAGCCGAAACAGGGAGAAAAATTCGATGCTGAAGGTTATCTGGACCCTCGCGGTGGCGGCGGCGCCCGATACGGATGCCTACAAACGTGCCGTAGATACACTCGCCGCCAGCTTCCACGATGACACGGCGACCGCCCATTTCCCGCGCGATCCCGCGGCAGCGCCGACTGGCATCGACGAACTGACCGGAGTCGTGCAACGCTGGCTGGCGGTGCGCAGCGTGCCGGCTGCGGCAGTCAAGCTGATGCTGCATGGCTACAATTTCGATCCGCGCCACGAGGGCGACCCGGCGTACGATCCATTCACTCAGATCTATGGCTATCCGATTACCGATGGCCCGGATCCACGCCTCAGTTGGCTGCCATTGGTCGAGGAATACGACCCAGCCACGCGGCGGCTCCAGGAAACCGCGATCGCATTTGCCTGGGTCTCAACCGGATCGATGGCAGAATATGCGACGGCCGGGTGGGGCGAATCCTACGAGTATGCCTGTGTCGATCTCGCCTGCCTGGCGGCGAAGGCGCTGGCGGGCCTGCTGGATGTGCTGGCCGCCGCAGGCGTCGCGGTTGATGTGCTGGCGCACAGCCTGGGAACGCGGCTGTTCACTCAGGCGGTGCGGCTGCGTGCGAACGATGCGCCACTGAATAACGTCATTCTGTTGGATGGGGCCGAGTTCTCGGTCGACGCGGCGGCGGTGTTCAAGGGGCGCGGGTTCAGCGTGGTGAACGTCACCAATGAGGTGGACGCAGTGCTCGCAGCAGGCGGCGAGCAGCTCGGCGATCCATCGCGCGTGCCTGGATCGATTGCCTCGTGCTGCGTGGGACGGTTCGGTTTGGGAACGCTGCAGAGTTGGGGGAGCACCGGCGGCTACCCGAAGAACTGGGTCGATATCGCGCTCGATCGGCGCGACGTGCAGGCGTGGTTCAAGGCCAACGGTGGCTATACGCTGACGCCGACATCGAGCGACAACGTCCATCCTCTGGCGCATATGAACCATTGGGCCTGCTACACCGAGCCCGGCAATCGGGTGTGGGTCACGGACCTGCTGTGGAAACCCGCGATGAATGGCGCCGTGCTCGCCGCAATCGCGTCGCTGCCAAAGGGAGTGTTGGGACCCACGCAGCCGGTGTTCGCAGGAGCGGGGATTCCGACAACGACACCGATGACCTTGGCGCAGCGATTGGCGTACCAACAGGGCGCGGCGCAGGGCGTCGGATAGGCGCCGTCAGCTTTCCAGCTCGCTATCCCAATACAGATAGTCGCGCCAGCTCTCGTGCAGGTAGTTGGGCGGGAAAGCGCGGCCGTTATCCTGCAGCTCCCAGGTCGTCGGCTGTCGCGGATACTCGCGCGGGAACATGTGGCACTCGCGCGGCAGACGCGAGCCCTTGCGCAGATTGCACTCGCCGCAGGCGGTGACGACGTTCTCCCACGTCGTGCGGCCGCCGCGGCTGCGCGGAACCACATGATCGAACGTCAGGTCGTGCGCGGGGTAGCGGTCGCTGCAGGTACTGGCACACGAACGCGTCCCGCAGGAACACATTGAACCGGGTGAACGCCGGGCGTCGCGCCGAGGGGATGTAGTCCTTCAGCGCGATCACGCTCGGCAGCTTCATGGTGAGCGAGGGCGAGTGCACCTTGGTCTCGTACTCGGACAGCACGGACACCCGGTCCAGGAACACCGCCTTCACCGCGTCCTGCCACGACCAGAGCGACAGCGGGAAGTACGAGAGCGGCCGGAAATCCGCGTTCAGCACCAGCGCAGGACAGAATTGGCCACCGTCAGGCACGCGTCGCTCCTCTGCGAGCGACACACAGCATCTTGGGCCAATCCGTTACCGACCCGCCAGATATTGTGCGCCGCCGAGAACCGGCTCGTTTATCGCAGAGCGTGCATCGCGCCGCAAGCCGGACCGGTGTGACACTCCTGATAAACCGGACGTTTATGCGGCGAAGGCACGCTGAAGGGTCAGCGCACCCATCGATATTCCAGTATCATCGATGCCGTGACCGAGGCGGGGGACATAGATCGCCTCGACTGGTACGCTTAGCGCACGCAAGGCGGCCTCGGCTTCGCGCGATCGCTGCACCGGCACGACGTCGTCCGCCTCGCCATGCGCCAGCAGCACCGGGCTGTGATTGGCAAGCTCCTTGCCAAGCGTCTCTGGCGCAATCAGCGCACCGGAGAACGCCAGGATGGCACGGGGTGCGGCGCTGCGGCGGAGACCGGTGAACAGCACGGTCATCGCGCCCTGGCTGAACCCCATCAGCGCGTACGCATCTGCCGCTAGGCCAAGACGTGTCAGCTCGGCATCGATGAACGGGTTCAGGAATGTGGCGGCTCGACGCACGCCGGCTTCCACAACAGGTGGAGAACGGTCGGCCACGCTCCACCATTGCCGGCCGAAGCCAGAATCATGCGCGAATGGCGCATCGACGGAGACGAAGAGCGCGTCGGGCAATGCATGTGACCAGGACGGCGCGAGGTCGATCAGATCGTGTCCGTCTGCGCCGAGGCCGTGGCATAACACGACAAGCTGCTTCGGTGTGCCCTTGGACGCAGGTCCCCAACGTGGTCCATCGAGCTCCGCCATGCCGTTTCTCCTTCACGGGGCTGTGTTCCCTGTGCATTGACAATACAATCCCTACATGTCGATCGCCATCAAGCGTGCACTGTGACCTACACTGTCAAAGAGATGTTCCTCACCGCCCAGGGCGAGGGAGCCAATATCGGCCGCACCGCGGTCTTCATCCGCTTTGCCGGCTGCAATCTCTGGTCAGGCCGCGAGGAAGATCGTGCCGGCGCGATCTGCCAGTTCTGCGATACGGATTTCGTCGGTGGTTCGCGCTACGCGGATGCTGATGAACTGGCTGACGCGGCCATTGCGCTGTGGCCGGATGCGGCGCACCGGATGACGGTGCTCACTGGCGGAGAACCGTTGTTGCAGGCGGACGCGCCGCTGCTCGCGGCATTGCAGGCACGGGACTTCTATGTCGCCATAGAAACGAATGGAACACAGGAACTGCCGGGCCAAATCGACTGGGTGTGCGTCAGTCCGAAAGCTGGCGCGCCGTTGGTGCTGGGTGAAGCCGACGAACTGAAGCTCGTCTATCCGCAACAGGGCGCGGAGCCGGAGCAGCTTCGCGGAATTCCGCGCAACGCATCGCTGGCTGTCGCCCATGGATTCCCCCAGGCGCGCCGCCAACACGCGCGCGGCCGCAGCCTATTGTCTGGCCCATCCGGAATGGCGGCTGGCAATTCAAGCGCATAAGACATGGGGCATTCCGTGATCGAGGTCGCAGTGACCACCAACGTGGAATGCAGCCATCGGGACACGGATGGTCGTATCCACGGACATAGCTACGTGGTCGAAGTATGGACGCCCGCCGGGCGCCGATCTGCCGGCATTGGCCGCGACGCTGCGGGCGATCGCCGCCTGCGTCGATCACTCGATGTTGGAGGACAGCATCGGATCGCCGCTGATGGAGGATATGGCGCTCTGGTTCCTTGATCGGGTGCCGAACGCGACAAAGGTGATTGTCAGGCGCCCCACGCTTGGCTTCGCCGCCGAGGCGCGGCGTTGATCGTCACGCGGTTTGCGCCGAGCCCCACCGGTTACCTGCACCTCGGCCATGCGTTCAGTGCGTTGACGGCATGGCGGCGCGCTCGAGACTCGGGTGGACGGTTCCTGCTCAGGCTTGAGGATATCGACGCGGCGCGGTGCAAACCAGAGTTCGCCACCGCGATCCTCGAAGATCTGGCTTGGCTTGGCATCGATGGAGACGGTAATGTGCGCGTGCAATCGCGGCACTTTGCGGAGTATCGCGCTGTACTGGACCGGCTTGCGACGCGTGAACTGCTCTACCCGTGCTTTTGCACGCGCGCCGATATTCAACAGTCGGCAACGGCACCGCATACCCCTGATGGCGCGCTACTGTATCCGGGCACCTGCCGTGCGCTATCCGCGGAGGAACGTGCGTCGCGCATCGCAGCCGGCGTGCCACACGCGTTGCGCCTGGATATGCAGCGTGCGCTACGCTCCGTATCGGACCCGCTGACCTTCGAAGACGAAGGCGAAGGCCTCGCGATCTGCCACCCCGAACAGTTCGGCGATGCGGTGCTGGCGCGGAAGGATGCGCCGGCGAGCTACCATCTCTGTGTTACGCATGACGACGCACTGCAAGGGATCACGCTGGTGACGCGCGGCGAGGATCTGAAACCGGCCACGCACCTGCATCGCCTGCTGCAAGCGCTGATGGGCTGGCCGGTGCCACGCTACGCGCATCATCGCCTGCTGACAGATGCATCTGGCCGGCGGCTGGCGAAGCGTGATCGGACCGCGACACTACGCGAGTTGCGCGCTGCCGGCCGAACCCCGGAACAAGTGCGCGATATGGCGATGGGGATCAGAACCAGTTGAACCAGCCGTCGAACCAGCCTTTGCTGGCCGGTGTTGCCAGAGGCTGATAGCCAGGCGGCGGCCTCCAGCTCATCACGCGCTGGACAAATTCCGGCTGGGGATAGACCAGGCCGGAGTTCTCATCGATCTGCGTGCGGATGTTGGAGGAGGTGCCGGGCCCGGACGCTTCCAGCAGCGCATCCTGACCGGGACTGCCGGTGGATTGATCCGCCTGCTGCTGCGAATTGTCCTGTTGTGTCGGCGGAAGCGCGCCCGGACGTTTCGGCCGTTGCGCCATGTCCGGCGGCATCGACAGCGGCATCTGCGTTGCCGCGATGGTCTCTGGCGCTGAGTCTCGAGACAGGCTGAAATTGCGCGTCATGCCGTCGTTGCCGCAGGCGGCGAGCGGCAGGATCAAGAGAATGAGGCCGTATCGCATCGCGTTCTCCACTAAGTCTGACGGCATTTACACAATTCAGCCCGGGGGGTCACGTCATGGAGCAGAACATGCATTGGGTCGGCACCTGGACCGCGGCACCGGCGCCCGCCGAGGGCGGCGCGTTCGCCAATCAGACGTTGCGAATGAACCCGCGCGTGAGTATTGGCGGCAGCCGGATAAGAGTCCGGCTGTCGAACGCGTATGGCTTGCGCCCGCTTACCATCGGTGCGGCGCACTTCGGCCTGCGCGCGGAGGGGCCGGCTATCATCGCAGACACGAACCGTGCCCTGACCTTTGGTGGCGCATCCTCCGCGTCGGTTGCCGCGGGTGCTGTTCTGCTGAGCGATCCAGTGGAGCTGAACCTGCCCGCTCTGGCTGATGTGGCGGTCAGCATCTATTTGCCGGCCGAGGTGCCGGCGAGTTTTGGCATCACCGGCCGCTATGCTCGGCAAACCAACTATATCTCGCCACCCGGCGACTTTCTCCGCCGAAACCGCCATGCCCGTGGGGCGGCTGTCGGACGATTGGTATCTTCCTCTGCGGCATTGACGTTCTGGCATCGCCAGAAACCGGCTCGGTGGTCGCGCTGGGCAATTCACTGACCGACGCGAATATCTCCACGCACGACGCGTATTGCCGCTGGCCCGACCAGCTTGCCCGCCGTCTGATCGCGCGCGCCGGCGGCCGGCCGATGGCGGTGATGAACCAGGGGCTCGGCGGCAACCGCATCCTGCATGACATTCGTGGTGACAGCGGACTGCGCCGCTTCGACCGCGACGTGCTGGCGCAGCCCGGCGTGACGCATGTCATCGTGATGCTGGGCACCAACGACCTGCGCAATCGCTGGGCAAAACCCGAGGAGGAGGTGACGGCGGACCAGATGATCGCCGGGTTGAAGCAGATGGCGCTGCGGGCGCACGCGCGCGGCATCAAGATCTTCGGCGCCACGCTGACGCCATTCGAGAACGAGACGTTCCTGGTCGGCGCATGGACGCCGGCGCGCGAGGCTGTGCGGCTGGCGGTGAACGCCTGGATCAGGGAAAGCGGCGCGTTCGATGCCGTCGTGGATTTCGACGCGGGCCTGCGCGACCCCGAGCATCCGGCTCGCATGCTGCCGATATACGATTGTGGCGACCATCTGCATCCTGGCGATCTCGGTTACAACCGGATGGGAGACGTGGTCGACCTGTCGTTGTTCGACTGAAGCCGGTTGACTTGGCGCGCGGCACAGCCGCAAAGTTTCCAAGGCGTCCGCGTGCTGGGAGACGCGGCCCGCAATAAGCAGGAGGGGGACTTTGCGCATTTTACTGAAGAAATACAGTCTGGGGCTAGCGAGACTTTGTGCGGCCATCGGACTTTTCGCCATCGCGCATGCCGCCTCGGCGGCAACGGTAGGGCCGGTGACGGAACTCGATGGGCGTCATCCGCATCGCCAAAGGCGCGCCAGTCCAGATCGGGGCCTATTGGGTGCTGTCTGGCGCGGATACCGCGCTTGGTCTGGACGAAAAGCGTGGTGTGGAGATCGCATTCAAGGATTTGGGTGGCAAGGTGCTTGGCCATCCGCTGAAGCTGGATGCGGAGGACGATGGCTGCAACGCGGAGGGTGGCCAGACCGCGGCCACCAAGCTGGCGTCCAATCCGCAGACGGTGATTGTGCTTGGGCCCGCCTGTTCTTCGGCGGCCACTCCGGGTGCGCCGATCCTGTGGCAGCAGGGCATTGTCGATATCTGCACGGCGTGCACGGCACCGGCGCTGACCGCACCGGATCGCAAGCCCGAATATGATGGCTTCGCGCGCACCGTGTTCAGCGACAGCGAACAGGGCAAGGCCGACGCGACCTACGTCCACAATGTCGCCAAAGCGCAGTCGGTCGTGACGATCCACGACGGCAGTCCCTATGCGCAGCAGCTTCAGCAGGTGATGGCCGACAACTTCAAGCAGATGGGCGGCAAGGTGCTGTCGCAGGAAGCGATCGCGCCAACGGACGTGGATATGCATCCAGTGCTGACGCGTATCGCCAGCGAGAAGCCTGACCTGATCTATTTCCCGGTGTTCACCGCTGCCGCGGCGCAGATCCTGCGTCAGGCGAAGGAAACGCCTGGCCTGGAGCACACCAAGCTGATGGGTGGCGGATCACTGCTTTCGGCTGACTTCATCGAGGCGGCCGGGCCTGCGGTGGTTGGCTTCATCATCGGTTATCCCGATCTGTCGCCGGACGCGATGGGCAAGGGATATCCGAAGTTCGTCGCCCAGTACAAGAAGGATTATGGCGAGGCGCCGATCTCCGGTTATCACGCCAATGCCTATGATGGTGCGATGCTGGCGGTCAAGGCGATCGAGAAGGTGGCCAAGACCGACAGCGCGGGCAATCTCTACATCGGCAAGAAGGCACTGCGTGACGCGGTGTTCGAGATAAAGTTCGAGGGCATCAGCGGCCCGATCGCCTGCGACAAGTATGGTGAGTGCTCGCAGTTCAAGCCTTCGGTGCTGCAGTTCAACTCGTCGGATCCCAAGACGTTTGGCGTAGGGACAAACCCGAAGAAGATCTGGCCGTAAGGGTGGCCGGAACTGTTACTGTCAGCGGGCCATGGCGAACAGCCATGGCCCGTTTCAATGCCGTGGACCTGGTTCTGTGGGTGCTCCGCATTGGCGTGGTGGCCGTTGTCGTTGTCGGCACCGTCGCGACGCTGATCGCTAACCGCTACACCGCGGCGCAGTGGTTTGACTTCATCATGTTCGGGCTGACCATCGGCAGCATCTACGCGCAGATCGCGCTGGGTTACACGATGGTCTACGGCGTTCTGCGCCTGATCAACTTCGCACACGGCGATATCGTGATGACCGGCGCGTTTGCCGGATATTTTGTCGCGACACCGCTGGATCGGTCGGGTTTTCTTGAAGCGCACCCTGTGCTTGGCATGGGTGCGATCCTGGCGGTGGCGATCGTCACATCCACCTCGATAGCGGTGTTGACTGAGCGGATCGCGTATCGGCCATTCCGCCGTGTAGTCGGACTGGCGCCGCTGATCTGCGCCATCGGCGTATCGTTCTTTCTAGAGCAGACATTCCGCGGCATGTTTGGTTCCGCGGTGAAGTCGTACCCATCGCCGTCATGGCAGCGCGCGACGTTTGCTGTCGGCAGCTTCAATGTACCACGGGTCGATGTGCTGGTGATCGTATTGGCGCTGGTCTTCATGGGCGCGCTGTATCTGATCGTGCAGCGGACGAAAATGGGCACGGCCATGCGTGCTGTCGCCGAGGATGGCGAGGCCGCCGCACTAATGGGCATCGATGTGAACAAGGTGGTGGTGTTCACCTTCGTGCTCGGCGGCGCGATGGCGGGTATCGCTGGGGTGTTCTACGCGTTCGTCTATAAGCAAGTGTATTTCTTCATGGGCTTCACGCCCGGCATCAAGGCGTTTGGCGCGGCGGTGCTGGGGGGCATCGGCAATATCCCGGGTGCCATGCTTGGGGGCTTTTTCCTGGGTATGGTCGAGTCAGTGGGACCGACGCTGTTCCTGGACGGACTTGGCATCCCGGCACCGTACCAGTTGCGTGACCTGATCGCGTTTACCTTGTTGATCATGGTGCTGATCTTCCGCCCGCAAGGGCTGCTGGGTGAGCGCATGGCGAGGAAGCGCGCTTGATACGGCGCGCTGTCCTGATTGGACTCGCATTCGGTGCCGGAGCGGTGCACATCGCCATCGTCGGCGTGCTGCTGATGCTGCACCAGCGCTGGATCGTCGTGGGTACAGTGACGCTTGGCCAGGCGGCATTGCTGTTGATCGCGGGCGGCGCCGGAGCAATGGCGAGACGACCGGTAAGCGGGCTGATTGCCGGAGCGGTCGCCGCTGTGCCGCTCGCCGCATTGACGGCGATCATGGCGGCCGTGCCGTTGCAGTGGATGTTCATCGCGCTGTCGCCCGATTTGTTCCAGATGCTGACGCTTGAGCAGGGGCTGGCGCTTGGCTGCGTCATCCTGATCGGCGGTGGGGCGATGGCTGGATTGTTGGGCGCGCTGTGGCGCATCAGCCCGGCGGTCGTGCGCCGCCTGATCGGCCCAGGCCTGATTGCCGTGACCGTGGCTGGAGTATTCCAGGAACTGATCCAGCTAATGCTGCAACAGTACGAGGGCCCGATCGGTGACTTCCGCGACTTCATCTATACCTGGGAAGGTTTGAGCCCGCAGGGAGCGATAACGATCTTCCTGACCGTTGCGCTGTGCAGCGAGATATTTGGCTCCATATGGCGCCGCCGTGCCGCGCGTATTGCAGTGCGCGATCATCGGCGGGAGCGAATGATCTGGGCCGGGCTGGCACTGGCCTGTCTGGTCGTATTGCCGGCGGTCGCCGGGTCGTACGTCGGTCAGGTGCTGATGCTGGTGGGCCTATACATCCTGATGGGCATGGGGCTGAACCTGGAGGTTGGCCTTGCCGGTCTGCTGGACCTGGGCTTCGTCGCATTCTTCGCCGTAGGGGCTTATTCGACGGCATTGCTGACGGCCGATTCGTCACACGCGTTGCTGCATCTGACTTACTGGGAGGCAATGCCGATAGCGGTGCTATTGTCGATCTTCGTCGGCGTGCTGTTCGGTCTGCCGGTGCTAGGCGTGCGTGGCGACTATCTGGCCGTGGCGACGATGGGACTGGGCGAGATCGTCCGCGTCATCGTGCAATCGGATTTCGCCGCGCCACTTCTGGGCGGGGCGCAGGGCATTCTGCAAATCCCCAAACCGAGCCTCGGAAATTACCTGCTTGGCAACCCGGTGTCCCTGTTCTACCTGACACTGGTGGCGTCCGCGGTGGCGGCCTTCGTGGCATGGCGGCTGGAAAATTCCCGGCTGGGCCGCGCGTGGATGGCACTGCGTGATGATGAGGACGTGGCGCAGGCACTTGGCATCAACCTGATCCGGTCGAAATTGCTGGCATATGGATTGGGCGCCGCGTTCGCTGGGCTGGCGGGATCAATCTTCGCGACCATGCTGAGCTCGGTCTATCCATCAAGCTTCCAGTTGCTGATCTCGATCAATGTGCTGGCGCTGATCATCGTCGGCGGCATGGGAAGCCTGCCCGGTGTGGTGCTTGGCTCGATCGCCTTGATCGGCTTGCCGGAATTGCTGCGCGAGTTCGGCGAGTATCGCTATCTGTTCTACGGGGCCGTGCTGATCGTGATGATGCGTCTGCGGCCAGAAGGCTTGTGGCCATCGGATGTGCGCCAGCGCGAACTGCATGCCACCGACGAGACGATGGCACTGGATGCTGGTACAGATGCCGTGCCGGCGCAGCCACGATGACCACGCTGCTCCACTGCAACTCGATTACCATGCGCTTCGGTGGATTGGTGGCGATCAGTGACGTCGATCTGGCGGTTGAGGAGCACAGCATCCACAGCGTCATCGGTCCGAACGGTGCCGGCAAAACCACGCTGTTCAACTGCATCACGCAGAATCTGCACCCGACCGCCGGTGAGGTTTGGTTTCGCGGCCAGCGTATCGACGGACTGAAGCCGGACCGCGTCGCCGCGGCCGGAATCAGCCGCACCTACCAGAACATCCGGCTGTTCCGGAATATCACCGCGATCGAGAACCTGCTGGTGGGGATGCATCTGCATCTGCGCTCCACTTGGTGGGGCGCGTCCTGCACACGCCCAGCACGATGCGCGACGAAGCGCGAGGCGCATGAGGAAGCGCTTCGCCTGCTGCAATTCGTCGGGCTGCGCGGGCGCGGCGACATGCTGGCGCGCAACCTCGCATATGGCGAACAGCGGCGGCTGGAAATCGGCCGGGCGCTGGCCACCAAGCCGAAGCTGCTGCTGCTCGATGAACCGACGGCGGGGATGAACCCGCATGAGACCTCCGACATGATGGCGTTCATCCAGCAGGTGCGCGACGCGTTTCGGCATCACCATCCTGCTGATCGAGCATCAGATGCGCGTGGTGATGTCGATGTCGGATCGCGTGACGGTGCTGGATCACGGCGTGAAGATCGCCGAGGACGTGCCGGCCGCGTGTGCAGCAGGATCCGGCGGTGATCGAGGCGTATCTCGGCAAAGCCGCGCAGACCAGCGGCGGAGTGAAGCGATGGCGCTGCTGGAGATCGACGATATCCATGTGTTCTACGACAAGATCGAGGCGCTGAAAGGCATTTCGCTCGCTGTGGAGGAAGGCAAGATTGTCACGTTGGTTGGCGGCAATGGTGCCGGCAAATCAACAACCTTGCGAGCGATCAGCGGATTGCTGCATCCGCGGCACGGCGAGATCCGATTCGACGGGCGTCCGCTCGCCGGGCTAGGTGCGCACGATGATCGCCGCGATCGGTGTGGTTCATGTGCCGGAAGGGCGCCGCATCTTCGGCCGGCTGACGGTGAGCGAGAACCTCGACATGGGCGCGTTCACGCGGCACGACCGGCGCGGCATCGCCGAGGACAAGGAACAGATGCTGGTGCTGTTCCCGCGTCTGCGCGAGCGGCTGAAGCAGGTCGCCGGGACGCTGTCGGGCGGTGAGCAGCAGATGCTGGCGGCAGCACGGGCGCTGATGGCGCGCCCCAAGTGCTGCTGATGGACGAACCCAGTATGGGACTGGCGCCGATGCTGGTGGAGCAGGTGTTCGAGACGATCAAGCGGATCAACGCGCAGGGGATGACGATACTGCTGGTGGAGCAGAATGCGCCGATGGCGCTGGGCATCGCCGATCATGGCTATGTGCTGGAGAGCGGGCGGATCGTGCTGGATGGCCCAGGGCGCGACCTGCTGGATGATGAGCGGGTGCAGCGGGCGTATTTGGGATGATAAGTAAGGTTCCACACGGAGAACACTGAGAACTGGCACGGAGAACCACCGAGTGAAGAAGATAGCGCTTCGCGCGAAGCGCATTTCCTTTTCCTCAGTGGTTCTCCGTGGATCTTTCGTGGTCTCCGTGTGAAACGCTTGCTAGGATTGCCACGCGGTAAGCGTATTCGATGCGATCGCCCTCTCGTCGGATCGGAATGCCCAATCGGTCATCGTCGGCGGAAGCTGCGAACATGTCGATAATCTTCACGTCGTCGCCCGGATTTGGGAACGAGCGCGCCAGCAGGTTCCTGATCTCGTCGCGCAACTCGTAGAAGCTCGCACTCGGCGCCGCCAGGCCTGTCGTCGGGAACAGCGCCTTCAGCTCCGGCAGCGTCAGACAACGCACATGCGATGGATCGCGAAGTTTCTCGGCGCGGTTCCATTCCGCCGCCTTCGCCGGGTCGTCCGAAGCGTACATATCCACGACTACAACGCGCCCTCCCGGCGCACACACCCGCACCATCTCGCACAGCACGCCAAGAGGATTGAGGAAGTGGTGCATCGAGAATCGCGTCACCACGATGTCGAAAGCGCCATCTGGGTAAGGCAGCGCGGTGACATCGCCAAGGTCCCAAGTGACATTGGCGATCCCCTTCTGCGTCGCAAGCTGATGCGCGCGCTCCAGCATGGCAGGTGTCATGTCGATGCCGGTCGCGTGCTTCACATGCGGCGCGAAGGCACAAACGACGATGCCTCCACCGCACGCCACATCGAGAAGCGTGTCGGTGGACCGCGGTGCCGCGGCCTGGGTGATCATGCGCAGCGCGTTCTCGTCAGTGATGGTGCCAGCAGTGCTGAACGGCGTTGCCTGTCTGGTGAACTGGTCCAGGATCAGGTCCTGATGGGTCGTATTGCTCATGGCGGCTATCCCAACCGGTAAACTCGTTGCGCGGTGTCGTGGAACAGCGCGCGCTTTTCCTCAGGCGAGGCACCCGCGGCAATCCGCTTGAACGCGTTCCACAGGGCGGCCCAGCCGATCCCCATTTTCTCCACTGGAAAGTTGCTCTCGAACATGCAGCGACTTGCGCCGAACCGCTCGATGCACGTTTCGATATAGGGGCGCCACAACGCGGCCAATTCTTCGGAGGTCACCGGCCGATCCGCGGCCTTGTAGTCGAACAGCGCGGCTCGCATCATCATTCCGCCAAGTTTCATCGTCACGTTCGAACACTTGGCCAATTCCGCGATGTCCGCCTGCCAGGACGCAAAGATCTCGTCGCGCCGGCCGGAATAGGGACCGTAGCCGAGCACGCCACCCACGTGTCCCATGATGATATTCGTGGCAGGAAAGGCGCGCGCCAGCTCGATGACGTCGGTGAGTTGTGTGTGAAACACCCAGGCATCCAGCGATAATCCAAGCGCGCTCAGGCGCGACAGACCCTTGCGGAAATCGGCGCGTTTGTAGATGTCCGGCCCCGGTGCGCCATTGCCGATGACCGGATCGGCGTCCCAGTTGCCGGAGTGGCGCACGCCGCGGAATCGGCCGCCACCCGCCCTGATATGCGCTTCCAGCACCGCCTCGACCCGGTCGCCCAGCGTGAGATCGGCAAAACCCACGATCCCGGCGGCAACCTTGGTCGGGCCATAACCACCGCTGTCGCTCATCGCGGCAATACCAGCGACGAATTCCGTCTCTCCCACCGGTCGCATCTCCTCCGGACCGTGGGCTCGGTACATTGCGTGACACTGGAGAAACACGGTCGCAACGATGTTGTGGCCGGTGCGCAGGTCCGCGATCAAATCGTGCAACAAGTAACGATGATCTGGACGATGCCAGAGGTGGTGGTGCGTATCGATGATCGACAGGTTGGGGTCGAGAATTTCCTCAGACGGCGCCTTGGCAAGCCAAGCCTCGTCCGGAGCATAAATTCGTCCGAACTGAGCCACTGGCATGGCGCGTCTCCTCTATTGTTCGGATGACTTGTTAGCACGTTTGGCGGCGACCGGCGATGACGTGGCATGATCGTTTTTTCCACCTCATAATCGTGAAAATGGGTTAAAGGTGTTGCCGGGCCTGCGCGGGATGGGGGCGTACCACGCAGGGCCAGGAAAAGGAGGGGGTTATCAACGAGACCCAGCAGTCCCCGAGCGATGGGCGCGCCAAGACGCCTGCTCAGAGCCTAGGCAGGCGCCGCCTCGGCCGAGCCGCTGTTGTAACGGCAGCACTATTGCTTGTCGCACTGACTTGGCTCGGTGCGCGCGATGCGATTCGCGCACATCGTAACGAGGCCGGTGCCCGCGTGCGGGCCGAGTTGCTCACAAGGGCCACCTCGTTTGAAGAACAATTGCAGCGCGACCTGCTGTCACTCGACCAGACGTTACGCATTCTGGAGTACGATTGGGAGCGCGATCCTTCGCATTTCGATCTGCCGACGCGCGCCGGCCAGGTTGTCGTGCTGACCGACGTATCGTTGCAGATCTTTATTGCTGATGTGCAGGGGATCGTTCGGGCCAGCACACGCCCCGCGATCATCGGAACCGATGTCAGCAAGCGCGATTATTTCCAGCACGAAGCAGCTTTGCCCGCTGATGATGGCAAGATGTTCGTCGGCGATCTGACGCAGGGTCAGGTTACCCGGCAATGGCAGCTCAACCTGGTGCGCCGGCTCGATAAACCCGACGGCTCGTTCGACGGTACCGTCGCCGCATCCTATGACGCCAACGCATTGGTCCGATTCCGGCGCGATGTCGTCGCTGGCATCCGCGGTGTCATTGGCTTGGTGAGCTTGCATGATGGGCAGACGTGGACGCTCTCTGGCCAGGAACCCAACGTCGTGGCGATCGGCGATACGCCGCTGTTTGCTGTAATACGAGCCAGCAACGAAGGAAGTTGGCGGGGGCAGTCGGGGCTGGACAACACCGATCGGATGTATGCGTTCGCGACCATTCCGGGTCGCGATCTGGACGTGGTCGTGGGTGTCGATCGCGCGGAAGCGATGAGCAAGTCCGCGGCCTGGGAACGCAATGCGCTTCTGTTTGCCGGCGGCATCACACTGCTGATGGTGTTCGTAGCCTGGCTGATGTTACGGGCGTTGGACTCGGCGCGTGTCCGCCATGAGGCACTCACCCGAGAACGGACAATCCTTGAGGCTACGCTGACCGGTATGAGCGATGGCATCATGATGGTGGACAGCGACCTCCGCCTGGTCGCTTGGAACCAGCGATTTCCAGAATTCACCGGCGTGCCGGCCGAATTTTTGCACGTCGGGTTGCCGATGGAGGACATCCTGCGCAGCCAGGTGCAAGGCGGCGAGTTTGGTGCAGTGGACATCGAGGCTGAAGTGTCGCGGCGGATGGCGCTGCTGCGGTCCGGCGGCAGCATGGGCACCTTGGAGCGGCCACGCCCAAGCGGACGCCAGCTCGAGATTCGGCGTAATCCCTTGCCCGATGGCGGCTTCGTCACGCTGTACAGCGATGTCACGGCTCGCCGGCAGGCCGAGGAACGGATGCGTCACGCACAGACCATGGCGGCCGTGGGGCGCCTGACCGCGGGAGTCGCGCACGACTTCAACAACCTGCTGATTTCCGTCAGTGGCAACGCGGAAATCCTGCACGGGCAGGTGAAGGAACCGGAGTGGGCGCGGCGCCTCGAGATCATCATGCAGTCCGCAGCCCGTGGTGGTGATCTGGTGCAACGTCTACTGGCCTTTGCGCGCAAGCAGGAGTTGGCGCCCACCGCGGTTGACCTCAACCAGTTGGTGCGCGGCATGCGTGACCTGCTGGCATCGACACTTGGCCGCGGCATCCGGGTCGAAACGGAGCTGGATGAGTCGCTGCGGCTGGCGTTAGCCGATCCCGTTCAGATCGAACATGTGGTCCTGAACCTCGCGATCAACGCTCGGGACGCGATGCCGCAAGGTGGCACGCTGACGATTGCCACTGCCAATAAGACGGTCGATGTGGCCGCAAGCATGACAATGGATATGCAAACCGGTGACTACGTCGTGGTCACAGTCAGCGATACCGGTACTGGTATGCCGGAAGATGTGCTGCGCAACGCCTTCGAGCCGTTTTTCACCACCAAGCCCCCTGGGCAGGGATCGGGGCTGGGACTTAGCCAGGTTTACGGTGTCGCCAGCCAGTCGGGTGGTGGTGTGCGGATCGACAGCAGGCTTGGGATCGGCACAAGCGTGCACGTCCTGTTGCCATACGCGGAGCCCGATGGCGCGCAGCAAACGGGGCTCGAACGCGCAGCCGAGGCGTACGAACGACAGACGCAGCGCCGGTACAACGTTCTGGTGGTTGATGATGAGCCAGAGTGCCGGGAGACGATTTCCGACATGCTGCGGACCAACGGATTCGTGCCAATCGTTGCGCCGAGCGGCGAGGATGCGTTGCGCATGGTAGAACGCGGCGTCGCATTCGACCTCCTGCTTGTCGATTATACGCTGCCTGGCATGACGGGGCTTGATCTGGCGCGTCAGTTACGCAGCCAGCGACCTGCGGTGCCGGTTGTATTCCTGACCGGTGGTGATGGAGATTGGGTCTCCGACGAGCGTTGGGTGCTGACCAAACCATTTCTGACACGCAACCTGGTAGAGATCGTAAATGCGGCGTTGCGTCAGCAGCTTTCGGGCGACACGATACGTCAGACCACGACGCACGCATGATTGGCGGCCCCCTGAGTAACGATCTGTCACTCGGTCCGATTGGTCTATTGCCGCCAGATTAGAGGCGGGCGCGGACGGCGTTATTCCCGGAACGGGGGTAATTCAGCCGATCAGGAAGATGTGGCAATTGCGGTAATATTCCTGTAGTAGCGGGACGACACCTGAATAGAGGCTGCTGCGATGGATGACACTGGGACGTCGGAAGCGGTCCTGCGGCTTACCGCTCAGATCGTTGCGGCGCATGTCGAGCATAACCCGGTCCAGGCGGATGCGCTGCCAGGCCTGATCGAGAAGGTGTACCAGACGCTGCGGGACGTCGGGCAGGCGCCTGTCGAGGCTGCCAAGCCGGTGCCCGCTGTGCCCATCAAGCAATCGGTAAAGCCAGACTTCATCGTCTGTCTGGAGGACGGCAAGAAGCTGAAAATGCTGAAGCGGCACTTGATGACGTCGTACAAAATGACCCCAGCGCAGTATCGCGCGCGCTGGAGCCTGCCGGCAGACTATCCGATGGTGGCGCCGAGCTATGCCAAGGTCCGTTCGACCTTGGCGAAGAAGATCGGCTTGGGCCGGAAATCTGCAACAGCGCCAGCGCGACCGATGGCCAAGCGCCGCGGCCCAAAACCCGGGGCGGCTGGCCGTCGCGCCCGCGGCTAATGATTGAGCGCGGCGGTGACCTCGCGGGTTAGGACATCGAGGTCTACCGGCTTGTAGATCACCGAGCCCGGCATTTGGCCGGCTCGGGCGACGAAGCCGTAGTACGCCGTAAGGAAGATGATCGGAACGTCGGGATGCTCGGCTTTCGCCTGCCTCGCGAAGGCAAGGCCGTCCGGCTGGCCCACCGGCATCACGAGATCCACGAGTAACAGGTCTATTGGTTGGCCCGTACCAAGAAGCTCGTGCGCAACAGTCGTGTCAGGCGCGCCAATGACAGCATGACCGACGTCAGCCAGATGCTGGCGGATCACCTCGCTGACTGCGTCGTCGTCTTCAACCAACAGGATCGTCGGCATTGGCCCTTCCTGATGGAACCGTGAAGGTCCCGCTGGACCACAGAATTGACGCGCAGAATTGCCGGGGTAAACTCACGACTGGTTGACGCGAAAGCGCAAAAAAGGAAGGCGAGCCCCCAGGGGCCATTCCTAACGCTGAGCGGAGGTCTGACACCTTCTCGCCACCTTGGTCGTTGCAGTGCAGCAAAGCGGACGCTAACTTGTCGGTTTGCGGGCCGCCCAGGGAACGGGCGGCTGTCGCGTCGCCGGTAGAGATGGGGGCATAAAGGCCGATGATGGGATCCCCAGCGGGACCAGGACTGTACGATCCGCGCAACGAGCATGACTCGTGCGGCGTGGGCTTCGTAGCCAACATCAAGGGCCGAAAGTCGCACGATATCATCACGCGTGGACTGCAGATCCTGGTAAATCTGGATCACCGGGGCGCCGTCGGCGCTGACCCACTGGTGGGGGACGGCGCCGGCTGCATGATCCAGATGCCGGATAAGCTGCTGCGCAACTGGGCAGAAGAGAACGACCGGAAGCTGCCGGAGCCGGGCCGCTATGCCGTCGCAATGTGCTTCCTGCCGCAGGATGCGGCGTCACGCGAGTACGCGATCCGGTTATTCGAGCACTATATTACCGCTGAGGGCCAGTCGTTGCTGGGATGGCGGGAGGTCCCGATAGACCTGACCGGTCTCGGCAAGCGCGTCATCGAAACGATGCCGGTGATCCGCCAGGCGATCGTCGTGGCAAGCCCGAAAGTGAAGGATCAGGATGCGTTCGAGCGCAAAATCCTGGCCATCCGCAAGCAGACGCTGAACAACTTGCGTGGAATTGAAGGGCAGCGGCACCTTCCGGGGCTGAGCCAGCTTTACATGCCATCGTTCTCGACGCGCACGGTGGTCTATAAGGGCTTGCTGCTCGCGCCACAGGTGGGGACCTTCTACGAGGACCTGCACAATCCGCTGACCCAGTCGGCTTTGGCGCTGGTCCACCAGCGCTTCTCGACCAACACGTTCCCCTCGTGGCGGCTGGCGCATCCCTATCGCTTCCTCGCGCATAACGGCGAGATCAACACGGTTCGCGGCAATGTGAACTGGATGCATGCGCGCCGGCGTTCGATGGCCTCGGAGCTCATCGGGCCTGACCTGGACAAGATGTGGCCACTGATCCCAAGCACCGGGCAATCGGATACCGCCTGCATCGACAATGCGCTGGAGATCCTGGTCGCGGGCGGCTACTCGCTTGCGCATGCCATGATGATGCTGATCCCGGAAGCATGGGCGGAGAACCCGCTGATGGATCCGGAACGGCGCGCCTTCTATGAGTACTATGCCGCGCTGATGGAGCCATGGGATGGCCCGGCCTCTATCGCCTTCACGGATGGCCGCCAGATTGGCGCGACGCTGGACCGCAATGGGCTGCGGCCGGCGCGCTACATCGTCACCGACGATGACCATGTGATCATGGCCTCGGAAGCCGGCGTCTTGCCGGTGCCGGAAGAGCGCATCGTCCATAAGTGGCGGCTACAGCCAGGCAAGATGCTGCTGATCGACCTGGAAGAGGGCCGCATCATCGGCGATGACGAGGTCAAGCAGAAGCTCGCGCGCAAGCATCCCTACGCCGAGTGGTTGAAGGCGACGCAGGTGCAGCTTGAGGAGCTGTCGGAGCCTTCGGAGTCGCCGGGGCCGTTGCCCGAATTGCCACCGGCACGGCCGAACGACGCGGAAGCGCTGCTGAACCAGCAGCAGGCGTTCGGTTATACACAGGAGGATATACAGTTCTTCCTGGAGCCGATGGCGCAGGAGGGCGACGATCCCGCTCGGATCGATGGGGACGGACACGCCGATAGCGGTGCTGTCGAGTAAGCCGAAGCTGCTGTACAATTACTTCAAGCAGAACTTCGCCCAGGTCACCAATCCGCCGATCGACCCGATCCGCGAGTCCCTGGTGATGTCGCTGGTGTCGATGATCGGGCCTCGGCCGAACCTGTTGGGGCACCATGCGGGCAACCATTACCGGCTGGAAGTCGCGCAACCGATACTGACGAACACCGACCTGGAGAAGGTGCGGGCGATTTCGTCGTTGGTGGGCGATGCATTCCGCACGAAGACGATCGACACGACGTGGTCGGCTGGCGAAGGCGTCGCCGGAATGGCGCGCGCGGTGGATCGCATCTGCGGTATCGCCACCGACGCGGTGCTGGACGGCTACAACATCCTGATCCTGTCCGATCGCGCCGTTGGTCCGGCGCGGATACCGATGCCGGCGCTGCTGGCAACCGCGGCGGTGCATCATCACCTGATCCGCCGCGGTTTGCGCACCAGCACAGGTCTGGTGGTCGAAACCGGCGAGGCGCGCGAGGTGCACCATTTCTGCGTGCTCGCGGGATATGGCGCGGAGGCGATCAATCCGTACCTGGCGTTCGAGACGCTGGAGCAGATCCGCGAACAGAACAGCCTGAAGCAGAAGCCCTATGAGGTGCAGAAGAACTACCTCAAGGCGATCGGCAAGGGCATCCTGAAGGTGATGTCCAAGATGGGCATCTCCACCTACCAGTCGTATTGCGGCGCGCAGATCTTCGATGCCATCGGATTGTCCAGCGAATTCGTGGAGAAGTGCTTCACTGGAACCGCGACGCAGATCGAAGGCGCCGGCTCCGACGAGATCGCGCGCGAGTGCGTGCAGCGGCATCAGAATGCCTATGGCGACAGTCCGCTGTATAACGGCATGCTGGATGCCGGTGGCGACTACGCGTTCCGCCTGCGCGGTGAGGACCACGCCTGGACGCCTGACACGGTGGGCAAGCTGCAGCATGCAGTGCGCGGCAACTCGCGCGAGGAGTTCACCAGCTACACGGCGTTGATCAACGACCAGAGCAAGCGGCTGCTGACGTTGCGCGGCCTGATGGAGCTGAAGCTCGCCGACACGCCGATGCCGCTGGAGGAAGTGGAGCCGGCGTCGGAGATCGTGAAGCGGTTCGCCACCGGCGCGATGAGCTTTGGCTCGATCTCGCGTGAGGCGCATACGACATTGGCGATCGCGATGAACCGCATCGGCGGGCGATCCAATACCGGCGAGGGCGGCGAAGAGTTGGATCGCTATAAGCCGCTGCCGAACGGCGATTCCATGCGCTCCGCGATCAAGCAGGTCGCATCGGGACGGTTTGGCGTCACCATCGAATATCTGGTGAATGCGGACGATCTGCAGATCAAGATGGCGCAGGGCGCGAAGCCTGGTGAGGGCGGACAGTTGCCCGGCCGCAAGGTGGATAAGAACATCGCGCGCGTGCGCTATTCGACGCCGGGCGTCGGGCTGATCTCGCCGCCACCGCATCACGACATCTATTCGATCGAGGACTTGGCGCAGCTCATCTACGACCTGAAGAACGCCAACCCGAAGGCGCGGATTTCGGTGAAGCTGGTGTCAGAGGTTGGTGTCGGCACAGTGGCTGCGGGTGTGGCGAAGGCGCGGTCGGATCATGTGACGATCTCCGGGTTCGAGGGCGGAACGGGCGCTTCGCCGCTGACCTCTCTGACGCATGCTGGGTCGCCTTGGGAGATTGGGCTCGCGGAGACGCAGCAGACCTTGGTGCTGAATGGGCTGCGCGGTCGGATCGCCGTGCAGGTCGATGGCGGGCTGCGTACCGGCCGCGATGTCGTCGTGGGCGCCCTGCTGGGAGCGGACGAGTTCGGCTTCTCCACCGCGCCGCTGATCGCCGCGGGCTGCATCATGATGCGCAAGTGCCATCTGAATACCTGCCCTGTCGGCATCGCGACGCAAGATCCGGTGCTGCGCAAGAAGTTCACCGGTCAGCCGGAGCACGTGATCAACTTCTTCTTCTACATCGCAGAAGAAGTGCGCGAGCTGATGGCTAAGCTCGGCTTCCGCACATTCACTGAGATGGTTGGCCAGGTCGGCAAGCTGGATATGAAGAAGGCGATCGACCACTGGAAGGCGAAGGGTATCGATCTGAGCCGCATCCTGTATCAGGCGCCGGCGCGCGAAGGTGTCGCGATCTTCAATTGCGAGAAGCAACAGCATCACCTCGATCGCGCGATGGACAACGAGCTGATTGATCTGGCCGAACCTGCGTTGCAGCGCGGCGAGCCGGTGCGGATCGAACGCGACATCCGCAATGTGCATCGCACGGTTGGCGCGATGCTGTCCGGTGAGGTGGCGAAGCGTTACGGCCATGCCGGTCTGCCGGAGGATACGATCCAGATCAGCCTGCACGGCAATGCCGGGGGCAGCTTTGGTGCGTTCCTAGCGCGCGGCATCGCGCTGGAGTTGACCGGCGATGCCAACGATTATGTCGGCAAGGGGCTGTCCGGTGGGCGCGTGGTGGTGAAGCAGCCGCCAGTGAACCGCGAGCCGACGGAGAATATCATCATTGGCAACACCGTACTCTACGGCGCGATCGCTGGTGAGGCATACTTCCAAGGTGTCGCTGGCGAGCGGTTTGCCGTGCGCAATTCCGGCGCGGTTGCGGTGGTGGAAGGCTGCGGCGATCACGGCTGTGAATACATGACGGGCGGCGTGGTCGTGGTGCTCGGCGATACCGGGCGCAACTTCGCGGCCGGCATGTCGGGTGGCGTCGCTTATGTCTACGACCCGACGCGCCGCTTCGAGAGCCTGTGCAATATGGCTGGCGTGGAGCTCGAACCGGTCCGGCCAAGCGATGCAGCGAGCGACGATCCGGAACGGCCACGGCAGCGTGCGGTGTCGGTCGAGGACAACGGAATGGGTGATGTGCTGCGCTTCGATGCGGAGCGGCTGCGTGTGCTGATCGAGCGTCATCTGCTTTACACCGGCAGCGCGCGGGCGCGCGAACTGCTGGAAGATTGGGACCATGCATTGGCTTGCTTCGTGAAGGTGATGCCGCTCGATTTCCGGCGCGCGTTGCTCGAGTTGCGCGCCGAAAGTCAGGCGGCGAAGGCCGCCGCCGCGGAGTGACACTGCGTCATGGCCGGCCTTCGTGCCGGCCATCAGTGGCGCCAGGGCGCCGCGACGGATGGCCGGGACAGGCCCGGCCATGACGTGATCCAACAAGGCTTAGGGTTTCGGTATGGGCAAGGTAACTGGTTTTCTTGAGATCGATCGGCACGAGCGCGGCTACGACAAGCCCGACGTGCGCCGCAAGACGTGGACCGAGTTCCTCAAGCCGCTGTCAGAGCCGGAGCTTGGCGATCAGGCGGCACGCTGCATGGATTGCGGCATTCCATTCTGCCACCAGGGATGTCCGGTCAATAACCTGATCCCTGACTGGAACAGCCTCGTCTATCGCCGTCAGTGGCGGAACGCGAGCCGCACGCTACATTCCACCAACAACTTCCCGGAGTTCACCGGCCGCGTCTGCCCGGCGCCTTGCGAGGCCGCATGCACGCTGAACATCGATGACAACCCGGTGACGATCAAGACGATCGAATGCGCGATTGTCGATCGTGCGTGGCAAGAGGGATGGATCACGCCGCATCCTCCCTCGCATCACACCGGCAAGCGCATTGCGGTCGTTGGTTCGGGACCGGCAGGCATGGCTTGTGCACAACAGCTTGCGCGGGCGGGTCATACGGTCACGTTATTCGAGAAGAATGACCGCATCGGCGGCCTGCTGCGCTACGGAATTCCCGACTTCAAGATGGAGAAGCATCTAGTCGATCGGCGGATCGAGCAGATGGCGGCGGAAGGTGTGGCGTTCCGCACCGGCATCGAGGTCGGCGTGACGCTGCCGATGGACGCTCTGCTGCGTGACTTCGACGCCGTGGTGCTCTCGGGCGGTGCCGAGGCGCCGCGCGATCTGGAAGTGCCCGGGCGCGAGATGCATGGCGTGCATTTCGCCATGGATTTCCTGACGCAGCAGAACAAGCGTGGCGCGGGCGATGATGAAGCGCGGGCGACGATGGGACGTGGCACGATCACCGCGAAGGGTAAGCATGTTGTGGTGATTGGCGGCGGCGATACCGGGTCTGACTGTATCGGCACTTCGGTGCGGCAGGGGGCGGTGTCCGTCACGCAACTGGAGATCCTGCCGAAACCGCCGGAACGCGAGAACAAGGCGCTGACCTGGCCTGATTGGCCGCTGAAGCTGCGGACCTCGCATGCCCATGAGGAAGGTGCGGATCGCGATTGGGCAGTGCTGACCAGGCGCGTGGCGGGAGAGAACGGCAAGGCCGAGGCACTTGAGTGCGTGCGCGTCGAGTGGGCGAAGGGCAGGATGCAGGACATGCCGGACAGCACGTTCAAGCTGAGGGCAGATCTGGTGCTGCTGGCGATGGGGTTCCTTGGGCCGCGGAAGCCGGGGATGATCGAGCAGGCACGTGTGGCGCTCGATCAGCGCGGCAATGTGCTGGCGAATACCAATGACTATCGCACATCGGTCGATAAGGTGTTCGCCGCGGGTGATATGCGGCGCGGGCAGTCACTGGTGGTGTGGGCAATCCGCGAAGGGCGGCAGTGTGCGCGTGCGGTGGATGAGGTACTTGACGGGTGGGAGGACGCTGCCCCGGTAGGGCCCCCTACCCCCTCCCGCGAGGGGAGGGGGGACTTGAACTCGGTTCGAGTCTAGGCCATCGTCACTTCTACCAACGTGTCATTGAAGCAGGCGCCTTCCGCGAGATCGGCTCGCATGTCGGCTGAGACCAGCGCTGATATGGTCTGGCTGGTACGACTGGTGGAAAGCCAGGCACCCTTCTCGCTGGCCACTACACCAGGTGGCACATCGTCCGTGATTTCGAGCGGCAGGATGACCTCGCCTCGCTCGTTCCAGAACTTTACTTCGGAGCCTGCGTCCAGGCTTCGTGCGGCGGCATCACGCGGATGCATCAGCAGCCTCGGTGTGCCATTCGCGAACCCGAGCGTCGAAGTGATCCGCTTGTCAGAGGCGGGCGAGATCAGCATCAACGGATAGTCGCTGGTCCGCTCGCGCCAGGCTGGCAACAGTGCGTCAATACCCCAGCGCTTTGCCAGCGTTTCCGAACGCAGCTCGATGCGGCCGGACGGTGTGCCGGGAAATACATTCTCGAACAACACGAGCGGCTTGCCATCAGCGCCCTGCATTTGGCTGGCGCGTTCGGTTGGGATCTTGCTCGGACGCGCGTCGCCAAGATCGACCGCATCGTCCATCAGCGCTTCATCCGAGGCCTTGAGGCACGCGTCGTCAAAGCCGAAGCGTGCTGCGAGACGGCGGAAGGCTTCGGTGTTGGGGAGAGACTCGCCGAGCGGCGGGATCACCGGCTCCGCTCGCTGTAGCCAATGGTGCCCATACGATGCGTATAGATCCGCGTATTCGAAGTGCGTCGCGCCGGGTAGCACGATGTCGCAATAGGCCATGCTCTCGGTCATCGCCACGTCGAGGCCGACGGTGAAGATGGCCTCACGCGCCAGGCCGCGACGCATGCGGTTCTGGTCCGGATGCACCACGATCGGATTGTGGTTGTAGATGAACACGGCCCGCAGCGGCGGGTCGATGTCGTCGTCGGCCAGATACCGCCCCATGTCGAGGATGTTCAACGTGCGCGTGCCGGGTGGCGCAAGGTCGGGCCGCTGCAGCTTTGCCACCGTCTTGCGGAACGCGTTGCCGGCGCCGAGCACGAGGCCACTGCCATTGCCCAATCGACCAAGCAGTGCTGGCAGCGCGATCAGCGCGCGGATGGAGCTGCCGCCGTTGCGGCCGCGCTCCAGTCCGTTGCCTGGCGCGAACACCAGGGGATCGGCATCGGCAAGCCACTGCGCGAATGTGGTGATCTGATCGGCACGCAGGCCGCACGCTTCGGCGGCACGCGATGCGGGCCATTGGCGGGCCGAAGCCATGAAGTCATCAAACCCCAGTACGTGCTGTTCGATGAAGGCGGTATCAAACGCGCCCATGCGCTCCAGTTCGGTGGCGAGTGCCCATGCCAGCAGCACATCGGTTCCCGGCAGCGGCGCCAGATGCAGATCGGCTTGCTCGGCGATCTTGGTGCGCAGTGGATCGACCACGACCAGACGTCCACCTTTGCGCATCGCACGGCGCACGTTGCGGACCAGGTGAAGGTTGGTGATCGTGGCGTTGTTGCCCCACACCACGTTCAGCTTTGCGTCGGCGGCAAAATCTGGCGGGCAACCGGGAACGGCGCCATAGGTGCCGGACCATGCCTCGCTGCGTACGCCGCCGCACATGGAGCGGCGATAAAGCTGCGTCGCACCAAGCTTGTGAAAGAAGCGCGATGACATACTGTCGCCGGCGAGCATGCCATGCGGACCGGCATAGTTCAGCGGCGCGACGGCTTGCGGTCCCCAGCGGTCGATCACCGCTGAAATGCGGGCGTGAATGGTATCGAGCGCTTCATCCCAGGTGATGCGTTCGAACTTGCCAGACCCTTTCGCGCCGGTGCGGCGCAATGGATACAGCAAGCGCTGCGGACCATGGACGAACGCAGCCGTCGCGCGCGCCACCTTGTTGCAGATGACACCTTCCGTGTAGGGCAGCGCGTCGGAGCCATGCACCTTCGTGATTCGGCCGTCCTCGACGGTGACGCTGAGGCTACAGGTGTCGGGGCAATCGAGCGTACAGACGCTTGCTCGTTCCATAGCGGATCTCCTCTGGCAGGAACGTATAGCACGGCCGGACCCCGGGCAGTGCCGATTGCCATGCAGGGTGCTAGACCATCGGAGGCAGCGACGGGGGCAGAGGTGGCGTATCAACCGTTCGATCTCAGCGGCAAGGTCGCGTTGGTGACTGGCGGCAACCGGGGCATTGGCCTTGGTATCGCGCAGGCAGTGGCGGAGGGGGGAGCCGATGTCGCCATCTGGGGCACCAGCGCGGAAAAGAACGAGGAAGCCCGGGCAACGTTGGCGAGGACCGGGCGACGCGTGATCGCACTGCAATGCGACGTTGGCGATGAAGCGGCGGTGGATGCCGCGTTCGCGCGAACGCTGGAGGCGCTGGGGCGGGTCGATGGCTGCTTCGCCAATGCCGGGATTGGCGGCGGCGGCGCCTCATCGTTCCTGGAGATGAGCAGCGAACTCTGGCATCGCGTGCTGCGCACCAATCTTGATGGCGCGTTCTATACATTTCGTGCGGCTGCGCGGCACATGGTGGAGCGGGGCGGTGGTGGCGTGCTGGTTGGCACTGCGTCGCTTGCCGCGATCGAGGCGGCGCCGCGCAGCGAGCACTATGCGGCCACGAAGGGCGGGATGATCTCGATGGTGCGTGGCCTGGCGGTGGAGTTCGCGCGATATGGGGTGCGTGCGCACGCGATCCTGCCGGGGTGGATCGAGACCGACATGACGCACCGGCTGACCACCAATGAGACCTTCCATGGCAAGGTGATGCCGCGCATTCCGATGCGGCGCTGGGGGAAGGGCGACGATTTCGGCGGGATCGCCGTGTACCTGATGAGCGAGGCGTCGCGGTATCACACGGGAGATACGTTCGTTATCGACGGCGGGTACTCGCTGTTCTGACCCAATCAGGTTAGGCTCTGCTCCAATCCAGTTGAGAGACAGGGGGCAACGGCCATGGCGCTTCAGGAGGAAGCCTCATGCAAATCGGCGTCTTTATTCCCATCGGCAACAATGGCTGGCTGATCTCCACCACATCGCCACGGTTCATGCCGTCGTTCGATCTCAACCGCACAGTGGTCGAGCAGGCCGAGCGCTACGGCATGGACTTCGCGCTGTCGATGATCAAGCTGCGCGGGTTCGGCGGGCCCTCGGAATTCTGGGACTACAACCTGGAGAGCTTTACGCTGATGGCGGGATTGGCGGCGGTGACCAGCCGGATCCAGTTGTTCGCGACCTGCTCGGTGCTGACGCTGCCGCCACCGATCGCGGCGCGGATGGCGGTGACGATCGACAGCATCTCGCACGGACGGTTCGGGCTGAACATGATCACCGGCTGGCAAGAGAAAGAGTATTCGCAAATGGGTATCTGGCCCGGTGATCGGCATTACCAGTCGCGCTATGAGTATTGCAGTGAATACGTAACGATCATGCAAGAGTTGTGGGAGACTGGCCGCAGTAACTTCAAAGGCAAGTTCTTCCAGATGGACGATTGCCGATGCCTGCCGCTGCCCTCGGCACGCATTCCGATCATCTGCGCGGGGCAAAGCGATCGCGGGACGGAGTTCGCGGCGACGCATGCGGACTATAATTTCTGCTCGAGTTTTGGGGTGAATGACCCGCATGCCGTGGCGCCGAGCAGCACGCGGCTTGTGGCGGCGAATGAGCGCACCGGGCGGGACTGCGGCGCGCTGGTGGTGATGATGGTGATCGCTGAAGCCAGCGATGAGGCGGCGTTCGCGAAGTGGGAGCTGTATCGCGACGGGTTGGATGCCGAGGCGATGGGGTGGCGGCAATCGCAGGCGGAAAACGATCACGGTGGCGACAAGTATGCCAGCGCGGGACGGTTCGCCGAGAAGCTGCGCAACCGGATGCCGACGATGCATGGCGCTTTGGTGGGATCGTATGAGCGAGTGGCCGGCTTGCTGGATGAGTATGCGACAGTGCCTGGCGTGCGCGGGGTGATGCTGACGTTCGACGAGTTCGTGGAGGGGATGGAGAAGTTCGGCCAGTATATACAGCCGCTGATGGCGAGCCGGCGGGACGTGCTGGCTGTGGCGGGGGGGTAAGGAGTTTTTCAGGCGTCTCATTGCCCTTTAAGTGAGTGTTTCGCTGACTGGCTACCAGAACTTAAGTGCAACGAACATGACGGAACGCTCGCTGCTGACTGCGCTCGTCGCGTCGGGTATTCCGCATACCGTTGAGATGGCACCGATTTCCCGTCATACGATCCTGCAATGCCTCCGCTCCCGAACCTTTGCCGCCTCGCCTTCTTCACCCGCCTGCTCGACGAGGCCCCCGCGGCGGAACGCTATCGCCTGGCGGCCGAGCAGATCGTGCACGCCGAGCGCTTCGGCTTCGACACCGCCTGGGTGGCGCAGCACCATTTCCATGAGCACGAAGGAGGACTGCCGTCGCCGTTCGTGTTGCTCGGCCATATTGCCGGACAGACTTCGTGCATCCGTCTCGGCACCGGGATCGTAACGCTTCCTCTGGAGTTGCCGGTCCGCGTGGCCGAGGACGCGATCGTGCTGGACCTGATCAGTGACGGCAGGTTGGAACTTGGTGTCGGCAACGGCGGCAATCCAACCGCATTCGCGGGATTTCGAGCTTGACGCCGAAAGCCGGAATGATCTCTTCACGCGCCACTTGGCCCGGCTGCGCGGTGCCCTGAAGGGCGAGCCGATTCCCGGTGGCGATACGCTGTATCCATCGAACCTCGATCTCGCTGAGCGCATCTGGCAGGCAACCTTCTCGTCCGCTGGTGGCGCCCGCGCCGGTCTCGCCCGTGATGGCTTGATGTTGTCCCGCACGCAGCCACGGGCGCCCAATAACCCGCACGCCTCCTTGGCCGAGCTGCAGGAGCCTATCATCGATGCTTATCTGGCCGCTCTGCCATCGGGACGAGTGCCGCGTATTGTCGGCTCGCGCAGCGTCTTCGTCGCCGAAACACGCGCTGAGGCCCTGCGCCTTGCCGACATCGGCCTGCGAAAGGCGCTCAGCCGCTTCATCGAGCGAGGCCATCGCCTGCCTGGCGACTCGCTCGCTGACATCATCAAGGCGTTTGACGTGCATGTGGGCACGCCGGCAGAGGTCATCGACTCTCTGCTGGCCGACCGGACACTGACGCGGGTCACCGATCTCGCCGTGCAGGTGCACTCCATTGACCCGCCGCACGCCTGGACTCTACGGTCGATCGAACTGGTGGCCCAGGAGGTCGCGCCCGCGCTCGGCTGGCGGCCACGGGGTGACAAGCCCCAATTTGCCGAGGCAGGAAGCGTCACATGACTGATGCCGATATCATCGATACCCTCGCGGGCCTCGCACCGGGTTCACGGCTGGCGATGATAAGGGACCGCAAACCCGTGACGCGCCAGCAGGCTCAGGCGAGTTATCGGGCGCTGTTCGAACCTGCGGAGCCGGGCGACGTCACATTGCAGGAGCGTTTTGCTGTCGCAACCTTCGTCGCCGGTCTGCATGTCCAGGACGAAATTGCCGCGTTCTATGCCGAGCATCTGGCGCGCACCAAACCGTCCGAAGCCTTCGTCGCCGTGCTGTTGGCACAATCTGCCTTGGGCCGCGCATCGGGCGCTGTTCGAACCTGCGGAGCCGGGCGACGTCACATTGCAGGAGCGTTTTGCTGTCGCAACCTTCGTCGCCGGTCTGCATGTCCAGGACGAAATTGCCGCGTTCTATGCCGAGCATCTGGCGCGCACCAAACCGTCCGAAGCCTTCGTCGCCGTGCTGTTGGCACAATCTGCCTTGGGCCGCGCATCGGGCCCCTATGGTGCTTATCCCAAGGGCCGCTTGAGTGCCGAAGACGTAGCTGGCCCGACCTTCCGCCCGACCGAACCTCAGCGAGGCGTGCTGGGCGTGCGACTGACCACGGCGTTGGCGCACGCCCATATGCTGGTCTTCCATCCGCGCGATGCCAGCGCGGCTTCACTCCAGGAACTGCTGGATGCGGGTTGGTCGAACACCGGGATCGTCACCCTCGCGCAGTTGGTCGCCTTCCTCGCCTTTCAGATCCGCACCGTTGCAGGCCTGCGGGCAGTGGCGGCAGCCGGCACCTGAGGAGCCCTCCATGACCGAGACCGTCATCACACATACGGAAAACCAGGAGCCGGCAGAATTTACCTTGGCGACGCTCGATTGGCTGCCCTGGTTGGCGCCCCCAGAGGAAAACGCGCTTACGGAGCGGCAGCGTGCCAGCCTGGTGGATGTCGCACGTTCCAAGTCCGCCTATTTCCGTTTGCTCGCCCGCGACCCTGATATCCTGGAGGCGCGGACCCGTACCGACAAAGACATTTTCTACAACACCAGTTCCGGCCTGCCGCGTGCCGAACGTGAACTGTCCGCGGCGGCGACCTCTCGCCACAACGGTTGTATCTACTGCGCGTCGGTGCATGCCCGCCATTCCGTGACGTATTCGAAGCGCCCCGAGGATGTACGGCGCTTGCTCGACATCGGGGTCGGCGCCGATCTTGGCGAGCGCTGGAATGCGATTGTTGCTGCTGCGGTGGCGCTCGCAGCGACGCCGATTGCGTTCGGCCCGGAGCAGGTCAGACGTCTACGCGAGGTGGGACTGGACGATGCCGACATCGTCGACCTGATCAGCAGTGCGGCATTTTTCAACTGGGCCAACCGGCTGATGCTTTCGCTGGGTGAGCCGGCACAAATCGAGCGATAACTTATATTATCCGCGGGCCGCGCCATCGCGACGGCGCAGAGGATCGATCGCAGTTACGTTGGGAGCGTCCTGCGGCTGACAATGCTGGTGCCGGATATCGTGGAGGCGATCTTGGCGAGCCGCTCGCGCCATCCACCCAGGCGTTTGGCAGGCATTCAAAGGGGCGGGTGTTTAGCCGTGGTTCCTGCGGCCTGTTCATACGCCGCTCCAACCGACAGCAACAGCGCTTCGGATAGATCCGGCCCGATCAACTGGAAACCGAGCGGGCCGTTCGAAGGCTCGGAACCCATCGGAAGCGTAAGTGTCGGAACGCCGGCGAGATTGAACGGAATCGTATAGGCCAGCAGCGGCGCGACGCTCAGGGGTGGCGCATTCAGCATGTCCGCGAAGGCTTCCAGAAGGGGAGGCTCGTTTGGCATGACAGGCGCGATCAGCATATCGACATGCTGGAAGACGCGCAGCAGCCGCCCGCGAAACTCCCGACGCCAGATCGCCATCGACGCGTAATTGAGTGCCGATGCCGAACGTCCCACGTCAAGCAATCTCGTATACAACTCGCTATAGGTGGATCGCTCTGAAGGATAGGTCGCCCGGTGGGCGATCGCCGCCTCCACGAAGGCTGCTTCGGTGGCTTTTTCGAGGATCGGACGCACCTCACCGACACTGACCTCCACGATCGCGGCGCCGGCTGCTTGCAGTGTGGCGATAGCCTCCTTCAGCGCCATCTCCGTGACGCCATCGAGGCCGGTTAGGGCATAATCGGTGTCGAGCCCGATCCGCACTCCGGCCAGGTCGCGTGGGAGCGCGCTGGCAGCGAAATCGTCGAGCGGCGCGTCCAGCGACGTCGGGTCCAAAGGATCGGCGCCAGCAATGACACCGAACATCAACGCCACATCCAGCACCGAGCGTGCCATCGGTCCGATATGATCCAACGTATCCGACAGCGGAAACACGCCGTGGCGGCTCACCCGCCCCCAAGTGGGTTTGAGGCCGACGAGGTGGTTGCAGGCCGACGGATACCGGATCGAACCGGCCGTGTCGGTTCCGATTGATCCATACGCCATACCGGCCGCTACCGACACGCCAGACCCGCTCGACGATGCGCCCGACCAGCGGTTTGGAGCCCACGGATTGACAGGTGGTTCCACGCTTGGATGGTGCGTGCCCCAGGCTCCCTCGGTCAGTTGCGCCTTGCCGACAATAATCGCGCCGGCATCCTGAAGGCGCCTGACGACCGTTGCCGTTTCCGCCGGACCAAACCCGGTCCGGAACAGGCCTCCAGCCCGGGTGGCCGTCCCCGCCATTGCACAGAGATCCTTTACCGCGATCGGAACACCATGCAACGGTCCCAGCGCGTCGCCATTCGCTCGGCGTCGATCCGCGTTCCGAGCTTCGTCCAGCGCGGCGTCCGCTCGCAATTCGGCGAAGGCGTGCAACTTCGGCTCCAGTGCCGTAATGCGTTCGATGCTGTGTCGCGTTACCTGTTCCGCGGACAGCGCGCCGGTGCTGATGCCGGCGGCCGTCTCGGCAAGGCCGCGAAAGTGCAGTAGGTCTTCGCTGCTCATCGATTATCTCCCCTTCGGAGTGGACTTTGCTCCGAACGTCGCAGCCACCGGTTTGCCGCACGATGATTCGGATCGGCAATCAGTGACAATGTTGGGTACGACCTATCATACCGGCCAGCTTCACGGCAGTATGGCCGCCGATAAGAGAACTCATCGCGGCCGGCATCAACCATCGCCGCAACCAGGGAGCATCCACAATGATCGACCTCTACTTCTGGCCAACCGGCAACGGCAAGAAGATCGTCATCCTCCTCGAGGAACTCGGCGTTCCCTACACCTTCAAGCCCATCAACATCGGTCGTGGCGACCAGCTCACTCCCGCGTTCCTGAAGATCTCCCCGAATGGCCGCATGCCGGCGATCGTCGATGACGAGCCAATGGGCGGTGGCGAGCCGATTTCGATCTTCGAGTCCGGCGCCATCATGACCTATCTGGCCGAGAAGGAGGGAAAGTTCCTACCCACCGACCCGCGTGGCAAGTACGACGTGGCGCAATGGGTCAACTGGCAGATGGCCAATCAGGGCCCCAAGCTGGGTGAGCAAGGTCATTTCAGGCGCGCACTCGCCAGCGGCAAGAATGGTGACCTGTCCTATGCAATTCACCGCTTCGATAACGAGGCCCATCGCATCTTTGGTGTCATGAACCTCGGTCTCTTCAACAAGCGCTATCTTGCCGCCGGCGAATACACCATCGCCGACATGATCTGTTATCCCTGGGCATCGAGCTGGGCCACGCGGGAGATCGACATCGAGGAATTTCCCAACGTGAAGCGCTGGCTGGAAGAAATCGGCGAGCGGCCCGCCGTCAAGAAAGCGATGGCGCTGGGACCGGAGTTCCGCGAGGACCCAGCCTCAATCAGTGCCGACGAACAGGCCCGCCGTCACAAACTGGTCGCGGATCAGCGGGCGCAGCCGATCCCGGCAGAGTGGGTTGGCGCTGCGGCGGGGTAGAGCGCGTTCAGACATATGGGAAGCGATGGGTTTCGCTACGCTCAACCACATCCTACGGTGCCACGCCATCCGACGGCGCTGTGCCATTGTAGGATGGGCTGAGCGGCAAGCGAAACCCATCGATTGCCGCCGCGTCGGACTGGGTCAGGCGAGCTGTATATCAGAGACCAGTACCGTTCCCTTGGTCTCCGGGCTGAACAGCATCGCGACGAACACCGAACCGGCGGCAA
Source organism: uncultured Alphaproteobacteria bacterium (assembly GCA_963733475.1). GTDB lineage: Bacteria > Pseudomonadota > Alphaproteobacteria > Acetobacterales > Acetobacteraceae > JAMXLO01. The sequence continues at coordinate 54,188 of CAVTEC010000091.1, read as the reverse complement.
CCGTGGTGCCGATCATCATCGGTATGGCGAATCCCATGTGCCAACTGGTGGCGAAATAGGACAGCACCGGTCCCACCAGGCCGCCAAAGATCGCCCCCTGGTGGTAGCAGAAGCCGGTGGCCGTCGCTCGCACCTCGGTCGGGAAGCGCTCGGACAGATAATGCGGCCATTGCGTGTGCATACCGCCGCCGCCGAACCACCCCTGTAATGTGAAGAACACCACGATCATCGTGTAGTTGGTGGTCAGCAGATAGAGCGGAGCGATCGGGATCGTCATCAGTGCGGTGATGATGAGCGTCTGCCGCCGGCCAAAGCGGTCGGCGAACCAGCCCCAGAGGACTGCGGACAAAAAGAACATCAGGCTCTGCAGCATGATCGGGAGGGCGACGTAGCCAGTGGGCAGGCCGAGGTCCTTCTGCAGATATGACGGGAACATGCCGCCGACCGAGTAACCGACGACGAACGCACTGCCCATCAACCAACACGCGGTGAGCGTGTTGGCGAGCATCCCCCGCTTGAAGATGCTGAAGAGCGGCGCGCGGAACTCGCGGTTCTGCGCGCGCTGCTTGCGCCGGTTCTCGATCCAGACCTCCGGCTCCTTGACGTATTTACGGATGTAGACAATCAGCAGCGCGGGAAGCACGCCAATCAGCAGCAGGCCGCGCCAACCGATTGAATTGTAAAGCAGGGCGTAGGCGGCGCTCGACAGCAACGCGCCGAGCCCCCAGGAACCCTGCAGCACCGAGCCCATGAAACCGCGGGAGCGTTGCGGCCAGGTCTCCATGGCTAACGCCGCGCCGGCCGGCCATTCCGCGCCCATGCCGATGCCAAGAGCAGCGCGGAACAACAGCAGCAGCATGAAACTCGGGGCGAGTCCGGCAAGCAGATTGCACAGCGAGAACCACGCGATGGAGATCATCAGCGGCTTCTTGCGGCCGATCCGATCCGCCAGCCAGCCCGACGCGGTGGCGCCAACCAGCCGCATCCATAAGGTCAGGGTAAAGACGATGGCGACCTCGGTCAGTGGCACGCCGAAGTCCTTGGCGATCGGCACCATCAGGAGCAGAAAGATGGTGAAGTCGAAGGCATCGAGGGTCCAACCGAGCCAGGCCGCGACCCATGCGAGCCACTGGTCCTTGGTTGGTTCTTTCCACCAGGGGACGGAGCTTGCTCCAGCGAGAGCCGTTGACATGACGTGGCCTCCATTTCTTGGTTTCATTTGAAACAACAAGGACCATTGCCGCCTGCTTCAATTGCAAGCGGCCTGGGGCGGTTTTCGCCTGGACTTCGCGTTCATCGCGGCCTTACGTGAACAACGTCTTATCGATCCACCGACGGCGACGCCAGCGCGCGATTCGCCTTGCACGGAAGATTGCAGTGGTTTGCAGGATTTTCCGACAGACCTGTCGGATTGGCGTGGTTGGTCCGCGCACTTCGCCGACACGTGGTGTCAGGATTTGTTTTCGGCGCGAGTATAAATCGGCACAAAATACTGTCGTGAAAAGCCTGACACGCGCGGATGCTTGGCAAGTGCGTATCGCGAGATCATGCTGCACTTGTCCAGCTCGCGTTGCGCTAAGTCAGGGACAAAAAGCCGCAAATCAAAACAATAGACGAACGGCAAAAAACAGGGAGTTTCCAATGACAGGTCTGACACGACGTACGATTCTCGCCGCCGCGCCGGGCGCGGTTGCCTTTGCGGCGCTGCCTGCTCGAGCCGCCAAGCAATATGGGCCGGGCGTTACCGACACCGAGATCAAGATCGGCAACACCGGCCCCTATAGCGGGCCACTCGCGAACGCCAGCCCGATTCCACTGTCGATGAAAGCCTACTTCAATATGATCAACGCGCAGGGCGGCATAAATGGGCGCAAGATCAACTGGATTTCCTACGATGACGCCTATTCGCCGCCGAAGACGGTCGAGATGGCACGCAAGCTGGTAGAAGAAGACAAGATCTTTATTCTGGCCGGCCCAGTGGGCACCCCGACCAACACCGCGATCTGGCACTACATGAATGAAAACAAGGTGCCGCAACTGTTTCCTGCCACGGGTGCCACCAAGTGGGATGACCCCAAGGGACACCCGTGGACCATGGGCTTTTTCATCAGTTACCAGGCCGAGGGACGCATTTACGCGGCGTACATCCTGAAGAACAAGCCGAACGCCAAAATCGCCGTGATGTATCAGGACGACGATTTCGGCAAAGACTACTTGAAGGGACTGGTCGACGGGCTCGGCGCCAAGGTGTCGATGATCAAGGCAAAAGCTACCTACGAGACGACGGATCCAACCGTCGACTCGCAAATAATCCAGTTGCAGGCGTCGGGCTGCGATGTCCTCGTCACGGTCGCGATCCCCAAGTTCGGCGCCCTGGTCGTCAGGAAGATGGCCGAAATCCACTGGCAGCCGCTGCACATCCTGAACGGCATCGCCTCGTCCGTCGGAGCGACACTGAAGCCGGCCGGCCTGGAAAACGCGAAGGGGATCATTTCCGACACTTCCTTCAAGGATCCCACCGATCCGCAATGGCTCAATGACGCGGGCTACAAGCAGTGGCTTGCGTTCATGGACAAGTACTACCCAGACGGCGACAAGACCGACAACCAGACCGTCTATGGTTATTCGATTGCCCAGACGACCGTGCAGGTGCTGAAGCAGTGCGGGGACGACTTGACGCGTGAGAACGTGATGAAGCAGTGCGCCAGCATGCATAACTTCGAATTGCCAATGCTGCTGCCGGGTATCGCGATCAACACCAGCCCCACCGATTTCCAAATGATCAAGCAAGCCCAGATGCGGCGCTTCAACGGCGAGCGCTACGTTCCATTCGGGCCGATCATATCGGGCGCCGGGGTCAGCTAAGCCGGGCCGGCGGTCGCGATGGGGTCGCGGCCGCCGGCGCGGATTCGGCACTGTTGTATCGAGCGGGGTCGGCTGAATCAGATGATCACTGGCGTCAAGCGGGCGACGCTCGGTCGCGGGCGAAATGCGCTAGCGCTTTGCCGGGCGCGACGGCCAGCTTTCTGAACCGAGCGACCCCGATAGGCGCAAAGCTGACTGGCCGGAAGTGGAAGGGCTGCTTTGGCGGATCCAATCGCAACAAGCAGACTTTCACCCCAGGATCATCGACGCCGGTTACCGATCCAACCCATCGGATGCGTACCCGCGTGCGACGAGACGGGATCTAGCCCAAGCCCGGTCCAGATCCACTCGCCGTTCGAAACAGCAATCGCATCGCATTAATCCGGAAGCTCGTCCCACGTCCCGTTTTCATTCACTTCGTTGGATCCAAGCGTACCGGTCCCACCGTTCGGGTGGAAGCTCGGCGGACCCCCAGCAACGGTGGCTCGGGCCAGGATCACATTGAATGAATCCGCAGGCGAGACTTATGGTCCGCGGACAAGCTAGTCCGGCCGGGCGCGGCGACCAGCCGCCATGCCCGTCGTAGCCGCGCCGAGAGGAAACGATGGCGAGCAGTGAACCGACCAGCCGCGCTGGTAAGAGTACGGGGCAGCGGACCTTGGCCGGGCATGTCAGCGGCTATGTGACCGATGTCCCGTACACGCGCGGATTTTTCCCACAGCTTGCCCCGGCCTGGCTCGACTTTACCGCGACGATTTCGGGCACCTCCCCGCCCACGCGGCGCGACGGGTTCGCCTGGTGCGAGATGGGGTGCGGCCAAGGTATGACGACCGCCATCCTCGCGGCGACGCATCCGGGTGGCAGGTTTGTCAGCATCGACCTGATGCCGGAACATATCAACCTTGCGAGCCGCTTCGCCGCTGGTGCCGACATCGGAAATGCCACTTTTCTGGTGGCGGACATCGCCGACGACCCGATGGGCGGAGCCAAATTCGACTACATCGTCGCGCACGGCCTGTATTCCTGGATCGACGCCTCCGCGCAGGCCGCGCTACGCCGCTTCATCGATCGCCATTTGTCGCCGGGCGGCCTCGTCTACCTCAGCTACAACGCGATGCCCGGATGGGCGGCCGACCTGCCGTTTCAACGCCTCGCCGTGGCGCTCGGGCGAGACCAGGGCGGAGACAGCACGGCTCGCTTTCAGGTCGCGCTGAAGAGCATACGCGCCCTGATGGACGCCGGCGCGCCAAGCCTCGTCAGTGGCACAATGGCAGCCCAGATTCTTGAACAGGAAGCCCGCTTTCCGCAGGCGTATCTCGCCCATGAATACATGGGGGCGCATTGGCAGCCGTTGTTTGTTACCGAGGTCCGCGCCGCCATGGCCGAGATCGATCTTGTTCCGGCCGGGAGCGCGACATTGGCCGAGAACTTCGACTTGTTCGTGCTGCGCCGCGCGGAGCGCGAGTGCTCGCGGCGTTTGACGACGGCGACCCGGACCAGCGCGAACTGGTGCGGGACTATCTGATCCACCAGCGCTTTCGCCGCGACGTCTACTGCCGGGGCGGCGCGGAGCTCGACGACGACGAACGCCGCGATCGCCTGTTCGCCATGTGCTACACTCTCGTCCAGCCGGCCGAGACGGTCGAATACCAGGCCAGGTTCAACAGAGCCGGCGAACTGGCCTTCGACAACGACACGACGCGCGGCATCGTCGCCGCGCTCGTCGGCGGCCCGCTGCGCCTCGCGGATTTGCCCGGCATGGCGGAGCAGGACCTGGTCGCGAGTGTCATTGCCCTGTGCTGCGCCGGCGCGGTGCGACCGGTCGAGGACGAAGACGCCGCCGCCGCGGTTAATCGCGCGATTGGCGAGCGCTTGGGCGGACCGGAGCAGATCAACTACGTCGCGCTGCGTTGCGGGACTGCGGTGCGGGCCAAGGAGGCAATCCTGCGCGCATTCCGCGACGGTGACGCTGCGCCCGACGATGCGGCGACAGCGGCGTGGCTGCATTATTTGACCGCACATACGGGTCGCGCCTGACCGGGGCCGATTGGGTTACCCCTTTTGCGCAAGCGTAATCGCACTGGCGCATCGGCTTATCGTCATGGCTCTCCCCCACATGAGGCGCGGGAGGACCAAGACGATTTTGAGAGATCCCGTCTCGGTCAATTCCAGCGAATTCGCGCATATGGGGCGCGCCCCATGGATTCCCGCGAAGATCAGATGACCGGGGCGGCGGGTCACCGCCGGCGGCCATGGCTACCGGGCCGCCGACTGCTGGTCAGTCTTGCTTTGAAGGCTCGGTTCCTACCCTGCCAAACGCGGCGGATACATTCTCCCCGGGGCCCCCGCCGCCGGTGACGCGGTTCAGTTCATCTTCCTTAAGCTCTATCGCGCTCGTCTTACTTGTCCTGACGAGGTTGTCGGCGGGCATCCTCTTGGTCCGCTTTTGCTTCGTCGGCATGATCGCCTCCTGTGCTGGGGTTGCTGGACGCACGGGTCTATTCGTCGGCCGGGCCGCCAGGTCGTCTGTTGCCATGACGGGCGACCCACGCGACTTGTGCCACGTGTTTGTGCCGGAGTTAGTGCTGCGCAGCACACCGAGCACGCGACCCAACGCCTGTTCCTGGACATTCGCGTCGACGCGAACGCGTGCTGTGAATGACCATGCGGGGGCAAGGCAGCGCCTGCTGACGAAGAGCGTCGCTGAGCATATTCCAGAGTGGGAGCACTGCAACGTCGTGTCGCTGCTCTTGCGCCAGGCCAGTCTGCCTCGCGCACTCGCCACTGAGGCGGGTGACTGGTCGTGGCGACCCAACTGCGGGCGTCTGCTACTTGATCTCGCGCCGTCCGATCCTGAATGGGGTCGTCAAGACGCACGCTGCAATCGACAGCGGATTATACCACTACTCGCTGACCGCGACGCATTCGCTCTAGCCGTCATGGCCGGGCCTGACCCGGCCATCAGCGTACATTGGCACCGATGTGCCGCTGAGATCGATGGCCGGGTCAGGCCCGGCCATGACGGCAGGGCGATAGATGAGTCAGGGTCAGTGAGCTTTGGTATTAGTTGGACAAGGTGGTCTTGGGTGGATGGTCACCGTCTGTCGTCTTAGGGCCCGTGGGGAAATAAGTGCTCCGATCTGGCCACGTAACCAGTGATTGCGACTCTGGTTTTTGCACGCGTGCGATTTGTTTATTTCCCAGCAGACCCTTAGTGGCGTGGAGCCCGGCGATGAACGTCGATCGGTTCGACCTGGTGTGACCTCGGCGAGCAGGTTCCCGATGGCCAACGTCGGAGACCTGCTGCGCGATTGTATATTCGATCGCATCGAGGCGGGATGACGGCTTTGGAGCGGGTCGGTCATGTGCGCGAAGCCGTCTTTTGCGCGCGTCTAGCGAGACGCTGCGGTCCGCCATCGCCCCGGCACATTAGCCGCCTGCAACGCCTCTGCCACCACCGCCCCATTTCCTCGCCACGTTCAGCCGGAGCAATCGCAGGCTCGGATGCCACTTATTGTCGCGGGTGAAGCTGTCGGCATTGTCAGTGGATCCCTCTTCCCCACCGTCGGCTTGTTCCTGCGAAAGCCCGCGGTTAGCGTCGTCGCACTGACGATGGGAGCGCGATGACGAACCGCGGTCCGACAGACCAGGAGCCCAGACAAATGCCACTCAACTCCAACCGCATCCACGACGTGCCAGACGATCTGCTGGCCGCGATCGACTATTGCTACGAGCAAGGCTGGACCGACGGCCTCCCAGTCATCCCACCGGTCCTGGAGCGCGTGCACGCCATGCTGGCCTACGAGGGCCGCCCACCCGAGGCCGTCATCGCGACGCATCCCGCGACCACCCTCCAACTCACGGTCCATGCCGCCGCGGTCAACGCGGTCATGGCAGGCTGTCTGCCGGAGTATTTCCCAGTGGTGGTCGCCGCGTTCGAGGCGATGGACAAGCCGGGCTTCAACTTCCATGGCTCGACTGCCAGCACCGGCGGGTCCGCGCCGCTGCTGATCGTCAGTGGCCCCTATGGCGACGCCATCGGCATGAACGCGGACGTGAATCTGTTCGGACCAGGCAATCGGGCGAACGCCACGATCGGTCGCGCCACGCGCCTGATCCTGCGCAATGTGTTCCAGATGATCCCGGGCATTTCCGACAAGTCGACGCAGGGCAATCCGGGCAAATACAGCTTCTGCATCGCCGAACGCGCGCGCGGCAATCCCTGGCCGCTGCTGTGCGAGACGCAGGGTTATCCAGATGGGGTATCAAGTGTCACGGTATTCGCCGGCGGCGGGTTCTGCAACGTGGAGAACCACGGCGGCAACACACCCGAACAGATCCTGAGCTCCGTCGCCGACGCGTTGGCCAACGACGGCTGCATCACGCTGGGACAGAGCGTCGTCATCCTCGCGCCGGAGCATATGCACATCGTCGCCGACGCCGGCTGGAGCCGGAAGGATGCGCAAGACTTCCTGTTCTCGCAGGCGAAACGGAACGTCGACGAGATGCTCCGCGTCGGCAAATACCGCGACGTCGAATACGACAAACAGCACGGGGCGGAGGCGCATCCGTTGGCGCAAGCTGGCTATGTCCATCGCGGCTTGACGCCTGATGACATCCTTATAACGATGGGTGGTGGCGACGCTGGCGGGCACTCGTGCTTTATCCCGTCATGGAGTTGTGGCCGTGGCTCGATCATGCAGCACAAGCCCATCGGGGTCTGCATCGATTGCACTTAGAAGAGGGGAACGTTCGTGCAGCTCTATGATCCCACATCATCCGGTGCGGAACGCAACCTGTCGCGAGCGGCGGCGCTTGCCTCGCTGGAAGGCAAGACGATCGGCATCCTGGAAAACGGCAAGCTGAACGCGGTGGAAATGCTGCACGAGGTAGCCGATCTGTTCGTGCAACGGCACGGGTGCGTCATTCGCGCGGTGTATTCGAAGTCGAACGCCAGCGCGCCGGCGCCGTCGGAGACCTTGGCCCAGGCAGCGGCGGAGGTGGATTTCCTCATCACCGGCCTGGGTGATTGAGGCTCCTGTTCAACGTGCAGTCTGCACGACGGAATTACATTCGAGCAGTTGGGTAAGCGGGCGGTGGTGCTGACCACTGAACCGTTCGAGGTGACGGCCAGGAACATCGCCAGGATCATGGGCCTGGCGGATTACCCGTTCATGAGGGTGCAGCATCCGATCGGCAGTTGCACCACGCCCGAACTCAAGGCACGCGCCGAGGTGGCGTATCAGCAGGCGTTGTCGATCCTGTTGGGGTCGTAGGTCCGCGCGGCGCCCGATGACACCAACGAAGTTGCCACTGCACCAGGATCGCTGGTGGCGCATCCTGGGTGTGTCGTTTGTGATGTACGTGCTGTCGTTCGTCGACCGCACCAACATCGCGATGGCGATCCCCGCGATGCGCAGCGAGCTGCATCTGTCCGCGGTGGCCATCGGCGAGGCCACCAGCGTGTTCTTCTGGGGCTATATCGTACTGCAGATACCCGCCGGCCGCTTGGCCAGCGTGTGGTCAGCCAAGCGCATCATCTTCCTGCAGTTGCTGGCGTGGGCGGCGATTTCCATGACGACCGCCTTCGTCAGAACGGGAACCGAGCTTTGGATCAACCGCTTCGCCCTGGGTCTGGCCGAAGGCGGCGTGCTGACCTGCACCATCGTGCTGATCCGCGCCTGGTTCACCAAGCCCGAGCGCGCTCGCGCCAACACGGTGTTCCTGCTCAGTCTGGCGATCGCGCCAATGATCGCCAATCCGATTTCGGGTTTCGTGCTCTCGGTGTCGGACTGGCGGACGATGTTCCTGCTGGAGGCAGCGCCTGGCCTGCTGTGGGGCGGCGTGTGGTTATGGGCGATCGCCGACAGCCCGGCGCAGGCGTCGTGGCTGCCGGCAGCGGAACGGCAGCGGCTGATGGCGGAACTCGCCGCCGAGAACGCCAGCATTCCGCCGCGGGCCGGGCACTGGTTGAGCGTGCTCTATAGCCGCCCGGTGATCCTGCTGGTGCTGTACAATTTCGGCGCACTGGCGGCAGAATGGGGCATCGGCTTCTGGCTGCCGAGCGTCGTGAAGGAGACCGGCGCGTCGATCGGCCTCGTCGGCGTGCTGAGCGCGCTGCCTTACGCCGCGGGCGCGACGATGATGGTGCTGGTCGCGAGGAGCTCGGACCGGCGGGGCGAGCGAAAATGGCACATGATCGCCGCGACGTCGGCCAGTGGGGTTTTCCTGTTCTGCGCACAGTTCGCTACGGGGTTCGGCCCGTATGCGACGGTGGTGTTCCTGACCCTGTCGATCGGCGCTTTCCTCGGGCGATTCGGACCCTTCTGGACACTGCCCTCCGAGATTCTGCCGATCTCCGTCGCGGGTGTCGGGATCGGGCTGATCAACGGCGCGGGCAATCTGGGCGGCACGGTGGGGCCCGTGGTGTTTGGCTATGTGCGCGACACGACGGGCAGCTTCGACGCCGCGTTGACGGTGGGTGGCGTTGCGCTGATCGGCGCCAGCATGGTGGCGCTGCTGATCAGATCGCCGGCGCGCCGGTGAGCTTTGTGTTATACGACTACCCGCTGACCGCGACCCATTCGCTTTAACCGTCATGGCCGGCCTCGAGCCGGCCATCACGCCCAGCGGCACGATGGTCCCGATGTATACTGATGGCCGGGTCCGATCCCGGGACAAGCCCGGGGACCTCGGCCAGGCCATGACGACAGAGCGACACATGAGTCAGGGTCGGGCCCAAGTGCGCAAAGTTCCATGTTGCCGTAATGCGCACCGGCTATCTGTGCCTCAGTAACCCGCTTGAAACGGAGCCTTGAGCATTACTCGGACCTGATCACGCATTAACTGGCCAAGGTCGTCGGCGTGTAATGGACGGCACCGCATTCGCTAACCCGGACTTCACCAAGGCCAGCGCTACCGGCATCCCCGGCCGGAAGTCGTTGCTGTGGAGTTTTGCATTACCCACCTGCGTGGTTGTCGCCCTGGTCGTCGTGGCGGTCGGGTTCTTCACGCCCACCGCCGTGGTGGAGGCAGCCCTCGACAACGCCGTCATGCGGAGCGTGCAGACCGCGCAGCAAATGCGCACGTTGCGGTCGTTCTACTCCCAGCATGTGGTTGCCGCCGCGGTGCGCTCGGGCACCAAAGCGTCCGCGACCTACAAGACCGAGCCGTCCTCGATCCCGGTGCCGACGACATTCCTGCTGGACGCCGCGCAAGCCTTCAGCACGGACGCTTTCCAGGTTCGCCTTGTCAGTCCGTATCCCTGGCCGACCCGCGCGGGCCGCGTGCTCGACGCATTCGAGACGGAGGCATGGAACCACCTGGTCCGCAACCCGGACGACCGTTTCGTGCGGCGCGAACGGGTGAACGGACAGGAAGTGCTCCGCGTGGCGATCGGCGACCGGATGGATGCGACCTGCGTTGCCTGCCACAACAGCAATCCGCTATCGCCGAAAAAGGACTGGAAGGTCGGCGATGTCCGTGGGCTGATCGAGGTGGTCACGCCGATCGACACGGTAACCCAAGGCGCGCGCCGGCTGTCGTGGAAGCTCGTCGTAGGCGTCGTTCTGGCCGGCTCGCTGCTGTTGGTGATGCTGCTGTTGATCGGGATGCGGCTGATCCGGCCGTTGCGGGACCTGACGGCGGTGATCCACCGAATTGCCGACGGCCACCACCGCGAGACACTGCCGCATCGCGAACGCGGCGACGAGCTCGGGACGGTCGCGCGCGCACTGCAATCGTTACAAGAGCAGACCCACGAGCGCGCACGTGCCGAGGCACAGATTACCCACATGGCCCGTCACGACGCGCTGACCGGGCTGCCGAACCGCGTCCTGTTCCGCCAGGAGATGGAGCGGGCTCTGACCGGGGTCAGCGACGACAAGCCCTTTGCCGTACTGTGCCTCGATCTCGACCGGTTCAAGTCGGTCAACGATACGCTCGGCCATCCCGTCGGGGACGCATTGCTGGTCGAGATCGCTCAACGTCTCATGGCCTGCATCCGATCGGACGACATGGTGGCCCGGCTCGGCGGTGACGAGTTCGCGCTATTGCTGCATGACGCACGCGATCGGGCCGACGCCACGCGCACGGCCGAACGCATCATCGTCGCCTTGAGTGCTCCCTGCCACGTGGCGGGACACACCATTCTGACTGGCACCAGTGTCGGGATTGCCTTTGCGCCCGGCGACGAAACCGATGCGGATAATCTGCTGAAGGCGGCCGACCTGGCGCTGTACCGTGCCAAGAATGAGGGCGGCGGGATATGGCGGATGTTCGAGCCGGAGATGGACACCAGGATGCAGGCGCGCCGCTCCCTGGAGATCGACCTGCGCCACGCGGTGCGCAATAACGAATTCCGGCTCTTCTACCAGCCAATCGTCAGTCTCCGCGATTATCGGGTGACCGGGTTCGAGGCACTCCTGCGCTGGGACCATCCGGTGCTGGGCATGGTGTTTCCGGTCGACTTCATCCCGATCGCGGAGGAGATCGGCCTGATCGCCCCGATCGGCGCCTGGGTCCTGCAAACCGCCTGCGCGGACGCCGTGGGCTGGCTCGACGAGGTCAAGGTCGCAGTCAATATTTCCCCTATGCAATTCAAGAGCAGGACGCTGGTGACCGACGTTGGCGCGGCGCTCACGTCATCCGGTCTGCCGGCGCATCGGCTGGAGGTCGAGATAACCGAGACGGTCATGTTGCAGGACACCAACACGACACTGGAGACGCTTAAGGAGTTGCGAGATCTCGGCGTGCGCATCGCAATGGACGATTTCGGGACGGGATATTCGTCGCTCAGCTACCTGCGCCGCTTCCCGTTCAACAAAATCAAGATCGACCAGTGCTTCATCCGCGACATGTCCGACGAGCACGAGTTCGATGGCGGTGCTTCGTGCGGTCACCGGACTAGGTGCCAGCCTCGGCATGGTGACCACGGCCGAGGGCGTGGAGACGCTCGAACAACTCTGCCACCTGCGGGCCGAGGGATGCACCGAGGTCCAGGGCTACTTCTTCGGCAAGCCAAGGCCGGTCGAAGAGGTCCCGAACATGCTGCGCGGCATCGCCCGCCAGATGCGGTCGCTGAACGATGCGGAGGAAGCCGCCGTGCCCGCATTCGCCGCGGAATAGCCGAGCAGCCTCACCTGCCAACTCAGCGCCGAATGCGATTGAACCGTGCATCATTCACGATGAGCTTTCCATCATGTGGGGCGCCATGTCCGTCGCACTGGTGAACACGACCAGAGAGCCATTGGACGGGACCCAGACAATGACAACGAAATACATATCAGCGCTGGTTGCAGTTGCGGCAGGATCTGCCGGCGCGCGATTTCTATATCGTGCGCCACGTGGAACGCTACCGCACTAATGCCGCGGAAGTACTGTGGTCAATGGTCACCGCATCATTCGGCAAAATTCATAAGACTTGACTGGACCGCGAGAGCCGAGGTCAACCGCACTTTCCATCGGTGTGCATACGAGTCCCACCGCGAGGGGCGTTCATGGCTAAGGCCCCGCTATGGGAAAGTCACATACCTAGGCTCGTCGAATCGATCCGGATTCGTTAACGTGGGTTAGGCCTGTCCACTTGGAGCCCGCCATCATGGGGAATGCCGGACCGACGAAGGACGGAGGTCAGCCTGGATGCTTCGGGTTGGATCGTGAGGCTTGGGAGGCCGGAAGGCCAGCCCGGAGCCGGCTGAAACGAGCCTTTGATGACCAGTGAGCTGGCGGCGGCCATTTTGGCGCTCAAGGAGATGTATGAAAGCGAGAGCGCTGGGCCGACAGATCTCAACCGCCCCCGTGAGGGCGAGCGCAACTTGCCGGGGCAGCCTGCTGACAATGCCAGTTCTGAGCGGGACCCTACGCGCGCATGGGCGGGCGAAGCAAAAACGAGGGAACGTCTCGCGCGGGCCATGGCGGCCGTGGCCACCGAACATGAGATGCGTCTGGCGGCTGAGGCCGAATTCGCAAGTCTGCGCGCGGAGCTCGAGCTAACGCGCGAACAGTTGCGTGATGCAGTCCATCAAACCCTGGCTGCGGAGGAGCGGGCGGAACGGGCCGGCGCCGACGTGATGCAGCTCCGTCGCGCGTCGTTCCAACGATGGCTGTTGCTATCTGGGATAGTGGTGGCACTCTTGCTGAGCGGCTGGCTACTGCGCTTTTCCACCCAGCCGGCGCAAAATGCGGCAAAGTTCGTTGTTGCGGCGGTCCAAAATGGCTGGGACGCTGCGAGGCAGAACATCCAGCCGAAATCACAGCCAACGACACAGTCGGCCAGCAAGCCCGCGACAGAACAGACCGAGGCAACTGCATTACCTCGATCGGTGGCGCCGAACCTGGACGCCGGACAGTCATTGACGCCGGCCGATAAACCCATTGGGGGCGAACCCGGACAAGTGCACGTTGGGGAGCAAGCAGCGGCCGATTCTTCATTACAACGGAATAGCGGCGACAGGTCCCAATCCGTACCGCAGAAGCCAAGCGACCAGCAGCAACCGGCCGTTGCTGCTCCAGCGGAAGAAGCGCCGGCGGAGCAGAAGCCTGCTTCATCGAGCAAGACATCGGCGGATACACTACCAGAGGCTGGGCAAATTCAGCCGAAGGCTTCCGATCCGATGGCTCAAAACGAGCGGACGGATGCCCAGCAAGCGACAGCACAGGTCAACATCGAACCGCAGCAGCCCGCCCCCGCGCCTCCGGACAATACGAAAACGCCAGCGTCCGGGTCGACCACTCCCCAATCGCCTTCCCCGTCAACTGCGCCAACAAGCGCAGCGGCAAACGAAACCGCGACAAAAGGCAATGCAGTCGCTGAGACGGCCGTTGCGCATGTTTCCATTCACTACGAGCAGAGTTCGTCTTCGGCGCATGCCGATGCGGAGCGAGTTGCTGCATTGCTTGTGCACGCCGGATTTGGCGGTTCTCAGCTTCTCAGCACTCAACATGTAACCCGGGAGCCGGTCGTCCGCTATTTCTTCCCGGACGATGCTGAAGCCGCCAAAAGTATTGCTACGGAGTTACGGAAGAAAGATTCGAGGTGGCAGGCCGAGGATTGCACGCACTACAGGCACAAACCTCCGGCGGGGAGCATCCAGGTCTGGCCGGCTCGAATTTGATAGCAGCGTTGTAGCGAGCATCATTGGTGCAGGCTTGCTCCACGAGCGAGCGACGAGATGCTTGCCGTGCGGCACATCGGCCTCCGCGCGGTCGGCCATAACGGCGAAGCGTCAGCGCAATGGGGCCAACTGGTATAATTATCCGCGTGCGCGAATCTCGGATGATGACGTGTCGAAGCGGAAACGGTGCTCGGGGATTTCCGTGAAAAGATCGGCATAGCGCCGCGGCACGAGGATGTCCTTCAGCGCGCATATACGTCCCGTCGCGTCGAGGCGCACAGCGACCAGAAAGCTGGCGCCGGCATTCGCGATTTCCTCGAGTGCGCGGTGCATTCGATCCTCGTCATCGCCATAGTACCGCGGGTCGACCAGACGTTCGGCGGTATCCGCGCCGATCACGAACGTCGTCTTGGGGAACAGGCGCGACTTTTCGAGGAAGGTCGGCGCTCGCGTGAGTTCAACCGGCGACTTCCAGGCGAATTGCGCAACGCGGTGGCGCACCGTCTCAGCAGTCAGCGGCGGCTTGTCGACGTTGGTGACAGAGATCTCGAACGCCACCGGCTGCTGCCGGAGTTCTTCGGCGATCCGGGCTAGTGACACATGTCCCTCGTGCACTGGGTTGAAAGAACCTGGCAACAGCACAGCGGGGTTCGGCGCTGACAATGTTATTTGGCCATCGGGCTGGACGGTGACGCGATTGACCTCGCCCGCCAGGAGCTGATCGATCGTATCTACGATTGCGATATCCGTCTCCGCGCATTGTTCATCCGGGTCGAGGAGGCTGCGTGGCGACGGTGCGGCAATTCCGCATGCGTGGGCCAGCCACAGGACGATCGCGCGTGACACGAGGTCTTCTTCGGCGGCACGATCACGCCGGCCTTTGGCCAGCACGCCCGTGCAGTGGCCGACGCGGTCAGAATTGGCGAATGCGACGTGGAAGCGATGCTCGCCTCTGCGCGGGCGATCGCTCACCAGGGCTGCCGTCGCACCCAGGCCAACCAGATCGGTGCTTGCGGGCACCAGTCTGGCTGCGTGGGCGCGAGCGGTGCGGGCCATTGCGATCGCGGTGTCGGCGCTGCTGGCCTGTGCGGGCGGAAAGCCGAGGAAGGCTGCAAGCGCTTGGGTGTCGTAGGGGACCTGCGCCTCGATCAGCAGGCGAGAGCCGCCAGGAACACGGAGTAGCTCGGCGATTGCACCACTGCCGCCACCGGTGATCGCGAGTGCAGCCTTGCGGCCGGACGCGTGCAATGCGGCGATCAATTCCTGCCACGCAGCGTCAGACGGGGTCATGCGTGGAGGTTGGGAGGCTGGTTGCACAGAGTTAACCAAGGGTGCCGCGCCCCGGCGGCACCCTCGCCCGCCACGCTATGCGTGGCGACCTCTCCCGCAAGCGGGCGAGGTGTACTACCCTGTCAGGTCTTCTTCAGGTTCCAGTGCAGAATGCCGGGGGCCTTCACAATATCGACGATGTTGTTGCGGAACGCCGTCGGATAAAACCATTGGGCGACGGGGATGAACGGAACCTGCTCGAACGCCTGGCTTTGCATATCCTCGCAGATCTTCTTCTGGGCTGCGAGATCAGGCGCGTCGAACCATGAATCGCGCAGTTCTTCCATCTTTGGATCCGTGGGCCAGCCGAACCATGCGCCGCTGCCGTTACCGCGCAATGGGAAATGGCCGCCAGGATCAGCGACCGAGATGCCGGACCATGATGTGCAGAATGCGTTCCAGCCGCCCTTGTCCGGCGGCTCGCGTGACGCTCGGCGCGCGACCAGCGTAGACCAATCCATCGAGGCGAATTTGACGTTGATGCCTACTTTCTCGAACACGGATCGCGTCACTTGCGCGACCTGCTCCAACGCGGGCTGGTCTGTCGGGGACATCAGCAGGACCGGCTCGCCCTTGTAGCCGCTCTCGCCGACCAGCCGCTTGGCCTTTTCCACGTCGCGCGGACCACTGAGCGCTTCCATGCCGGCCATGCTTGCCATGGCGCTGCCCACGGTGAAGAAGCCGGCTGGCAGTTTGCCGAGATCGGATTGCTCGCCGATGACCGCGGCGAGGAACTCGCGTTGGTCGATCGCCGGAAGGATTGCGCGCAGCAGCTTGCGGTTGTCGAAGGGCGGGAAAAGGAAATTCGGCCGGATAATGCCGAGCCAGCCGAGCGGGTCGTAGACCGCCGCCGTCACGCCGGGACTCTTCTTTAGCATTGGCACCAGGTCGATCTGCGGCACATGCACCCAATCGACTTCGCCCGTCTGGAGCGCCGCGGCCGCCGTCGCACCATCGGGCATGACAATGTGCTCGACACGATCGACATAGACGCGCTTGCCTCCGGCGTAAAAGTCGGCTGGCTCATCGCGCGGCACATATTTGTCGTTCTTCACCCAGGCAGCCTTTGCGCCGGCGACCCAGTCCTCCTTGACGAACTTGAAGGGGCCGGAACCCGTCGCATCGGTGATCTGCTTGAACGGATCCGTCTTCGCGACCCGCTCCGGCATGATGAAACAACCGGATACACCGAGCGCGTACAGGATCGAGGCGAACGGCTTCTTCAAATGGATGACAAAGCGTTTGTCGTCCAGCGCCTTCATCTCATCGGTATACGCAGCCAGCGCCTGGCCCCACGCCGCGCGCTTCGACCAGCGATCGATCGACGTGATGCAATCGATCGAACGCACGGGCTCGCCGTCGTGGAACGCGAGGCCGTCGCGCAGCGTGAAGGTCCACGTCCGCTTGTCGTCCGACACGGTGTTTCCGGCGACCATTTGCGGACGCGGCGTAAGCGACAGGTCGGTGCCATACAGCGTGTCGTAGACCATATAGCCGTGGTTGATCGCGACGGTGGCAGTGGTCCAGATCGGATCGATGCTGGCAAGGTTTGCCTCAGGTGCGCAGCGCAACACCTTGGCATTGCTTTGCGCTATCGCGGGAGCAGCGAGTGTGCTGGCCAGCGCGGCGGCAGAGGTTTTGAGCAGCGTCCTACGATGCATGCGTGACTCCACGGTATGGTTGCTGAACGTCCTCCCTGTTGTTGTCATTACGCGAGTGTCGGCGGCAGCACAAACGGCGTTACGAGACGCCGGAGATGCGGCCACGTTGTTTACGCCACACACGAGATACTACCGGCCATCTTTTACATTGCTCGCTGGCAACGCCGGTCCCACACTTCGTCCATGACCACCCAGATCCGAGTCCGTCGCCTGGCCCACAACACCGAACTGCCGCTGCCCGCCTATGCAACGGCAGGCGCGGCAGGCATGGATTTACTGGCGGCGGTCACCGACCCCGTGACGATCGAGCCGGGCAAACGCGCCTTGATCCCCACTGGCCTTGCCGTCGCCCTCCCGCCGGACTTCGAGCTCCAGATCCGCCCGCGCTCCGGCCTTGCGTTGCGCCATGGCATCGTCCTGCCCAACTCACCCGGCACCATCGATGAGGACTATCGCGGCGAGATCCAGGTCATAGTTCTGAACGCCGGTGACCAACCCTTCACCGTCGAGCGCGGTACCCGCATCGCACAGGCGGTCCTGGCCCCTGTCACCCGAGCCCGCTGGCACGAGGTCGAAAGCCTCGATACGACGATCCGCAACGAAGGGGGTTTCGGCAGCACCGGCCACTGACGCCTGTCACACGATTGCCACGTCGCCAGGGGGTGACTTTTCGCAAGAACCCGGGCTAACAGGGCGCCACAACCGTCCCAGATCGCGATGTCAACTACGATCCACCCCGCCTTTACCGAGAGCAGGCGCTTGCCGAACGTGTGGGATGTCGCTGCCATCCTGTGCGTCGTTGCGGTGCTTATCGGCGTGGCGCACGAGGCGCAGGGCACCTTCGTAAAGATCAACGCCCCTCAGGCGCTCACGGTCAGTCTCGATCCGATCCATCTGCCAGCGTACGCGATCCGCACCACAATGCGGATGTTCGCCGCTCTGTTCTGCTCGCTGCTGTTCACCTTCACTTATGCAACTGCCGCGGCGAAGTCGCGCCGTGCGGCGCTGATCCTGATACCGATCCTCGACATCCTTCAGTCGGTCCCCATCCTTGGCTTCCTGACCTTCACTGTTGTCTTCTTCATGAACCTGTTCCCTGGCCGCGTGTTCGGCCTGGAGCTCGCGGCGATCTTCGCGATCTTCACCAGCCAAGCGTGGAACATGGCATTCAGCCTCTACCAATCGTTGAAGACTATACCGGCGGATCTCAAGGAGGCGTCCGACAGTTTCCATCTGACCGCGTGGCAGCGTTACTGGCGGCTCGAAGTCCCCTTCGCCGTTCCGGGCCTTGTCTGGAACACCATGATGTCGATGTCCGGCGGCTGGTTCTTCGTCGTTGCGTCCGAAGCAGTGTCCGTGGGCGACAATACCTGGACACTTCCAGGTATCGGTTCCTATGTCGCACTCGCTCTTCAGAAGAGCGACATCCTCGCGGTATGTTACGCGATTGGTACCATGTTGTTGGTCATCCTGGCATACGACCAGTTGCTGTTCCGCCCGCTTGTCGCCTGGTCACAGAAATTCCGCTTCGAGACGACGGCCGGAGCGACAGCCTCCGATCCCTGGCTGCTTCGTCTGGTGCGGCGAACGCATCTGCTTAGCCTCGTCGGCGATGCGATCGGCGACGCCGCGGCGTGGCTCGGCGGTCGGCGGCTTAGCTGGACGCCGCGCCAAAGCCAAAGTGCGGACGCACGGCCCTCCCGCATCATCGACGCTGTCTGGCTTGTCCTGCTGCTTGTCATCGCCATTTGGGCGCTCGACAAGATCGTGCGGTTCGTGTCGGCCGAATTGCACTGGAGCGATGTGGAGCAGGCGGTCGTCCTTGGCCTGTTCACTCTCATACGCGTCGTGGTGCTGATTGCCCTGGCCACTTTGGTCTGGGTACCCGTCGGCGTCTGGCTCGGTCTTCGCCCGGTCTGGGCGCGGCGCGCACAGCCGCTAGCGCAGTTCCTTGCTGCATTCCCGGCAAACCTGCTGTTTCCGCCGTTCGTGTTGTTCATCGTGTATTTCCATTTGGACCCCGATATCTGGCTGACACCACTGATGATCCTCGGCACTCAGTGGTACATCCTGTTCAACGTGGTCGCCGGCGCCGCGGCATACCCAGGCGACCTGCGTGAGGCCGCAGCCAACTTCCGCGTCGGCGGTTGGCTGTGGTGGCGCAAGGTGATGATCCCCGGCATATTCCCCTACTTCGTGACCGGTGCGATCACAGCCTCGGGCGGTTCCTGGAACGCCGCCATCGTTGCCGAGGTCGCCTCCTGGGGTAATACAAAGCTGACAGCGCATGGCCTGGGCGCCTATATCGCCAACGCCACCGACAAGGGCGACATGGCTCGCGTCGTTCTGGGCGTGGTTGTGATGTCGGGCTTCGTGCTGCTGTTCAACCGTCTGCTGTGGCGGCCGCTCTATGCTTATTCGGAACGACATCTGAAACTGGGTTAAGGAGGCGCCGATGGACACCAATGTGACCCAGCAGACGCTGCTCGAGGTAAGAGCCTGCAGGCAGGCCTACCACAAGGACTCCACGGCCGATCTGGTCGTATTGGACGACGTCAATCTCATCCTGCGCGAGGGCGAATTGGTCGGGCTGCTCGGCCGTTCCGGGTCAGGCAAGTCTACACTACTGCGTATCGTCGCCGGCCTGCTCGCTCCCAGCGCGGGCGAAATCCTGTGGCGTGAGCGTCCGGTGCACGGGCCCACCGAAGGCGTTGCCATGGTGTTCCAGAGCTTCGCTCTGTTCCCATGGCTCACTGTCCAGGAGAATGTGGAGCTTGGTCTGGAAGCCCGCGGCGTTCCCCGCACTGAACGCGAAAGCCGCGCCGAACAGGCGATCGACCTCATCGGTCTCGGTGGCTTCGAAAGCGCGTATCCTAAGGAACTGTCCGGCGGCATGCGTCAACGCGTCGGCCTCGCCCGCGCGCTCGTCGTACATCCTGACCTGCTGCTGATGGATGAACCTTTCAGCGCGCTCGACGTGTTGACCGCCGAGACGCTCCGCACCGACCTGATCGACCTGTGGTCCGATGGCCGCCTGCCGGTAAAATCCGTGCTGATGGTGACGCACAACATCGAGGAGGCGGTGCTGATGTGCGACCGCATCCTGGTGTTCTCCTCCAATCCCGGGCGCGTGGCGAACGAGCTTCGCGTGCCGTTCCCACATCCGCGCAACCGCCTGGATCCGGCGTTCCGCCAGTTGGTGGACGACATCTATGCGATCATGACCCGTCGGCCGGTGCCCAGCCGGACGATCGCCACGCCGCCTGCCGCCAGCATCGCCGCGCCGCTGCACCGCGTTGGCACCAACCAGATGGCAGGTCTCATGGAGGCGCTCGCCGGTCCGCCATACAACGGCCGTGCCGACCTGCCTGCGCTGGCCGCGGTGCTGCAATACGAGGCGGACGAACTGCTGCCGCTCGGCGAAACGCTCCAGCTTCTGCATTTCGCACTCCTGGAAGAAGGCGACATCAGCCTCACCGAGGAGGGCCGCCGCTTCGCCCTTGGTGACACCGACGAGCGGAAGAAGCTCTTCGCCGATGCTTTGCTCGCGCACGTGCCGTTGGCCAAGATGATCCGCCAGGTGTTGGACGAGCGTTGGAACCATCGCGCCTCCGCCGTCCGGTTCCGCGACGAACTGGAAGACTACATGTCGCCTGACTACGCCGAGGATACTCTTCGCACTGTCATCGCCTGGGGCCGTTACGGCGAGCTATTCAGTTACGACGAGGAAGCCGAGCAGTTCAGCCTGGAGGACATCGAATAGCCCTGGTGCTCTGACTTCACACGGATCATGCACCACTCCCGTCGTCATTCGCGCGAACGCGGGAACCCAGGGCTACCGACACAAACCTCGACCTGGGTTCCTGCCTTCGCAGGAATGACCGGAGAGTAGTGCCAGCGGATCATCCGAAATCGTCTGAGCACTGGCCGAGTTCACACGACGCGGCCATTGGTGCAAAATGGCTGACGATGTCGCAAGCCATGCAGTCCGCTCAGGATATCAGTCCGCAGGTACAGCAACGGTCCGCTGAACCCTGCGAACTGACCATCCTGATGCCTTGCCTCAACGAGGCAGAGACGCTTGCGATCTGCATCACCAAGGCGCGAGCATTCCTGAACCGCACAGGCATCGCTGGCGAGGTCTTGATCGCTGACAACGGCAGTACCGACGGCTCGCAGCAGATCGCCGAGGAGCATGGCGCTCGCGTCATTGCCGTGGCCGAGCGCGGCTACGGCAGCGCCTTGGTCGCCGGCATCGCCGACGCGCGCGGGCGCTACGTCATCATGGGTGACTTCGGACGACAGCTACGATTTCTCCGCGCTCGAGGGCTTCATCGAGAAACTGCGCGAAGGGTTCCAGCTCGTGATGGGCAACCGCTTCCTTGGCGGTATCAAGCCGGGAGCCATGCCCCCGCTGCACCGTTACCTCGGCAATCCAGTTCTCACCGCCATCGGCCGCATTTTCTTCCGCAGCCCATGTGGCGATTTCCATTGTGGACTGCGCGGTTTCTCGCGCGACGCCATCCTGTCGCTCGGCCTCCAGGCGCCGGGCATGGAATTCGCCAGCGAAATGGTCGTGAAGGCCACCATCCGGAAGCTGCGCGTAGCCGAGGTGCCGACGACGTTATCGCCCGACGGCCGTTCACGCCCGCCGCATCTGCGAAGTTGGCGCGACGGCTGGCGCCATCTACGCTTCCTGCTGCTGTTCAGCCCGCGTTGGCTGTTCCTTTTCCCAGGTGCCGCGCTGTTTCTGATCGGCTTGGCGATGATGGTGTGGCTGCTGCCCGCACCGCGCAAGGTCGGCAGCGTGACCCTCGACATTCATACGCTGTTCTACGCGGCACTCGCCGTCGTGGTCGGAATTCATTCGATGCTGTTCTGGGTGTTCGCCAAAGTCTACGGCATGCGCGAGGGCATCGTGCCGCCGGATCCTCGCTTCAACGCGATGATGCGGCTGGTGACACTGGAAGTTGGTCTCATCGTTGGGGCCATCCTGCTGGTCATCGGCCTGGGGCTCGGTATATACGCGCTCGGTGCCTGGCAAAGCACCGCCTTTGGCCTGCTCTCTCCTGAGCGTGCCATGCGCCTGGTCATCCCATCGGGCACAGCGATCTTGCTGGCCTTCCAGATCGCCTACGGAGCCTTCTTCCTGAGCGTGCTGGAGATAAGAGCTAAGACGAATCCTTACTCCACTTGATCTGGCGCCGAGGGTGCGGCGTTCGACGACCCAACGTAGGCTTACGCCAACGATTGCCTGCCGTGGATGCCGCGGTGACAGTGCACGCGGGCCAGCTTCCCGGTATATTCGATCTCGTCACGAAACCCACGGGAGGTGCCGCATGACCACTCCGGACATCGCGGGTTCGCTCGCAGCGGACGCGCGGCCGCCTCTGGCCCTGCGTGTCGGCGTCACCGGCCATCGCAAACTGACAGGCGTCGATGGTCCGGCATTGCAGGCCGCCATTGCTGGCGCCCTCGAAATCATCGACCGGACCTTGCGCGCCATCGTCCAGCGACCGGACGCGCGCAAACTCTACGCGGCACCGCCGCAGGTCATCCGTCTGGTATCCCCGCTTGCCGAGGGCGCGGACCGGCTTTTGGCCCAGGCAGCGATAGCGCAAGGCTGGCGGCTCGCCGTCCCCATGCCGTTCGCAAGGGACGAGTACGAAAAGGACTTCCCCGCCAGCGCGGACGCGTTCGCCGAACTGCTTGCTCATGCCGGCACGGAGGTCGTCGCGCTTGATGGCTCACGTGACGCCGCCGACCAAGCCTATCTTGCCGTGGGCCGTTTTGTGTTGCGCAACAGCGACCTGATCATCGCGGTGTGGAACGGCAAAGATGCTGAAGGGATCGGAGGCACCGGCCAAATCGTGGAGGAAGCCCACAACGCCAACGTGCCGGTCATCCACATCGGCGCCACTCCACCGCACGCGGTCCGGTTGTTCGCAGATGAGGCCCACTCAGGTCCGATCAATGAACGCGACCTGGAAGCTGTTCTGCTACCCGTTCTGCTGCCAGAATGGCCACTCGGGGAACGTCGGCATCTGCTTGCGGCGGAGACGCATTTCCTGCGTGAGCGAGTGCAGATTGTTGCCAGCCGCGAACCCGACTTTCTGCACGCCGGACCTTTCTCGGCACCCCCAGCGCGGCTCAGCCGTGTGTTCCCCTGGCTGAGCAAGCGGCTGGGCGGACACCACACCGCCGAAACCAACGCCGAGCGCGCCGATCCGCCCGCCGGCGCATACGAGCCGGCCGTCCGTACGCTGTTTCTCCAATTCCAGCGAGCCGACACCCTGGCAACCCACTACGCCGACATGCATCGCAGCGAGTTCGTGCTGATCTACCTGCTAGGCTCAGTGTCACTGATCGCGGCATTCATCGCCCAGTCCCTGCATGGTGTGACCGTGTTCGGATGGGAGCCTGCCATCCTGTCGATCGCGGTCGAGGGACTGGCGCTCCTGCTGATTTTGGCGCTGGTGCTTGCGGATCGCCACTGGCGTTGGCGGGAGCGTTGGCTGGACTATCGCAGCCTGGCGGAGATGCTGCGGCAGTCGGACTTACTCGCACAGGTCGGAGGTGTCCCCTTACCGGGCATCCTTGATATCCTGAACGAGGGCCACCCGATCCGCGGTTGGACCTTCTGGATGGCTGCCGCTGTCGTCCGAGCCGCGGGGTTCGCCGGTGGCCACTACGACTTCGCCTATTTGACACGCCTGCGACACTATGCGGTCCATACGCGCGTTGCCGACCAGATCGCCTATCACGAACGAACTGCCGCACGGAACCGCACGCTTAATCGCATCCTGCGGACATTCAGTGTTATTACATTTATATTGACACTTGCCGCGGTTGCCGCCGAGTGCTGGCTTGCCCCGGGACCGCCTCGCTGGTTAGGCTTGTGTGCTGGTGTCCTGCCGGCCATGGCGGCCGCGAGCTTCGGCATCCGCAACCAGGCCGAGTTCGAGATTGTCGTACATCGATCACGTCGCGCGCGAGAGCGACTGCTCCGCGAAGGCGAGCGTTTGTCGCGGCTCGATGGCGCCAATCTGAGCAGCGCAACCTTGCATAACGAGATCGCACACTGCGCTGCGTTGATGGCAGACGATACGGCGGAGTGGGCTGCGATATTCGAAGTGAAGGAATCAGAAGTGGTCTGACCACTCCGATTGCCTCGACGATCCGCGGCAGCAGATCAGCGCCGCTCTCGATCCGTTATTCCCGCGCAAGCGGGAACCCAGGTGTGTGCATCAATTACCGCTTGCGCGCGCTCCCGCGGCAGCCGCCTATTGTGCGCGGTCAGCGCCGATCGGCAGAATAACCCAGTCCGCCGCAATTCGCTCTCGGAAGGCCGGATCAACCATCGACAGATCGACGATATCTACCTTGTAAGGGAGATCGGACTCTGAGAATGCCTCGGTGATCTCACCCATGACGTCGAACCCGAGCGGCCGATCCCATTCCAACGCCAGATCGAGATCCGAGTATCGGCGTGCGCCGCCATGCGCACGAGATCCGAAGACATAGGCACGGGCACCGGGTGGCAGATGTGCGCGCAGTACACCGAGCACGATGGCCGCATGGTCTTTGCGCAATTCCAGTCCGACCGTCATCCAAGGCGTCGCTGCAACTGATCGCGCAGATACGTCGCCTCAGCGAGAAAGTCCGGGATACCCGCAGTTACCTGTTCTGCAACACCCGCCGCATAGGTATGGCTGGTCCTTGCCCGCATGTCGCGGAATCGCCGCCACGCCGGCCAATCGCCACGCAGCAGCCCTTGCTCATTGGCCGTGCGGATCAGGTCCTGGAACGGAACCTGATCGAATGCATCGGGAGATGCAGCCACCGTCCGCAAGTAGCGCCGCAGCATGCGGTGGCTGAGTTCGTAGGTGAACTCGAAGCGCTGGATCAATCCGTCGCGCAGTTGCTCGTCAGCGGGCTCCCTGCGATGCCGGTCGAGCCCCTCGTCCAGCCGCGCAACAGCACGTACGTACGGGCCGATATCGAGTGGCGCAGCCGGATCGCTCATCTATTCCGCCGCAAGCTTCTCCTCTTCCTTCGCGGCCTTCAGCTCGGCCGCTTTGGCCTCCACTAGCTCCACGATGTGCTCCACCATGTCGCGCCCATCGATCGTGTGGTCGGTCTTCCCGGCACGATAAATCATGTGCCGCCCATTCCCCCCGCCAGTCAGCCCAATATCCGTCATCAGCGCCTCGCCAGGCCCGTTCACCACGCAGCCGATGATCGACAGCGTGATCGGCGTCTCGATATGCGCCAGCCGGTCCTCCAGCGTCTGCACGGTCTGGATCACGTTGAAGCCCTGCCGCGCGCAGGATGGGCAGGAGATCACCTTCACGCCTCGGTGCCGGATGCCCAATGCCTTCAACAGGTCCCAGCCAACCCGCACTTCCTCCTCCGGCTCATCCGACAGCGAGACCCGCAGCGTGTCGCCGATGCCGGCCCACAGCAGAGAACCCAACCCCACCGCCGACTTTACCGTGCCCATCCGCCGCCCGCCGGCCTCGGTTATCCCGATATGCAGTGGATGGTCGCACACCTCGGCGAGCTGCTGATACGCCGCCACCGCCAGGAACACGTCCGAGGCCTTCACGCTGATCTTGAAGTCGTGGAAGTCGTGCTGTTGCAGGATGTTCGCGTGGTACAGCGCGCTCTCCACCAGGGCTTCCGGGTTGGGCTCACCGTATTTCTCCAGCAGGTGCTTCTCCAGCGAGCCGGCATTCACCCCGATCCGCATCGAGCACCCGTGGTTGCGCGCGGCCTTAATGACCTCCTTCACCCGCTCGTCGCTGCCGATATTGCCCGGATTGATCCGCAGACAGGCCGCACCGCTATCCGCCGCCTCGATTGCCCGCTTGTAGTGGAAATGGATGTCCGCGACGATCGGCACGTTGACCTCGTGGACGATGTCCTTCAGCGCCAGCGCGCTCTCCTGGTCCGGACAGGACACCCGGACGATATCGACCCCTGCCAGCTCCGCCCGCCTGATCTGCGCGATTGTGCCTGGCACGTCGGTGGTCAGCGTATTGGTCATCGTCTGAACGCTGATTGGGGCGCCGTCGCCCACCGGCACCCGACCGACGTAGACGCGACGGGACTTCCGC
This sequence comes from uncultured Alphaproteobacteria bacterium, assembly GCA_963733475.1. GTDB lineage: Bacteria > Pseudomonadota > Alphaproteobacteria > Acetobacterales > Acetobacteraceae > JAMXLO01. Next base: position 28,100 of record CAVTEC010000091.1, on the reverse strand, counting down.
CGGGTGATCTCCTGGTACGGCCGATAGCTCATAGGGTGGGTCTCCGTTGCTGCGGCGCGAAACGCCTCCGCCCCTACAATGGGGTTTCCAGCGCCGCGCCGCTACTGGGTCGCGGATTTGGTCGGATTGGCGGGCGAGGGCGCGTTGGCCGCCGCAACCTTGCCGTCCTTCAGGAGGTCAGGGTCCAACGGCACGTCGCGGCGCACTGCACCGCTGCCGCCCAGCGACGGCATGGTTGTGCCATCCACCAACAGGTCGGTTCCGCCGGCATTTCCGGTCGTGAGCAGCAGGTTGGGCTTCGGCGGTACATCCCAGGTATCGCCGGCATGCAAGATCCGGTTCAGCAGGATGGTGCCGGTGCGGTCACGCACCTGGACCCAGGCGTCCGCATTGGCGCGTAACACGATGCGCGACTGGTCGGACAGCGGGATTGGCGCCACCGCCGGCACCGGAGCAGGCGCCGCCGCCGCCTGCGTCGGCGAAATGGCGGGAACAGGAAGTGCCGCGACCGTCGTAGCCTGATCGGCTGCCGCTACCGCCTGAGGCTGCCCAGGTGCCGCCGGACCAGATGACGAAGGATTGACCTGGGCAGTTGCAACCGCGGGCGCCTGCGGCATCATCGCCGGCACGGCCTGCTGAGCAAGCGGCGCAAGTTGGGCCGGAATAGGGGCACTCGTTTCCGCCGGCAACCGGCCCTCACCAGACAGTCGATACCAGCCGATATACACCCCGACCGCCAGCACCACGCCCAACAGTACAACGGCTCCTGCCGGCACACCGCGTTCCGGTACCGGTACCGGAAACGTCAGCACCGTTTTCTGATTAACTTCTGCCGCTTCCGCCTTGAAACGCCGCGCGATTTCGTTCGGGTCCAGTCCAAGCGTCCGCGCATAGGTCCGCATGAAGCCGAGCGCATAGGCATTACCAGGCAGGTCAGTGATCCGCCCTTCCTCCAATGCCTCCAGATATTGGTACCGGATGCGCAGCGCCTCGGCCATTTGTGACAGCGACCAACCAACGCGTTCGCGCGCTGTCCGCAAGTCCGCGCCTGCGCGGGGCGCACGCGGGGTCTCATCATCCTGGTCAATGGTGGACGACATCACGCTCCGGCTTTTAGCCAGTGTTGATCTACGCTGATGCAGCACGGCCCCCATTCCCGCGAGCTGGTAACTTGCCAACGCCTCTACACTGACTCCGTTTGCCAGGACATGCGAGTCGTCATTTCGCAATGATGAAATTAAATTTCCTCGTCATACCGGCAGGCCATGCTCTCGGGCCCAAACATTAATCGGTTCACGCAGACTGGCCGCGCCTGACGTAGTGTGCCGGATTGCCGATAACACAGGCCGAAATGCACCCAGATCCAGCTCTGCCAATAACGCCTTGACTGGCAATATGCCAGTCGCAGGCATCGAAAGGCTGTTGAAACCAAGGCCCACCAGCGTCATCGCTTCCAAGGTTCGCGATGCAGCTTCGCCACACAGCGATACTGGCACGCCAGCGCCACCTCTCGCAGCACGCGCTGCCGTTAATAGTTCGTCAAGCAGATTGAGTACTGGCTGCGACAATAGATCGTAGCGGCTGTACAGTGCCGGTGCGCTGCGATCGGCTGCAAACAGGAATTGCAGCAAATCATTCGAGCCGACCGACACAAAGTCCACTTCACGCAGCAATTCATTCAATTGCCACATAAGTGCCGGGATCTCGAGCATCGTCCCAACCGAAAGTTGCTCTGGCGCGGGGCGCACGCGTCGTGCCTCCGCCAACAGCAGGGCCCGCGCGGCACGGAATTCCGCCACCGTGGCCACCATGGGGAACATGATGCTGAGCGGCCGGCCTCCCGCCGCCAGCAGCAGCGCGCGCAACTGACGCCGCAGCAGTGCCGGCCGATCGAGGCCGATGCGCAGAGAGCGCCAGCCCATGGCAGGGTTGTCTTCTTCCGGCGCGTCACCCGGAAGCAGCTTGTCGGCGCCGAGGTCCAGGGTGCGGAAGATCACCGGCCGTCCCGCCGCGGCGTCCAGCACACGAGAATAGGTCGCCGCCTGTTCCGCCACATCGGCGATAGCGCCGCGAGCCAGCATAGCGATCTCGGTGCGATACAGGCCGATGCCCTCGGCTCCGGTGGTATCGAGCTGCGCCACCTCCATTTGCAGTCCGACATTCAGCATCAGGCTGATATGCGTGCCGTCCGCGGTTTTCGCAGGCCGGTCCCGTAACGCCGCCCAACCGGCCTGTTGCGCGCTGCGAACCTCCAATGCGCGAACATAGGTCGAACGTACCTCGACTTCGGGACGCAGCAGAAGCTGGCCCTCATCCGCGTCGACCACCGCCTCATCGCCGGTTTCAGCGGCATTCAATGCACCGCGAACGCCGCCCACCGCCGCCAAGCCAAGTGCCCGGGCCAGGATCGCGGCGTGACCGGCAGGACTGGCCTCCTCTACCGCAAGCCCGCCAATGCCCGCGGCATGCCAATCGAGCAGTTCGGCAGGACCCAGTCGCCGAGCCAGCAGGATTGCACCCTGCGGCACGGTGGACCGCGGCGCGTCGCCTGACAGAGCAGCCAACAGCCGCCCCGCCATATCCTCCAGATCCGACAAGCGTTCGCGCAGATAAGGATCGGTGATCCGCCGCATCCGATCGTGCAGCTCGCCCGAGACCCGCTGGACCGCCGCCTCCGCCGACAGCCCGCCGCGGATCACCTCGCCGACGCGTTTCAGCCAGCCAGCATCCGCGGCGATCAGCCGATAGGCATCCAGCACCTCGCGCGAAGCCGCCCCGTCCGCACCACTGACAAATCCGTCAGGTGCGCCACTGATCAGTTCGTCCAGCCCCTGCTGCATGCGTTGCACGGCCTCGTGCAGCCGCGCCAACTCAGCGTCCGGATCGTCCGCAAGCAGATGCAACGGACGCCAGCGCCGCCCCAGCACAACCACAGGCCCTATCGCAATGCCGGGCACGAGCGCTGCGCCAGCGAAAACCCGTGGCACCGTCGCGCCCACGCCTTCTTCCGCACCGTCCGTGGCACCAGTGGTGGACAGGACCTCGGCGAGCAGCATCGCCACGGTTTCCAGTTCATCCACCTCCTCGTCTGAGTAGCCGCGCGGATTGCGGTTCTGCACCGCGACGACACCCAAGGTCCGCCCGGCGCGTCGCACCGGCACCGCCAGCATGGACGCGAATGGCTCCTCCCCCGTTTCCGGACGATAGGCAAAAGCGGGATGATTCTGCGCGTCCGGCAGGTTCATCACCTGCGCCATGGCAGCACACAGGCCGACAATCCCCTCCCCGACGCGCAATCGTGTGCGGCCAACCGCCTGCGGATTCAGACCCTGCGTCGCCACCAGCTCAAGGATTTCGCCCGGCCGCGTGGCGTAGATCGAGCACACCTCGCTGACCAGCTCGGACGCGACAAGCTGAGCCAGCTCCTGCAATGGCGCAGTGCCATGCGCCATTGTCTCGCGCAGTCTGGCCAGCAGCCGCCGCGGCGTCACCATCGCCCGCTACGCTGCGCGCGCGGCCAACGCCGCCACCGCCTGCTCGATCAGCTCGTCAATGATCTCCGCTGTCGGCTGTTCCGACGTGACCATGCCGACCGACTGGCCCGCCATGACGGAGCCGTTCTCGATGTCGCCCTCGATCACCGCGCGCCGCAATGCACCGGCCCAGAAGTGCTCGATGGCAAGCTGCGCTGCTTCCTTGCTGAGCTCGCCCGCCTCGAAGCGATCGCGTGTCTCGCCCTGGAAGCGGAGGAATCGCTTCACCCCTTCATTGACCAGGCCGCGCACCGGAATGACGGGGAACCGCGCGTCCAATTGCACCGACGGTATCGCGTCGCGTGCGGCAGCACGGATGAAGGCGCGCTTGAAATTGGGATGGGCGATCAACTTCAGTGGCCGCGGCGAACCGCGAGCCGAGCTGCGCGCCCGAGGCGCCCATCTCCAGCAGCCCCAGGATCGCATCGCCGCGCCCCAGTCCGCCGGCGACGAACACCGGGAACTCGCGCATATGCGGCAGGATCTCCTGGGCGAGCACCATCAGCGACACAGGACCGATATGCCCGCCCGCCTCCGATCCTTCGATCACCAACGCATCCGCTCCGGAGCGGACCAATCGCTTCGCCAACACCAGTGCCGGCGCAAAACAGATCAGCTTGGCCCCGCCATCCTTCACCGCCCGCACGGCGCCACCCGGAGGAATGCCGCCAGCCAGCACAACGTGTCCGACATGCGCTTCCAGGCACACGCGGATCAGGTCATCCAGCCGCGGATGCATGGTGATCAGGTTCACGCCGAACGGCCGGTCGGTCAGCGCCTGCGTCCCGGCGATCTCGGCCGCCAGCCTGTCCGGCTCCATCGCGCCGCAGGCGATTACCCCAAACCCACCGGCATTGGAGATCGCCGCCACCAGATGCCGCTCGCTCACCCAGCTCATCGCACCGCCCATGATGGCAACGCGGCAGCCAAGGAACGCGGTACCGCGCGACCATAGCCGGTCGAGTTCCGCGCGCGCGGTCGTCACAGCGTCAGTGATGGCGATATCAGGTGCCATCGAGGCCATAAGCGGTGTGCAGCGCGCGCACCGCAAGCTCGGTGTAGTCAGCGGCGATCAGTACGCTGACCTTGATCTCGCTGGTCGATATGACCTGGATGTTGATCGACTTGTCAGCCAGCGCACGGAACATCGTGTTGGCAACACCAGCATGGCTGCGCATCCCCACACCGACGACGCTGATCTTCGCGACATTGGGGTCCGACAGCACCTCGGAAAATCCGATCTGCGCACGCGCTTCGTCCAGCATTACCTGCGCGCGCGGCAGGTCGGCTTTGCCCACCGTAAAGGTCATATCGGTCGTGCCGTCAGCCGAGATGTTCTGCACGATCATATCGACATTGACGTTTCGCTCGGCCAGCGCGCCGAACACGGCGGCGGCGATGCCAGGCCGATCGGGCACCCTACGCAGAGTGATCTTCGCCTCGTCGCGCGAATAGGCGATGCCGGATACGTTCTGCTTTTCCACGATCTCGTCCTCATCCACCACCAGCGTGCCCGGCACGTCCTCGAAACTCGACAACACCTGCACGCGTACCCGTTCGTTCATCGCCAGCTCGACGCTGCGCGTCTGCAAAACCTTCGTACCGACCGAGGCCAGCTCCAGCATTTCCTCATAGCTGATACGCGCCAGCTTGCGCGCCCGCGGCACGATGCGTGGATCAGTCGTGTAGACCCCGTCCACGTCCGTATATATGTCACACCGGTCCGCCTTCAGCGCGGCGGCCAGTGCAACGGCGGACGTATCGGAACCGCCGCGACCCAGCGTGGTGATCCGGTTGTCTGGGCCGATGCCCTGAAATCCGGATACCACCGCCACCTGACCCGACTGCATCCGCCGGATCAGCTCGTCACCTTCGATCCCGGCGATGCGCGCCTTGCCATGCGCGTTGTCGGTCCGGATCGGAATTTGCCAACCCTGCCATGAGCGTCCTTCGACACCGATCTCCTGTAACGCGATCGCCAGCAGCCCGCTGGTAACCTGCTCGCCAGTTGCCACTACCGTGTCGTATTCGCGGGCGTCATGCAGCGGCGATAGCCCCTGACAATAGGCCACGAGTTGGTTGGTGACACCGGCCATGGCCGAGACCACGACCGCGGTTTCGTTCCCCGCCTCCACCTCGCGCTTCACGCGGTTGGCGACGTTGCGGATGCGGTCGAGATCGGCGACGGACGTGCCGCCGAACTTCATCACGATGCGTGACATCAGGCCCAGTTGTCAGTGGTCGGTCAGGGGTGGTCATACTGGCGCAGGACAGCAGGGGCAACCATGACTGGCATAACTGCCTCGCCCGAGGAAATCGCTAGGTTCGACGCGCTCGCGGCCCGCTGGTGGGACCCGAATGGGCCGATGCGCCCGCTGCACCGCATGAACCCGGCGCGGGTGGCATGGATCGTCGAGCGGATAAGGAAGCAGGACGGCCGCTTCAATTCCCCCCCTCCCCTTGCGGGAGGGGGTTGGGGGGAGGGGGCGGTGGATAAGCCGCCTCCCCCCAACCCCCTCCCGCAAGGGGAGGGGGGGAATCTTCTGCATCTTCTGCCTGGCCCATTCGTCGTTGACATCGGCTGTGGCGCGGGCATTGCTGCTGAGGCCCTGGCCCGGCACGGCCTCCGAGTGCTTGGCCTGGATGCAGCCGGCGAGACGATCGAAGCCGCCCGCGCGCACGCCACTCCTCAGAATCTTCCGCTCGACTATCGCATCGGCGCTCCCGAGGACCTATTGGCCGAAAACCAGCGCTTCCCGGTCATCACTGCCCTGGAAGTGATCGAGCACGTTCCCGACCCGCGGGTTTTCCTCGCTACGTTGCGTGACCTGATGCTGCCCGGCGGCCAGCTCTTTCTCTCCACCCTCAATCGCACGCCGCGTTCCTATCTCGCCGCCAAAGTTGGTGCTGAGTATCTGCTACGCTGGCTCCCCATCGGCACCCACAACTGGCGGCGCTTCATTACCCCCGCCGAACTGGCTGGAATGCTGCGCTCCCTCGGCTTGCGCGTGACCGACGTCGCAGGCCTGGCGCCCGATCCGCTAACCGGTCACTGGCGCATCGTGCGTGACACCAGCGTCAACTATCTGCTGGCGGCCACAAAAAAGTAGCAATCCCTCTCGGGGAGAGAATATAGGTCCCTTCCTAAGCTCCCTCTCCGCCCCTCGGGCCGCACAGCACAGGCCCAGCCTTCCGCCTTCTCCGTTGCAACCATTTTGTTCCCTCCCCGGCCTAGAGGATGTCCGTAATCATCCTCGTTCCGGAGTTGCCGATGACTGCGGACACGACAGACGCACCACATAACGTCCCGGCTGAAGACGTGGAGCGCTATGTCCTCGCTCTCGCTGCCATAAACCACAGCGTCTACGACTGGAATATCGAGACCGGGGTGGTCGATCGGCCGCCCCTCGGCCGCGAGGTACGGCGACTATGGGCGGAACTGGCAAAGTCTGGCGAAGGTTGGGCCAAGGTCGTGCATCCCGACGACCTCCCTGGCCTCCGCGCCGCTCTCGCCGCACATTTCAAAGGCGAGACATCTCGTCTCGAACACGAATATCGTTATCGTGGCTCCGACGGTTCCTGGCGCTGGGTGCGGCAATACGGCATCGCGCTGCGCCGCCCGAATGGCAGAGCGCATCGCCTGGTCGGCGCCACCGCCGACATAACCGACATCAAGCAGCGCGAGGTGGAACTTCAGGCCGCCCGCGCCGAGACCGAGCGCACGCGTGCCCACATGCAGGCACTCCTCGACAACATGCGCGACGGCGTGGGGTCGGCCGAAGCAGACGGCACCTACATCACCTCCAACAAGGCGATGTTCGAGCTGGTGAACATCCCGCGCGAGAAGATCCTCGAGCTTGGCACCATGCAGGACATCTGGCGCTATCAGTACCAGAACGGCCTTGTGCCGCGCACCGCGCCCTCCGCCGACGAGCACGTCGCGGCACAGGTGGAGCTGTTCAACCGCGCTGACGGCAACCAGCAGGTGCGTCCGCGTCCGGACGGAACCTGGGTCGAGCGCTGCTTCCGCAAGATGCCAGACGGCAGCCGGCTCGTCGTGGTGCGCGACATCACCGAACTGAAGCAGCGCGAGACCGATCTGGCGCGCGAGCGCGATGCGGCCGAAGCGGCGCGGCTCGAGGCCGAAGCAGCAAACCAGGCGAAATCCACCTTCCTCGCCACCATGAGCCACGAAATCCGCACGCCGATGAACGGCGTGCTCGGCATGCTGGAGGTCCTGGAGCATCAGGACATCAGCGAAAGCCAGCGCGCCATCGTCGCGACCATGCGCATCGTCCGCGTCCGCGCTGCTGCGCATCATCGACGACGTGCTGGATTTCTCGAAGATCGAAGCAGGGCGTTTGGATCTGGAAGAAACGCCTTTCTCGTTAGCCGAGCTCGTCGGCAATACGACGGAAGCGTTCCAGCCGCAGGCCACGGCAAAAGGCCTGCGGCTTACCGCGCAGCTCGCCGCCGGTTCAGCCGACGCCCTGATCGGCGATCCCGTACGCGTTCGTCAGATCCTGTTCAATCTGATTGGCAACGCGGTGAAGTTCACCCACCAGGGCGACATCCACGTCCGCGCTGCGACGCTGCCGTTGGGCGAAGGTGATCATCGCGTCACTCTGACGGTCACCGATAGCGGCATCGGTATCAGCGAAACGGAGCGTGCACGGCTGTTTCAGCCATTCTCTCAGGCCGACAGTTCGACGACGCGCCGGTTCGGAGGCACTGGTCTGGGTCTGTCGATCGTGCGCAGGTTGGCGCAATTGATGGGCGGTGATGTGAAGGTGCGCAGCCAGTCCGGCAAAGGCTCAGCATTTACCGTCACGCTGAAACTGCGCGCCGCCGCAATGAGTGAACTCGCCCATACGGCACCGGCATTGCCACCATCGCCCATAAGCGGAGCAGGCGGCCGTGTGCTGGTCGTGGACGACCATCCCGTCAATCGTCAGGTGCTGGTCAGTCAACTCGGCCTGCTCGGCCTGACCGCAGATGTTGCCATTGACGGACTCGAAGCGCTTTCGCTTTGGCAGCCGGGCCGTTACGCCGCGGTTTTGGCGGACATGCACATGCCGCGAATGGATGGCTACGCGCTCACCGCCGAAATCCGCGCACGGGAAGCCGCAATCGGCGTAAGCCGCACGCCGATCGTCGCGGTCACCGCCAACGCGATGCACGGCGAGGAGGAGCGCTGCCTGGAGGCCGGCCTGGACGGTTACCTGACGAAACCAGTCGCCCTGGCACGCCTCAGTGCGACGCTCGCTCGCTGGATGCATGTAGCGCCGCCGGCAGAGCCGCCGCCCCCCGCCGTGGATCGCGCCATGTTGCGCTCTTGGCTCGGCAACGACGAAGCGACGCTGCGATCGGTGCTGACCGAGTTCCTGGCCACCGCCCGCGAGAACGCCCAGGAAATCGAGGCGGCCCTGGCATCGCGCGACATGACCGCGGTCGCTTTTGCCGCGCATAAGCTGAAAGGCGGAGCGCTTTCGGTCGGCGCCCGTGCATTGCAGGAGTTGGCGGCGACGCTGGAACGAGCCGCGCGGCCGGGCGATACCGCGAAATGCCAGGACATCCTGGTTCCCTTGGTTCGCGAATTGCAACGTGCCGCCGAGGATATCGGCGCCTGACCCCGATTGTGTATTGTTCCTCCGACGAATAGGGGGAACGTTTTCATGCGACGACGCGCATTGCTGACCGGCGCGGCAGCAACACTGGCTGCCGTTCCAGTGGCCCGGCCACATGCCCAGAAGCCGGTGACGATCCGCTGGTGGTATCACTTCGACGACCCGAAAGCCTCACCCGACGCGCTGGTTGCCAACTTCGAGAAGCTGAACCCGGACATCAAGATCCAGGCCGAGAACATCCCCTGGGGCGGAGGTGCCGACTACGACACGCGCCTCTACACCTCGTTGATTGCCGGCAACGGTCCCGACGCGGCCATGGTGAAGTTCGTCAACCAGGCGCGGCTGTTGGAAATGGAAGCGCTGGCCCCGCTCGACGCGTGGATCGACGCCTGGCCAGGCAAGGGCGACATCTCCGACGATTTCTGGCGCCTGCATCGTGGCCCGGATGGCAAGCGCTATTACCTGCCGCTGCAATACGTCATCCTGTATCTGTATGTCCGGCAGGATTGGTGCACGCAGGCCAACCTCAAGCTGCCGGCGACATTCGATGACTTCCTGACCGTGGCAAAGGCTCTGACCGGCAAAGACCGCTGGGGCTTCGGCTTTCGCGGCGGCGCCGGCGGCCATGACTTCTGGGCGACATTCGTGCTGGGCAACGGCGCGAAGCTGGAAAAAGGTGGGCTGCTGACACCGCGGGCATTGGCCGCCAACCGCTGGTATATCGATTTGTATCGCACCGATCGTGTCTGCCCACCGAGCGCGCCAACCGATGCATTCCTCCAGACCGTCAACAACATGAAGGCCGGCCGTACGGCGATGACCATCCACCACATCGGTTCGGCCAACGACCTTGCCGCCGCACTGGGCGACGCGATCACCGCCGTCCCTGTGCCGCACAACCCACAAGGCGGTTGGGCCACCTACGGCGACGGATCGAGCGCGGTCTTGGCCGCCAGCAACAACAAGGAAGCCGCCTGGAAGTGGATTTCCTACCTCTCCACCAGCGAGCCTAACGTCGCGTTCAACAAGCTGTCCGGCCAGGTGACGGTCACCACGTCCGGCGTTGCCAATTGGAACGTCCAGCCGAAGCGCTTCATCGAGGCGACCACGCAGTCGCTGCCTCTCGCGAACGTGCTGCCGTTGTTACCGCAGACAGCCGACTTCACTCGCACCGTCTGGCCGCAGACAACGCAGAAAGCGATGCTCGGCCAGATCACTCCTGACGAGATGATGCAAACGTTCGACAAGCTGTTCTTCGCTTGAGGCCCAGTGCAACGCCGTGGCTCATGCTGGCCCCGGCGCTGTCCGCAACTGGATTGCTGGTGCTGCTGCCGGTAGCGGATACGCTATGGGTTTCGCTGCATGACGTGATCCTGTTCCGCCCCCGCAGCCAGCCCTTCATCGGGCTGGCCAACTACACGCTTGCGCTACGCGATCCGGTGTTCTGGTCCAGCCTGGGCAACTCGGTCATCTGGGTCGGCTGCGCGGTCTCGTCGCAATTCGCTCTGGGCCTTGGCACGGCGCTGCTGCTCAATCGCAGCTTCGCCTGGCGCGCGGTAGCACGTGCGCTGATCGTGGTGCCCTGGGCGCTGCCGTCGGTGATCATCGGACTGATCTGGACTTGGATGCTGGACTTCAATCTCGGCGTGCTGAACGAGATTTTGGTCCGGCTTGGCGTATTGTCGCAGCCGATTGCCTGGCTGGCGCGCCCGGATACCGCAATGATCGCGGTGATCCTCGCTGTGGTCTGGCAAGGCTTTCCGTTCTTCGCCGTGACCCTATTGGCCGGCCTGCAATCGATCCCAAACGACCTGTATGAGGCTGCGGCGATCGACGGCGCCGGGTCATACAACCAGTTCCGCTATGTCACCCTGCCTGGCCTGGCCGGCGTGATCGCTACGACGCTGCTGCTGCGCATGATCTGGGTCGCCAATTCGCTCGACCTGATCTTGGTAATGACCGGCGGAGGCCCCGGCACAGCGACGCAGACCTTGCCGCTGCACGCATTCCTCACAGCGTGGTCCGGCGGCAATTACGGACAGGGTTCGGCGCTCGCCGTGCTGCTGACGCTGATCCTGTTAGGTGTCGTGGTGTTCCACGCCTGGCGGAGCCACCGGCAATGACCCCCCACGTCATTGCGAGCAAATCGAAGCAATCCCGATCCAGATTGCTTCGCTACGCTCGCAATGACATCAGGCGCTTGCTGACCGTCGAACTCCCGGTCGCGGCGATCCTGGGCTTCGCCCTGCTACCCTGGTTGTGGATGATGCTCTCATCGTTCCGTCCCGATGCCGAACTGACGCATGCGCCAATCACACTGATCCCGCAGACCTTCACACTCGCGCATCACATCGAACTGCTTCAGCGCACCTCATTCGTACAGAACCTGCGCGACAGCCTGATCGTCGCCACCGGCGCCGTGACGCTTGGCCTCACTCTTGCCCTGCCAGCCGCCTACGCCTTCTCGCGCTACCGGTTCCGCGGCCACGACAGCCTCCGCATCCTGTTCCTGGTGATCAACATGTTCCCCGTGGTCATGTTGATCCTGCCACTGTTCCTGCTACTGCGCGTGCTCGGCCTGCTCGACACCTACATCGCCCTGATCGCCGGCCACGCGACCTTCACGTTGCCCTTCGCGATCTGGATGCTGACCAGCTACGTCGACAGCATCCCGATCGCGCTCGATGAACAGGCCGCGGTGGACGGCTGCACACCGCGCCAGGCGCTGCTGCTGGTGATCCTGCCCGTGGTGATGCCAGGCGCGATTGCCGTCGGCGCCTACATGTTCATCGCATCCTGGAACGAATATCTGTTCGCGCTGATGCTGGCCGGACGCAACGTCCGCACTGTCACAGTGGCGCTGCAGATGTTCATCGGCGAGAACCAGATCGAATGGGGCCTGCTGATGGCGGGTGGGACGCTGGTTGCGCTTCCCGCCACGATCCTGTTCCTGTTCGCCCAGAAGCGATTGGTAGGCGGATTGACCAAAGGAGCCGTGATCGGATGAATAACTGGCCGCCGCATATCGGCGTGATTTCGATGAGCTACGCGCGTCCCTTCACCGCGGACCACTTCCCTCTGTTCGCGCGCATGAAGGCCGCTGGCATGGATTTCTGCGAGCTGCTGGTGCCGGAACCAGGCGAGATGCATCCCGCCGAGGTTCGCCGTGCCGCCGAGGATGCCGGCCTGTTCCTGCAACTCGCCGCGCGATTGAACCCGCAGCGCGATCTTGCATCGGACGATGCGGCCTGCCGCCGTGCCGGCGTCGATTACCTCTGGCGCTGCATCGATGTGGCTGTGGGGTGCGGCGCCACCATCGTCGGCGGCCCCCTTTACGGTTCGCCGCTCGTATTCGCCGGCCGCGCGCCAATGCCGATCAACGAGTTACAGCGCCACGAACGCATAAAGCGCGTCACCGAAGGCCTCCACGAAGCCGCGGAGCACGCGGACGGCAGCAGCGTGCGCTTCGCCGTCGAACCGCTGAACCGCTTCGAGACCGACTTCTGCAACACCACGCAGCAGGCGATCGCGTTGTGCACTCTCGTGGACCAACCGTCTGTCGGCATCATGCTCGACTCGTTCCACATGAACATGGAGGAAGACGATCTGCCACAGGCGATCCGTCTCGCCGGCCCCCTGCTGCTTCACTTCCAGGCGAACGAAAACCATCGTGGTTTTCTCGGCACCGGTCACCTGGACTGGCCCGCCATATGCCGCGCCCTGGCCGAGGTCGACTATACAGGCGTCATTACACTGGAGCCGTTCCGCCGGCGCGGCCATCTGCTATCCATGCCGCTGGCGCAATGGCGTCCACCGACGTACGACGAGGACGCCGATTTGCTCGCCAGCGGCAACCTGCTGCGCGGCGCCTTGCATGCGGCACGGCGGGAATAGTATCCCCGTCGCAACCGGAGAACCTGCCAGCATGTCCAACAGCCCTACCGACTTTGACATTCCGTTCCTGCGTTCCCGCCGCACCAACAAATGGCACAAGTTCGCCGAAGACGTGCTGCCCGCCTGGGTCGCCGACATGGACTTTGGTGTCGCCCCCGCGATCGCCGACGCGCTCGCCCGTCTCGCGCGCAACCAGGAATACGGCTACGCGGTGCGCGAAGGCGCACTGGCCGCCGCCTTCGCCCGCCGCATGCAGAATTGCTTCGGCTGGTCACCCGATCCCGACGATGCGCACCCGATCGGCGACCTCGTCCAGGCCAGCTTTTCGTCCGTCATGGCGTTCAGCGAGCCAGGCGATGCGGTCGTGACTGCAACTCCCGTCCTATCCGCCGTTCATGCGCGCCATCGAGGACACCGGCCGCCGTCTGATCGCCAACCATATGCGCGACAACGGCACACGCTGGGAGCTCGACCTCGCGTCCTACGACGCGGCGCCCGATCCGCGTGCGCGTGTGCTGATCTTCTGCCATCCGCAGAACCCGACGGGCCGCGCATTCTCACGTGCGGAACTGGAAGAAGTCGCGGCCTTCGCCATTCGTCACGACCTGATCGTGGTTTCGGACGAGATCCATGCCGACATCGTCTATCCCGGCAGCACGCATATCCCGCTGGCGTCGCTGTCGCCCGAGATGGCGGCACGCACCATCACCATCACCTCGGCAACCAAGAGCTTCAACATCCCCGCGCTGCGCTGCGCCATCATGCACTTCGGCGCGCCCGCGCTGAAGGACCGCTTCTTTGCGCGCATTCCGTCTCGGCTGCTCGGCTCGCCCGGCGTGACCGGCGTCGATGCTACAATCGCGGCGTGGGACGAAGGCCAGTCCTGGCTCGATGAAATCCTGGCGCAACTTCAGGCCAATCGTGACTGGCTGATGCAGAACCTGGGCGAAGCATTGCCGGGCGTGACGCTGCGCCGTCCCGAAGCCACCTATCTCGCCTGGCTCGACTGCTCGGCGGTGAACCTGCCAACTTCGGCCGGCCAGTTCTTCCTGGACCAGGCCCGGGTAGGGTTGAACGCCGGCGAAACGTTCGGCGCGCAGTACGCCAGCTTCGCGCGGCTGAATTTCGCCTCCCCGGCACCGGTGCTGAAGGAGATCGTGGGCCGCATGAGCGAAGCGATACGCAATAGGTAGTGCCAGCGGCCGATTGCGAGGACCCCTCCAATCGTCATGGCCGGGCGCGTCCCGGCCACCCGTAGCGGCACGTTGCCTGCATATAAGGCAACCGCGCATAGGCTCCAGCCTGATGTGCCCGCGGTCGGACGTTCGTGCCGCTACGGGGTGGCCGGGACACGCCCGGCCATGACGGCGGTTTGGACGGCCCAGGAATGTATATTGATCTTGTATTAGCGCCTATGGGGACACGACCGGCCATGACGATTGGAGGGGTGATCGCGTGAATGACTGCAATGAGCAGTTGTCATAAGATGATCGATCAGTTTGTCCCCGGACTGTCCACAAAATCCAGCACAGCATGTGCATACCCGATGGGATCCTGCAGCACCGCGGTGTGCCCAACGTCGTGCAGGATGATGAACTGCGCTCCAGGGATCGTCCTCGCCAGATACTTTGTATGATCGAGCCGAACGACATCGTCGTGATCGCCGATGACAATCGCTGTCCGTACGTGGATCGAAGCCAATTGCTGCTCGCTGTAGTGTGGCTCGGTTGCCCACAGCCTGAAGATCTCCCTTTGCAGGGCCAATGATGGCGCCGGCGGTCCAGATGGACGGCGCCCGAACATGACCAGGAGGCGTATGCTCTGGGCCTCGAGGATGGCAATAACCCGTCCCGTCGCGTCTTCCACAAAGCGACGCAGGCGGGACAGGTAATCCCCCTTCTCCGGCCTCGAAAACGCAACCAGCCCATCGGGACTTGCATCGGCAGCCTGCGCGAACAGTGAGGTCAGGCGATCAGGGTGATGAATGGCGAGATCAAGCCCGATGTTGCCGCCGTCGCTCCACCCGACAACAGCCACTCGACTGACGTTCAGGTAATCAAGCAAGGCAACGTAGTCATTGGCCATCAGAGTGTAGGTCAACCGCTCGCTGGTCTGTGTCGAGCGTCCCTGCCCTCGGCTGTCCGCGACAATGACTTCATGCTGTTTGGCCAGAAGCGGTATCACGCCCGCCCATACATCGGAACTGCTCAATCCTCCGTGGATAAGCAGGAGAGGCGTCCCGTGCCCGTAGATCGCGTAGTACATCGAAATGCCATCGACCGGAGCCATGCCGCTCTTCTCAGGTGTTGGCATGGGCGGAGGATCTGGTTGCATTTGCCACCGGGGCACCGCATGGGCCGGCAGGCCGGCCACCAGAAGTGGGATGCATAGCGACAATAGACAGCCGCGCAGGATCATCGGGTGAAAACTGCGCCAGGAATGCCAGCACGGCAAGCTTGCTAAGTGTCCGGTAGTGAGGTCGCGAACCAAATTCAAACAGAAATACCAGCGCATTTTCGACGTGACTGGAAACCTGATGGGTTTCACTTGCCGCTCAACCCATCGATTCCGGTTAGCCTTAACGTGCTCTACCGATGGTCGCGGCACGTCGGTGTCACTCGGTTATTCGTCGCAAGAACTCCTCCATCCTCGTCTCTGCCTGGTCCGCCAATGCGTTCGGAAACAGCGTGAAGCCATGCGCGCCGCCGGGGTAAATTACCAACTCAGCGGCGTTGCCCGCGGCCAGCCAACGTGCATGCATGAACAGCGTGTCGTCGAGCAGTGCATCGGCGGTGCCGACCGAAAACAGCGCTGGAGGCATGCCGTGCAAGCCTGCGTAGAGCGGGGAAACGTCCGGATCGCGCCGATCGCCAACTGTTGGCAGGAACGCGTTGCCAAACTGGACGATATCGATTGTGCGCAGGACAAGGCGCTCGTTGCCGAACAGCCGTTGGCTAGGCGTCAGCGACAGGTCGTAGGCGCCGTAGACAAGATTGGCGCCGCGGAAGCCAGTGAAGCCATGGCGGTCACGCATCCGCAGTAGCGTCACGGCCGAGAGATGGCCGCCGGCAAACTCACCGCCGATCGTCAGCGCGTCGGTGCCAAATTCGGCCTTGGCATTGCGCGCCAGCCATATCGCGGCGGTCTCGCAATCGTCTGGCCCTGCCGGGTAGGGATACTCTGGCGCCAAACGGTATTCGACGCTGATTACCGCGAGGCCGGTGTTGTCAGCGATGCGCTCGAGCATTGGGTCCTGCATGTCGGAACCACCGAGCACCCAGCCGCCGCCATGTATATGCAGATAGATGCCGCGCGGGGTGTCCGGCGCGATGATGCGCAGGGGAATGGCGTTGCCGTCCCGGCCAGGGATACTGCGCACGGTCGCCCGCGCCGACATTGCGGGCGGCGGAAACGGACCGTCGCCGCGGCGCCGGGCGGCTCGGGTGGGCTCGGCACCGACCACCCACCAGTCCGGCATCGGCGTCAGCAACTTGATCACCGTCTCGTTCATCTGGCGGATGTCGGGTGTCACAGCATCGGGGCGAAACAAGGCGGGATCGAGCGGGTTGGTCATCGGGTACTCTCCGTTCCAGAATGGGCGACACGTTCATCAGAAGACAGCACGCCGGCAAGGACGGAGGGAATGGCCAGCATCGAAACCCGCGCTTCCTGGGGGGTCGCGTTCACCGTGCTAGGCGTCATGTCGTTCGCATTCGGCGCACCGTTCGTCTCGGTTGTGGCACTGAAGCCGATTGCGGCCGAACTTGGCAGGGCGCGCACGGTTCCGGCGTTGGCTTATTCACTGGCCTGGTTCGGTTCCGCAATTGGCGGCCTTGCAATGGGCCGGATCGCCGATCGTTTCGGAACGCGATGGACGATGTCGTTTGGTGCGGCGATGATCGGCGTTGGGCTGGCGGTCGCGTCAGCAGGACAAAGCGCATGGCAATTGTGGTTGGGCCATGGGCTGTTTGTCGGCGTCCTGGGCATCGGTGGCATCAACGCGCCGGGGTATGTCTACGTCAGCCGCTGGTTCGATCGGCGCCGCGGCACGGCACTCGCGTTGATCTCGAGCGGTCAATACGTTGCAGGCGCAGTCTGGCCATCGATCTTCGAGCGCGGCGTTGCATTGATCGGCTGGCGCGAGACCATGCTCGCGTTCGGCATTACGGTGGCGTGCGTCGTGGCGCCACTGGCCTTGCTCGTCCTGCGTGCTCCGCCGGAAGTGGTGCAGCCCATCGCGCCATCTGGCCAGCGAGGCGGGACCAGTGTTCTGGGATTGCCGGGCAACCTGGTGCTCGCGCTGCTGGCCGCGGCCGCGTTTATGTGCTGCGTGCCGATGGCCATGCCGCAGAGCCATTTGATTGCGTTCTGTTCGGATATCGGCATTCCAGCGTCCCAGGGAGCCGCGATGCTGTCGGTACTGCTCGGCTGCGCGTTTTTCAGCCGGCAGATATGGGGCTGGATTTCCGACCGAATCGGAGGACTGCGGACCGTATTATGCGGATCTGTCGCCCAGCTTTTGGCCATGGCCGGCTTCCTGACGGTCCGCAACGAGGCCGGCCTGTTCGCGGTATCGACTTTCTTCGGACTGGGCTTCGCCGGGATGGTGCCTGCCTACGTGCTGGCAGTGCGCCAGTTGTTTCCAGCTTCGGAAGCCGCGTGGCGGGTTCCGACACTCCTGCTGTTCAGCGGCTCAGGTATGGCGACGGGCGGCTGGCTGGCGGGATTTCTTTACGACCGGTTCGGTTTCTACAGCGTGGCCTTCGCCAGCGGGCTGGCGTTCAATCTGGGCAACCTGATCATCGTGGGCGCACTGGCGCTCCGCCACCAGCAGTTGTTGCGTCCGGAGGTGGTGCGGACCGGCAATGCGATGGGGAATTGAACGACCGCAGCCCCAGAACTGCCGATCACGCGTATATAATGCGGCCGATTTACGGTAGCCAGATAAGCTGGAGAGCCTTGGAGTTCTGCTGCATTCCACTGATTGCGCCGACCATATTCAAAGGCGGTATAACGGCGTTTATCTCTCGTTAACTTTCCGTGGCGAATCGGCTAAGTCAAGGATCCAGCCGGCCGGCAAAGCCGGATCCCGCAACGTCTCTTTTTGCGAGCATGACGTCGCTGAAAAGAATGCCGAAACTATATGCTGTTACAGCGTGGCAGGCCACATGAGCCCTCCAAAGGGCCAAAGCACCTATCGCGTCTCCAGGGAAGGGTCGATGACCACGGCCGAAAACGGCGAGCAATGGACGGGCCGGCGTCTGACGGCGCGGCTGATCGCCCTGAAGGGCGTCGCTCCGGATCCGGTGCTCCATGTCATCTTCCGTTCCACCCGGCGCGTCGATGGATCGCTGCTGGACGGCTACGTTGTCATTGGTGAGCCGCATCCCCTCGAAACAGGCGATCTTGAGGACTGGCTGACGGGCCGCCTGGGCAACGTCGATCGGCTGGCTGTCGCCGTGCTGGTGGTCCGCGAAATCCTCGACACCCGCGGGATGATCCTGCAATGCACCATCGAGCGGCGGCGGGGTTCGGCTGATGGTCCGTTCTGCGGCGACCCGGTGCGCGTAGACTTCGCGGGTGCGGCGACCGCGGTGCGGCTGTATCGCGGCCACCTGGATGGGCGCCTGACCGAAATTGCGCCGTCAACGGATATTGCCCCGCCGAGGCTGCGCTCGCCCGAGCAATTCGCGGGCGAGAACAAGGCATTGCAAGCACGCTTTGGCGCGCACGTTCACATCGTCAATTCGCGCGAACCGACGCTGTTCGAGGACATGATAGGGCTATCCAGTGTCACGCATATCCGCACCGTGGACGGCCGGGAAGTCGGTTGTGGGATCGGTTGGTTCGGCGACATGGCGTTCGTGCTGGAGGCGGATTTTCCGCGCTTCTCGGCACCGCTGGAGTTGGCGGACGACGATGCCGCAGGGGTGGATGCGGCATTGCGCAACAACGACCTGGTGCGCGGTGAGACACGGCTCGACGAGAACGGCATTGCAGTCACCGGGCGCAGGCGCGGCAGTGATGCGCTGTACCTGGTGCGGCCAGATCAGGATGGCGCCCGGGTCGAACCGCATGTCCCTGGACGTGAAACTGCCGGTCCGGACCAGCAACGATGGCTGCATTACGTCGAGACCTACGAGGGGCGCACGATCCTGGACGTCTGGCGTGACGGCGACAGCGACGACATCATCGTTCTGACCGGCGACCTCAACGGCCAGATCTGGCGGCACCATATCGATGTCGATGGCGTGGAGAACTGGCGCAAAGCGGATGATGAGGCGGCTATCGGAGCGGTTCATCGTGAAAATCTGTTTCCGGGCACACTGACGGAGGCCGATACACCCCCCAAGGCGGAGCAAAAGGGTTGGCTGTCGTCTCCCGAGGCGACACCAGCCTCGACGGACGGATCGCTGTTGGCGCACGTCGAAGCGTATGTGCGCGTGATGACCGCATTGGCAGCGGCACGCGAAGCCAGCGCTGATGACGCGAGCACGCATCTCAAGGAGGTGTTGGCAGCGCTGGAAACGCTCGGTGCTCATGTCACGACGAGTGTGGTGCGTAAGGTTATGGCGCGGTTTGATGCCTCCATGGTGCAGCGGATCGAGCTGACGCTTCGTCAGGAACTGGCAGCGGTTCATTGCATCGCTGTGGCCCCCCCGCGGGCTCGCCTGCTGCGGACCGATGAGCCGGCATTTGGGATGCGGGTGGCCATCGCGTTTCCTTCAGCGGGATACGACATCGACGAAGCGGCATCGTGTCTGGCACTCCGCCGCCCGACCGCCTGTGCTTTCCACTGCCTAAGGATCATCGAGGGTGGTGTGGTGGTCCTGGCCCGTTATGCCGGCGTTGCCGATCCGCTGGCCGCTGGGCAGCGCGATTGGCAGGCTGTCCTGGATGCTTTCCGAGGGGTTGGCGACGCAAGCCTCGCGATGAATGCTCTGTCGGGCGTCCGCGCGCGGTGGCGTGGCCTCGCATTGGTTGCCGGTGAAAAATACACCGAAGAAGAGGCCGAACGGATCTTTGTGTCCGTTGGCGCGTTCATGGGCGCCCTGGCTGAGATCTGCGACGAACGCGGCCATCACGACTGATTGGCAGAAATCGTGAAGTCAACCCGGGACCACGCCGCCTCGTTTGCAGGGGTGACGGGTTAGGCCCGTCGTCGCATCACTCAAGGAGGAAAGTGCGATGTCGGAACATCGACATACGGGAAACCCTGGCAACTTTGCGGAGGATCGCGAGAAGGCTTCGCGCGCCGGACATGTCGGCGGACAGCGTAGCTCGGGGAATTTCGCGCATGATCGTGTGCGTGCCGCTGAGGCAGGACGCAAGGGTGGCGAACGCAGTCACGGTGGCGGCGGTGCGGCGCACAACCCAGGTAACTTTGCGCAAAATCGCGAGCGAGCGGCCGAGGCAGGACGCAAAGGCGGGCGGCACTGAGCATTATTGGGCCGATTGCGCAGTGCAGTGCGCGACCGCTCAACCTTATGCGTCATGCCGCGCGCACGCCCATGGGCGCTGACATATGGCGTCAAAATTGTCGTCATGGCCGGACGTGTCCCCATGGGCGCTAACATAACGTCGGAATGCATTGGTGAGGCGTCCAAACCGCCGTCATGGCCGGGCGTGTCCCGGCGACCCGTAGCGGCAAGTTGCTGGTGGGTGCGGCCCACTGCCCATCGGCTCCAGCCTGATGCGCCGCGATCGAACGTTTGTGCCATTACGGCTGGCCGGCACACGCCCGTCATGACGATGGTTTGGAGCCGTCGCTCTGGAACGTGACCGGAAACCTGATGGATTTCGCTTGCCGCTCAACCCATCCTACGAATGACGCCGGACTGCGTGTCGCCGTAGGATGCGGTTGAGCGCAGCGAAACCCATCTATTCTGGTCTGCCTGAAAGTGCTCTGGCGCCTATGGGCACAGGACGCGGCATGACGATGAAGATGCGCGGCCAACACTAAACACGAATTTACTGTCATTCGATTATGGGCGGTTCAGCAGGTTGGATGGCCCATATCGTAACAGAAGTTCACTCACAAACCGGCGATGTTACACACGGTGCATTGCGGGTTACATGCAATGTGCCACATAGCCAAATGTTCGATTTCCGCTTCGCTCACCGCAAGGCGTATGCCGCCATTATGAAGAAATACAGTCTGTCAATTATATTTGTTGTTATACTTGCCCTTGCCGCGGTGTGGTTACTGCGCACCCATAGCTCCGCTCAGGCGCAGAATGCCGCGCCGCCTCCTGCCGTTCCCGTTACCGTCACCCAGACCAAGGTGCAGGATGTTCCGGTTGACCTGCGGGGACTTGGCACCGTGCAGGCGTTCAACACGGTCGAGATCAAGGCCCAGGTGAATGGCACACTGATCGCCATTCCTGTGCAGGAGGGGCAGGAGGTTCATCAGGGCGACATCGTCGCGCAAATCGATCCCCGTCCATTTCAGGCAGCACTGGATCAGGCGAATGCACAGCGTGCCGAGGATGCGGCGCAGCTTCAAAGCGCGCAGCTTGATCTGCAACGGTTTGCGAGTTTGGCACAGAAGCAATTCGCGCCCGTGCAGCAGGTGGATGATCAGCGGGCGACGGTAAACAAGCTGGTCGCAGCGATCCAGGCTGACACGGCGGGAATTGAAACCGCGCAGATCAACCTGGGCTACTGCACGATCCGTGCGCCAATCAACGGCCGGGTCAGTTTTCGCCAAACGGATGTGGGGAACCTGATCGAGGTGGCGAACCAGACCGGCATCGTCTCGATCACGCAGGACAAGCCCATTTCGGTGCTCTTCACGTTGCCCGAGGCAGACCTGCCGCGCATCCAGCAAGCGATGGCGAAATCCACGCTGCCGGTCATGGCATATGCCGGTGACGAAAAGACGAAGCTGGGAGACGGAAAGTTGCTGACGCCGAATAATGCGATCGACACGGCAACCGGGACGATCCAGATCAAAGCCACGTTCGCCAATGACAATGACGCTTTGTGGCCAGGCGAGTTTGTCAACACGCGTCTGCGCGTGGAGACCCTGCATCAGGCAGTGACGGTGCCCATTGCGGCGATCCAGCACGGGCCGAACGGGCTGTTCGTCTACACGGTGAAGCCGGACAACACGGTGGCGCAGCTCGACGTGCAGGTCGCCTACCAAAATGATGATACGGCGGTCATCTCGAAGGGCGCAAGCGGCGGCGAGACGGTCGTGCTGACCGGGCAGTCGCGGTTGGCGCCTGGGACGCGCGTGGCGATGAACAACGGCAATTCGCAAAGCTAAATGCGTGCGAAGGGCGAGACAGGCCGGCCCTCGCCGGCACTGATGGCGGGGTACCGATGAGCATCTCGACACCTTTCATTCGTCGTCCAATTGCGACCTCGCTCCTGACGGCGGCGGTGTTGTTGGTCGGTCTCGTCGCGTTTCCACTTCTGCCGGTCGCACCGTTGCCAAATGTGGAATTCCCGACGCTGGTGGTGTCGGCGAGCTATCCGGGCGCGAGTCCGGAGACCATGGCCTCGACCGTGGCCACTCCGTTGGAAACCGAGTTCGGCGAGATGCTGCCCGGTCTGGCGCAGATGACGTCGACGAGTGTTCTGGGAAGCACGCAGATCGCGCTGCAATTTGATCTCAGCACCGATGTCAAAAGCGAAGCGACGATGGTGCTGGAGGCGATCAATGCCGCGGAAGGATCGCTGCCGAAGGGCATGCCGAACCCGCCGACATTCCGTGAGACCAATCCATCCGATGCGCCGATCCTGATTCTTTCGATGCAGTCGGATCAGGCGCCGATCACGGAGGTGGACGATTACGCGGAAAACCTGGTCGCGCAGCAGTTGTCGCAGCTTCAGGGTGTCGGTCAGGTGCTTGTCGGCGGGCAGCAGACGCCGGCCATTCGTGTGCAGGTCGATCCGGCCAGGCTCGCGTCGATGGGCCTGACGATGGAGGATGTCCGCAATGTGCTTACCAATGCCACAGTGGACAATCCCAAGGGCAGCATCGACGGCCCGCAACAGTCGTATACGATCTACGCCAATGATCAGCTCACCACAGCCGAACCGTATAACAAACTGATCATTGGCTATCGCAACGGCGGGCCGATACGCATCGGCGATATCGGCCGCGCTATCGACGGTCCTCAGAATGACGAGTTGAAGGCCTGGACCGATGGCAAGCAGTCGGTTCTGCTGCTGGTGTTCAAGCAGGCCAACGCCAACGTCATCACGACGGCCGATGCGGTCAAGGCGCAGCTCCCTGAGCTGGAGAACAACTTCCCCCCGAACATCCATCTTTCGGTGGTGTCCGATCGCACGCTGACGATACGCGCCTCGGTGAGCGACGTGGAATTCACCCTGATGTTGGCCGTTGGCCTCGTGGTGATGGTGATATTCCTGTTCCTCCGCAATCTGTGGGCGACCATCATTCCAAGCGTGACGATTCCAGTGGCTCTCGCTGGCACGCTGGGCGCGATGTACCTGTGCGACTTCAGTTTGGACAATCTGTCGCTGATGGGTTTGACGATCGCCGTGGGCTTCGTTGTGGACGATGCGATTGTGATGCTGGAGAACATCTTCCGCTACATTGAGGGAGGCATGAAACCGCTCGACGCTGCCATCAAGGGCGCCGGCGAGATCGGCTTCACCATCGTGTCTATCAGTTTCTCGCTGATTGCCGTGTTCATTCCTCTATTGCTGATGGGTGGCATCGTCGGCCGCTTGTTCCGGGAATTCGCGATCTGCGTCTCGATGACGATCGTGATTTCCGCGATCGTGTCGCTGACACTCACACCGATGATGGCATCGCGCTTTCTGACTTCGGAAGCACATGAGCACGGCCGGATTTACAACGCCATCGAGCGCGGTTTCGCCGCGATCCTGCGGTTCTATGAGCGGACGCTGGACATCGCGCTGCGGTTCCGCTTCGTCACGCTGATGGTGTTCATCGGGACGGTGAGCGTCAGCGTGCTGCTCTACGTTGTGATCCCGAAGGGTTTCTTCCCCGATCAGGACACCGGCATCATCATCGGCACGACCGATGCGGCGCAGGACATCTCTTTTCAAGGCATGGAGGTGTTGCAGCAGCAGGTGAACAAGGTCGTGCAGGCCGATCCGGCGGTTCAATCGGTCGTGGCGGCCGTAGGTGCGGGGGTGGCCGGGCAGACGGCGAACAACGGCCGGATGTATATCACCCTGAAGCCCTGGGATCAGCGCAAGGACAACGCCTTCCAGGTGATCAACCGCATCGATCAGAAGATGCAATCGGTGCAGGGCATCAAGCTGTATCTCCAGGCGGTGCAGGATGTGCGGGTTGGCGCGCGGATTTCACGCACGCAGTACCAATATACGCTGCAGGACGATAAGGCTGACGAGCTCAATCAGTGGGCGCCGAAGATCCTCGCGAAGCTCCAGACGCTGCCGCAGCTCGCCGATGTCACGTCGGATCAGGAGATCGCCGGCACAACCGAGACGCTGACCTATGACCGCGATCAGGCTGCGCGGTTCGGTGTGCAGCCAGCCGCGATCGACAACATCCTGTACGATGCGTTCGGTCAGCGCGAGGTCGCACAGTATTTCACTGGGAATAAGGCGTACTACGTGGTTCTGGAGGCGTTGCCGGATCAGCAGGGCAAGGTCAGCACATTGCAGAAGCTATACGTCACCGCGAGCAATGGCGCGGTGGTGCCGCTATCGACGATGGTGCACGAGACGACGGTGCCGGTTCAGCCGGTCGCGGCGAACCATCAAAGTCAGTTCCCCGCGGTGACGATATCGTTCAACCTGAAGGGCGGTGCATCGCTCGGTGACGCGGTGAACGCGATTCAGCGCACCGAGGCAGGGATGGGCGTGCCGGTCACGGTCCAAGGCTCGTTCCAGGGGACGGCGCAGGCGTTCCAGACCTCGCTCAGCACGGAGCCCTATCTGATCGCGGCGGCGCTGGTCAGTGTCTACATCATTCTCGGCATTCTGTACGAGAGCTACATATTGCCGTTGACGATCCTGTCCACGTTGCCGTCGGCTGGCGTGGGCGCGCTGCTGATCCTGCTGGCGTTCGGCTATCAACTCACGGTGATTGCGCTCATCGGCATCATTCTGCTCATCGGCATCGTGAAGAAGAACGGGATCATGATGGTGGACTTCGCCATCAGTGCGGAACGGCGCGATGGATTGACGCCGGTGGCCGCAATCCGTCAGGCGTGCCTGTTGCGGTTCAGGCCGATCCTGATGACCACCATGGCCGCGCTGTTGAGCGGCCTGCCGTTGATGCTGGAAAGCGGCGCGGGGTCCGAGCTGCGCAAGCCACTCGGCTTTGCGATGGTCGGTGGGTTGGCGGTCAGCCAGGTGCTGACGCTGTATACCACGCCGGTGATCTATCTGTATCTGGATCGCTTGCAGCATTGGCTGGCACCGCGCCGCGCGTCCCAGGTGCCCAAGCTCGCGGCGATCATGACGAGTTCGTCGGAGGCGGATTGATCCCCCTCCCCCTGGCCCCCTCCCGCAAGGGGAGGGGGAATTTGGCGGAAGGGTGGCGGCGCGAGCCTCGCTGACTATCTCAGTTCTGTGACAGTTGCAGTCAGCCCCCCTCCCGAAGCGTCCGACAAGCGGTTAGGCTGGCGGCAATGCTGACCGATCTGCCAAACCTGCTGACCTTGTCGCGGATCGTGGCGATCCCAGTGCTCGTCGCGTTGGTTGCGCTGCGTTCGCCCCCGGCGGACCTCGCGGCGTGCGTCGTGTTCGGCGCGGCGGCGATCACCGACTACTTCGATGGCAAGCTGGCCCGGTCGTGGCAACAGCAGTCGGACCTGGGGCGCATGCTCGACCCGATCGCGGACAAGCTTCTGGTCGGCGCGGCTCTGATGATGCTGGTCGGGTTGGGGCGCCTGTCGCCGCTGGGGCTATATCCCGCCATCGTCATCATGCTGCGCGAGATCCTGGTGAGCGGGCTCCGGGAGTACCTGGCGGAGCTGCGGATCGGGCTGCCGGTGACCCAGCTTGCCAAGTGGAAGACTGGCTTTCAGATGGGCGCGCTCGGAACCTTGCTGGCGGGTGATTCCGCAGCTCGGTGGCTGCATTTGTCGTTCATCCCGGTCAGCGGCATCGGCGAGATCATGCTGTGGGTCGCCGCCGTGCTGACACTGTGGACCGGCTGGGACTACCTGGGGGCCGGTCTCCGCCACGCCTCGGGCCCGCCGCGGCCCGTCGTGATGCCGAAGCGGCAAGTACCCTGACCACACGTGTCCTTGGTGTTGTCGGATGGTCCGGGAGCGGCAAGACAACGCTGTTGACCCGTCTGATCCCGTTGCTGCGTGAAATGGGCCTGACGGTATCCACCGTGAAGCACACGCATCACGGCTTCGACATGGATCGGCCGGGCAAGGACACATTCCGTCACCGCGAGGCAGGCGCGCACGAAGTCCTGGTGGCGTCCGGCACTCGTTGGGCGCTGCTGCACGAGATTGTCGGGCCGGAACCGGAGTTGCCGGAATTGCTGACCCGGATGGAGCCGGTCGATCTGGTTCTGGTGGAGGGCTACAAGACGCACCCGTTTCCCAAGCTCGAAGTGTATCGCCCGTCGCTTGGCAAGCCGCCGATATGGCCGGAGCAACCCGACATTGTCGCCGTGGCGAGCGACGCGCCGGTCGAAACCGATCGGACGCGATTGCCGTTGAATGATCCCGCCGCCGTGGCTGCCTGGGTCGCGGCGCTGGACAGCACACTGGGCTGAGAGGATGGCTTGCGCCGCGCTGAGCCCTCCGAACGTCACGGCCGGGCGCGTCCCGGCCGCCCGTAGCGGAAGTTGCCGGCAAGTACGCCAACCCCCCATAGGCTCCAGCCTGATGTGCGCGTCATTGGACGTTCATAGCGCTACCGGTGGCTCGGACACGCCCGGCCAGGACGAACGATGATATGGTGACCTTGTCAGAACGCTTCGGGGTCGCTCAGTTCGTCCGGAACAGCCAGCGCCTTCAGGCGGGGAATGTCGTGCAAGATGACCCGGGCCCCATGGGTTTCCACGCCACAACTACGCAAGGTGGCGAAGGCACGTGACAGGTTCTCCTGCCGGCAACCTAGGCGGGCTGCCAGCAGGCCCTTGTCGAACGGCAGACGGAATTCCGCCTTGCGCGCGGTACCATCCTTGACACGGGCGAGCAGGTAGCAGCCCAGACGCTGGGCAGCGGTGCGCAGCTTCAGGTCGCGGACTTGCCGGACCATGGTACGGAAGTCGCGGGAAACCGAGCGGAGCAGCGTGTTGGCGACAGCCGCCTCGCGCTCGACAATCTCGAGCAATCCGTGGGCATCGATCGCCAGCAGACGAGCTGATCCAACGGTGCGCGCCGTCATCAGGTAGGGCAAACGCGCAAGCACCGATGCCAGCACGAAGTGGTCCATCGGGTGCAAGACCTCAACAAGCGCGGTTGTGCCATCGGCCGCCGTACTGGTCAGTGCGACCTGACCCTCGAGCAGCACGTGGAGGAATTGCGGCATTTCACCCTGACGCGACAGTACATGATCCGGGCCGACGGCGATTGTTTCCGTCACAGCTTCGATCCGGCGATGCAATGCCGGTTCCAGCCGGTCGAACAGCGGCACCGTGCTGATCGAATCAGCAATTAATTCCATTCGAACCTCTCAGTACACCTCACATTCTATCCATATGTGCATCGTTTGTGAAATGTATAACTCGTCACAATCAGCACTGAGTCACTTGATGAAAGCCAAAACGGCAGCGTGGCCAGTTTGGCCGTGTGTGCTAGGTTGGGGCTGACGCGGGCGTGATGGAATAGGCAGACATAAGGCGCTTAAAACGCCTTGGCCGTTACGGCCGTGCGGGTTCGAGCCCCGCCGCCCGCATTTCCGCCACGTTGATCCATATCAATGCGCCCGAACGGCAAAAGACCGCACATTTGTATTGTCGGTAAACAGGGACCGGCCGCGATCAGGGAATGCTCAGCTATGCAGATTGCCGAAGCCTTGAAGGCTCACTCGCTTGCCCAGGACGACGGACCGTCTGTCACGGATGTGCGGCAAATGACGGCCGCGCAGTTGCGACGGCTCGGCG
>CAVTEC010000090.1:0-11902 GCA_963733475.1 uncultured Alphaproteobacteria bacterium | reverse complement strand
CTCAATGAGGGCATGCGCACCTCGATGGTGTTCAGCCTGTAATAGAGGTCACGTCTGAAATGCCCGCCAGCCACAAGCGCAGGCATATCGGCATTGCTGGACGACACAATCCGAGCCTTTGACACAAGCTCCTCAGTACCGCCGACACGGCGGAATGTGCCGTCCTCAAGGAGCCGCAGCAGTTTCGCTTGTAGCGGTGTGGCGAGAGCCGCCACCTCATCCAAAAAGAGTGTGCCGTCACCAGCCCGTTCCACCAGTCCGACCCGAGCATTGCGGGCGCCGGCACCCGAGCGGCGCTCCTGTCCGAACATCTCGCTTTCTGCGCGCTCGAGCGGAATGGTGGCACAACTGACTGTAATAAAGGGCTGTTCCGTTCTCCACGATGCGTCATGGAGAAGGTGGGCCGCGACCTCCTTTCCGACCCCCGTTTCGCCTAGCAGCAGAACGGGGCTGGCTGTGTCCTTGATGCGAAGAAGCTCAAATTCCACACCGCGCATCGCGGCTGAGAAACAGCGGAATTCATGGTTTTGACTGCCGTCCTTCGAAACGCCACCGCGGTCGCAAAGGGCCGCGATTTTGCGGAGAAGCGCATCCACTTCAAACGGCTTGGTTACGAAGTCGTCCGCGCCCGCACGCATCAGGCGGACCGCCTGCTCTATCTCTCCGAATGCAGTGATAAATATGACCGGCGTGGCACCCAGATCAGGGAGGATACGGCGGAACAACTGCTCACCGTCAAAGTCAGGAAGGCGTATGTCACAAATCACCACATGACAGCCAGATTCCCTGAACCGTTCCAGCGCTTCTTGTCCCGACTGCCACCATAACGCTCGATAGCCTTCGAGGCGGAGACGCTGGACCAGCGATTCTCCCATAATGCGATCGTCGTCGATGACACCAATGAGAGGTGGAGACGTGGACGCACCGGATGCCGTCTCCTCAGCGTTTGGTATGGTCATGCCATGACTTCAGTTATGTGCTGGATGGGCAACCGTATCGTGATGCGCGATCCCTGATCGATCGTCGCGGTAGCCGCGACGATCCAGCCATTCAATCCGCGGACCAGGTCGCGAATGACGCGAACACCCAGACCACGCGGAGCATCATGACCCTCGGGTGCGTCATTCTCAGTCAACGCGGCGACGACGGCGGGTGGCAGTCCGGGGCCGGCATCCACGATTTCCAGCCAAAGCGTGCTTGCTGCCGTGCCCGGATCGCCGCTGGTCCAAGCGGAGAAACCGATCTCGTTTCCCTCCGGTGATGCCTCACACGCGTTCAACAACAAGTTCAAAGCAATCTGGCGCGTCTCGGTCGCATTCACATCGAGGTCCGTTACCACATCGTTCCGCCAGACAAGCCGCAGCTGTCGGCGCTTGAGTTCAGGTTCGATCAATAGGCGCAGATCCTCCAAATCGCTTGGGGCAAGCTTCCGGATTTCAGTTGGCATGCGATGGAAGGCCAGCACCGAACCGACGACGTCCCCGATCGTCCACAGGCCGCGCTCAATAAGATCGAGACTGGCGGTGCGGACTTCCTGATCATTCCCGAACTTACGCGCTGTATCGAGTGCAGTGGACATGCCGGCTAGTGGATTGCGCACCTCGTGGGCCACCGTGGCGGCAAGGCGGCCTAGTACGCTGTCCCGCTCACGTTCAGCAAGCCGCTTGGAGAGAGCTTCCCGCTCGCGCACTGCCACAGCCAGATCATTGTAGCCGCGAAGGAGGCGTCCATACTCGCTACTTGCCGGCGGCAGCATGGCCTCAGGGACACCGCTGAGATCCCCGGCCTGCGCGCATTTCAGCCGGGTAGTAAGCAACCTGACCGGCGCTTCCATGCGGCGAACGATCAGAAATCCAGCCGCCGCGGCGATGATCCCGGCCAATGCTGTCGCCGTGATCAGCTTCCTTTGCAACGCGTGTCGTTCTTCGATCATCGGCTTTAGCTCTAGTGCTACATACAGATCTGCGACGTAGTCGCCGTTGCGTACGATTGTCCGTGATGCCCAGCCCGTACCAGTATCTGCATCAAAGACTAGCCCATTCCCTCGTTCCAGACGTTGGCGTAATTCAGGGTCATGATATGGATCCGATCCCGTGCGATCTGCATCGGCGGCTGAAACGTCGGCAAAGAGGCTGCCGTCCGGCAAGCGGACGAGGGCGCGTTGTTCCTGCATGCTTTGATGGAACCACATCGTGCGATGCAAAGCCTCAGTGAGATTGGCGATATTGCGCGCCACAATGTGCGGATAGATTGTCGTGGAAATGCCATCTATATAAACGGCTGCAAGACGACGGACGCCACGTTCCTGCTCTTGCGCCAGGGTCGTCATCATCATGTGTGAGACTGCTATTGCCACGATCAGGCTGAACCCCGCCGATACAATCGGCACTCTGGCCGTAAGTGGCCATGGCCCGAGAGCCTTTCGCCAGACGCGATGCAGCAGCCGATCGTCCGGTGGCAGACGGGCTAGCCGCCCCTGACTACTGCCTGCCTCACGAAACTGTGACATGTTCGGAAATCCGAACATACCTCGCCGCTGATTGTTCGGGGTTTCGAACGCGGCTCGACTCTTTCGGACGAAACTCATTGATGTGATTTCCTCCCAATAGTTCCGTACGCGGTACCGTTTACCAAGGTCATAACCGTCCCTTCGTGTCCGGTCCCAGCGAGCAGCGGAATGACAAACGCTTCACTCTTGCGCCGTCGCTTCCAGCAGTGATTTGTCACGAATTGAACGCCGCAAGCAATGCGGGATTGCATCAGGATCAGGGAGGTGGGGCGTGAGCCTGAGGGATGTCCTCGTGTTTCTCGACGCGCGTGTAGCCAGCCGGGAACGACTGCGCCTGGCGATGCATCTGGCCGACAAACACAGGGCCTGTCTCAGCGCGGTATTTCTTGAAGATGACTACATAGACGAATTGCCTTCAGGTCTGAGCGTCCCACGTATTGCGCTGATGGCGGGTACCGCCATCCCAGTCGGCACCCCACCACCACGCCCCGCAATCGACGCCGAAGCCGCGTCACAGACATTGCGGAAGCAGGTTCGTTGCAGCAAAGCTCCCGGCGATTGGTATTCCCTAAGTCAACCGAATATCTCCGAGATGGTCAGACTAGCGCGGACCGCTGATCTCGTGATCATGGGCCAGATCAATCCACATTTGCGAGGCGAACCCAAGTATCGGCCAGAGGACATCATCGCCGCATGCGGACGTCCGGTCCTCATGGTGCCTTACATCGGAACATTCGATCACGTCGGTCACCGCGTCATGGTTGCCTGGGATGGGTCCCGGGAAGCAGCACGCGCTGTCAACGACGCCCTGCCAGTCATTGGCGCCGCAGATACTGTCACCGTTCTGACTGTCCGCAACCAACCAAAACCCGCGGCCGAGCGCGCTAAGGCACAGAACGACGGGATTGTGAGGCATCTTGCCCAACACGGCATCTCTGCACGTCGGGAAGAGACGCTACGTGGCGAGAATACCGTGTGCGATGTTCTCCTGTCGCGGGCAGCCGACTATTCGATCGATCTCATGGTTGCTGGCGCTACGCGTCACTGGCCGTTGCGAGATGCCCTGATCGGCAGCGTGAGTCGCGGGCTTTTTAGTTTCATGACTGTGCCCGTCCTGATGTCGCAC
Source organism: uncultured Alphaproteobacteria bacterium (assembly GCA_963733475.1). Lineage (GTDB taxonomy): Bacteria > Pseudomonadota > Alphaproteobacteria > Acetobacterales > Acetobacteraceae > JAMXLO01. Next base: position 8,267 of record CAVTEC010000090.1, on the reverse strand, counting down.
TAAAAATACAACATCTATCTGGTTAATAAGCATAGTAACAAGGAACGCCAGGAATGACCGTGTCGCGCCGTAATCTCCTGAAAGCAGCAGCCGTCGCGTCAACATTTCGTCCTGGACGCAGCCGAGCCCAGGATAAGCCGACCATCAGGATTGGCGTGCTCACAGACCTCTCTGGAACCTATCGTGACAATACCGGCCCCACATCCGTCGCCTGCTGCCGGCAAGCCGTAGAGGAATTTGCCGAAGGCAATGGGCTGCAAGTCGAACTTATCAGCGCAGATCATCAGAATAAGCCAGACGTGGCGTCCTCGATCGCACGACAGTGGTTCGATCAGGGGGTGGACGCAATCGCCGATGTGCCGACTTCGTCGGTTGCGCTCGCGGTCTCGCAAATAGCTCGCGAAAAGGACAAGATCCTGCTCGACGCCAGTGCTGCCGCTATGGAAATCACCTATAATCAGTGTAGTCCCAATACGATTGTCTGGAGCTTTGATACCTACGAGAAGGCGCAATCCACCGGCGGTGCGTTGGTGAAAACTGGCCTAAAGAGCTGGTATTACATTACGGCCGACTATGTTTTCGGACATTCCCTCGAGGAACAGACCGCCGCTGTTGTGAAGAAAAGCCAGGGCGAGGTCAAAGGGAACGCACGCTACCCGTTTCCGGACACCACCGATTTTTCGGCCTTCTTGCAGCAGGCGGGCAGCAGCGGCGCCCAGGTTCTTGGGCTCGCCAACGCAGGGGCAGATACCGTGAACTGCGTCAAACAGGCGGCAGAGTTCGGCCTGAACAATCAGATGCGCATCGCGCCTTTGATTATGTTCCTGCAGGATGTGCATTCAATTGGTTTGCAGACTGCACAGGGACTGACCACCAGCGAGACCTTTTATTGGGACATGAATGAGCGCACCCGCGCGTTCACCAAGCGGGTCTTGCCGAAGACCCCAAGGAACTATCCAAGTCAGGCACATGCAAGCGCCTACGCTATCACTCTGCATTACCTGAAGGCCGTACAGGCATTGGGGCCAAAGGAGGCAAAATTGAGTGGCCGCATGACTGTGGCTCGAATGAAATCCATACCGACAGATGACGACGCCTTCGGCACGGGCCGTATCAGGATAGATGGACGCGGAGAGTTCCCAAGCTATCTGCTCCAGGTAAAGACACCGAGCGAGAGCCAAAGTGAATGGGATCTGTACAAGGTGCTGGCAACAACACCGGCTTCTGAGGTCGTTCATCCGCTCGGCCCCAAATGCAGCTTTACATGAGGCCATTGGGCGCGTTTGCGTCATGATGTGGTGAGGTTGAGGTTGAGCATGACGATCTTGCTACCAGCAGTACTCGCTCTTTGCTGGACCTACATCATTGGAACCATAGTCTGGATTACCATAGCGAATGCCGAAGGCTGACGCGACACGTCGTGACACGACGGTATCAGATCATTGCCGTCGGCAAACATCGTCTGGTCAGCGCCGGAGTTTGATCACGGCGGTGAGCCTTCTGCTTGCGGTCGGCCACGCCACGCCGGGTTTCGCAGCGGACGAGGCGCGCAGGCCCGATCTCAAGCGGATTGGGCATATCATCGTCATCTTCCTGGAAAACCACAGCTTCGACCAGCTGTATGGCATGTTTCCTGGTGCGGACGGTGTTGCAAATGCCAGTTTCTCGGCGATTCAAGTTTCTGTCGAGGGACGGCAGTTTTCCACACTACCCGCCGTAATGAATAACAATGCAGCCTGGGCCGGCAGCATTCCGCCAAATCTCCTGGGCATCGATACGCGGTTTCCGCCCGGATTGCCTAACGGCCCTTTCCGGGCCGACAGTTTCGTCAGCCTCGAGGAACGGACCGGAGATCTGGTGCATCGGTTCTATCAAGAGCAGGCGCAGATTGATGACGGCAAGATGGACCGGTTCGTTGCTTTTTCGGGAGCCGGTGCACTGCCAATGGGCTATTACGACGGGAGGACGCTTCCACTATTTCGGCTCGCCCGTGAATACGCCCTTGCGGATCGGTTTTTTCACGCTGCGTTCGGTGGAGGATTTCTCAACCATTTTTGGTTGATCTGCGCATGCACACCCCGGTTTGCCAGCGCGCCAGAGAGTTCTGGTCGCGAAGCTGGATCAAGAAGGAAAGATGATAGCGGACGGAGCAGTGACGCCCGATGGCTATGCCATAAACACTCTCGACCCGATGTCGTCACCTCGCGATCCTCATATCCCGGACCGCTTGCGTTTGCCGCTGCAGACCATGCCGACTATTGGCCGCCGACTGACAGATGCGGGGGTGTCATGGGCCTGGTATGCCGGCGGATATGCAGATGCCGTGGCGGGGCACCCGGATCCGACCTTTGTCTATCATCACCAACCATTCATGTATTTCGCGGATTATGCCGACGGCACGGCCGGGCGCGCCGAACATCTGTTTGATGGGCGCGACATGATGCGTGCTGTCCGCGATCGGTCCCTTCCGGCGGTTACCTTCTACAAACCCGTCGGGCTTAATGACGAGCACCCGGGATATGCGGACATTGTGCGCGGCGATAATCAAGCAGCGGGGATAATCCACGAGATACAGAACAGCTTCATTTGGGATGATGCGGTAATCATCGTGACCTACGCGGGAAACGGAGGACTGTGGGATCATGAGGCTCCGCCCAAAATTGACCGGTGGGGGCCAGGTACGCGGGTGCCGACGATCATCATATCCCCGTTTGCCAAGCGACATTTCATCGATCACACGATTTACGACACAACCTCAATTCTCAAGCTGATCGAGACACGCTGGGGCTTGACGCCACTTGGCGCCCGCGATGCGGTGGCAGCCGATATGACCAATGCATTGGAATTGAACTGATGGTTGCGAATCGCGGCTCATCAGACATGACATACCCAACATGATGTTCTTCGTGGAGGGCGGCGTGACGGATGCAATCGAACAAGCTGTCTCATTGAGGCACATGGAGGCAGAGGATCTGCCTCGAACGCAGGTATTGCTGTCGCAACTCGGATACATTCTGGACGCTCAAGAACTCAAGCACCGATATGACGCGGTCGCACGTTCGGCGGACCACATGCTGATAGTCGCCGATGAAAATGGCTCAGTCGTCGCATTCTCCCACGTATATGCCCGGCCTGCCCTTGATAAACCATGCGAGGCGCTCGTCCAGGCGCTGGTCGTCGATCAGGCTCATCGAGGCAAGGGATTAGGCAGGCGCATGATGGGCGCGGCGGAGAGCTGGGCTGTCGCCCGTAAGTTTACGTCCGTTGCCCTTGCCTCTCATGTGTCGAGGGCCGCAGCGCACGTATTCTATGAGGATCTTGGTTATCGATGCGAGGCGACGTCTCATCTGTTCCGCAGAGCCCTCTGCTAAGCCTATCGCATGTACAGCAATTTGCCCGGTGGTGCGGCGCAGAGCGATCACTGACATGACCTGTTCAATTGTGCGGACCGCGATGGCCGGTGATCTGGACAGCATGCTTGCTTTATATCGGCATCTGAATCCCGATGATCCTGTATCCGACCACCACAATACAAAGCTGGCCTGGGTTGCGCTGCTCGAGTCCCAATTGACGAGTGTTTATGTCGCAGAGCTACCTATCAAAGGTACTGGTCGCGTCGTGTACGCTCGTCGTGTGCCGAACCTAACTCGGGGTGCCCGGCCATATGCGCTCGTTGAGAACGTAGTGACACACACCGATTACCGCAGATTGGGTTTCGGCCGTGCCGTACTCCGAGCCGCTATGGATGCAGCCTGGGCAGCCGGTTGCTATAAATCATGCTAGCGACGAGATCAACGCTGGAGGAGACACTGAGATTCTATGAAAGTGTGGGTTTTGATCGCGGTGGCAAGAAATTCTTTCAGTCAAGCCGGCTATGAGCAGGACTCAAAGCGCCTCGTCTGCGGATTCCGATGAAACCAGCCGGCGATTCCGATTGAAACCAGCCACCAGTTCCGACGGAAGCCAGCCGGTGATTCCGACGAAGCCAGCCGGGGTGGCGGAGCGGACCGCGAGCGGCACGAATGGGGTCAGTTTGCGGCAGTCTCGTCAAGTTTTGCGGTTTTTGCTGCGCGCAGCTTGCGCATCGATTCACCTTTCAAATCGAGCCGATGAGCGCTGTGAACCAATCGATCGAGTACGGCATCGGCGATGGTGGGATCGCCGATGTGCACGTGCCAGTTCTCGATTGGCAGCTGGCTGGTGACGACGGTGGAAGTGCGACCATGGCGGTCGTCGATGATCTCCAGCAGATCGCGTCGCTGTTCCGCGGTGAGCGGGGTCAGGCCCCAATCGTCGAGAATGAGAACCTGGGCGCGGGCGAGGCTCTTGAGCATGCGGGCATAGCGCCCGTCGCCGCGTGCCAGGCCAAGACCTTCCAGCATGCGCGGCACACGTTGATAGAGCACCGAGCGATTGTCGCGACAGGCCTTTTGTCCGAGCGCACAGGCGAGCCATGTCTTGCCCACGCCGGTCGATCCCACGACATACTGCCCAGAAACAGCAATTCGACGTTGTGATCCACTACCCGCATCATCCGCGAGTTGGTGAGCGCGTCATGGTGGTGCGAGCAGTGCGCCACGCTGGCGTTCTGCATTTCGTGATCGATTCGGCTGATGGCACCCGTGGCCTGCTGCCGGAGTGGATGACTAATCCAACTGCGGCCAAACTTCCGCTTGTTGAAGCTGCAAGGCTGTCGCTCGCGGCATTACGGGATCTCCGCGTCACAATCGACGGTCGGCTTCTATCCTCCTCAGCCTTGAGCATTACGCAGGAGATAGGCGGCCATGTCGGCGCGACTCCAAGATCGCCAACCAGACCTTCTACATCGGGCATCTCTGTCAGCCGATCGCGACAGGCTACAGGCCGAAGTTCGAGTGGCAGTTCTGGCTCTGTTGAAGCAACTTCTGACCGAATGCGTTCCCGGAGCGACAGCGAAGGGGTCGGTCGATGAATAAGATCACCCCGGAACATCTCCTGCGGGACGCCTATGTATATATCAGGCAGTCTACATCTGATCAGTTGGCGCATAACCTGGAGAGCCGTCGTCGCCAATATGCGCTGAAGGGGCGAGCAGAAACTCTCGGATGGCAGAATGTGGTTGTCATCGACGACGATCTCGGTCGCTCCGGCGGAGGTATCGCACGGAAAGGTTTTGAACGACTGCTTGTCGCGATTGGCAATGGCAGCGCGGGCGCGGTGCTGGCGATCGAAGCCTCCCGCTTGGCTCGCAATGGCCGGGATTGGCACACCCTGCTCGAATTCTGCGGTTTGGTGGGGTGTCTCCTGATTGACGAGGACGGCGTCTATGATCCTCGGCTGGTGAATGATCGCTTATTGCTGGGGATGAAAGGTACGTTCAGCGAGCTTGAACTCTCCATCCTCCGTCAGCGATCGCAGGAAGCTTTGCGGCTCAAGGCCAGCCGTGGTGATCTGCACACTAGCGTTGCGCTGGGCTATGTGCGATCCGCCAGCGATCGGTTGGAGATGGACCCTGATCGCCGGGTTCGAGGGGCAATCGATCTGGTCTTTCGTAAGTTCGACGAGGTCGGCAGCGTTCGCCAGGTCGCGGTATGGCTGCGACAAGAAGGCATCCAGCTCCCGCGGTTTGTCCATGGGCAAGAGGGGCGGACCATTGCTTGGCACCTGCCGCGCTACAATTCTGTGCACCGAATTCTGACCAACCCGGTCTATGCTGGCGCCTATGTATTTGGCCGTACTGTCTCACAAGTCAGGGTCGAGGCGGGACGCAAGGCGGTCAAGGCAGGCGTTCGCCGCCGTCAAGAGGAATGGAGCGTTCTGATACGCGACCATCATGCTGGCTACATCACGTGGGAGCAGTATGAGCGTAACCAGCGCCTCATCGGCGACAATGCCAACATGAAAGGGGCCATGGTGCCTGGATCGGTGCGTAACGGCGGTGGCCTCTTGGTCGGCTTGCTTCGCTGCGGTCATTGCGGACGCAAGCTCACGGTGCAGCACAACGGCCTACGTGGCGTGGCCCGGTATCTCTGCAACGGAGCATCGGTCAACCACGGAGCCCGAGACAAGTGCATCACGTTCGGCAACATGCGCATTGACGCGGCCGTCTCGGCCGAGGTGTTGCGTGCAATCTCACCGTTGGCCATCGAGGCAGCGTTTGCTGCCGTCGCAGAGCGCGAACGCGTCAGCACAGACCGTATCGATCAGCTTGAGGCTGCTTTGGAGCAGGCCCGCTACGAGGCAGCACGCGCCCGGCGCCAGTATGACAAGGTCGAACCTGAGAACCGGATCGTGGCCACCGAACTCGAGCGCCGATGGAATGAGCGTTTGGCGGAGGTGTTGAGATTGGAGGAGCAAATCCGAACCGCGCTGGAGATGCAGCTTGGCCTCGGCATCTCCGAGGCTGAGAGGACAGAGTTGATGGCGCTAGCGGATGATCTGCCACGCGCATGGAACCATCCCGCAGCCAAGGCGGAGACGCGCAAGCGGATATTGCGCACGATGCTTGAAGAGGTGGTCGTGAGGGCTGAGCCTGGTCATCTCAGACTAAAGCTTCATTGGAAAGGTCGTGATCATACCACCCTCGACGTTCAGAAAAGCCGCCATGGCGAGCATCGTTGGAAGACGAGCACCGCGACCGAACAACTTATCCACGAGCTGGCTCGTCTATTGCCGGATGGAAGCATCGCCGCAGTTCTGAACCGACTCGGCATCCGCTCTGCAAAAGGTCACACATGGACCCAGCTACGCATACGGAACTTCCGCGCCGAACGGGGAATCGCAATCTATCGCGAAGGGGAACGCGCCGAGCGAGGTGAGTTGATCTTACACGAAGCCGCGTCACAGCTCGACGTCAGCAAGATGACCGTCATCCGGTTGATCAAGGCCAACGTACTACCCGCCAAGCAGTGTTGCCCGGGAGCGCCGTACGTCATCCTGCGAGAGGATCTGGAGAGCTCGGCAGTTCGCCGAGCAGTCGAAAGCGGCCGGGCAGTCTCAAACGACTCCCGGCAAAAAGTCATGGAATATGAATGACATGGTCAAACGGTGTATCATGTCGTCGGATCGGTCGGGCCGGTGATCAGCAAGTTCTGTTGGCGTTCAATCCATTCTCCCTGTGCCAGCCGCAGGAACAGGGCGCGATCGAGACCGCGGTGTGCGCGGTAGTCGACATCCTCGGGAGCCGCGACCTGGCGCAGACCGGCGAAGCGCAGCCGTGCCTTCAGCCGCTTGTTGTCGCGCTCCAGTACCTCGCGGTCGACCAGCATGGCCAGACGATCTTCGAAGCCGAGATCATTGCTGTCAGGTTGTCGTCGTTGCTCCTCCAGTGCGTGGATCATGCCGACAAGCCCAAGTTCGCGTAACCGATCGATGGTGGGATGGCTCAGCATCCGATGTCCTCCTCAATGGTAATATCTGCCGCCGCGGATGTTTATGAACAGCGGCTGCAAAGTGTACCACTGAGCCGGTTGATGAGGCGGTGCTGGTAGGCGGCGCCAAAGTGTACCGGTCCTGATAGGCCTTCTGGATGCCCGTGACGGGCATAGAGAGGCTGAAAGGATGTTTACAGTGGAACTCTATGCCCGGATCCGGCGCGCGGTGATGGTGGACGGTCTGAGCCGACGGGAGGCGGCGACGCGGTTTGGCGTTCACCGGAACACGATCACGAAGATGCTGCAGTATTCGGTTCCGCCGGGCTATCGGCGGCGCGAACGGCCGGCTTCGAAGAAGCTGGGCCCGCAAATGGCGTGGATCGACGCCATCCTTGAAGCGGATCGCGCCTGACCCCTACCCGAATCCCACCCCGCGCCTTGCACCGGTGGGTCCACAGGATCCCCCCACGCGCCGCTGCGTCAGCCTCCTGGTGGGGCACTCCGCGGCGCGCGGGTCCCCCCTATGGACTACCGGCACAAGCCGCTACCAGGGGGGTCCCTTTTGGACGCCGATAGGGGGTCCCTTTTGCGCGCCGATTGACACCCACGTTCGCGCGCGAGTATGAGAAGGTGGCGATGGAATTGGCACAGGATCGCGCCGACTACCCGCGCTATCTGCTGCGTCTGTGCGAACTGGAGCGCATCGACCGCGAGCGGCGTAACATCGAGCGCCGCATCCGGGCGGCGCGCTTTCCACAGACCAAGAGCCTCGACACCTTCGACTTCACCGCCCAGCCTTCGCTCAATAAAGCGCTGGTTCTTGAACTGGCGCGCTGTGAATGGATCGAGACGCGACAGAACTGCATCGCGCTCGGGCCATCCGGCACCGGCAAAACCCACATCGCCCTGGCAGGT
>CAVTEC010000089.1:0-16741 GCA_963733475.1 uncultured Alphaproteobacteria bacterium | reverse complement strand
AGACAAACCCGGCCACCTCAAGCTTCGCTTGATGGTGTGGCCTAGCGATAACGGATCAACCGGCGTTGCCAAGGCATCAGCGGACGCGTCCACTCGGTTATCGAGCAACGGATTGTCACGACGGCTTTCCTCGAGAAGCTGAATGATCTTGGCCAGCTTCTGCTCGCCCAGGATCGCAAGTTCGAGTGTCATTTGCTCCCTGTGCTCCGCAAGTTGATCGTCTCTCCGGTGCGTCATCAGAATCAGGGCCGTAATGCAAAGAGCCATAAGTGAGACGACCAGCTCCAACCAGGAGAAGGGCGGCGGGCCTATCGGTGTGTGGCCGAAAGCGAGCGCCGAAAGATTGCCGCCGATCCAGCTGTCGTGTTGCCGAAAACTACCGGAAAAGTGCTCGTTCACGGGGTTGCTGCCATTTATTGTCGGAATTTGCGCGCGCCAGATGGGAGTGGAAGAAACCTGGTCTTTACACCTGGACGGTGGACGATTGGCCGGTTCAGTCGGGGAGATGCTGTCATGGAATGGCGGATCAAGCTCGAGGCGCGGAGCGGCTGGGGATGGGTAGAAACCATTGAATTGGCGAGCTTCAAGCGGCGCGTCGTCGGTTTGACGGCCGAAGAAATCGGCCTGTCCCTTGAGGAGGCAAAGCAGATCCTGGCCGAGCTGCAGCGCCGCGTGCTTCAGACCCAGATGGAGGAATACACGTACTGCGCCCTGTCTGTCCAGCCTGTCTCAAGATGCGTCGCCAGCGCGCTTCCCGCACGCGGACCATTCAGACGCTGTTTGGGACGGTGACCGTCGAGGCTCCACGCATCAGCATCTGTCCGTGTTCGAACACAAGGGGATTCGTCGACCTGTCGTTTTCGTCGCTTGCGGACTTGCTCCCTGACCGCTGCACACCCGAGCTCCGCCGGCTCCAGGCTGACCTTGGCGCACGACACTCATTCCGAGAAGCCGGGCAGATTATTGTCGCAGCTCCTGCCGTGCGCGCCGGCCAACCATGCGACGATACGCAACCGGACGCACCGGGTCGCCGCAGACATGGAAGCTCCGTCCGAACGCGGGCGGGGCAGTTCCGTCTGTGTCCAGCAAGGAAACCGTGGTGATGATTGACGGCGCCCACATCCGCGCCGTTCCCGCTCACCAAAGCCGGCATCTGGATGTGACGGTAGGTAAGGTGGAAGTCGCCGGTCGCAAGCCGCGTCGCTTTGCGTTCGCGCCGAAGGGCGCAGATCGTCCCCTCGACGTTTTGCGCGCCGCGCTCGGCGAGCAGGGTTGGCGTCCTGGCCAGAAGCTGACCGTAATCAGTGATGGTGAGGCCGTTCCTTGCCAATCTAGTAAGGGCAGCGACCAGAGAGCCGGTGCGGCATATTCTTGACTGGTTTCATCTCTCGATGCGCATGCGCCCGATCGAACCAATGCTGCTTGGTCTCTCCAGTCGCGAGCTCTGCGACATTCATCCCCTGCAGGCAAGCCCAGGCATCGATCGGGCATGTCAGGCATTTGCTATGGCATGGCCGGCCGGCGCAAGCGCGGTCAAGGAGTTGATCCGTTTCGCCTCCTCACGCGGGAAACATCGCCGGCCCCGGAACGCCAATCCTGAGCAGGTGGTGACGAAAGATCTCCTGCGTCACTCAGCTGAATTGCGGAGCTACGTGCGAAACAACCGGCGAGCCATTGCCAGCTATCACCGCCGGTATCAGAGCGATCGTCCGATTTCGACATCGCGCGCCGAGGGTTGCGTTGACGAAATAGCCAATGCGCGCATGGGCCGGCGCCAGCGAATGCGATGGTCGCCGCGGGGCGCTCATCGCGTTGCTGTCGTCAGAGCTGCTGTTCTTGATGGCTGGCTCGGAGCGAGTTCCCGCGACCAGGTGGCAGCCTAACCGACCAGGATTTTTCCACTCCCAGTCTGCAGCGTGGACGAACACCGCACACGCCGACTGATGACAATAGGGCGACTGTGACCAAGTTCGCCGCGGTGGGCTGGTCGCAGGAACTGATTGCCCATTATCTGCGCATCGCGAAAGCGACACTGCAAGTCCATTACGCCGACGAGTATCGCAGAGGGAAAATGGGGGCGGACTTACGGGTTGGTATTCGACCTGTAAAGCGCAGCAACAGGCGACCCGAAACACCGGACGACGGTTACTTCTGCGATTTGGTGGACGAAAGCTCGCATGGGCTGGAAGGCGACAGGGCCGGGCGCGCCTGTTGAGAAGCCTGCCCCGAATGCCGCCGTCATCGTCGTGCTTCCGGATAATGGTCGGGGTTACTCGTCGCTACCGACGCAACAGGACCATCTCCGAGGGTAGGGGAACGCGTCGGAACGGCCCCGTTCCGCCGCCGAAGGCGAATCTGACCGCCCGGAGGAGGAGTGAAGGAGATCTAACTCAGTAGCCAACGCAGCATCGCGGTTCGCGTCGGGTGGGGCGCGGACCTACGGTCCCCAGCCCCCTACAACTGAATCGCGCCCCATTGCCGCCGCTCAGACGAGTGATACCGTTTCTTCGTAGCGGTCATTCGTGGGCGCTGCAGCAAATGGCTGGGTCGAGTGCGAAGCGGCCTTCGGCCATGCCAAGACCTCTCCGCTTGCAATGAGTGATGCGGCAATGCGAACAATCCATCCGAGGGTCAAAGAACAAGAATCGGGAGCTCCGGATGGCGGACGAGTTAGTCTTCAAGGACGAGGCGGCGGCGGAGTACGACCGCGCCTTCGCGCACGTCACCGCGCATTTTATGCCGTTCCTGTTGCGCGCTGCTCACATTGCACCGGGTATGCGCGTCCTTGACATCGCGACGGGAACGGGGCTTTCGGCCGAGGCGGCCCTGGCCGCTGTCGGGGACACCGGCCATGTCACCGCCGCTGATGTCTCGCCGGCCATGGCAGAGAGAGCGCGGGAGCGTCTTAGCAAAGCGTCGAATGCTTCAGTCTTTGTGGAGGATGGGCAGGCGCTTTCGTTCGCGGATTGCAGTTTCGATGCCGTACTGTGCAATCTCGGGCTGATGTTCTTCCCTGACCCGGTGCGGGGTCTTTCCGAATTTCGTCGCGTGCTTTGCCCCGGCGGTTGCGTGGCCGTCTCGGTCAATACCGTCGTCGAGCGTTCTTACAACCATCAGATCAACGCAATCATCGCGCGACATAGTCCTAGTCTGGCCGAGGCCGTCACTCGCACTTTTATGCTCGGCGAAGCGTCACTACTCCGATCTCTCTTTGCTGAGGCTGGCTTGGCGGATATCGAGACGCATACTGTGAGGCACACCTTCGTGCTGCCGTCATTCGATGCCTATTACGGCCCCTTTGAACGCGGCGGGGCCTCCACTGGCCAAGCACTTGCTGCGCTGCCGGAGGAGATACGCCGCGCCGTGCGTGAGGAAGTGCGGCGTGACCGCGCCGACAATGGCGGGCCTGTCGAGGCGGAGGCCGAGTATAGGATCGCCAGTGCGCGAAGGTAGCGAATTGTAGTGGTAAGCTGATAGCCTTCAACCCAGTCCGGGGGACTGGAGGGCAGCCGATGATGGTCTATTCAGTCCGATATCCCGCGCGACTGAAAGGTTTGCTGCCGTGAATATCCGCCACACTCCCACGTCGGTTGCCGCGCCGTTCGGCCCTTACAGCCATGCCGTCGAGGTGCCCGAGGGCTCGCGGCTTCTCTACATCTCGGGAGAAGTCGGCGGGCTGCCGGACGGAACGGTGCCCGAGACGATCGAGGCGCAGGCCGAGGCTTGCTGGCGGAACATCATTGCGATCCTCGCTGATGCCGGAATGGGGATCGAGGATCTGGTGAAGATCACCACGTACCTCGTTCGCTCGGAGGATGTGGTCGCCGCCGGCGCAGCACGCGCCAAGCACTTCGGTGATGCACGTCCCGGCTCGGCGACGATCATCGTCAAGGCGCTGGTCAATCCGGCGTTGCTGATCGAGATCGAGGCGGTTGCGGCGGGTGCCGCTCGCCCACGCTGATCTATTTCGCAACGCCCGGCGGAATGTCAGTCGGAATTATAATCGACGACTTCCTCGGTAGACGGATCATGTGGACAATCGCCGCCGAGGCACGGCGTCTCCGCCCGAAAACGATGTACGAACCGCGGGACATATCGATGCCCGGCGCTAAACCTTCTGCTTCAGATCATAGCCTCCTGCTACCGCCTTGACGATGTGTTCAGGCTTGATGGGCGTTGCATTGAACTCGGCGCAGAACATGGCAAGCGCATCGGAGATTGCATTCGCAATGGCCGCGGGTGGGGCAACAGCACCACCTTCGCCGACACCCTTAACACCCAACGGGTTGAGCAGGGACGGCGATCCTGGTGACGCAACTCCATGCTTGGGCTGTCGCTCGCTCGCGGCAGCGCATAATCCATCAGCGATCCAGTGAGGAGTCGCCCCTGTTGATCGTAGATGAACTCCTCGAGAAGAGCGCCGCCCAGACCCTGAACAGAGCCACCGACGATCTGCCCCTCCACCAGCATCGGATTGATCACCACGCCGCAGTCATGCGCCACGACATATTTCTCATCCCGATCTGGCCGGTAGTGACATCCACCTCGACCAGTGCGAGATGCGTGGCGTTGGACCAGGTGACAGTTGGTGGTTCCCAGTAGAAGCTTTCCTCGAGGCCCGCATCGATGCCTTCGGGGCGACGATGGTCCCAGCCGGGGCGTGCCGCTTGTGCCACGCTGGCGAGGTTACCTCCAACCCCGGCACGCCAACGACGCCAACCTTGCCATCGCGTAGTTCAAGATCCGCTGGAGCACATTCCATCATGTTCGCGGCTATCGCGAACACCTTGGTGCGGAGCCGCTCGCTGGCGTAGTGGATGGCCGCGGACAACGTAACGGTGCTGCGGCTCGCGATGTGCCGAACCCGATTGCGATCAGGGATGTGTCGGCGAGTGATATGATGACATCGTGGGGTTCGACCGACCAGGTGTCGGCCGCCACCTGTGCGAAGATCGTCTCCATACCCTGTCCCTGGGGACAGGCGCCCGAGGTGACATAGATCGTGCCAGTCGGTTCTATGCGCACGGTCGCACTTTCGAACGGCCCGACACCTGTGCCCTCGACGTAACTCGCGATGCCGAGACCAAGATAACGGCCCTGAGTCTGCGCCTCGCGCTGGCGCGTCCGAAACGCAGGAATGCCGCCGACAGCATCGAGCGCCTTCTCCAGGGTTCCGGGAAGTCTCCGCTATCGTAAACGATCGGCTCGCCGTCGCGATAAGGAACCCCCATGGGACAAGGCATTTCCTCAGCGCGGATCATGTTGCGTCGTCTGATCTCGGCCGGTTCGAGTCCGAGCGCGCGCGCGATCAAATCCATGGTGCGTTCCATTGCGAACGCCGCCTCGGGGCGTCCGGCGCCTCGATACGGTGCAGTCGGCACTTTGTTGGTCGCAGCGATACGGGCTGTCACCGCGAAGTTCGCTATCTTATAGGGGCCGAGCAAATGTACGGCGGTGTTGTAGGCTATCCCGGTACCAACTGGATTCCATGCGCCACAATCGACAAGAAAGTCATCGTGAAATGCGGTAATGCGACCCTCCTCATCAAACCCAACCTCGACGTCATGCAACTGGTCCCGCGAATGGCACGAACACACGAAATGTTCCTGCCGTTCCTCGATCCAGCGGACAGGCCGCCCGACGAGGCGGGCCAGGAACGGGATCAACATGTCCTCGGGATACACGTGGCCCTTGGTACCAAAACCACCACCGACATCGAGTGCCACGCAGCGGACGCGCGCCTCCGGCAAACGCAGGATGGCCGCCGCCTCACGACGCACCCAGTGCACCACCTGCGTGGAGGACCAGATCGTGACGGTATCAGTCCTCGTGTCGTAAACGCTGATCACACCACGGCATTCCATCGGCACCCCGGCGTACCGATGCGTATAGAAGAAGCGGTGCAATCTGTTCGGGGCGCTGGCCATAGCGGTGGCGGCATCGCCCTTTTCGATGGCGAATTCGCCGATCAGGTTAGTCTGGTATTGCTCATGTATGAGCGCTGTTCCGGGCTCCAGAGCCACCCGGGCGTCAACGACTGCCGGCAGGGATTCGAGATCGACCGTCACCAGTTCGGCGGCGTCCTGAGCCTCGTAGCGGCTCTCCGCCACAATCACTGCAACTGCCTCGCCGACGTGCCGCACCTTGTCGACGGCCAGCAATGGCTGCTGCGGCAGGTGGATCGTGTGCTGCACCTGGGTTCGCCACTTGCTCGGGAGCGACAACTGCGCGCCCGGAACAGGCGGCGCAATGCGCATGAGATCCGCTCCGGTGAGCACCTTCACGACACCTGGCATCGCCGCGGTGCGCGCAACATCGACTGATTGGATGCGGGCATGTGCGACTTGGCTCCTGACAAATATCGCATGCAGCATCCGTGGAAGCGCGAGATCGGCAACGAACTGCCCCTGCCCGGTCAGCAGGCGCTGATCCTCGCGCCGCGGCATTGAGCGTCCAACGAAACGGACCGATTCGTGGTCTGTCATTTGCTATGCCCTCGTGGAAGGAACAATCATCCCAAATGGGCCAGAGATGATGACAGTGTTGCGGCGGGAGAACCACCCTGTCTCGCCGGCTGTCCATCCGTCTCGTCGCTAGGACCGCTTTGGGTGACTGCGGTCCTCCGGAATCTATCGCGTAGGCAGGATGCCCGCCGGATCGAACATTCGGTTCAGTCGCCACCGCCCGCTATGGCTTGGGTCGGCATTCAGGCACGGCTCTCGGCGTAGGCCGGTTGATCCACGTGGCGGTGGGTTTGGCGAAGGGCACGGGCGCCTTGTTAACGAACCGCGCGGGATGCTCGGCGAACGCGCGGTCAAGCGCGACCCGCCGGGCCGCGTGAACAGCGTCCACCTGCCCGAAATGCACCTGATCCGGCGTCATCAGGCCGATCCCGGCATGGTGGTGATCCTGGTTGTACCAATCGAAGAATTGGCGGCAAAAACTCCTGGCGTCCTCAATGCTCTGGAACCGTTGAGGAAACCTCGGCTGGTATTTCAGGGTTTTGAAGTGGCTTTCGGAGAACGGGTTGTCGTTGGACGTGTGAGGCCGGTTATGCGAACGGGTGACACCAAGATCGGCCAGCAGAAACGCGGTCGCTTTGGCCTTCATTGGACCGCCTCGATCGGCGTGCAGCGTGAGTTGACCTCGCGGCACGTTGTGTTTGGCGATGGCGTCCTCGAACAGCGGCCGAAACAGCGTGGCGCTTTCGGCATCGGCGACACGCCAGCCGACGACCCGGCGGCTGAAAATGTCCAGGATCACGTAGAGATAGAAATAGGACCACTTCGCCGGCCCCATCAGTTTGGTGATGTCCCACGACCAGACCTCATTGGGCCGCTCGGCAAGCAATTAGGGTTTCTGGTAGACGGGATGACGCAGCTGCCGGCGCCGTTCGCGAACTTCGCCATGCTGGCCCAGCAGCCGATACATCGTGCGGATTGAGCAATGATAGACGCCTTCATCCAGCAGCGTGGCGTAGATTTCCGTGGGGGTCTGATCCGCGAAACGCGGCGAATGAAGCAAATCCAACACCATCCGTTGCTGCGCACCGGTCAGCGCACGGGTTGGCCTCGGCCGTACGCGACGGACAGGTGGAGGCGCGATCAACCGGATGCGCCGCCGATGCACGCTGGCACGCGAGACCCCAAGCGCGGCGCAGACACCGGTGGTCAGACCGGGAGGCGGCGCCAGTGACACCACGGCGTCCGTCAGGGCGCGTCGTCTTTGGATGTCAGCGGCATGCCCAGCAAGGCTGCCACTTTTTTTTGAATGTCGATGATCGCCTCGGCGCGAGCCAGACGCTGGGTGAGGCGGGCGTTGGTACGCTGCAACAGGATGACCTCGATGGTCAGCAGGTTGGGAGTGGCGGTCTTCCGACCGCGCTTGCCGGGAGACAATGCGCCCAAAGCACCGGCGTCGCGCTGACGGCGCCAATCCGACAAAGTCGAGGAGTAAAGTCCTTCGCGGCGCAGAATGGCCCCGGTCGCACCCGTACCAGTGGCGTGGTCAATATCGGCCAGGATGCGCAGCTTGTCCTTCGCGGTGAAGATTTGGCGGCGGGGGCGTGCTGACAACTCAGGCGAAGTCGAAACCGGTGCCGCCACGACCGTCGGCCTACGGCCTCCGTTCATCGCGGCACCGTCATCAGTATCGTCGTTCGGCGTCTGAACCATGGCCATGAGCGAGATCATCCTTCCGCCCCATAGGGTCTAAACTCCAAGGGGGTCTGTGTCTCACTGTCATTGGCACGGACGGGCGCGCCCATCATCGTCGCTCCAGCTGAACTCGGAGCTCCCCGAAAGCGGACACTCCGATCAACATCGTTTTTGGATGTGGGGGGCAATGGATCGAATCCCTTCGCCCGCTCCAGTAGCCGCTCGCGCAAACTTTCTCCGCGATTTTCGGGGCCATCGAAAAGCCCAACTACCGCAAAAGTTTGCGCAGCAGGCTTGGGGGTTCGGTATGAGAATATTATGATGAATTTCTCTCCGGCCGCCCATTTCTCTCGCGAGTTTGGGGTTGGCCGACTTACTCTACAAGCTCTTTGGTACCGCCTTCAGCGTGTTGGTCCCGTTCTAACTGCGTAAGATCGGTATCCCGTTCGCCTGCTTGGTCAGTGACGTGTATACACGAAGCCGTTGACTGGCCCCCAAGCCACCCGGCGGAGCCCGGACGCATTGTCTCATCGTTCCGTTTGATCGGCACCAAGCCGTCTCAGGCCTGCTGCTCGTCCCTGCTCGTGCCGAGCCTGGGGAGCTGCAAAGGTGACACTCCTATTCACACCCATCGCCGGGAATCGTCGCGAGGAGCCCTCTCAGTTTGTCGATCCAGATCTTCACGGTATCGGCGCGGGTCCGCTCCGTAGCCAGTGCCGCGTCAGCCTGATCAGCGCGAGCCCGCTCCACCGCCTGGGCCTTCTCGGCCCGATCAGCACGGGCGCGCTCCGCGGCCAGTGCCGCGTCAGCCTGATCAGCGCGAGCCCGCTCCGCCACCTGGGCCTTCTCGGCCCGATCAGCACGGGCGCGCTCCGCGGCCAGTGCCGCGTCAGCCTGATCGGCGCGAGCCCGCTCCGCCGCCTGGGCCTCCTGAGCCTGATCAGCACGGGCGCGCTCTGCCGCCAAGGCCTTGTCGGCTAGCTCGACCAGAGCACGCTGCGCGGTCAAAGCCTCGTCGGTTGCCTGCTCGGTGCGGGCACGCTGCGCAGCCAAGGCTTTGTGGGCTAGCTCAGCGCTGGCGCGCTCCTCGGCTAAGCCCTCGGCCGCCTGATCGGCCGAGGCGCAATCTGCGGGCAAGGCCTTGTCTGGCTGATCGGCCCTGATACGATCTGAAGCCTTGGCCTCCTCGGTCGGATCGGCCCGAGCACCTTCCGCAGCCAAGGCTTCATGGGCCTGATCAGCACGGGCTCGCTCCGCGGCTAGGGCCTCATTGGCCCGATCGACGCAGGCCTCGGTGGCAGCAATGCGACTTGCAAAGTCGTCGATTACCGTCAGAAGGCGCGCGTGTTCTTGTTCCGCCATGTCGACGCGCTCGCGTTCGTCCGCCAATAGCTTTCGCCACATTGCGCGCTCAACGGCGCGGGTCTGGGCAGATTGATTGGCCCGCGTTTCAGTTGCTTGTCTTTCCTGCTCTTCAGCGCTGGTGCGATGAGATGAGTTCGCTCCCCCGAGGGCTCCTCCACCCGGCGACTCCGGCGGGACATGCACGCGGGCAACGCGGTACTTGTCGCGTTGCTTCTGCCAGGCGTTGCGCAGGGCAAGCTTGACCGCAGAAAGGCGGTCAATGCCGCGTGCTGCCGCAAGTTCGTCGTAGGTCATCCATGTCCCGCCCTCGGCATCATCGCTGGCATTTTCCGGGGCGCCGTCTCCACGCGTGTCCATGACCGCAATTACCCGTGTGGTCGCGCGATGCTGAGAAGCATGGGATATGTGGCCGCGTCAGGCAAGCTCCCGCACCCGAGGGGCTGTTCTCTTATGGTGGGTTCGGAATGCAAAGTTGGGGGTTGGCTAATTTACTCTACGAGCGTTTTCACCCGGCATTTTAGCAACTTAGGCTCGTTGCCGCTCCGAAGGATCGGTATCCGTTAAAGGGTCGATGTGCGCCCAATACCGCCATTCAATGGCGCGACGACTGCGCCCCAGAACCGGTCATTCGATCCGGGCATCTGATTGCGCCGTGAAGCGACCCTCATGCGTATCTGAGCGTCGGAACAGAGCCGTCGCAGCGCGACCCATCGCCGGAATGGTAATCCCAGCGAACGGGTTCAGAGTGTCCTTAACCCACCGCCGGCGCCGCCTTCGTGGGCTCGTGCGGGCGCTTGGTGCGGTCGGTGTCGGCGAGGCTGTGGTAAAGTTCATTCTCCTGCGCGAAGTGCAACCGAAGGATAGCATCGAGCCCGTAGAGCACGCGCCGGAAATCGTTCGCCTCGGCCTGGCTTGGCCCTTCGTCGGGTAGATCGGCGGTCATGCGCGTCAGCAAGCCGCCGAGGTGTTGCACCTCGCGGTGGGTTCGGTGCATGGCGGCGATCGGGTCGTCGCCGCCCAGCGCGCGCGCGATGGCCGGATAGAGCTGCGAGTCGTCCTCCGTCTCGTGCCGCAGCAGGCGTTCCCGGACGAGCTCCTCGACCTCGGCCAGGGCAACAGCTGCCTGCTGGGGGGGCATTGTCGCGAGCTCGTCCGCAACGGCGCGCACGCGGGCGATCGGCCCAAGGAGGCACTCGTGCTCCGCCTCGAGCCGCGCCACTTCCGCGGCGGGGAGCGCGACCCGTGGTCGTCCCGGGATGCGCACGCGCAGCACGCGCAGGGCGTTCAGGATAGCGGCGACATCGATCGCCTCCTGCAGCAAGGCCCCAGCCACGGGCGGCAAGTATCCAAGCGCGGCCGCGACCATGGCCAGGGAGGACAGGCCCATGCCGACGGCCACGGTTTGGACAGCGATGCGCCGCGTCCCGCGCGCGACGGCAAGCCCCTCGGCCAGCCGGTCGAGCCGGTCCACCAACAGCACCACGTCGGCGGCTTCCGACGAGGCCCCGGAGCCACGCGCGCCCATGGCGATGCCGACATCCGCCGCGGCAAGGGCCGGGGCGTCGTTCACCCCGTCCCCCACCATGGCACAGGCGGCCTGACCCGGCGCGTGTCGCGCCTCGGCGATGGCGGCGAGCTTGTCCTGCGGACTCTGCTCGGCGCGCACCTCGTCCACGCCGAGCGTCATGCCGATCGCCTCGGCGACGTCACGCCGGTCGCCCGTGAGCATGACGATGCGGTCAATTCCGGCCTGGCGCAGCAGACGCAGCGCTCTGGGGGAGTCTGGGCGGATCTCGTCGGCGAGCAGGATCGCGCCCAGCATGGCACCGTCCGCCGCCACGAAGGCGCCTGTCGCGCCCTCATAGCCCATGCGGCGCAGGAAGCGCCCGCTCCATTCGGCGCGTTCGGCACGGGCGGCCACGTAGGCGTAACTTCCGACCGAGACCCGCCGTCCGCCGATGGTGCCAGTCACGCCCGCGCCGGGTTCCTCCTCTACCGCGGTCGGCAAGGCCAGAACGAGCCCATGCGTCCGGGCGGCGGCGACCACGGCCTGCGCGACGGTGTGCTGTGAGGCTTGGTCCAGGCTGGCCGCCAATTGCAGAACCTCTTCACCCGTCGTGCCTGGTGCCAACTCGATCGCGGCGATGCGGGCGCGCCCGGCGGTGAGCGTGCCGGTTTTGTCCAGGAACAACGTGCGCACCCGCGCCAACGCCTCCAGTGCGCCGCCGCCCTTCACCAGCACACCGCGGCCGGCACAGCGCGACAGGCCGGAGACGATGGCCACGGGCACGCCCAGGATCAGCGGGCATGGCGTGGCGACCACCATGACGGCGAGGCCACGCACAGGGTCACCGCTCCAGGCCCAGGCGGCCCCGGCGACGGCAAGAGCGAGCGGGGTAAACACGAAGGCGGCCCGGTCCGCGAGCCGGGCGGACGGCGCCTTCGCCTCCTGCGCCTGCCGAACGAGCCGGACGATGCCCGCGAATGTGCTGTCCGCGGCACCCGCCGTGGCGACCATGCCGAAGGGCCCACCCGCGTTCACCGCACCGCTGCGCACCGCCGCACCTGCCTCACGTGTGACGGGGATGGGCTCGCCGGTCAGCGCCAACTCGTCCAGGACCGCGGTTTCTCTCCGCACGATCCCGTCCACCGGCACGGCGTCCCCGGCCCTTACCAGCAGGCGGTCTCCGGAGGCTACGTTGTCGAGCGGGACAGTTGTGATCTGGCCATCCTCGTAGCGGCTGGCGGTGCGCGGAACCCGCGCCAGCAGGGCCGACATCTCACGTCGCGCCCGGGCCGCGGCGAAATCCTCAAGAGCGCGGCCGCCCGAGAGCATGACCCCGATCACGCCGGCGGTGACGTATTCTTCGAGCGCGAGGGCGCCGCCGATCGAGAGCAGTGCGATGATGTCGAGACCCACCTCCCGCCGCCGAAGGCTCGCCAGGCTATCGAGCAGGACGGCGGCGAGCACCGGGACGGTTCCCGCCAGCATCAGCCACGTGGCCCCGTCCGCCCGGCCAAGCCACCGCGCCGCCAAACCGCCGCCTAGCCCCGCGGCGGCCAGGGCCAGCAAGGGGAGGTTCAGGATCTCTTTGCGGTCAGCCACTGTCGTCAACTTTTTCGATCGGCACCTTCCAGCAGCTTTCCGTCCCTGGTCGTTTCCAGTCCAGACGCCGCGACCGGAAATGTCGTTTGAGATTGAAGGTCGTCGGCATCGTTGTCTCTCTGTGGCAGGCGATCGCCGGGCATATGTAGCGGACCGCAGGGGCGCTGCGGGAAAGCTCGCGAGCGACAATTCAGTCGGGAGCCGGTCCCGGGGATGCGGGCCGCTCTAGCGCAGCGGGACCCGCATTCGGTTGCGCTCGGTCCGGTTGCACGACGGTAACGGTCGACTCTCTGCGCGGTCGCGCACGGGCATCCGCCAAGCGGAGGACAGTGTGGTCCTTGAAGCCCTTGACGCCTGGTACGCCCTCGGCCGCGACCCGCAGCGCATGCTGTTCAGACTCGGAGTCCACGAGCCCGAATATGTGCACCACGCCGTCGGTGACGATGACGTTTGCCTCCGCACGCAGCCCCCAGGGGTGCCGCCCGTATTCCGCGAGAACCATATCCCGGATGCGTTGGTCCGCGGCGTCGCTGTCGTCCGTCGGGGGGGCTGAGGCGACGAACGCGCGCACAAGATCGGCCCGGCTGACAATGCCGACGACCCTGCCGTCCCTGACAACGGGGACGCGCCGGATCCGCCTCGTCTCGAAGAGGTCGGCGATCTGGTGCAGGGAGGTTTCGGGGGCGACCGCGACCACGTCGCTCGACATGACGTCCCGTGCGATGCGGCCGTGCGCCTCCACGTAATCCTCCGCGTGGCGCGGGTCCGCAGCGAACAGCTCTAGCCAACTGTGCCTGCGCCGCCGGTCCGTGCCGAGTTCCGCGCGGCGGTAGAGGTCGCCGTCGGTGATGACGCCCACCAACCGTCCATCCGGCTCCTGGACCGGAAGCCCGTTGATCCGGCGCTCGACCATGATTCTCGCGACCTCCCTGACGGGAGTCTCGGGCCCAACCGCGACCACCTCGGTCGTCATAATGTCCTGCGCTTGCATTCGACCGCGTCCCATTTTGCGGGGATCAAGCGACTATTCGGGGCGCTTTGCATTGATACGGATCAAGGCCGCGGACACTTCCCCATGAAAACATGTTCCTTGCGGGATGGGTCTTGCCCATCGGCACCAATCGCGTTGCGCGACGGACGCGACGATGGCGAAAGCTGGCGTCTAGCGCCGCCACGCTGTTCCCGGTGAATAGGCCGCGACCGGTGCCTACTCTGTTGGGCTACTGTGGCCGAGCAGGAGGTCTGGCGCATTGTGATGGTGTGACTGGGATTGCTGTCGCTGCGCTCGGAGGAGAATCGGGAACGCGGAGCGCCAACCAGCCTGGGCGGGCGTTTGTCAGGTCCTTCCTGATCTGCAGAGGGTTGCTACCTGCAGTCGGCAGCCTCCGCAGCTTCCAAGAGTGGCAGCTTCCTAGAGTGAACGTCTGCTTGTCGCCGTTGGACACGCGCAAAGCTGTCGTTCCCCTTTCGTGAAGAGTTTCGGGCGCCGCGAGGCGTACGAAAGTCTCCGAGGAACGAACCCGCGGGCCGCAGACGATGGTCTATGGGTATTTCAGTTTTCGGCTGAGCGTGGCGAAGTCACGATCGGCAGTGAGAGGTGATGCGATCTGTCCAAATTGTCGCTGGATCTGATGGCGTTGCCGGTGGGGGCCGCTGGCAGGAGGGGGCTTCGGGGTGTCACTGACGACGGATGGCGCGAACGCGATCATTGGCCGCAATGAGGGTGCTGCGGCCGGGAACTGCTGCGGGCCATGCCGGGTCACGGCGAATGTCTCCCGGTTGATGGCGTGCAGTACCGGTGGTGCGCGGGGCTGACGCCAGCGCTCGAACGTCTCGATGATGATCATGTGTCCGCCGCAGCATGGGCACGGCGGACGGGCATCGAGCGGCTCTTCCGGCACGTCGTCATCGCTCGGCGGCGCGACGGCGAGTAGTTCGCGGGCGCGCGCAAGAGTGGCCTTGCGCGCCGAACTGGCGAGCAGGCCGTAGTGACGAATGCGATGGAACCCGCGCGGCAGGACGTGAAGCAGGAAGCGTCGGATGAACTCGTCGGTGCCGAGCGTCATGACCTGCTGGCGGTCTGCCCCATCGCGACGATAGTCCTTGTAGCGGAAGGTGACGCCGGCCTCGTTGAAGGCGAGCAGCCGCCGGTTCGAGATGGCGACGCGATGAGTGTAGCGCGAGAGATAGGCGAGCACTGCTTGGGGACCTGCGAAGGGCGGCTTGGCGTAGACCACCCAGCGTTGATGGCGGACCGGCGAGAGGTGGCACAGGAAGGCCCGGCGGTCGGCGAGTGGCGCGAGGCTTCCGAAGAAGGCCAGCCTGCCGGCGGCGTGGAGCGCGATCAGTCTGGTGAGGAACAGGCGGCGGAACAGCTTGCCGAGGACGCGCACCGGCAGGAGGAACTTTGGTCGCGAGGAGACCCAGCGCTGCCCATCGAGTGCGATACCGCCGCCCGGCACAATCATGTGCACATGCGGGTGGTGCGTCAGTGCCGATCCCCAGGTGTGGAGCACGGCGGTGATGCCGATGCGTGCGCCCAGGTGGCGGTGATCGGCGGCGATCGTCAGCATCGTCTCGGATGCCGCCTGGAACAGCAGGTCATAGACCGCGGCCTTGTTGTGGAAGGCGATGTCGGCGACCTCGGCCGGCAGGGTGAAGACGACGTGGAAGTATCCGACCGGCAGCAGGTCGGCCTCGCGCTCGGCCAGCCAGGTGCGTGCGGCGGCGCCCTGGCATTTGGGGCAGTGCCGGTTGCGACAGCTAATGGGCGACGCCCATTAGCTGCCTTATGGGCGAATCCAGTAATGGGGAGTTGGCGCCCCGCTTGACGCTTTTCAGACGGCTTGACGCTGATTTGTGATTTTCCTTATCCCCATAAGCGTTGGGGCCCACTCAGTTCCGCAATTCCACCGCCGCCACTCCAATGACGGAGTTATGCCCTATTCGGACCGTATTGAATGCGCTCTCAGTTTCGGCGTATGCGTACAAGGGTTTTGAGCTGGCCTATAGAGATGCCTTCGTTACGACTGCGGAGGTTGAGATCACCGCCAAACAACCGGTCGTTCCATCCGTCAGACAACCTGAATCGTCGGTGTACCCAGGATACTCGGTAATGGAGAGTGTAACCGCCAGAAACCTGCTGCCACCCATACCAAGTCATCCGCCAACTCCCCATTACTAGATTTGCCCATAAGGCAGCTGTTGTAGGCGATCCGCCGATGCCCGCAGTCTTCGCAAGCTTCGATATGACCGCCCAGGGCCGCCGTGCGGCAATGCTCGATCGCCGACATGACCTTGAGCTGATAGAGGCTCAGGTGCCCGGCATGGGCGGCCCGATAAGCGGGGCCGGCGGTGCGGAAGATATCGGCGACCTCGAGCGAGGCGCGCACCGCCTCAGCCGGCGGGTGCGAACTCTCCGGCCTTGAACATGCCGAGCTTGTCGAGCGGGCTCGTCACGGTGCGTACCGTTCGGGTCGCAACCTTGGTGTAGAAGGCGGTGTTCTCCAGCTTGGCGTGGCCGAGCAGTCACGCGCCATAATGCGTATCTTCTATGTCATTGAAACTGAAGGCTCGGCTGGGTGGGATCTGATGTTAGCGATCGCTGCGACGCGTACTGATCGCGATACGCGGCCATGTCCTCCGACTTGATAACCCAGGGTGCGCCCCTGCAATGCTGGCGTCCCTTGATGATGCCGTGGCGGACCATGCGCGACGCCGTCATGACGCTTACATCCATGATCTGCGCCACCGCCTCAAGTGTTATCTCGCCCCGCTCGGCCCACTCGCCCTCGCGATAGACAGCAATGCCGTGGTGGCTGCGGAACGAGCACACCCGCGCTTGGGTCCAGCCGTTGCCGCGCCCGGTTGGCTTCCCCGCGCGATTGAGGAGCCGCGCGATTTGCCGGTCGGGCATCAGACGCGCCAACTCGCGGATCAACGACAACGTATCGTCTGGCACCGTCCAGCGATGCTTGCCAGCCCCATTCATCTTCAGCTTCAGCGCGGTGTGATCACCGCCCCGCCAATGTAGGACCATCTGGATGAAGCCGCCCTCGAGTCGCACGACGACCTCATGCAGGGCCGCGCGCAAGATCCTCTTGCGAGTCGCTGC
>CAVTEC010000088.1:0-75981 GCA_963733475.1 uncultured Alphaproteobacteria bacterium | reverse complement strand
ATGGTTGGTGCATGAACGCCATGCAGGCATAAATGTCGCGGAATTCCGGCATGCGCTGCGGGGCTTGCTGGATACGTTACGCTCCGGCACGCTTTGGCTGATCGCGGGATTTCTCTTCCTCTACTATTTCAGCCCGGGGTTCGGCACGCCGCTTTACTTCTACCAGACCGATCATCTGCATCTGTCGCAGGGCTTCATCGGGGTACTGTCGTCGGTCAGCGCGGGAGGATGGATCGCGGGAGGACTGATCTATCGATTCTGGCTCAACAACATGACAACGCGGGCATTGCTGTTGCTGAGCATCGTTGGCGGCACACTCGCGACGCTGGCGTTTCTCGGCATGATCGACGAGCCGACGGCAGTGGCCGTGTATTTCGTCAATGGCGTGGCTGGGATGATCGCCAATATCGCGACGCTTTCCCTGGCGGCCGACAATTGCCCGGAAGGTTCTGAAGGATTTGCATTTGCTGCATTGATGTCGGTGATCAATCTCGCGAGCCCGCTTGCCGACACGATTGGTTCAGTACTCTACGAGCATGTGTTCAAGGCTCAGCTTGCACCGTTGATCGTGGTGTCCGCTGCGTTCACCGCGCTGATCATCTTCCTGCTGCCGCTGCTGGATCGCGGCTTGGCGCGGGTGCGCTAGGGAAAGAGAGAGCAGGCATGCGCTGGTCGGGGAACCACACATGCCTGCTCCCACAGACGCCGTGCCGACCAGTGGGGACCGATGTACGAATTCGGGGAGGACGTATATCGGACTGATCGATGTCGACGCCGGCAGTTAGGCCACCAGCCGTAGTGGCTATACGCGACCAACCTAGGTCGCATCGCTGGTGTATGCCGGAGTGTGGCGTTTCGAAACAGGAAGGATGCCCTGCCGAATCCCGGAAAAAATCCTGCGGTTGGCTCGCCGGGATCTCCTGTTTTTTCCCCGGGAATTTGGCTGGTGATTTACCCTGAGTTTTCTGTTTTGTTCTGGTTAAGCGCTTCGGCCGCGCCGCGGGCGCAGCATCGTCACTTCGGCGAAGTTGCTGCGGCGCTGGGTGCTGTCGGCATCTCCCGGGCTCAGTTCGCTCTGGTATTCACAGGTCAGTACATAATTGCCGATGCGCAGCAGTGTGCCATGCGGCAAAGGCGCGCTACCCGACAGGCGTGCGTTATCAACGAAAGTGCCATTGGTGGAATTCAGGTCGGTCACGGTGACTTCGTCACCGTCGACGTCGATGCGGCAATGCGCCCGGGAGATCTCCGGGCCTTCCAACAGCAAGGCACATGGCGCCGCGCGGCCGATGGTCAACGCACCCGGCGGGAGCGCTACACGCCGCACGGCCGATTCCGGCTGCAGGATCACGAGATGATGCTGCGGTTCTGTCTGCAACTCACGCAGCAGCGCGCTGCCGGACCGAAGGTTCAGCGTTGCCTCGGCCGTCGGTTCGTCGGCGAACTCCGCTTCCGTGGCAGGCACCGTCGCTGCCAGGCTGCGCGCTACCTCTGGCAGTGCCACGGCCGCTGCTCCAAGAGCTTGGTGGAACTCGGCGGCAACCGAATCGGATAACGCGACACGCAGCGACTTGCCCGGCTGGCGTTCCAGCAGACCCAGGCTCATCAGATACGAAAGATGATCGCGCGTGGTCTGGAAATTCTGCCCGGTCAGGTTGAGCAGGCTGGCGGCCATCTGATCGGCCAGAATGCCTTGTTCGCTACTGGCGAATGTGGACAGGCCATAGTGCAGTTCCACCGCCATATGCAGCAACGTCCAGTGGGACAGAGAATTCAGATGCCTGATCGCTTCGACGCGGCGGGCGCGGGACAGATTGCTCGCATCGAAAATGCGTTCGAGAGCGGCACGCCACGGGTCGCGGCAACGGTTTAGCGCCTGAAGAATGATCGCGCGTTGCTGTGCATCCAGTTTGCGAGGCGCCGCAACCCGTGCCGCTGGATCAAGCGCGGTGGCGGACGTTGCGAGCTCCCTTGTCAGCGCCAGCAAGTGACGATCGAACAGATCGAGCAGGCTTGGGGTTGGAACGATGACAGACCGCGCGGACAGTGCGCCCCCGGGCGGATCCACCACGCAGAGCTTCAGTTCCGCGATTTCCAGGATGCGTTCCTTGACCGTCGAATCGTCAAGCAGGAACACCTGCTTGACCAGGCCATAGAGTTCGCCGACAGCAGAACCTTCGCGCCCATTGGTGCAGAGATGCGTGACGATATGCCATTGCGCCCGTTTGAACAGGCTCGGGAAATGGGCATGCCAAATCGTCTGATAGGCTGAGAGGAACCGAACGACTTCGCGCTCTGCCTGCATCGGCGGCTCCGCATAACTCCCCTGAATTGGTTATAGGCTAGACGACGCAGGGCCAGAAGGCAAAAGCAACAAACTTCGGCTTAGCAGTTCCTCGCCGTATGCCTCGCGTGCGGCGGCCAGCGTAATCTTGCCGTTACGCAAATCCGCAGCCACCGCGGCCGGAGTGCGTTCAGCCGGGTCGCCGAAGCCTCCGCCACCGGGCGTCTCGATGCGGATGGTCTCGCCTGCTGCGAGCACGAGGCTGGCGGTCTTGGACGGCAGGTCTTCCGTGGCGTTGCGGATCAGGTGCGCGACGCCGCCGGATTTGCCGCCGGCCAGTCCTGGCGCACCTAGCACATGGCCATCGGACCGAACCGAGAACACGACGCCATCGCGCATCGCCCTGATCTGCCGGGCGATCCCAAGCCCGCCACGGTGGCGCCCTGCCCCGCCGGAATCGGGCACCAGTGCATATTCGTCGACCAGCAGTGCGTATTCGTTCTCCAGCGCCTCGGCGGGCAGGTTGGAGGTGTTCGTCAGATGGACATGGATGGCTTCCATCCCATCCGCGTCGCTCCGCGCGCCCATGCCGCCGCCGATCGTCTCCAGGTAGACGAACGTGCTGTTGTCGGTGCGGCGGGGGCCGGAGAAGATGATCGCCGGTACGATATCGTGCGATGAGGCCATCACGCGGTCCTCCGGCAACAACGCGGCGAAGGCGCCGAACAGCGCACGCGCGATCTTGTTGCAGGTGATGCTGCGGGCGCCCACCGCGGCGGGAAAGCGCGGCGCAACCAGTGTCCCCGGCTCGGTGTGGATGTCGATACAATCGAACATGCCGCTGTTCGGCAACAGGTTGGGATCGAGCAGCGTCTTCACCGCATAATAGACCGTGGCACGCAACGCGCTCTCCGGCACGTTCAGCGCACCGCGTGTCTCGGCGCCGGTGCCGGCGAAATCCACCGTCATTGCGTCGCCTTTGACGGAGATGGTTGCGCGTATCGGCACCGGATCGCCGCCCAGGCCATCGTCGTCGAGATAGGCGACGAAGCTTCCTGCACCGTCTGCCATGTCGCGGATGCGATTGCGCAAGCGCCGGGCGGTGTAGGCCAGCAGATCGTCGATCGCCTCCGTCACCGCGGCGAGCCCCATCCGCTGCACCAGTTCCTGCATCAGCCGGACGCCGCGCGCGTTGGCGGCGACCTGGACCTTGAGGTCGAGCGAGCGTTCGACCGGATCGCGGGAATTGTGCGCGATCAGGCCCAGCAGGTCCTCATCCAGCTCGCCGCCCCGGACCAGCCGGATAACCGGGAGGCGCAGACCCTCTTCGAACACGGATCGCGCGCGGCCGGAAATCGAGCCGGGAACCGGCCCACCGACATCGGAGTGATGGCCGACATTGGCGGCGAACGCACGCACCGCGCCATCGATGAAGATCGGCGTCACGATCGAGATGTCTGGCATGTGCGTGCCGCCGGCCAGATAGGGATCGTTCAGCACGAACGCATCGCCGTCGCGCATCCGCGATAAATCGTAGCGCGTCAGTACTGCCTGCACGCTGCCGAGCAGCGAACCGAGATGCAGCGGAATATGCGAGGCTTGCGCGATCAGCCGGCCACGCGCGTCGAACAAGCCGACAGAGCAGTCTTTGCGCTCCTTGATATTGGTGGAGAACGAGGAACGGATCAGCGTGTTCCCCATGTCCTCGGTGATCGAGAGCAGGCGATTGCTGAACACCTCCATCGCGATCGGGTCGGCAAGGTTGCTCATTGCCGGATCTCCAAAAGCAGATTGCCGGTGCGATCCACGGTGACCTCGCTGCCGGGCGGCACAAGTGTCGTCGCGCTCATTTCATCGATCACGGCGGGGCCCGTGATGCGCGCACCAATGGGAAGAGCGGACCGATCGAATATCGGCGTATCGCGCCACCCGTCGTCGAAATGGACTTGCCGCAGTGATTTTGGTTGCGCCGCGACGTTTGGTCCGGTGAAAGCCGATTGCGGACGATCGATCATCCCGACAGCCTTCACGCGGCAATTCACGACCTCGATCGCGCGGCCCTGGATGTCGTAGCCGTATTCACGGCGATGCGCCTCCTCGAACGCACGGGTGAACGCGTCGCGCTGCGGAGCTTCGCCGGCAAGCCGGACTGGCACCTCGTGATTTTGCCCTTTATAGCGCGCGTCAATCACCCGTTCGAAGCGGCGGCGGGCGAGCGGAATGTTCTCGCTGTCCAGCCACGCATCGCCACTTGCCTGCATTGCGGCAAAGCGCTCCGCGATGCGGGGCCAGTTCGCCTCGGTCGCATCGGCCAGCTCGCTGCGCACCAGATCCATGCTGACATCAGCGAGCAAAATGCCTCGTGCGCACAGGGTGCCCGGCTCCACTGGGACCAGCACACGATTTATGCCGCACTCCGCCGCAACGGCAGCGGCATGCAGCGGACCGGCACCGCCAAAAGGGAACAGCACGAACTCGCGCGTGTCATGTCCCTTTTCGGTCGAAACGGAGCGGATTGCGCGACTCATATTGGCCACCGCGATGCGGATGATGCCCAGTGCGGCTTGCTCCACCGAGAGTCCCATTGGGCCAGCGATCTTCTCCGCGATTGCCTGGCGCGCGGCCTGTTCGTCAATGTTCATGCGGCCGTCGAGCAGCGCAATCGGGTCGAGCCGGTGCAGCACGACGTTCGCATCCGTCAAGGTCGGTTCGGTGCCGCCTTTGCCATAGGCAACGGGACCAGGCTCCGCGCCGGCACTACGCGGACCCACTTTCAGCGCGCCTGCATCGTCCAGCCATGCGATGGAACCACCACCTGCACCGATCACATGGACGTCGACCATCGGTGAGCGGACTGGGTAGTCCGCAATGGTTCGACTGGAGGCGAACGCGGGCACACCGCCTTCGATCAGCGAGACATCGGTGGAGGTACCGCCCGCGTCAAAGGTGATCAGATTGGAGTGGCCAGCTTCGCGTGCGACCCCGGCAGCGCCAACCACCCCGGCAGCGGGACCGGACAGACAGCAGCGCACTGGAAACCGGCGCACCGTGTCCACGGACATCAGGCCGCC
Source organism: uncultured Alphaproteobacteria bacterium (assembly GCA_963733475.1). Taxonomy (GTDB): domain Bacteria; phylum Pseudomonadota; class Alphaproteobacteria; order Acetobacterales; family Acetobacteraceae; genus JAMXLO01. The sequence continues at coordinate 70,626 of CAVTEC010000088.1, read as the reverse complement.
GTTGGAGTGAACGGTGTAAGGCTGCGTTGCAATCGCAAGCGTCGCCAGCCGGCCGAGGAAGCGGTCGAGATAACGCGCCATGCGCGGGCCGATATAGGCATTGATCGCCGTCGTGGAGAACCGCTCGAACTCACGGAATTCGGGCAGCACTTCGGACGAGGTCGCGACATACACGCCAGGCAGACGTTCGCGCACGATCTCGGCGGCACGGCGTTCGTGTGCATCATTGAGATAGCTGTGCAGGAAGCAGATCGCGATCGCTTGCACGTCCTGCGCCGCCAGCACATCCGCCGCCGCTACGATCTGCGATTCGTCGAGGTCATGCAGGACCGTCCCGCCGGCGTCGATCCGTTCCGTTACTTCCCGCCGGCGGGAACGCGGCACCAGCGGCGGCGGCGTGCGCACCGTGTAGTCGTAGAGATGCGGCCGGACCTGCCGGCCGATCTCCAGCACGTCGCGAAACCCCTGGGTGGTGATCAGGCCTGTGGTCACCCCGCGCCGCTCTATCACCATGTTGGTGGCGATTGTCGTGCCGTGGCCGACGAAGCTGATTGCGTCAGGTGCGATGCCGTGCGCGTCGATCAGAGCGCACAGGCCGGTTTCAATTGCCTCCGAGGGGTCCGCCGGGGTCGATGGCACCTTGAAGTGCCGAAGGCTGCCACTGCTGGTGTCGTGCAGCGTGAAATCGGTGAATGTGCCACCGACGTCGAATGCGATCCGATACATGCCCACACTGTGCGGGCTGCATGCGGAGCACTCAAGCCCTAGTCGCGCGATCGGAAGAGCATGCGTCGCCCTGACGCCATGTCATTGCGAGGAGCGAAGCGACGAAGCAATCCCGGCGAGACCGCCCAATTCGTCCGAGATTGCTTCGTCGCTTCGCTCCTCGCCCTCAGTCTTCGACGTATCGTCCTTCAATGATTCCGGGTATAGCGCTTCACCACCAGCCCTTGCCCGGTCGGCAACTCGAGCACGGAAAGCGCGGTACTGCCGCATGAATGCGTCGGCCGCGTGCTTTTGGTCCTGGTAGCCGGTCCAGCCGTAGTCGTCGAACACGATGATGCCGCCTTCGCTCACCCGGTCGAACAAGGTTTCCAGGGCGCCGCGCTCGGCCTCAGCGTTGTTCATGTCGATATGCAGGAAGGCGATGCGCTCGGGCGCGACCTCAGTCAGAATTGCTGGCACTTTGCCGCGTGTGACGGTGACGTTGTCGAACTGCTGGAACCGGGCGCGCACGCGGTCGAACAGATCAGGGGCATGGGCGGGCAAGCGCTGGCCCTCGCCCTCGCCACCTGTCGGATCGAACAGATCGTAGAGGTACATGTGCCGACCAGGCAGGCCAGCCAGATAACGCAACACGACGGCCATCGAGTAGCCCCGGTACGAACCGCACTCGACAATGTCGCCTGGCACGCTTAGCGAACTCTCTGCTGCCCAGCACAGAGTGTGAGTTCGCCAGACGATCGACAGCTCATCGTGCGCCGGCTGTTCGGATCTGACCGCCGCAATGAACCGCGGATCGGTCAGGAAGCCATGCGTGTGGCCGTAGGTGATCAGGTTGTCGGCAATGAACCAGGGGCTGCTCGCATCGCCTGCATTGCCCGCCGCGACGACCAGAGCACGAAGCGCGTCCAGCGCCTCGGGATGTTGTTGCACGCCATAGAAGACGCTTGGGATTTGCAGGCCCCGCTGACCATCCGTATCCGACATCGTCGCTCCGACGGTTCTCTGACTTGGCCAAACCTGCACGCGACAAATGAACAAGCTCTGAACGGGACGATCTGCTTGGACCGTGGTTTACCAATCCGTGTTGCCGCTGGGTTCCCACTTGCACGGGAATGAGGTGGAGGGGCGCTTGCACGTGCCGTACCGCGCGCCTAAGCAAATCGACCGAGCCTTGGGAGATGCGCCATGGACCATGCCCTTCCCGCTGACCCGCATGCCGAGATCCGCGTTGAGGTTGCGAAACTGTGCGCTCGCTTCCCCGGCGAGTACTGGCGCAAGCTGGACCGCGAGCGCGCCTATCCGACCGAGTTCGTGTACACCCTGACCGAAGCCGGCTATCTCGCCGTGCTGGTCCCGGAGGAATATGGCGGCGCCGGGCTGCCGCTGTCCGCCGCCGCGGCCATCCTGGAAACCATCCACGCCGAGGGCTGCAACGGTGCCGCGTGCCACGCGCAGATGTACATCATGGGCACCATCCTGCGGCACGGCTCGGAACAGCAGAAGCAGCAGTACATGCCGAAGATTGCCACCGGCGAGCTGCGGCTTCAGGCATTCGGCGTCACCGAACCGACCAGCGGCACCGATACCACCTCACTTCGCACCTTCGCCAAGCGCGACGGCGACCATTACGTGGTGAACGGGCAAAAGGTATGGACCAGCCGGGCGGAGCATTCGGATCTGATGCTGCTGCTCGCGCGCACCACGCCGCGCGATCAGATCAAGCGGCGCACCGATGGTCTTTCGACCTTCATCGTCGATATGCGCAAGTCGATCGGTCACGGCATGACCATTCGACCGCTGCGCACGATGATGAACCACAACTCGACCGAGATTTTCTTCGACGACATGATCGTGCCCGCCGAGAACCTGATCGGCGAGGAGGGCAAAGGCTTTCGCTACATTCTTGATGGGATGAACGCCGAGCGATTGCTGATCGCGGCGGAGTGCATTGGCGATGCGCGCTGGTTCCTGAAGAAGGCGACGGACTATGCACGCGATCGCCAGGTGTTCGGGCGGCCGATCGGCCAGAACCAGGGCATCCAGTTCCCGCTTGCTCGCGCATACGCCCAGATGCGCGCGGCCGAACTGATGATCCGCGAAGGGTGCGCCAAATTCGAGGCGGGCCTTACGCCGGGCGAAGAGGCCAATATGGCCAAGCTGCTTGGCGCTGATGCGTCATGGGCTGCCGCGGAGGCCTGCCTGCAAACGCATGGCGGCTTCGGTTTCGCGGAGGAGTACGACGTGGAGCGGAAATATCGCGAAACGCGGCTCTATCAGGTGGCACCTATCAGCACCAATCTGATTCTGTCGTATATTGCGGAACACGTGCTGGGACTGCCGCGGAGCTACTGAAGAGGCGTGTGGCGCTGAAGCAGCCGATGACACTGGAGGCTGCAACCCATTCGCTGAACCGTCACGGTTGGCTTCGAGCCGGCCATCAGCCTCGGCGGCACATTTGTGCGAAAGTGTGCCGATGGCTGGGTCAAACCCCCCGGCCATGACGATAAGGCAACGTTGCATTCCCATCGGACTTGAGCCCGACGGAATCCGGATTAGGTTCCGCAGTTACTTCTCCAGCCGCCGCGGCGGCGCCTGCACCGCCAACCTGATTGGCATCGCCCGATACGCGGCCAGCCCGCGCCCGACCGCTGTCCCCGCGCCAGTGGCAGGCAGCATGATCGTCCGTGACCCCGGACCGATCATCCCGGCCGAGACCGGAGCGCCAATCGTTGCCCCCCATGCACGCGCCAGCGGGGATCCAGGGAACGAGCCGGCGAGCCGCGACTCCTCGGGCCACATCGCCAGCACTTTCTTTTGGTAGTCGGCGCCGATGTCCGGTGTGGCCGAGTGATATTGCGCCACCGCCTTGGTCCAATCCCCGGTCTGGTCGTACAGCTCCTTAAGGAATTTTCCGGCATATGCCGCATTCACCTGCGGATCGAACGCGAGATCGAGGCTGGCGAACGCGTCTGGGTGATCCATAAGGTTGACTTGGCCGCATCCCACGTCGATCGATTGGATGCCGTGAGCCTGCATATCGCGCACCGCGGCAACCGCCTGTGCCTTGGTGTCATAGAAATAACCCTGGCCCTCCGCGTTCGCTGTCCACGGCCACGGATGCCAGTCGCCGGTGACCGGATCGCGCCGGCCGCTCTCGAACTCGGCTGATCGCGGCCAGCAGATGCGCCGGTATGCCGTTGGCGCGCTCGGCCGCCGCGACCGCCGCCCGGCACAACAGGCCTTGCGGTGGCGCGGCAGACGGGGCGGCGGGTTCCGCGCGAATCGGGCCGACAAGCCCGACCAGCAACACCAATGTCATGGGCCAGAACCGCTGCATGGGCCCAATCCTACCTGGGAACCCTTAGCAGACCGTTGCCGCGCAGCGCTTTTCTGCCCTTTAGGTGGCCGGAAAGCCGAGCAATGCTGCGTTGCAAAAAATCGCTTGCATGCGAATGACCGTTCTACTACATTGTGCATCGCAGCAATGCGGCCACTGGCCGCGCTGTCTGCTTTCTTGGACGTTTCCTCCCTAAACTTGGCGGCCCCACAAGGGTCGCCAATTTTTTTCCTGGTTGGTGCCCTGCCAATCCTTGTCGGCTTATTCTGTGGGCGCCGGCGGCCGCTCTGCCAGGCCGGCGATCAGTCGCGTCACCGCAGCTTGCACGTTGGCAAAGTCAGGCCGTCGCTCGATTCGAGCCTCATCCATGTAAAGGTCGCGCGCAATCTCGATCTGCAGCGCCTGGACGCCCTCGCGCGGCCGGCCATAGTGCCGCGTGATATAGCCACCCGCATAAGGTTCATTGCGCCGGACCGAGAACCCCTGCGCCGTCAGCAGTCCCTCCACCAGACGGAGGGCAGAGGGCAGGCACGCCGTCCCGTGCGCATCGCCGAGCACAAAATCGGCCGGCTTGGTTCCAGCGCGGCTGACATGGCCATGCGTGGGCATGGAATGGCAGTCGATCAGCAGGCATCCGCCGAACGCCGTTTGGGTCTCGGCGACGATTGCGCCGAGCGCGTCGTGGAACGGCTGCCAGCAGGTCCGGACGCGCCGTTCCGCGTCGGCGAAGGCCAATTTACCCCGGTAAATGGCTTCACCTGAGGCGACGACCCGCGCGATGGTGCCCAACCCGGCGCCTACCCGAGCGCTGCCGGTGTTGACCCATCCTGGCAGCTTGTCGGCGAACATTGCCGGATCCAGCTCCCAGGCTTCCCGGTTCGCGTCACACCAGGCACGCGGGAACGTGGCCGTCACCAATGGCGCCCCATGCGCGGGTGCCGCGGCGAACAATTCGTCGACGAAGCTGTCCTCGCTCCGCCGCAGGCTCAGCGCATCGAGTCGCGAGGCAGCCAGCAGTTCGTCGGGATAGCAGCGGCCCGAATGGGGTGAGGCAAAGACGATCGGCATGGTCTGCTGGGACGGACGAAGCACCACCACCGGATCAGGCGGAGCGAGTGAGGCGGTGGAGACTGGCACGTCCATCGCTCTATAGAAGCGGGCGGGACGCGCGCTGTCACGACCCTAAGCTTGCCCATAGCGGGCTGGGCGCGTATTTTTTCGTGACGGATGGGCGCGTAGCTCAGCGGGAGAGCACTGCCTTGACATGGCAGGGGCCACAGGTTCAATCCCTGTCGCGCCCACCATCCTGATCCTTGGATGACTTTGCCTCGCACGCTGTTGAATCGCGTGCGGCGGACAACCTGGGCATTCGGCGGATACATTCTTTCATGCCGCCGTTAAGCCATTACGTCAGAGAATTTTCCCGCCTGCCGGGGGTGCTGACCCCTGCATCCTATCTGGTTCGTCGTCGTTCGCCCGGGATCGAACGGGCGACCTGGGACCAGGAATACGCCGCCGGCGAGTGGGCGATGTTAGAGAAGTTGGCCGAGGCGCCGCGCTACGCGGTGATTGCCGGCTATTGCCGCAGTGTGGGTACGGCGAAGAGCCTGCTCGATGTTGGTTGTGGTGCGGGCCAATTGGCTGGCTGGGTCTGTCAGGATCAGCCGCTGCGTTACGCCGGCGTCGATCTGTCCGCGGTGGCGATCGAACAGGCGCGATCGCGCGTGCCGGCCGGTTCCCGGCTGGAGGTCGCGGACGCCGCGACGTTCGATCCGGGCGAGACGTTCGACATCATCGTGCTGAACGAGATGCTCTATTACATGGACCGTCCGGAACAGTTGCTGCGACGCTATGCGGACTTTCTTGCGCCGAACGGGGCGTTCATCATCTCTATGCTGCGCTCGACAGGCTCGTTGCGCATATGGCGGGCTTGTGGCCCGGCAGTGGTGGTGCTGGGCGACGTGCGACTGAGGATCGCCAAGACCACGGAGTGGCACGTGTGGCTGTGCCGACCAGCGTCGAGCTGAGACCGCCCGCATGCTACCCGATGCAGCGACTCACGCGATGTCCCCGCTCATCGGAGGGTTCAGCGGCAATGCATTCAGATCAATGCGGTTTCTTCGGCGCTTCGTCGAAAACGCTGCATGCGAGGTTCACCAGCATCTCCGCCGTGCCGGTATAGCCTGCACGATCCGCATCCTCGGCCAGCGCAATCAGCCGATCGGACAGCATGAGTTCGCTGCACAAGGGGGGCACTGGCAGCGCGAGGGTCGACGTGTGCATCATGGGGTTCCCCGTTCTGGTTGTATAATAGGTGCAATTCTGCAACCTGTGGTTTAGGAAAACGTTAACGGAATCGGGAAAAATTCGCGCAACGCGAGGACCCGCAGTGCCGAGGCCAGCGGCTGCCCGGAACCACGACCGGCATCGGTCGCAGCCACCAGCGCCGTCAGCGTCTGCTGGCGCACGGCCGCGATATGGGTCAATGCCGCCCAGAACTCCTGTTCCAGAGCAACGCTCGTGCGATGGCCGGCCAACGAGAAGCTCCGCTTGATCAGCCCGCTCAGCGGCCGCCTCCCGGCAGCGCCAGTCCTGCCGCTTGCTGCAAGTTGCTATCTCCGTCGGCGCGAGCCTGCCGCGTGTGAACACTTTGTCATACCCCGATACTCGGGCGGAGCGTGGTCACGAGCCTGCGCGGTGTCGTGGATCAGGCGTCACGCTAACGTGACCGCCGCTTTGCTCAATTGCTCGCAGGCCCACGCAGCCGCCTCGGCGACCACCGCATTGGCATCCTCCCTGAGGCGCGACGCGATCGGCAGCAACGACAGGCGCCCTGAATTGCCGATGGCAATCAGCACGTTCCGCACGAACCGGTCTCGCCCGATCCGCTTGATTGGCGACCCGGCGAACTTATTGCGGAACTCCACATCGTCCAGCATCGCAAGCTCTGCAAGCCGCGGCGCGGTCAGGTCGGCGCGCGCCCGCAGCTTGTCGTGCGGCGTGGCGCGCGCGAAGCGGTTCCATGGACACACCGCCAGGCAGTCATCGCAGCCGTAGATACGATTACCCATCAGTGGGCGAAGGTCGTGCGGGATCGGTCCGTGATGCTCGATGGTGAGGTAGGAGATGCACCGCGTTGCATCGAGCCGATACGGTGCCGGGAATGCATCGGTCGGGCAAACGCTGAGGCATCGCGTGCAGGTGCCGCAGTGATCGTGGTGCGGTTCGTCTGGTGCCAGTTCAAGCGTGGTGTAGATTTCGCCGAGGAACAACCATGAGCCGTGCGTGCGCGATACCAGGTTGGTGTGCTTGCCCTGCCAGCCGATACCAGCCCGCGCCGCCAGCGGTTTTTCCATTACCGGTGCGGTGTCGACGAACACCTTCACGTCGGGTCCGAAGCGCGACACCACAAATTGGGCCAGATGCTTCAGCATGCCCTTTACCACGTCGTGGTAGTCGCGGTTGCGCGCATAGACCGAAATCGTCGCCCGATCGAATTGCTCCAGCGATGCCAGGGGATCGTCCTCCGGGGCATACGACAAGCCGAGGGCGATAACGCTGCGCGCCTCGGGCCATAGGTGCTTCGGATCACCGCGGGCCTGTGCGCGCGAGGCCATCCATCCCATGTCGCCGTGCTGCCCGGCGGCCAGAAAATCCTTCAGCCGCTCGCGTGCCTGCGGACCGAGTTCCGCCCGGCAGAAGCCAATCGCATCGAAGCCCAACTCCAGGGCACGCTCGCGGATTAGCGACTTTGGATCAACCTCGGCCACGATACGGCGCCACATCCTGCGACGGAATCCACGCACCGTCTGGCGGCGCACCGCTCTGCCAGAACACGTCGATCGGAATGCCGCCGCGCGGATACCAGTAGCCGCCGATCCGCAGCCACAGTGGATCGACCGCCGCCAGCAGTTTCTCGGCAATCGACATGGTGCACGCCTCGTGGAACGCGCCATGATTGCGGAACGCGGTTAGATAAAGCTTCAGCGACTTGCTTTCCACGATCCAGTCACGAGGAATGTAGTCGATCACGATATGCGCGAAGTCCGGCTGACCAGTGATCGGACAAAGCGAGGTGAACTCAGGACACGTGAAGCGCACCACGTAGTGCTTGCCGCGTGATGGGTTTGCCACGCGCTCCAACTTCGCCGCGTCCGGGCTGGGCGGCGGCTCAACATGATGGCCGAGCTGTGTCAGTCCGGAGTAGTTTTCATCCGTCATTGCGGTTCCTCGGACCTCCAGCCGGCGCGCGTGATCCTGGCAAACTCATCGAGCCGATGGTCGGCTATGGCAGCGCGCAAGCCGCGCATCAGGTCCTGATAGTAGTGCACATTGTGCCACGTGAGCAGCATCGGGCCGAGCATTTCCTCGGCCTTGAACAGATGATGCAGATAGGCGCGGCTGTGGCGGGTGCAAGCCGGACAGAAGCAGGCCGCGTCCAATGGCGCCGCATCATCAGCGAAGCGGGCATTGCGCAGGTTGAATACGCCGCTGGACGTGTAGGCACGTGCGGTTCGGCCGGCGCGCGTCGGAATGACGCAGTCGAACATATCGATCCCACGCTGGACGGCGCCGATGAGATCATCCGGCGTGCCGACGCCCATCAGGTAGCGCGGTGCGTTGGCGGGCAGATGGGGAACGGTTGCATCGAGCACTGCGAATGTCGTTGCCTGGCCTTCGCCGATTGCCAGGCCGCCGACCGCATAACCGTCGAAGCCGATGCCGACCAGCGAGCGGGCAGACTCGGCGCGAAGCTCGGAATAGACGCTGCCTTGCACGATGCCGAACAGGCCATAGCCATCGCGTTGCTGAAAGGCCTCCCGCGACTGTTGCGCCCAGCGCATCGACAATTGCATGGACACGCGCGCCTCGTCAGGCGTCGCCGGGAATGATGTGCATTCGTCCAGCACCATGGTAATCGTCGCGTCCAGTAGATGCTGTATTTCGATCGAGCGTGCCGGTGTCAGCCGATGCGTCGAGCCATCCAGATGCGACTGGAACGTCACCCCATCCGCGTCCAGTTTGCGTAGCTTGGCCAGCGACATGACCTGGAAGCCTCCAGAGTCCGTCAGGATCGGGCCAGGCCAGTCCATGAAGCGATGCAAGCCGCCAAGCTGCGCGATGCGTTCCGCGCCGGGACGGAGCATCAGGTGGTAGGTGTTGCCCAGCACGATGTCGGCACCGGTGGCACGCACCGCATCTGCGGTCATCGCTTTTACCGTGCCGGCAGTGCCGACCGGCATGAACGCCGGTGTCACTACGTCGCCATGCGCGGTGCGCAGCACTCCGGTCCGTGCCGCGCAATCGGTGGCGATGATGCGATGGGAGATCATGTGGGTTGGCGGGAAGTTGCGTCGGCGTGGCCTTGGCGCCCCCTCCCCCTACCCCCTCCCGCAAGGGGAGGGGGAAGATTTGGGGGTTCCAGCAGACAGGCGTCGCCGTAGGAATAGAACCGATATCCAGCTTCGATCGCATGCGCATACGCGGCGCGCATGCGTTCCGTGCCGGCAAATGCACAGACCAGCATGAACAGAGTCGAACGCGGCAGATGAAAGTTGGTCAACAGCACATCGACAGCCTTGAACCGGTAGCCAGGCACGATGAACAGGCTGGTTTCCCCGGAAAATGGACGCACGCAACCTGCGTCCGCCGCGGCGGATTTCAAGCAAGCGCAAGCTCGTTGTCCCCACCGCTACCACTCGCTGCGCCGCATTGATCGCCGCCGCCGCATCCGGCGAGATCTCTCCACGTTCGGCATGCATATGGTGTTGCGCAATATCCTCCGAACGCACCGGCAGGAACGTCCCGGCCCCCACGTGCAGGGTCACAGTGACTCGCCGCACACCACGTTGCTCCAGCGCGTCCAGCAACTCCGGCGTGAAGTGCAATCCGGCTGTCGGCGCGGCCACAGCCCCTTCGTTCCGGGCGAAGAAGGTCTGATAGTCTCTGTCATCCTGGGGCAGTGGTCCACTTGGCCGTTCGATATACGGTGGCAGGGCAAGAACGCCGGCACGCCACATTGCGTCGTCGTGGCGATTGAATGCGAGCGTCACGCCGCCATCCGGTTCCCGCCGCAGCACGGTGGCGCGCAATTCGTCGCTGCCGTCGAAGGTGAGTTCATCACCGACGTGCAGCCGCCGCGCATTGCGAGCAAGCGCGTGCCAGGAGCCATCAGGCCTTGGCTGATCGAGCGTGATGCCGATCCGTGCGGCTCCGCGCCGCGCGACGAACTGCGCCGGGATCACCCGCGTGTCGTTGACTACCAGCACATCACCCGGACGCAGCAACGACGGCAGGTCACGCACCACGCGATCCGCCAGCCCTTCACGCATCACATGCAACAGGCGCGCCGCATCGCGCGGGCGGACGGGATGCTGTGCGATGAGGCCTGCCGGCAGGTCGAAGTCGAAATCGGCGAGCCGCATCAGGCAGGTGTCGGCGCCACCAGGCGCAACAGGCGCAACAGCGGGATGGCGACCAGCACCGCCCACAGCTTGCCAACGACCTGACCGGCGAGGAAATCCAGACTGCCGAATGCCAGGCCCAGGAACACCACCGAATCGACCACCAACCCGACAACCGACGAGGCGACCACCGCCAAGGTGAGCTGCCGCCGCTGTAGCGGTGTATACACAGCGAAATCGGCGCATTCGCTCAGTGCGAACGCACAGCCCGAGGCGATCACAAGCGCGCCGGGCGCGACCAGCGCCGACAGCGCCGTGCCGATGCCGATCGCCAGCAGACCGCACATCGGGCCCAGGCAGCGCTGCACGACATCGCGCAGCACCAGTGCCGCGCCAACGGTCAGCACGCCGGAAGGCGCGAGCAGTCCTGGCGCCACTGGCACCAGACATGGGCCGTGCGGCAGGCACGTTGTGCCAACATGGCCGATCATCCAGTTGGCCAATGGGATCGATGCCAGAAAGCACGCAAAGGCCGTCAGGCCGATGCGGGTTCTCAACGCGTTATCCATCACAGCGGCTGGTAATACGCGATTTCCACGAGATTGCCGTCCGGATCGCGGCAATACACCGACAGCATGGGTCCCAACGCGCCGGTTCGTTGGACCGGCCCAGCAAGGATCGCCACGCCGCTGTCATGCAAATGACCGATCACCTCATCCGGCGGTGCCGCGGAGATGAAACACACGTCGGTGGAGCCCGGCCGGTCGTTCACGCCGGTGACCCAGCTTCCAGGATCCGCATCGGCTGGACGGAGGTTCAGCTTTTGCCCACCAAACTTCAGCGCCGTGCGACCGTGCGGGCCAAAGTCTTCGCGCTCCATGCCGAGCACGCGCTGATACCACGCGGCAGCGATCTCCACGTCCTTTACGTTCAGCACGATGTGGTCAAGGCGGTCTACGGTGAAGCGCATCACTCCAGCCCATCATAAAAATCGTTGCCCTTGTCATCGATCACGATGAATGCAGGGAAATTTTCCACTTCGATCCGCCAGACTGCTTCCATCCCGAGCTCGGGATACTCCAGCACTTCGACCTTACGGATGCAGTCCTGCGCCAGGCGCGCCGCCGGGCCGCCCACACTACCCAGATAGAACCCGCCGTTGGCCTTGCAAGCGTCCTTCACCGCCTTTGAACGGTTGCCCTTGGCCAGCATCACCAGCGACCCGCCCGCCGCCTGGAACGCCGCGACGTAGCTATCCATGCGTCCCGCCGTCGTCGGGCCGAACGAACCTGTGGCGTAACCCGTCGGAGTCTTCGCTGGCCCTGCATAGTACACCGGGTGATCCTTGATATACGCCGGAAGGCCCTCGCCGCGATCCAACCGCTCCTGTAGCTCGGCATGCGCAATGTCGCGCGCGACCACCATCGTTCCGGTCAGCATCAAGCGCGTCTTCACCGGGTACTGCGAAAGCTGTTGCCTGATCTCCGCCATTGGCCGGTTCAGGTCCACTGCGACAGCGTCATCGCCGAGATGTTCGTCGGTCGTCTCCGGCAGATACTTCGCGGGATCGGTCTCCAACTGCTCCAGGAACACGCCGTCGGGCGTGATCTTCGCCAGGACCTGCCGATCGGCACTGCACGACACGCCGATGCCAACGGGCAGCGACGCGCCGTGCCGCGCCAAGCGGATCACCCGCACGTCATGACAGAAGTATTTACCGCCGAACTGTGCGCCGATACCAAGCGTGCGCGACAGCTCCAGCACCTTCTGCTCCATCTCGAGGTCGCGGATTGCGTGACCCGCCTTGCTGCCCGTAGTCGGCAGCGTGTCGAGCCAGCGTGTGGATGCCAGCTTCACCGTCTTCAGCGTCATCTCAGCCGAGGTGCCACCGATGACGATCGCCAGGTGATAGGGCGGGCATGCCGACGTGCCCAAGGACCGCATCTTGCCATCGAGAAACTTCAGCAGCCGCTCTGGCGACAGGATCGCCCGCGTCTCCTGGAACAGGAACGACTTGTTGGCGCTGCCGCCACCCTTGGCGACGAACATCAGGTGCAACTCATCGGCGTGATGTTCGCCGGGCGCGGCCATGATGTCGAACTGCACCGGCAGATTGTTGCCGGTGTTCACCTCCTCGAACATCGACAGCGGCGCCATCTGCGAATAGCGGAGATTGGTCTCGGTGTAGGTGCGATGCACGCCCCACGACAGCGCCTCTTCCTCGTCGCCATCCACCCAGACGCGCTGGCCCTTCTTGCCGAACACCAGCGCCGTGCCGGTGTCCTGGCACATCGGCAACACGCCGCCGGCAGCGATATTGGCGTTCTTCAGCAGATCCAGTGCGACGAACCGGTCGTTGCTGCTGGCCTCGGGGTCATCGAGGATCGCGCGCAACTGAGCCAGGTGGCCCGGCCGCAGCAGGTGCGAGACGTCGCGATACGCCTGGAACGCCAGCTCGCTCAGCGCATCGGGCGTGATGCGCAGCACCGTCTGCCCATCGCACGTCACGGTTCGCACACCCTCGATCGCCAGCTTCTTCCATTGGGTGCGATCCGGCCCCAGCGGAAACATGGGCGAATACAGGAAGCCGGAGGGCCTAGGCATCGGCGCATTCATGCAAACTATTCCTTCGAGGGCGGCCGGCGACGGAACGCGTCCAGGCTCACCACCTGCGGTGTCTCACTTGGCTTCTCTGGTTCGGTCTCGGCTTGCTCCGTTTCTTCAACGACCTCGCCAGAGGCAGTCGCCTGGAAGCGCAAGCCATACCGTACATGCGGATCGACGAATGCCGTGACCGAAGCAAGCGGGATCACCATCGTCGCTGGCACGCCGCCGAACGACAGCCCGACGCTGATCGCGTTCGTCTCGCGATCCATTTTCAGGTCCCAGTACTGGTGCTGTATGACGATGGTCATCTCCTGGGGATACTGCGTGCGCAGACGCGCCGGCATGACCACGCCGGGATAGTCGGTGCGGAAGGTTATGTAGAAATGGTGCTCTCCTGGCAGCCCGTTCTCGGCGGCGTAGTCGATCGCCTGCGCCACGACCTCGCGCATCGCCTCTGAGATCCATTCCTCATACGGCAGCAGGCTTTCGGGCCGTTGCTCCGTGTCGTCTTCCATCGCCGAACCTCGCAATCCCCAAGAGAGATAGCGCGCGCCGACGCGATGGGCAAAGGGGCGCGCTGGCGCTTTACACTGGGGCGGAACCCCCGAATGCTTGCGCCTTGGAATCGAGGCGAAACCTGAATGGACGTGACGCCGCCGCCCGAGGCGCAGCATTGGCAGCGAACGCTTTGGACGATGGTCGGGGTCCAGTTCGTGATGAGCATCTCGTTCAGCATCCTCAGCCCGATTCTGCCGCTGTTCCTGCCGGAACTCGGCGTCGTTTCGCGCGAGGCGGTGGATGTGTGGGCCGGCGTGCTGGCCTCGGTCACCTCGTTCATCGCGATCTTCACGGCGCCGTTGTGGGGGAGCCTGGGCGATCGCTACGGCCGCAAGATCATGGTGATGCGTTCGACGCTGGGCATCGCGATCTTCACTTTTCTGATGGGAGTTGCGGGGAATCCCTGGCACATGCTGGCATTTCGCGCCGGCATGGGCGCACTGGCCGGCTTCAATTCAGCCGCGACCGTGCTGGTGTCCACCCAGGTGCCGGAGCAGCGGCTTGGCTATTCGCTTGGCTTGCTCGGCACCGGTCAGCTTGTGGGTTCGCTGATCGGGCCGATCATTGGCGGCGCGGTGGCGGATATGACCGGCAGCTATCGCGTGCCATTCTTCTTTGCCGGCGTCATTTCGCTGATCGCGTTCCTTGGCACCTGGCGTTTCGTGCCGGAGCACTTCACACCTCCGGCCGGGCGACGCCAGCGGCACTCCTTGCTCGCCGGCTTCGCCCTGCTGGCGCGATCGAAGGGGCTGCTGGCGCTGATAGTCGTGATGCTGATGGCGCAGTTCGCCACCCAGGCGGTGCAGCCGGTCGTCACACTGTTCGTGCAGGAAATGCTGGGGCCGAGGCCCGACCTCGCCACGCTTGGTGGGCTGGCATTCTCTGTCACCGGGATTGCCGGTGTGCTGGCGGTGCCGTTCCTCGGGCGCAAGAGCGATGTTATCGGCTATCGGACCGTGCTGCTGATCAGCCTGTTCGGCGCCGCGTTGTTCACCGCACCGCAAGCACTGTCGCTGGGCTATTGGGCCTTTGTCATGGAGCGGTTCGGGCTGGGCCTGTTTGTCGGCGGCATTTTGCCTGCCGCGAATTCGCTGATCGGACGGCTGACTGCCGGGGCAAACCGAGGGTTCGTTTATGGGATGGTGTCGTCGGCGTACTTTGTTGGGAATACGCTGGGACCGCTCACTGGGGGCATGGTCGCCGCGACCATCGGCATCCACTTCGTGTTTGTCGTAACCGCCGTGCTGCTGTTGATGAACACGATTTGGGTCTGGTTCACGGTGCCGGAAGCGCATGCGGTGTCGTAAGCGACTGCCATTGCGAAGAGCGCAAGGCAAACGCTCGATTGAGCCATGACAGCGCGCGGTCACGGTAAAAAGTAATAACCACGGATTACACGGTTAAAAGATTAAGCCACGGATTACACAGAAAAGACTATAGCGCTGGCGCTACACCTGCTGCCACCGCCACTCACGCACGTCCGGCAAATCCTCGCCGTGCACCCTCACATACTCGTGGTGCTCCACCAGCCGATCGCGCAGGAACTGCTTCAGATGGCCTGCCACGGTGCGTATTCGCGGAATGCGATCGATCGCGTCACCAGCAAGGTGGAAGCGATCCAGATCGTTCCGCACCGTCATGTCGAACGGCGTGGTCGTGGTGCCCTCCTCCTTGTAGCCGCGCACGTGGAAGCGTTCCGACATCGTACGACGATAGATCAGCCGATGGATCAGCCAGGGATAGCCGTGGAACGCGAAGATCACCGGCTTGTCGGGCGTGAAGATCGAGTTGAATTCCCAGTCCGACAGCCCATGCGGATGCTCGGTTGCCGGCTGCAGCGTCATCAGATCAACCACATTGACCACGCGCACCTTGAGCTCTGGCAGATGCGTGCGAAGCAGATCGACCGCCGCCATCGTTTCCAGCGTCGGCACGTCGCCGGCGCACGCCATTACAACGTCAGGCTCAACCCCGTCGTCATTGCTGGCCCAGGTCCAGATGCCGACACCCACTGTGCAATGCCGGACCGCCGCATCCATATCGAGCCACTGCAACTCGGGCTGCTTACCTGCCACGATCACGTTGACGTAGTTGCGGCTGCGCAGGCAGTGGTCCACCACCGAGAGCAGCGTGTTCGCATCAGGAGGTAGATAGACGCGAACGATGTCTGCCTTCTTGTTCACCACATGATCGATGAAGCCAGGATCCTGATGGCTGAATCCGTTATGATCCTGACGCCAGACATGGCTGGTCAGCAAGTAATTCAGCGATGCAATGGGCCGCCGCCACTCAATCTCGCTGCACGCCTTCAGCCACTTGGCGTGCTGGTTGAACATCGCATCGATGATGTGGATGAACGCCTCGTAGCACGAGAAAAATCCGTGCCGCCCGGTCAGTAGATAGCCTTCCAGCCAACCCTGGCACAGATGCTCACTGAGTACCTCCATCACGCGGCCATCCGCCGAGATGTGCTCGTCGGTCGGCAGCAATTGCGCGGTGGAGATGCGGTTGGTCACCTCGAACACCGCACCGAGGCGGTTGGAATCAGTTTCATCGGGTCCCATCAGGCGGAAGTTGCGGTTCTCGGCATTCATCTGGAACACATCGCGTAGGAACTGCCCGGTGATGCGGGTTGATTCCACCTCGGTATCGCCGGGTTTTGGCACATCGACGGCATAGTCGCGGAAATCCGGCAGCTCCAGATTGCGCAGCAGCAATCCACCATTGGCGTGCGGATTCGCACTCATGCGCCGGTCGCCCTTCGGAGCCAGCGACGCAATGTCCGGCTGCAATCGGCCATTCGCATCGAACAGTTCCTGCGGCCGATAGCTCTTCATCCAGTCTTCCAGCATCCGCAGATGGGCGGGATTTGTGCGCACCTCGGCGAGCGGCACCTGATGCGCGCGCCAAGTGCCTTCCACCGGCTTGCCGTCGACCTCCTTCGGGCCGGTCCAGCCCTTCGGCGTACGCATCACAATCATCGGCCAGGCTGGCCGCTCGGTGAAACCTCGCGTGCGCGCGGCTTCCTGAATGGCCTTGATCTCGGCATAGACAGCATCAAGCGTGCGCGCCATGAGCTGATGCATCTCTTGTGGCTCATGACCAGTCACGAATACCGGCCGATAACCGTAGCCGGTGAGAAGTTGGCGCAGCTCATCCTCGGGGATGCGCGCCAGCACCGTAGGTCCAGCGATCTTGTAGCCGTTCAGATGCAGTATCGGCAGAACCGCGCCATCGCGCACTGGATTGAGGAACTTGTTGGAATGCCAACTCGCTGCCAGCGGTCCGGTTTCCGACTCGCCATCACCGACAACGCAGCATGCCAGCAGATCCGGGTTGTCGAATACCGCGCCATAAGCGTGCAGCAGAGAATACCCAAGCTCGCCGCCTTCGTTGATGGAACCGGGCGTCTCGGGCGCAACATGGCTCGGAATGCCACCGGGGAACGAGAACTGCTTGAACAGCCGCTGCATCCCGGCTTCGTTCTGCGGAATGTCCGGGTAGAATTCGCTGTAGGTGCTTTCGAGATACGTGTTGGCGACCAGCCCAGGCCCGCCATGCCCCGGCCCCGTGATGTAGAGCGCGTTAAGGTCGTGCGCATTGATCAGGCGATTCATGTGGACGTAGATGAAATTCAGCCCGGGGGTTGTGCCCCAGTGCCCGAGCAGCCGCGGCTTGATGTGATCCTTGTTGAGCGGTTCCCGCAGCAGCGGATTGGTCATCAGATAAATCTGCCCAACGGACAGGTAGTTGGCTGCGCGCCACCAGGCATCCATCCGTTGCAACATCTCGGGTGACAAGGGTTCTTACGCTTTCGCGTGTGGAACCGAGATCGGCCATTTCGAACCTCTACCCTCGCTTTACATCCTATGTGTCGGCGACCACTTCACAATCAAGAGTGGCAAGCACGATTGTCAGTTTGATGACTTGCTGCTGTCATCATCGCGCGCTGCATGCAGGAGGAACGCCATGACCGCGACAGAGGCCGAGCTCGCCAAGCGCGTCGGCAAGACCGTTCTGTTGTTGATGGGCGTATCCGGCAGCGGCAAGTCCACGGTCGCGGTGGAACTGCGGCGGGTGTTGGGCTGGCAATTCCGGGAAGGCGACGACATGCACCCACCCGCCAATGTCGAGAAGATGCGCGCGGGACATCCATTGAACGACGCCGATCGCCAGCCATGGCTGGAGGCGATCGGACGCTGGATCGATGCGCGGCTGGCCGCCGGCGAACCTGGGATCATCACCTGCTCCGACCTCAAGCGCTCGTATCGCCGGATCACGATAGGCGACCGCAAAGGCGTCACGCTTGTCTATTTGTGCGGTGACGAACGGCTGATCGGCGAGCGGATCGCCCAGCGTCATCATCGCTACATGCCGCCAGCTCTGCTGCGCAGCCAGTTCGAGACACTGGAAGAACCCACGCCAGACGAGCACGCACTCGCGGTTCCGGTGGGTGCATCGGTGCAGGAGACGGTGATCGATCTGTTGCAGGAACTTGTCGCCAGACAGGGAGTGTAGCGAGGCGCAATCCACGGAGGATTGGCCGTTCTGCCAGAAGGTGGAGAGCAATCCCGGCCGCCACACCGGCAACGACCAATACCAGCATCGACGCATGTTCGCCGAGCAACGCCAACGCCAGAGCGATGGTTGGAAAGTGGATCAGATAAATCGAATAGGACGCTTCGCCGACCAGCACCGCAGCCGCGCCGGCATTCAGCAGTCCACGCCGCTCGGCAGTAGCCATGCCGGCGATGGCAACAGCGGAAAAGCCACCGAATAAAGCCTGGCTTGCGAGGCCGAGATAGGTAATCCAGCCGAAGTCTTCCAAGATGGCAGTGATGGCAATCCCGACTACGCCAATGGCGAGAACGAAACGCGGAGCGCCGACGTGACCCTTTAGCACCGCGCCAGCGACCGCGATTCCGAGCAGGAACTGGAGGTGAAATGGCGCCGCGACGAAGTCCCAGAGAAAACTTGCTGGCGCCCATGGGAGACCTGATGCGCCGCGCATCGATGATGCGAGGATCAGGACCAGCCACGCACCGAACACGACTATACCCAATCGCCGGCTCGCAATAGCCAATCCGAACAGCAGGTAGAACAGCATCTCGTGTTGCAGCGTCCAGGAGACGCTCAGCAACGGCGCATGGTGCTGTGGCAGCAGAAGCAGTGTAGCGGCCACACTGACTGGATCGACGTTTCGGACAATGCCCGTGGCGATGAGAAACACGAGCAGTGCAAGCACAATCCAATACACCGGACAGACTCGCGTAATCCGACGCCAGAGATAGCTGATCAGAAATGACGGCTGACCGACCTGCTGACGATGCACCATGGTGATGATGAAGCCGCTGAGCACGAAGAAGAAATCGACGCCGGCGTGCCCTGCCCGGAAGATGCCGCCAATAGGTGCCCCCAGCACAGTCTGGGCATGCGCCAGCACGACCGCCGTCGCGGCGACGCCTCGCGCGGCCTGGACGGTGGTGAGCTTATGTGTGGCGGGGAATGCTTTCACGCCGGCAGGCTGCACCGCTGATAGCGAAGCAATCGTTAACGCAATCGACGGAAGCTGATCCGAATAGGATCTATGTACCCGCGGACAGGAGCGCTTCCGCTGCCGGAGACAGGATACCCCCTCCGAATGGGTTGATAATTCGGACTCCGCCCAGGGTTGTGCCGTCGGCAAGGTCTTCGGTGAGTATCGCTGTGCATCCTGCCTCGGCGGCGGTCGCGACAAGCAATGCATCCCAGTAGGAAGCTCGTCTGGATGCTGCCATGGCAAGGGCTGTCCGAAGGACAGCAGCGGAAGGTGCGGCCGTTCGGAACAAATCGATCAGGGCGCCCGCCACCGATGCCGCTTCAACCGAAGACATCATACCCTTGCGGGTCGTGACGGCGTAGAACTCCGAGATCGATTGCAATGTGAGGCAGCATGGCAAGAGGGCTGCCGTTATCATGATCTCCCTGGCGATTTGGTGATGCAGACCGGCCGTTCGATCGACGCTATAGACCAGGATGTTGGTGTCGAGCGTAAAGCTGTTACCGCTCATACAGTGAATCGCGATCGAGAGGCCCTGCGCCAATATCCCAACCCTTGTCCATGGCATCCTTCAGCCGCTCATAAGCGGCCTGCTGCTCCGGTGTCAGCGTACGTTTGGCATTCACCGGCGACAGGCGGGCGACGGGCGTGCCGTTGCGCGTGATCACGAATTCCTCGCCCGCTTCCACTTCGCGAATGCAGCGGGCGAAGCCTTGGTTCGCCTCACGGAGGGTCAGAGTCTTTGTCATGCCGCTGATGTAGCGCGCCCCGTGCTACATAACAACCGCATTTACCGTTCCGCTGCACGCTGCTATGAAAGCCGCATGTCCCGCCTTGTCAGCAAGCGTACGACGATGAACCCGAAGCCCTTCGGCAGGGCGTCGTGGGCGTGCGCGTGTTGATGGCAGCGACATAAGCGTCACCCCCAAGGCCCCGCCGGAACCGGACGGGGCCTTTGCTTTTTCTGGCACTCGTCCTTCGGCTCAACGAACGGAGCGAGTGCATGAGCCTGCAACATCCCACTGTCGCCATTGTCGGCGCCACCGGCGCGGTTGGCGCCGAACTTATCGGTTGCCTGGAGCGTCGGAATTTTCCCCTCGAACGATTGCGCCTGTTCGCATCGGGCCGGTCGGCTGGGCAGAAGCTGCTGTTCCGCGGCCAGGGCATCGAGGTTGCGGAGCTGAACGAGGATAGCTTTCCCGGCGTCGATATCGCCCTGTTCTCTGCCGGGAGCACTGTGTCGCGGCGTTTCGCTCCGATCGCGGTGCGGCAGGGCGCGGTGGTGGTGGACAACTCTTCGGCGTTTCGGATGGAACCGGGCGTGCCGCTGGTGGTGCCCGAGGTGAACGCCGGCGCCATCGCCCGTCACCTGGGTATCATCGCCAACCCGAACTGCGTGGCGATTGTCACGGCGATGGCGCTGTGGCCGCTGCATTGCCATACGCCGATCCGCCGGGTGATCGCGGCCACTTACCAGGCCGCGTCGGGGGCAGGGGCGGCAGCGATGGAGGAGTTGCGCGCGTCAACCGCAGCCTATCTTGCGGGAACCGCGTATGAGCGCCGCGTCCTGGCACATCCCTACGCGTTCAACCTGTTCAGCCACGACACCAAGGTGGACCCGTCGAGCGGTTACAACGAGGAAGAGACCAAGGTGATGCGTGAGCTGCGCAAGATCATGAGCGAGCCAGATCTGCGCATCGGCATGACCTGCGTGCGGGTACCGGTTCTCCGCGCGCACTCGATCGCCGTCACAGTCGAATTTTCCCGATTGCTCGCACCAGACGTGGCACGCGCGGTACTGTCCAACGCTTCGGGCGTGCGGATCGTCGATGATGTGGCGGCCAACCATTTTCCGATGCCGAACGAGGCGTCAGGTCGCGACGAAGTTCTGGTAGGCCGCATCCGTTCCGATGTCAGCGACCCATCGGGCCGATCGCTGGCATTGTTCGTGGCCGGCGATCAACTGTTGAAGGGGGCGGCGTTGAACGCGGTACAGATCGCTGAACAACTCGCCGCGTAGCGACCCCTCTCCGTCATGGCCGGGCGCCAGACCCGGCCATCGCTGAAAAACTCGTCAGGCTATCCGTTCGGTCGTTTCCTCGACGACCATCACGGTCTCTGTGACGAGAACCGGCTCGTGCAGCCATCTCGTCACCAAGCCAGCTATTATTGCCCCAATGAGGGGCGCCAGCCAGAACAGCCAAAGCTGCGACACGTATTCGCCGCCGGCAAACAGCGCTGGGCCGGTGCTGCGCGCAGGGTTCACCGATGTGTTGGTGACTGGGATCGACACCAGGTGGATCAGTGTCAGGGCCAGCCCGATCGGTATGCCGGCGAACCCGACGGCTGCACCCTTCGACGTGCAACCGATGATGATGAGCAGGAAAAAGAAGGTCATCAGGACCTCCATCGCGAAGCAGGCGCCAACGCTGTATTTCCCTGGGCTGAGGTCGCCATAACCATTGGATGCAAAACCATCGGGGATCCACCCCGGCTTGCCGGAGGCGATCCAGTACAGTGCCGCGGCGGCAACGACGGCGCCGATCACCTGGGCGATGACATAAGGCACAACGTCCGCTGCGCTACACCGGCCACCGGCCCACAGTCCGACGGTGACGGCCGGATTGAAGTGGCCACCCGAGATATGGCCGACAGCATAGGCCATGGTGAGCACGGTCAGGCCAAATGCGAAGGCAACGCCCAAAAAGCCTATCCCGAGCGACGGGTAGCCCGCCGCCAGCACCGCAGCTCCGCAGCCGCCGAAGGTCAGCCAAAATGTACCGAAGAACTCGGCCGCGACGCGGCGTGACATGTCCATTTGTTTCTCTCCCCCTGGCCGTATCGGCTTTCGATACGGAGCCGCCTGCAGCGGAGCACCGGGTGACCGTCCCTGCGACGCCTCACGGTGCCGTCGCTCGGCTAACAGAGTTGTGTGCCGGCGAGCGGAGCCGAGACAACCGAAGATTGTCTGACAGCGGAAGATTTCGCACACAGATGCGTGAGGATTGGGGCGATCGAGGGAGAAGTGGGGGGCTTCTGTTGCCCGGTGCCCCCCGAACCGCGCTTATCGCTTATGCAGCGACAGCGAGCGCCTGATTGTCATTGGCACTTGTAGAATGGCCCGATAACGGCGGAACCATGCCGAGCGAAAGACACGTCTTTACCACGCGTGTCGAGCCTGTGTCGCCCCCGCAATGGTGGAGGCGCCGGGCACTGCCCCCGGGTCCACTACGCTTATTCCACGCACCGTTTATCGCCGTAGCCAGCGAACTGGCGGACGCAATATAGGCGGCCGGGAGGGCGGTTGAAAGAGGCGGTCGCCAGGTCAGTGGTATTGCTCGAGATCCACGTGGACGGCGGCTTCGCCATCCCATTCGAAAGTCAGCTGCCAGGGGCCGTTGACATGTACGGTGTAGCGCGTCGGTTTGCCGCGGAGGCGATGGAAGTTGAAGCCCGAGAGGTTCAACTCCTCAGGGTGGGCCGCCTCGTCCAGGGCGTTCAGACGAGACAAGACCCGTTGGACCAGATCGGGGCGTATCCGAGACCGATCGTTCCTGAACCACAACGCCGCCAGTGCGCGATTCCGGAACGAGCTTATCATGGTTGACGCCTGTAATCCGTAGCTTGACAACTTGTCAAGTTGCACTTGACACGGCGCCGGCGGCGGCCCAACTTCAACGAGCTGTACAGCTTTGGGGCTTGTGGAAGGCATACGGGTGGGATCATGGCAGAATACCGCGGCACAAGAGCGTCCAGTCTTCCGCGAACTCATCCGGGCGAACTGCTGCGCGAAGACATACTGCCTGCTCTGCGTCTGACAGTGAAGGACACGGCGGCAAAGCTAGGCGTTTCGCGCCAGACGCTGCACGCGATCCTCACGGAGCGCTCAGCGGTGACGCCGGAAATGGCAATTCGCCTGGGAAAGCTGTGCGGCAACGGCCCAGGCCTATGGCTGCGAATGCAGGTCGCCTACGATCTCTGGCACGCTGAGCGTGACATGGCTGAAGCCGTCAAGTCGATTCCTACTCTGCGTGCCGCATGATGCCGCTGACGGAGCAGCAAGCTGCCGAGATCAATGCCGCGCGCGCCCAGCGCTCGGAGACCGCCCGGCCCACGGTGGCCGCCCTGGAAATCATGCTGTTCGAGGCGATCCCCGTGCTCGATCATGGCTTCGTCCGGGTGATCGACTACATGGGCGACGACGCTGCGATCGTGCAGGCGGCGCGTGTGTCCTATGGCCGCGGGACACGCCGGGTGTCGGAGGACGCCGGCCTGATCCGCTACCTGATGCGGCACCGACACTCGACCCCATTCGAGATGTGCGAGATCAAGTACCACGTGAAGCTGCCGATATTTGTCGCGCGGCAGTGGATCAGGCACCGCACCGCCAACGTGAACGAATATTCCGCGCGATATTCGATTATGGACCGGGAATTCTATCTACCAGCGCCGGAACACCTGGCAGCGCAGTCGGTCGCCAACCGGCAAGGCAGGGGTGACGTGCTGGCCGGGCAGGAGGCGGCACATGTGCTCGATCTGCTGCGGGAGGATGCAACCCGCTGCTACGACCACTATGCCGAGATGCTGAATGAGGACGACACGGGAGCCCCGCGTGATCCCAGCCGACAAGGACTGGCACGCGAACTGGCACGGATGAACCTGACGCTGAACACCTACACGCAGTGGTACTGGAAGATCGATCTCTACAATCTTTGCCACTTCCTCTCGCTGCGGGCCGACGCACACGCCCAGTACGAAATTCGTGCCTATGCCGAGGCGATGCTGCGCACGGTCCAAGCATGGGTGCCGCTCGCTTACCAGGCGTTCCTCGACTACCGCCTGGGCGCCGCGACGCTATCGGCGCAGATGCTGGCGGCGGTGCGTCGGATGCTGGCCGGCGAAACGGTGGATCAGGCGAACAGCGGGCTGAACCGGCGCGAGTGGGCGGAGCTGATGGCAGCGTTGGGGCGCGATTGACTGCTATGCGCGCTTGTTGAAGCCATCTTTCACATGCGGCTGAGCACACGTATCGCCATTCTCCGCCGATTGGACATTCGGGGTACTGGTGCGAATACGTTTTGATTAGTCGGTCTTCGGACCTTGGCTCAGTCGATCACGGAGTTGCTGGATGTCGGCGAACTCAGAATTGAAGGCGCGACTCGCACGTCTGGGGCCGGTCCGGGACGCCGACCCGCCCCCCTCGTTTTCCGGCGAGTTGGTCACACTCGTCCTACGGCTGGAGGCAGCTCTCGATAAACCGATTTCAGTGGCCAAGCGGCTCCGCGCGGCCGGACTGACACTGCGAGAAGCACACTCAGTGATCAACCGATTGGCCGAAACACGCTTGGCAATCTGTCAGATTGCAGAAGGCGCCGATATTCCTGCTCTTGCGCGTGATCTATTGCCAATGAATGTCCGCACTCTTCGGCGCCGCCGGCTTCAATCTCGCCTCGTCGCGGAGGTGCGGGCGCGACACAAGATGTCGCAGCGTGAGTTCGCGGAGGTGCTGGGGATCGATATCGATACCTTGCAGAATTGGGAACAAGGCCGCAATCAGCCGGACTTTGCGGTGCTCAACCTTGTCATGGCCTTCGATAAGGCACCTGAACTGATAGAGCAGACGACGCTCGAGCCCGTCGTTTGATCCTTGTTCCTCAGCGACTGACCTCGACCGGCCGTATCCGGCCACCGTCAGTCACTTCATCTGGCAGGTTCAGCGCCACCCGATCGCCCACGCGCACTCCATCCGCCAGAACGGCGACGATGCCATCGGTGTTGGCGACCTTCACCGCCTTCAAATGCACCAGACTGTCCTGGCCAACATCAGCAACGAACGTCCTCGCCCCGCGGGTGATCAAGGCCGCCACAGGAATTTCCGGATAAGACGTGACCGGCACATGCAGGGTCACGTAGGCAAAACTCCCCGGCACCAGGAAGTTTTCGCTGTTGTCCACTTCTAATTCCACGAACAGCGTGCGCGTCCGCGGATCAAGCTGATCGGACGTCCGCGCGATCCGGGCGCGGACATGCCGCGCTGCATTGGCGCCATCCGCAACGTCCGCCATATCGCCGACATGCACGAACGGCACGTCGCCCTGCTCGACATAAACATCGACGCGAAGCTTCGACATGTCGGAGAGCGTCAACACCGGCTGGTTGCTGGTCTGGTTTGTCGTTGAGCTCTGGACCAGCGCGCCTACGTCGACAAAACGTGCGGTGACCGTGCCATCGAACGGTGCACGCAGCACTTCATACGATTTCATCACCTCTAGCTGTGCGACGTTGGCCTGCGCCATGCGGTACGCGGTATCCGCTGCATCGGCCGACTGCACCGAAGTCCAGCCACGTCCGACGAGATCGTGCTCGCGCTCCCAGTTCTTGCGCTTGTTCTCCAGGTCGCTGACACCGGCGTCGTACTGCCGATCGGTTTCCGCCGACTGGACTTCTGCGAGCACATCACCGGTTTTCACGTGATCGCCCCGATCGACCGGGATCGATCGGACATAGCCACTCACCTTCCCGTACAACGTCGCGACCTGGTACGGTCTTGTGTCACCCAACAGTGTGATCGTTCGCTCCTTCGGCCCCTGCGTGATGGTGGCAACCTGTACGGCCGGTCCTTGTGCGACGGTCTCCGCCAGCGCCTGGCGTGCCGTCACGAGCTGCGCATCCTTCTGCTGCCACAGGTGCAAGCCACCGAATGCCGCGCCACCGACCACGAGCAGGCCAATCAGATACACCAGAAAGGAACGAAATCGGCCGCGTCTAGCCATGCGAGTCCCCCGTCGTCTGCGCACCCGCAGCCTCGGCGGCGAACCGCGTATCGAGGGAGTGCAGGGCGGGCGGCTTGCGCCGCAGCAGTGTGTAGAAAATCGGTACGATGAAGAGCGTGGATATCGTCGCGACGATCAGGCCGCCGATGACGGCGCGACCAAGCGGCGCGTTCTGCTCTCCCGCCTCACCCAGACCGAGCGCCATCGGCACCATGCCGATGATCATCGCGAGCGCGGTCATCAGCACAGGACGCAGTCGAATACGCCCAGCCTCGATCACCGCGCGCAGTGGCCCGACTTCCTCACGTGCCCGCAGATCGTTGGCAAAGCTCACGACGAGGATGGAGTTGGATACCGAAATACCGATAGACATGATCGCGCCCATCAGCGATTCGACATTGATGGTTGTGTTGGTCAGCGCCAGCATCCACAGGATGCCCATAAGCGCACCCGGCACCGCCATCATGATGATCAGCGGATCGACCCATGACTGGAACAGCACGACCAGCAGCGCGTAAACCAACAGCACCGCCAGCACCATGCCGATGCCAAGGCTGCGGAATGAGCTCTGCATCACGTCATTCTGGCCTAGAATCAGAATCTTGGTGGTGATCGGCAAACCCTTGCTGATGTCGTTGATCGCCTGCTGGATGTCGGCGGCGGTTGAGCCGAGATCGCGGCCATCGACGTTGGCGGCGATGTCGAGCTCACGCTGCACCGTGTAATGGCTCACCGACTCAAGGCTGGATCTGGGCGACACCGAAGCGACGTCGCCGAGGCGTATCCCCGGTGCGCCCGGCTGCGCGGCGGGGCCGACGCCGTCCGCGGGCGGTCGATTGACGACCGTATCCAGCAGATCGTTCACCGAGTTGATCTGATCGATCGGCGTCTGCACCGCGACGAAATAGTTCACGTTGTTCTGCGGATTGAGAAAGAAGTTCGGCGCTACCAGCGAGCTCGAGGACAGCGTTGTCAGCATGTTGTTGGCCACATCGCGCTGCGAAACGCCGAGCTTGGCGGCACGCAGACGATCAACATCCACTTGCAACGCCGGATAGTTCAGCACCTGGACCATATGGGCGTCGGCGACGCCAGGGATGCGTTGCATGCGTACCAACAATTTGCGCGCGAGTTCCGATGCTCGATCGAAGTTCACGTCCTGCACCTGCACATCGATCGGCGCGGACAGGCCAAAGTTCAACACCTGGCTGACGATATCGGCGGTCTGGAAATAGAACAGACTGCCGGGGAATTCGTCGGGCAGCCTGGTGCGAATGGTGTGGATGTAATCCGCGGAGGGATGGTGACCGGGCTTGAGTGAGATCAGGATCTCGGCATCCATGTCGCCGACATTATCAGTCGGCACGAACGCCATGTTGAACGACGACAGCGCGCCAACGGTGTCGTTGATCGTGTCGATCTCGTTGGCGGGAATGATCTGGCGGAGGCGGTCCTCGACCTGCAGCACCAGTTGCTCGGTGCGTTCGATACGTGTGCCTGGTGGCGCGCGATAGTGCAGCTTGATCAGGCCGACGTCGGCGGAAGGGAAAAAGTCGAGGCCGATCACCGTGGTGAGGCCGCCGGAGACAATCAGCAGACCGGCGGCACAGAGCAGCACAAAACCGCGGCGGTATAGCGCGCCTTCCAGCAGTCTGCCGTAACCATCGCGGACGCGATTGAAGGCGCGGTCGAATGCGCCGAAGAAACCGCGGGGCGGCCCATGATGATCCTCCTGCGAGGCCAGCAACAGGCGCGCGAAGCTCGGCACCACGCTAAACGAGAGGAAGTAGGAGGCAAGCATGCAGAAGACGACGGTGGCGGCCAGCGGGATGAACAGGTAACGCGCCACGCCGAACAACAGCACGACCGGGAAGAACACAATGCAGATCGCCAGCGTGGCGACGGTGAGGGGCTGAATCACCTCGTTCGTGCCATCGAGGATGGCGACAGTCAGCGGTTTGCCGAGCGATTGGTTGCGGTGGATGTTCTCGATGGTGACGGTGGCGTTATCGACGAGCAGGCCGATCGCCAACGCAAGGCCTCCGAGGGTCATCAGGTTGATGCTCTGGCCGGTGAGGAACAGGCCAATGATTTCGGCAAAGATGGAGAGCGGGATCGACGTCGAGACGATGACTGTGTTGCGCCAGCTACCGAGGAACACCAAAATGAGCAGCGAGACCAGGATGGAGGAAATGATCGCCTCGCGGATCACGTTTCCCACCGCCGCGCGGACGAACACCGACTGGTCGAAGTCGAGCTTCAGATCGAGGCCATTCGGAGCCGCGGCCTGAATTGCGGGCAGCGCGTCGCGCGTCGCATCGACGACAGCCAGCGTGGAGGCATCCGCATGCTTCAGGATGGCGAGATAGACGGCGCGCTTGCCGTTCACGTGCACGATGTTGGTCTGGGTGGCGAAGCTGTCGCTGACATGCGCCACGTCGCCCAGAGTGACGGTCGCGCCGTTGTAGACACCTATCGGCAGTGCGTTGAAACGATCCACCGTGCTGGGGCTGGAGTTGAGCTGCACGTTATATTCGACCTCGCCAATACGCGCGGTGCCCGCCGGCACGATGACGTTCGAGGCCTGCAACGCGTTCACGACATCGGTGGGAGAAAAGCCTTTTGCCTCCAGCTTCGCCGGATTGATGTCCACGTTGATCTGGCGCGACTTGCCGCCGAATGGGCCTGGCGTGGAGAGGCCGGGGATCGTGAACAGCCTCACCCGGATGAAGTTCAGGCTGTAGTCGTAGATCTGCTGCTCGGTCAGCGTCTTGCTGGAGAGCGTCATCTGAACGACAGGCACATTCGAGGCGTTGAACTGGATGACGGCCGGCGGTTGCATGCCGGGCGGCGCGATGCGCAGAATCGAATTGTTGACCGAGGTGATCTGCGCGATGGCGCCGCCGATATCGGTGCCTGGTTGGAAGTAGACGCGCAGCAAGCCGATGCTGGGAATGGATTGCGATTCGATGCGCGAGATGCCGTTGACCGTTGTGGAATAGGCGCGTTCCGAGATGAAGACGACGCGGCGTTCCATGTCCTCGGTGGTCAGGCCGTTGTAGTTCCACACCACGAGCACGACAGGAATGTCGATGACTGGAAAGATGTCCACGATCATGCGCGTGATGGACAGAGCGCCCATCAGCAGGATCAGCATGGCAGCGATCGCCGATGTGTATGGCCGGCGCAAGGCAAGTCGCACCAGCCCGATCATTCCGGATCCCCTCCTGTGACTTTATGCCGTAGCGTAGCATTTTTGCCATTTGAATCGCTTTTTGCCAAGCCATCTTCGCGGTTGCAGATGAAAGTTTCACCTCGCGGACTGGGCGACCGCATTATGGACAAACGTCAAATTGAGCAGGCCGCGCCTGAACCAGTGCTCAGACGCTATCGGATGATTTGCTGGCACTACTCTCCCGTCATTCCTGCGGAAGCAGGAACCCAGGGCAAGGGTCATGTCCGTGGCCCCTTGTTCCCGAGCTCGCGGGAATGACGATGGAGCTGGTACATCATCCGTCTGAGTTAGACCACTAGAGCACATTCAGGTAAGCCGGAATCGATGGGTTTTGCTGCGCGCTCAACCACATCCTACGCGACCACGTCATTCCGCCGGCGCTATGCCATTCGTAGGATGGGTTGAGCGGCAAGCGAAACCCATCGGCTATCCAGTCACGTTGAAAGTGCTCCAGCTAGTGGCCTGCGGCCTACGACAGCTTCCTTGGCACGCTTGCAGACCAGCTCTTGCTGAAGTGAGCCGCGCCATCGACGGTGATGCGGACCTGGGAGAGGTGCGTGTAGGTTTCGGCGTCACTCGAGGTCTGGCAGGCGGCCTCGACGCGGATGTCGAGCGTCGGATGAACCGCGGTATGCGTGGCCGATGCCGTTATCGTCGAGCGTGCTGGATCGCGGTTGGATACGGTGTATCGCGAGTGATTGCTGGTGCGTCCTCCCTCAGGTGCTCGCAGAACGCAGGCGACGGTGTCGGTGACAAGGTCAAGCTCGAACCTGTAGTCCGGTCGCGCGAGTGACTCTGCCGTGGGCAATGCATGGGGCGAGGCGGCGAATTCCGGTAACGCCAAAGGCTGCGCATCACGTCGGGCGAGCGGCAGTGCTATGTGCGATGCGCGCTCGCCGCCACGAAAGATGGTGTTGACCGCATGCTGCCCGGTTGGCCAGGCGTTTTGGAAGTCAGCGCTGGTGATGGCGATGCGCAGGCGGTGTCCGGATGCGATCGCGTACGCGCAGTGGCGTAGCGGAATGCGCAGGGCATAGACATCGCCAGGCACCAGCTTTTCCGGGGCTTCATGCGAGTTGCGATGCGTCGCCAACAAACCACTGTCGCAGATCAGACGCGACGTTCCATCCGGCGCAACATCACTTAGTTTCAGATGAAAATAGGCAACCTCCGCGGTGGATGCGACGTGAAGCAGCGCCTCGGGCTGGCCGAGCAGTTCCAGTTCCCCGGGCAGCGGATCGGTGGTGAACAGCAACGAGTAGGCCTCGTCCGGACGTTGGTCTATGGGCATTGCCCACGGCGTCGTTGACCCCAGACCACGGCGCCCGGTGGTGATGCCAACGGACGGACGATACTCGTAGCTGTCGGAGCCACCGTCCCCCGCGGTTCTGGTCAACTGGCGATCTGCCGACAAATACATCGCAGTGGGCTGCATGCGTGCCGGCGGCCAGGCAGCCTCGTTCCGCCATGTGCCGGCATCCTCCAGGCACAGCAGCGATGGGGTCTGCCAACCGCGCACGAAGACGGTCACCGGCGGCTCTTGCATCACGCCATTGTCGATGCCCTTCAGCCAGCGATCGAACCACTTCAGGTATTCGCGGCGGGCGTCGATCCGGGGACCGGGAAATGCCTCCTTCTCCTCGGCGTAATAATGCCCCCAGGGGCCGATCAACACTTTTTTGGGGGCGCTCAAACACTGGAAGGTGTGCAGTTCCTCGGTGGTGTACCAGTCCGCCCAGCCCTCGATCAGCAGCACGGCGCACTGCACCCGGCCATACTCGGGCGCCAGGCTCTGATCCCGCCAATACGGCCCATGCAGCGCGTTGCGGATATAGCCGAGGCTCCATGGTGCGCTGCGTTCGAGCCGCTCCGCCCAGATCTCCGCCCAGCGATCACCTACCAGCGCCGGATCGGGCGGTGCGAAGTTCAGCGCATTCATCAGCGGGGCATAGTATTCGAACATCCATGGCCGGATGCAGCCGCCCGGATTGGTGAAGCCCGTATACACATCGTCATTGGCGGAGCGCACCACGATTGCCTTCAGCGCCGGTGGCCGCTGTACCGCGACCTGCCACTGCACCACCGCGCCGTACGATTTGCCGATCATGCCGACGGAGCCGGTGCACCAGGGCTGCGCGGCAATCCAGGCAACCATGTCGTAGCCGTCCTGGCGTTCCTCGGGCGAATAGATGTCTGTGGAAAAGCCTGACGAACTGCCGGTGCCACGCACGTCGAACTGCACGACGGCATAGCCGCGTTCAGCCAGGTAAGGCACCACTGGCGGATACTCGTCGTGATAGTCGGGCAACGCGGCGGCCAGGCGGCGATAGGGATGGTATTCCATCACACCCGGAAACCGCCCCGGTGCGTCCGGCCGCGTCACGCGCACATTCAGTTCCACGCCGTCGCGCATCGTGACGCGTATCGCGGTGTGTACCTTGACGGGGTAGATCGTGTCAGTGGCTGGCTTCAACGTAGCGGCATCTTTGCCATCCAGAGTGGTTTCTGCCAAGTCAGCCCGAGTGACAGGTTGCGGTTGGAGGGAGTGCGACATGGATAAAGTTCAAATCGGAAATGCGGCAGCATTGCTGGTGCAAGCACGGCGCGACATGCAGCCTATCGATGGGCTGCCGGCGGCAATCCAGCCAACCAGTGTAACCGACGCTCACGCCATCCAGGATGCGGTAACCGCCGCGCTTGGCAAGTCGATCGGCGCGTTCAAGGCGAATGCGCCGGCCAATGCCGAACCCACGCGTGGCGTGATCTATGCCGAGACCATCCTTGCGTCACCCGCTCGCATCCCCGCAGCGGAAGTGCCGCAATGCGGCGTCGAGGGCGAAGTCGCGTTCATCTTCCGTCGCGATCTGCCGCCGCGTCCGGCGCCATACACAAGAGATGAGGTCGCGGCCGTGGTCGATGCATGTGCGGCGATCGAGGTCGTCACCAGCCGCTACAAGAACCTCGACAAGACGTCCACATTGGAAAAGCTGGCGGACTGCATCAGCAACGGGGCGTTCGTTCATGCCGCACCAATCGCTGGCTGGCGCGGGTTGGATCTGGGTAAGCTGGCGGTGACCCTGACGGTGAACAGCGCACCGGTGTTGCAGCAGGTCGGCGGACATCCGAGCGGCGATCCGCTCGGTGTCGCGGTCGCGCTGGTCAACATGATGCGCGATCAAGGTGGCGTGCATGCGGGACAGTTCGTGACCTGCGGCTCCTGCACTGGCTTGCGTTTTCTCAAGCCGGGCGATGTCTGCGGTGCGAGCTTCGATGGACTCGGATCAGCGGAAGTGACGTTCACCCGCTAGGCACTTGGCCCCCTGTCATTGCGAGGAGGCGAAGCCGACGAAGCAATCTGGCCCGAGATTGCTTCGTCGCTCACGCTTCTCGCAATGACAGAGGGAGGGACGGACGGGGGCTACGAATTCACCAGCACATTCGCCGGATCAGCAGCGATCTCGCCACGTTCGACACGCTTCACCACCTCGGTCAGCATCGCATGAGTTGGTGCCAACACGCCGACCTCGGTGCCCTTCTCGGCGATGTAGCCATTCATGAACTCGATCTCGGTCCGCCGCCCCTTCGCCATGTCCTGCGCCATCGATGGCCGTTGCAGATCGCTGCGCGCCGCGGCATTGGTGCCAGCAAGCATGAGCGCCTCGATCTCGTCCAACGCGCAGCGATTGCCTTCCGATGCCAACGCAAGTTTTTCGGGATCCAGCGCACCGATCTTCCCTAGCGTGAATCCCAGCGCCTGACCGACGCGCACCGACTCGCCGCCCAGCCTGATGCACACGCGGCGGATTGCATCGTGACCATCGCGCGCGTTACCGCCGAGCCCGGTCGCCGCGGACACGCCATTGCGCATCCCGTTGACGCACAGCTTGGTCCAGCGTTCGCCCCACAGATTATCGGTCGCGTGCGCGTTATCGATGCCGTTCAGCATCTCCACCAGCTCATCGACACGCTTCGTAGTACGGCCGTGCGGCTCGCCGACGTGGAACGACACGACATTCGGGTTCTTCATCATGGTCCGGCGCACATGGCCTGGCTCGAACAGCTCCACGCCGACTCCACCACCAACCACGCATCCCACCGTGCGCCCCCAGCCGACGACACCGGCAATGCGCTCCTCATTGACGCAGTTCTGTGATGACACCACGAAGCCGCCCGGCGCCAGGTACTGACGGATAAATTGTGTCGCCCACACCGTGTCGTACGACTTCACCGCGATGAACGCGATGTCGATCGGCTTTTGCTTCGCCAGTTCCTGTGCATCGGTGATGTGGATCGCATTGACGCGCACCACACGATTTTCCGGCTCGGTCATACCGTAGAGATGCATGCCGTTGGCGCGCATTGCCTCGACATGCGCAGGCCATGGATCGATCAGCGTCACATCATGTCCGAGCGCGGTCAGGTTCGCGCCTATATACCCGCCGATGGCACCGGCGCCGACGAAAGCTATCCTCTTGGACATTTCCCTTCCCTTATTCAGCAGCGAGCGCCAGCTCCAGCGCCTCGGCGCGCAACCACACCGCGGTATCGTGGAACACGGCGCCACCATCAGGCGGCCCAGGATCATCGCTGGTCAGCGCATTGATGCCGATACCGCCGACGAATTTCTCGCTCGGCCAGATGCTCTCGGCGCACAGCACACCGGGCTGCAATCCCTCGGCGATGCGCGCGTGCAGCAACACCTCGCCGCGCGCGTTGCCGAGCCGCACCAACGCACCATCAGCGACGCCAAGCCGCTTTGCATCCTCCGCGTGGATCTGCACCGTCGGGCGCCGTTCGCGCCGTTGCGAACTGGCCATCTCGGTGAAGCTGGTATTCAGGAAGCTGCGCGCCGGCGAGGTCATCATACGGAACGGATGCTCCGGCGACGTCGCGTCGATCGTCGCCATGTGATCCGGCAATCGCGGCATGCACGCATGATTCGGGCCCAGTGCCGCCCAATCCGGGGCGAAATGGAACCGCTTGTCCGGCTGCGGAAATCCGGTGAGGAAATGCGCCTGCTCGAACGGCAACGCCGCATCGATCCAATGCTCGCGCAGCACCGTCTCAGCGTCCGGCCAGCCCGAAGCACGCAGCGTGGCGTCGATCAACTCCATCGCCGTCATCTCGAAGCCGCGATGCTTCGCCTCCAACCGCGCCGCCAAGCCTTGCAACACCTCATGGTTGGAGCGGCATTGCCCAGGAGGCTCTATCAGCTTTGGCCCGATCTGGATATGTGTATGTCCGCCGGCCTGATAGAGATCGTCGTGCTCCATGAACATCGTCGATGGCAGCACGATGTCGGCCCACCGCGCCGTCTCGGTCATGAACTGCTCATGCACGCACACGAACAGATCGTCACGTGCAAAACCGCGCCGCACGCGATTACTGTCCGGGCACACCGTCAGCGGATTTCTGATTCTGGATCAGCATCGCATGCACTTGCGGCCCATCGCGTAATTCGGCCCGATCACCGGTCAGCACGCTGCCCATTCGGCTCATGTCCAGCACGCGTATTGACGGATCGAGCACATCCAGCCCCTCGATCAGTCGCTTGTCCCAATGGTACATGCCGCGGTTCGACCACAGC
This sequence comes from uncultured Alphaproteobacteria bacterium, assembly GCA_963733475.1. Classification (GTDB taxonomy): domain Bacteria; phylum Pseudomonadota; class Alphaproteobacteria; order Acetobacterales; family Acetobacteraceae; genus JAMXLO01. The sequence goes on along the minus strand of CAVTEC010000088.1, from coordinate 35,860 downwards.
GCCCCGGCACCTTCGAATTGCCACTTGCCGGTCACTGTCGGCAGGCAGCTCACCGCGTGCATGTTCGCCACGCCATTACGTGTGCGAGCGAAGCCGTAGCCAAGCCGGATATACGCGCGCTGCGTCGTGCAGTAGAGCCGCGCGAACTCCTCGATCTGCTGCACGGGCAAGCCGGTGATCCCGGCAGCCCATTCCGGTCCACGCGAGGCCAGATGCGCCTCCAGCGCGTCCGGACAATCGGCATACTTCGTCATATACGCGCGATCAGCGAAGCCATCGCGGAACGCCACATGCATCATCGCGCAGGCCAGAGCACCATCGGTGCCGGGCCGCGGCGAGACGTGCAGATCAGCCACGGCCGCGGTACCGCTGCGATACGGGTCCACCACGACCAGCTTCGCCCCGCGTTCCTTCCGAGCGCGCGCTATATGCGTCATCACGTTGACCTGGGTAGCCACGGGATTGCCGCCCCAGACCACGATCAGGTTGGATTTCGCCATTTCCCGTGGATCAGGGCCCCACGACCGCCCAACACCCGCGTGCCACCCAAGCTCCGGCAGCGAGGTGCATATCGTCAGCTTCTGCCGCGAATACCGCATGACATGGCGCAGCCGGTTGATGCCATCGCGCTGCACCAGCCCCATCGTGCCGGCATAGTAATAAGGCCACACCGCCTCGCTGCCGTGCTTCGCAGTTACCTCGGTGAACACATCGGCCGTGCGGTCCAGGGCCTCGTCCCAGGAAATCTCGCGGAACTGCCCGGATCCCTGCGGTCCGGTGCGCAGCAGCGGCTGGGTCAGCCGATCCGCGTGATGGATACGCTCGGCATAGCGCGCGACCTTGTTGCAGATCACGCCGGATGTGTAACTGTTGCCCGCGGCGCCGTGGACCGCGCCAATGCGGCTGCCATCCAGGACCTCCACTTCCAGCGCGCAAGTGGACGGGCAGTCGTGCGGACACACCGAATGTCGAATATCGCGTTGCATGGGCGCGGAGCCTAGCGCGCAGCATCGGGCCTTGGCAAAGTGCGGCCAACCAAGATTTGGGAGACCTCATCATGCTGACCAGGCGCGCCCTGCTCGCCACATCTGTCGCGGCCCCGGCAGTCCTGACGCAGGCCACGGCCGCCACGCCAAAGGGCGTCGCGGTCATGGCCAAGCAGATCGACGACATCGTCAGCTTCGACCCCGCCGAGTTGTACGAATTCACCAACGGCGAGGTGGACGCCAATTGCTACCGGCGCTTGATCCGCCCCGACCTGATCGATGCTACCAAAATCCAGGGCGACCTGGCCGAGAAATGGGAAGTCAGCAAGGACGGACTGACCTTCACCTTCCATCTGCGGAAAGATGCGAAGTTCGACTCTGGCAATCCGGTCACCGCGAACGATGCCGCTTTCAGCCTTCAGCGCGTGGTGAAGCTGAACAAGACGCCCGGCTTCATCATCACACAGTTCGGCTTCAATCCCGACAACGTCGAGAAGTTGGTCCACGCTCTCGACGATTACACGCTGGAGATGAAGCTGCCCAACGAGGCGGAAGCGACCAGCTTCGTGATGTATTGCCTGTCCGCCAATGTCGGCAGCGTTGTTGATACGAAGACCGTGATGGCGAACCAGACCAACGGCGATCTCGGCAATGCCTGGCTGAAAACCCGCACCGCCGGCGCGGGCAACTACAAGCTCACCGAATGGGCCGCCAACGATCACGTGATCATCGACGTCAACCCGAACGCCGCTGACAAGCCGCCGATGCATCGCGTCGTGCTGCGCCACGTGGCGGATCCCTCGGCACAGCTTCTCATGCTGCAAAAGGGTGACGTGGACATCGCGCGTGACCTCGGCTCCGATCAGTTGAAGTCGATTGCGAGCGACAAGAGCTTCGCCGTTTCGTCGTCCCCGCAGGGCACGTCGATGTATATCGCGATGAATCAGTCGATGCCCGAGTTGCAAAAGGTCCAGGTACACCAGGCGATCAAATGGGCGATCGACTACGACGCGATCGCCAAGAATATCACACCCGGCACCTGGAGTGTCTGCCAGACATTCCTTCCATACGCGCTGCCTGGATCGTTGAAACTCACGCCATTCAGGAAAGACATCGCGAAGGCGAAGAAGCTATTGGCGGAAGCCGGGTTGCCCAACGGCTTTTCCGTCACGATGGACTACGTCTCCAGCTCGCCAAGTTCGGACATCGCACAGGCCATCCAGGCGGACCTCGCCGCCATCGGCATCAAGGTCTCGCTACAGCCAGGTGAGCAGAAGCAGGTCATCACCAAGACCCGCGCGAGGCAGCACCAGTTGGCCATGCTGGTCTGGGGCACCGACTACTTCGATCCGAATTCCAATTGTCAGGCCTGGTGCGAAAACCCGGACGATTTGGACCAGAGCAAGCTGAAGATCCTCGCTTGGCGCAGCCACTTCGTGGACGCGGAACTGACCAGCGAAGCCGAAGCGGCGGTGCGCGAACTCGATCCCAACAAACGTATGGCGCTATACCGCAAGATCCAGGAGCAATTCATGGATCGCGCGCCCTTCGCCATGCTGTTGCAGCGCAACGCCGTTGCGGTCCTCGGCAAGGGCGTGTCCGGCTTCAAGGTAGGACCAATGCCCGACTACACGCACTACTCCACAATCAGGAAGGTGTGACATGCTGACCAGACGCACATTGCTGGCAAGCTCGGCCGCTACTCTTGCCGCACCGGCGATCATCACCAGTGCACGGGCGACGACGCCCAAGAACACCGTGGTGATGGCGAAGCAGATCGACGACATCGTCGGCGGATTCGATCCCGCGCAATCCTACGAATTCGCCAACAACGAATGCTGCGGCAACATCTACCGCAAGCTGATCGTCCCGGACCCGAAGGACACCAGCAAGCTTGTCGGCGACCTTGCCGAGAAATGGGAGGTCAGCAAGGACGGCCTGACCTTCGACTTCGCGATCCGCAAAGGCGTGCTGTTCGACAGCGGCAAGGAGCTGACGGCCGACGATGTGGCATTCAGCCTGCAACGCGTGGTGAAGCTGAATTTGACGCCGGGCTTCATCCTGACCCAATTCGGCTGGAACGCGGATAACGTGGAGAAGATGATCCACACCACCGGCGAGCATTCGCTGCAGCTTGTGCTGCCAGCCGTTCAGGCATCCAGCTTTGTGCTCTACTGCCTGTCGGCGACCTGCGGCGGCATCGTGGAGAAAGCCACCGCGATGGCACATCAAACTAATGGCGACCTTGGCAATGCCTGGATGCGCACGCACACCGCCGGCACTGGTCCGTATCGGCTGGTCGACTGGGCCGCCTCGGACCACATCATCCTGGAGGCCAATCCACATTCGGCGCTGAAGCCGAAGGTGCCGCGCGTCGTCATCCGGCATGTGGCCGATCCCTCCGCGCAGCTTCTGATGGTGCAGAAGGGCGACGTCGATATGTCGCGCGACCTCACCCCCGATCAGCTCAAAGCCGTGGTCGGCAAGCCAGACTTCACCATCGCACGCGAGCCGCAACTGACATCGATGTACATGGCGGCGAACATGGGTCAGCCCATGTTCCAGAAGGTCCAGGTGCTGCAAGCGCTGAAATGGGCCATCGATTACGAAGCGATCGCCAAGAACATCACACCCAACGTGTGGAATGTCTGGCAGGCGGTGCTGCCGAAGGGCGTTCCCGGCGCGATCAGCGATACGCCCTTCAAGAAGGACGTAGCCAAGGCCAAGGCGCTGCTGGCGCAAGGCGGCTACCCCGATGGTTTCTCTGTCACCTTGGACCATTTCTCCACCGCGCCCTATGCGGACATCGCGCAGGCGATCCAGGCAGACCTCGCCTCCGTCGGCATCAAGGCGCAATTGCTGGCCGGCGAGCACAAGCAGGTCATCAGCAAGATGCGCGCACGGCAGCATCAGCTCGTGTTGCAGACCTGGTTCCCGGATTACCTGGACGCCAACTCCAACATGCAGGCGTTCATGGCCAACCCGGATGACGGCGACAACAGCAAGCTGAAGATCCTCGCTTGGCGCTGTCATTTCTTCGACAAGGAGCTCACCGCCGCCGTCGATGCGGCGGCGAAGGAACTGGACACGTCGAAGCGCATGGCGATGTACGCCAAGATGCAGCGTGACTTCATGGAGCGCGCGCCGTTCGCCATGATGCTGCAAAACGCCGAGGTTGACGTGATGCGCAAAGGCGTCTCCGGCATTCAGATCGGCGTGCTGCCCGACTACACGCGCTACGCGGCGATTACCAAGGCGTGAGCGTCACCACCCAGACAGTACGCTGGCAGATTTCCGACCGACTGCATCCTGCGCTGTCGGGTATCGCCAGCGTGCCGCTGACGCTGTTCGGCCTGCTGCTCGTCACCTTCCTGATCGGACGGGTGATGCCGATCGATCCGGTGATCGCTATCGTCGGCGATCACGCGCCGCCCGACGTGATCGCGCGCGTGCGGACGGAGCTCGGGCTGGATCGGCCGCTCTACGTGCAGTTCGGCATCTATCTGCGCAACCTGGCGCACGGCGATCTGGGCACCTCGGTGATGACGACGCATCCGGTCACCGAGGACATCGCGCATTTCTTTCCCGCCACGCTGGAACTCGCGACCGCGGCGATCATCATCGCGATCCTCATTGGCGTGCCGCTGGGCGTGTTTGCCGCCGCGCGACAGGGATCGCGCTTCGATCACTTGGTGCGGGTGATCAGCCTGGCCGGCCAGTCGGTGCCGGTGTTCGTGCTCGGCCTGATCTGCCTGCTGGTGTTCTACGTGAAGCTCGGCATCGCGCCGGGCACCGGCCAGAACGACGTGGCATTCGAGGGCATGGTGCCGCGCGTCACCGGCATGCTGGTGATCGATGCCGCGATCGCGCAGGATTGGGATTTGTTCTGGGACGCGCTGGCGCATCTGGCACAGCCGGCGCTGGTGCTGGCCTATTTCTCCATGGGCTACATCACACGCATGACGCGCGCCTTCATGATCGAGGCGCTGTCCGGCGAATACATCATCACCGCTCGTGCCAAGGGATTGTCTGCTTCGCGCATCCTATGGAAGCACGCGTTCGGCAATATGTCCGTGCGGCTGGTGACCGTGTTGGCGCTTGCCTATGCCAGCCTGCTGGAGGGCGCGGTGATCACGGAGACAGTGTTCAGTTGGCCCGGCATCGGGCTTTATCTGACCGTCTCGCTGTTGAACGCCGACATGAACGCGGTGCTTGGTGCAACGCTGGTCATTGGCACGGTGTATGTGGTGCTGAACCTGTTGTCCGACATGGCATATCACTTGCTGGACCCGCGGGTGCGATGACCGCCTTGTCTCGTGAATGGTTGCTGAACGAAGCGCCTGCCTCGCGCGCGCAGGCCGCGTGGGTGCGCCGTTATCGCGGCTGGCTGCAATTCCGTACCAATGGCCTCGCGATGGTCGGCCTGATCACCGTCCTCATCATGATCGTGCTGTCTTTGGCGGCACCGCTGATCGCCTGGCAGGACCCGAGCGCACAGGACCTCGCCAATCGTCTCGCGCCACCATCATGGCAGCATCTGCTCGGTACCGATGAACTCGGGCGCGACCTGTTCGCACGAGTGCTCTACGGCGGACGCATTACACTTGGCATGGTCGTCACCATCGTCCTTCTGGTCGCGCCGATCGGCTTGGCTGTCGGCAGCATCGCCGGGTACCTCGGCGGCTTCGCTGATCGTGCGTTGATGCGCGTGACCGATGTGTTCCTGGCATTTCCACGCCTGGTGTTGGCGCTTGCGTTCGTCGCGGCGCTGAAGCCTGGCATCAGCAGCGCCATTATCGCGATCGCACTGACCGCGTGGCCGCCATACGCTCGCCTGGCGCGTGCGGACACATTGACGGTGCGCCATACCGACTACATCGCCGCGGTGCGACTCACCGGCGCATCGCCCGGCCGCATCATTCTGCGCCATATAATACCGCTGTGCCTCACCAGCGTGATCGTGCGTGTCACGCTCGACATGAGCGGCATCATTCTGACGGCGGCGGGGTTGGGCTTCCTCGGCATGGGCGCGCAACCGCCACTGCCCGAATGGGGCACTATGATCGCCGCCTCGCGCGCCTACATCCTGGAGCAGTGGTGGGTGCCGACGATTCCTGGCATTGCCATCTTCGTCGCGTCGCTCGCTTTCAATCTGCTGGGCGATGGCATGCGCGACGTTCTGGACCCGCGGCAACGATGAGGCAACGAACGCGCCCCGTCGTCATGCCGTGGCCAAGCCCCACAGGCGCCAATGTATGGGCGACGGAGTCCAAATCATCGTCATGGCCGGGCGTGTCCCGGCGACCGGTAGCGGCACAAACGTTCGATCGCTGGCAGATCAGGCAGGAGCCCATGGCGGATTGCCGTACTTGCGAGCAAGTTGCCGCTACGGGTAGCCGGGACACGCCCGGCCATGACGATGATTTGGACGGCTCACAAATACGTTCCGACCTTATGTTAGTGTCTACTACCCCGCGATGACGAAGTGCGGTAGCGCCTGATGCTCGTCGAAATCCAGAACCTGCGGATCCAGTTCCCGACCGCCACCGGTCACTCGGAAGCAGTGCGCAGCGTCTCGCTTACTTTGCATAAGGAAAAGCTTGGCATCGTCGGAGAATCCGGTTCTGGCAAGTCGCTGACCGCGCGCTCGATCCTGCGCTTGCTACCCTCCAACGCGATCCTTACCGCCGACAAGCTGACCTTCGACAACATCGATGTGCTGCGCGCCGACGAATCGGCGCTACGTCGCATTCGCGGCGCGCGCGCTGGACTGATCCTGCAAGACCCAAAATTCTCCCTGAACCCGGTGATGACCGCGGGCGCGCAGATCGCCGAGGCATGGCGTGCGCATCGCGGCGGCAGCCGCCGGCTGGCGATGCAGGCCGCCATCGATCTGCTGGCACAGGTGCAGATCCGCGATCCGCGCCGTGTTGCGCGGGCCTATCCGCACGAGCTGTCCGGCGGCATGGGGCAGCGCGTGATGATCGCGATGATGCTGGCGCCGGATCCCGAGCTGCTGATCGCCGATGAACCCACCAGCGCGCTCGACGCAACGGTGCAAGCGGAAATCCTGCGTCTGATCGAGGACCTGGTGTCGCGCCGTGGCATGGGCCTGATCCTGATCAGCCACGACCTGCCGCTGGTTTCGCATTTCTGCGACCGCGTCGCCGTCATGTATGCCGGCCGCATCGTGGAGCAACTCGAGGCGTCGGAACTGACCCGCGCGCACCATCCCTATACGCGTGGTTTGCTGGAGTGCCTGCCGACACTCAGTCATCGCCAATCACGCCTGACCGTGATGCAGCGCGACCCATCATGGTTGGACCAATGATCGAGGTGGACGGACTGTCCGTCCGCTTCGGCGATATCGAGGCCGTGAAGTCGATATCGTTCAGTGTGGCACAGGGCGAAAGCTTCGGCCTCGTGGGGGAGTCAGGCTCTGGCAAATCGACCGTCCTGCGCGCCCTGTCCGGCCTGAATGCGGCATGGAGGGGGCGGATGTTGATCAGTGGCAAGGCCATGACGCCGCGCCGCTCCAAGGAATTTCACCGCCGCGTCCAGATGGTGTTCCAGGATCCCTACGGCTCGCTGCATCCACGCCAGACCGTCGATCGGCTGCTCAGCGAGCCGCTGCTCGTGCATCGCATGGACAACATCGAACGTCGCATCATGCGCGGGCTGAACGAAGTGGCATTGCCAGCCACGATTCGCTTCCGCTATCCGCACCAGCTTTCCGGCGGCCAGCGCCAGCGCGTCGCGATTGCCCGTGCGCTGATGGCCGAACCAGAGGTGCTGTTGCTCGACGAACCGACCAGCGCGCTCGATGTGTCCGTGCAGGCCGAGGTGCTGAACCTGCTGTCCGACCTGCGAGAGGCGCGCGGCCTGACCTACATCCTGGTCAGCCACAATCTCGCGGTGGTCGCGCACCTCTGCGAGCGGATCGGCGTCATGCAAGGTGGTGAGCTGGTCGAGCTGCTGTCAGCGGACGACTTGCGTGCGGGGCGCACGCGCCATTCGCACACTGCGTCGCTGCGTGAACTGAGCATCGAGCTCGAAGAACCTGAGGGGGCGGAGAGGGGTATTTGAGTGAGGGGCGGCCGGAAAACATTCTGAAAGCAAGTTTGGCACAGAACTCGACCAAACCAGGATCGAGCGAGTGCCGGGTCGTCGCGCCAGCATCCAATGTGAGCCATCAGCATGCCTTCCAACGAGCTGATCGCCGCTCCGGGCGCGTCGCTGACCGGGCGTCGAGCGCTGACGGGATACCGCGCCCTTTGGCTTATCTGGGTCCTGATCATCGGCACAATCGCGTGCACCGGCTACACCGCGGTCGAGTATCTCCGTAACAACGCACTGGACGACGCACGGCACGACATGGCCAATCTCGGCGTTGTCCTGGCCGAGCAGACTGCGCGCACCATCCAGTCCGTCGACCTCATTCTGCGCGATGTTCAGTCACGCGCAGCCGACCTGGGAATAGAGACGCCAGAGGATTTTCGTCAGCGCATGTCGGGCGACAGCGCACACCGGTTGCTCGCCGAATATCTGCGCAACTTGCCGCAGGCCGAAAAGATTGCGCTGATCGATGCCAACGGCTTGCTCCTGAACTGGTCGAGTGACGTACCGGTCCCACCCCTGGACCTGTCGGATCGCGACTATTTCCGCTATCTGCGCAACCACGATCAACCAGCGGTGTTCGTTAGTGGTCCGAAACTGGGACGTGCCAGCGGCCGATGGATCATGCTGATCGCGCGGCGGATCAACGGTCCCGACGGCCGATTTCTCGGCGTGATCGCGGGGGTCATCGACACCAAGTACCTGGAAGATTTCTATCGCACGATCAGCTCGCAAGCGGGACAGTCGGTGACGCTGCTGCGTCGCGACGGCGTCGTGATCGCCGGCTTCCCCGAACTCGGCAATTGGCACGGCAGACAGATGCCGGATGGCTCCGCGTGGTATCAGCTTGTCCTTCACGGCGGCGGTGATTTCACCTCGCAGGACTACCTAGGCGGACCACCGACTATCGTGACCGTGCATCCCTTGCGCGACTATCCGCTCGTTGTGGACACCAACATGACCCGGCGGACCGCACTCACAAGCGCGTCCCAAGGTATCATTGAAGTCGTCATTGCGCGTGTTGGCATCGGTATCGTCTTCACCACGCTGTTCTGGGTGATTTCCCGGCTGTTCCAGCGCCAGGAAAACCATGCCCGCGAGCTGGCGCTCGCAGCGGAAAAGCTGCGTGCCAGCGAACGGCAGGTGCGCGATTTCGCGGAAATCTCGTCCGACTGGTTCTGGGAGCAGGACGCCGACTTGCGCTTCCGCTGGCTGTCCACGAGTGCGCTGCTCAACCAGGCAGGCGGGTCCCCTTACGCCGGGGCGACGCGATGGGAATTGGCCGGTGAAGACGGGACCACGACACCATGGCTGGAACATCGCGCCGATCTTGCCGAACGAAAGCCGTTTCGCGATTTCCGCTATCAGCTTCGCAGTCCAGATGGCAGCCTTCACCATATCAGTGCCAGCGGTGTGCCGATATTCGACGATACGGGCAATTTCCTTGGCTATCGTGGCACTGCGCGTGATGTAACTGCCGAGGTACAGGCAGCGGAAGAGCTCCGCCGCGCCAAGGATGCCGCCGAGGCAGCGAGCCGGGCCAAATCTGAATTCCTCGCCAACATGAGCCACGAGCTGCGCACACCGCTCAATGCGATCATCGGTTTTTCCGAGCTGATCCAGAAGCGCCGTCCCGGTCGTGCCAATGATGAGTGTATCGAATGGGCTGGTGACATCATGGCCAGCGGCCGCCACCTGCTCGACGTGATCAACGACGTGCTGGAACTGGCAAGGATCGAGGCGGGTCGATATGTCCTGGCACAGGATCGCGTCGATCTGGCCACGGCCGTGCGCGCGTGCCTGGCGATGGTGAGGCTTCAGGCGGAAGCGAAACGCGTGACACTCGAATGCAGTGTCGCCGATCGCGAGTTGATCCTTCGGGCGGATGGCCGCGCGGTGCGTCAGATCGTGCTTAACCTGCTGACCAACGCGGTGAAGTTCACACCCGAGCGAGGAACTGTGTCCATCCGTGGAGGACATGCGTCGAACGGCGACGTTATCGTCATTGTCGCCGATACCGGTATCGGCATCGACGCTACGGTGCTCGCCGGCCTCGGCCAGCCCTTTACGCAGGCGGACGCGTCGATCAGCCGGAATTATGGGGGCACGGGCCTGGGGCTGTCGATCAGCCGCAAGCTGGTCGCGATGCACGGTGGCGAACTGACGATCGAGAGTATCCAGGGCAAGGGCACGACTGTCCGGGTCATATTCCCAGCGGCCCGCGTTCTGGTAGGGACAAGACCTTCGCCCGTGCTGGAGACCACGCCGCTCTTTTAACCGCGGTGATCTCGCCAGCCCCCAAACGTCATTCCCGCGTTCACGGGCATGACGAATTAATACCATTACTCGCTGACCGCGACCCATTCGCTCTAAACCGAAGTTCCCCCCAACGTCCCTGCCAACAGGCTGAGGAGCCTCGTGTTTTTGGCATTGTCCTGCCTACGTGTCGTGTTTGAGGCCGAGTAGTTGAAAGGCTCGCTGGTGCACGGCGGTTGGTCTGGAGAGGACAGTAACCGGCAATGCATCGCGAAAGCGGACGGTATTGCGGGTGAGGTTTGCGAGATCGGCGAGCAGTGTTGCGAAGCTGTGAACGGGTTGGCCATCGGCACTTCGCTTGGTGGCGGCCTTGGCGCGCGCGGCCGGCGAGACGCGCGCGGCGGCGACGGGTGAGGTGCGCTGGAGTGCAGCCGCCTGCTTGTCGTGATCGGCGAACAGCATGGGCGCCAGCGCCTGCTGCATGTGCCAGGTGACGTAGTAGGCGAGCATGCAAAGCAGTACATGGCCACGCACGCGCCGCGCGCGGCGATGATGGATCGGGCGGATATCGAGATCGGTGGTCTTGAGGCTGCGGAAGGCACGCTCGACCTGGCTCAGGCCCTTATAGGCGAGCACGACCTGCTCGGTGGGGAAGACCTTGGCTGGCAGGTTGGTGCGGACGACGTAGAACCCGTCGAGTGCGGCCTCAGCAGCGATGGCGTCCTGCTTGCGTGACCATGACAGGGAGGTGTCGCTGATCACCACATCGAAGTGCTTGGCCATCTTATGCTTGTTGAGCACGGCGCCGACGGCGATGCCGATCCTGGCCGCGCCGCGCAACGGGCGGCGCTTGTGTTGCAGCCTGGCGGCCACGGCAGCGAGCAGACGCTCGGTCGCCTCCAGTAGCTCTTGGCGCTTGCGGCTACGCCTGGCGGCTAGGTCGGGATTGCGGCAGACGACGAGGCGTTCGCCGGGGTTGAGCCGCGAAGCGGATCGACCGTCGGCGGTGATCTCGGCCATGTCGCGTTGGTCGAACAGGGAGAGCTGCAACGGACCGCCATCGGCAGCGAGCTCGCGGATAGAGGGCGCGCGCAGCGCAGTGATCCAGTCCAGGCCAGCAGGTTTGACATCGGCTTCAAGCCGCGCGTCGGTGATCATGCCACGATCGCCGACCAGCACGACGCGGCTGAGGTTGAAGCGTGTTCGCAGCTTGGTGATCTGGGCCGCGAGCGTCATCGGGTCCGCGGTGTTTCCGTCAAACACCTCGACCGCGATCGGGCATCCCTGCTCGTTGCAGAGCAGGCCATAGACAATCTGCGGACGATCGGGCCGGTGGTCACGGCTGTAGCCACGCTGCGCAAGTTCGCAATGCTCGCCTTCGAGATAGCTCGAGCTGACATCGTAGAGCACCAGCACGCCGTCCTTGAGATGACGGCGGGCGAGTGCCTGTTCGATCTCCGGCTGGGCGGCCTGCAGCCGATCCAGTGCCTCGTAGAGTTCGTCGGCATCGACTTCACCGAGACCGAGCAAGGCGCCGAGCGCGTGCGATGCGGTGGCGTCGCTGAGCTGGCGCGCGGTGGCGAGCTTGGCGGCCGGTTCGACCACGCGGGCGACAATCATGGCTGTGGTCAGCTTGGCCAGACGGTCGGGACGTCTGGGCAGGATCTGCTCAAGGCCAATCCGCCGCAGTGTGCCGAGCGCGGCCGCGACATGGCCATACGCCAAGGCACGCTCGATCTCGAAGCGCTGGGCCGCCGCGGGCTGCATCGGCTCGTCGGCGAGCACCCTTCGCAGGGCATGGATCTTCGCTTCAGGCCATCTGGACAGATTGGCCAGCGTGCGACTCTTCACCTTGCCTTGCTCGCGATAGCTCTCGCGCAGCAGCACGGCGGGCGGGGAGTTCCGGTTGGCGATGGTCGTGATGTACACGCGGGCATCGACTCATGAACCGCCCGCGTCGCGCAAGAACTATTCTACATGCCTACGAATTTTCCCAAAATCGGCGGCCAGCTGCCGCTTTTGGGAAATTCAGAGGTAAGTTCGGTCTAACCGTCATGGCCGGCCCCCGAGCCGGCCATCAGTCTCAGCGGCACAACGGTGGCGATGTACACTGATGGCCGGTTCAAGCCCACGGCTGTCCGGTTTGATTTTGCCGTCCTCGGTGCAGGGCACCGGTTCTCCTCGGTTTCGTGCGTTTGACGACAGATCGGGACAGCAGCGACTGCCGCCTCGTGAGCTGACTGATGGCCAATCTATGGCGGACCATCGAGACCTCGCCGCGATCGCCAGGAGCCCTGGCGCCGCTGCCGTGCGTCCATTCGATCGTTCAGATGGATCACACAATTCAACACAAAGAGCGCGAAGGGACGCGAAGGTCGCCAAGAGGATTTCGTTTCCGGCCCCGTGGGCCACGGCGCGAAGCGCCCAAACTACCCTTCGCGAGCTTCACGCCCCTTCGCGCTCTCTGCGTTGAATTCTTTCCGCGCGCAAAGCCCTACGGTGTGCGCCGCCGGGCAATGCATTCCGTCGGTCCGCACCGGCTACCCCAGTCCCCACCGCACGATCATCGACTGACCTTGCTCTGGACATGACAAATAAACCGGACAGCCGTGGTTCAAGCCCGGCCATGACGACAGAGCGGCAGATGAGTCAGGGTCTGTGAGCTTTGGTGTAAGCGCGGTCGCCTTGCATAGCGTCACGCTCCGGGCGACAAATTTCGCATGTCCATATCCACTTCCATGGTCGCCATGCGCGATGGCGTCCATCTTGCGACCGACGTGTACTTGCCCGACGGTGCGGGGCCGTTTCCCATCGTCATCGAGCGCACGCCATACGGGCGGAACATCGCCAGCCGCAGTGAAATCACCGCCGCCAACCGCACGCCAGCGCCACGGGCCGAACTCGCGGCCTACTTCACCGCGCACGGTTATGCGGTGGTGTATCAGGACACGCGCGGCCGTTATGGATCGGAGGGCCGCTTCGTCAAATACCTGTCCGATGGCGAGGATGGCTTCGACACCTGTGCCTGGCTGCGCGACCAGCCGTGGTGTGACGGCCGCATCTGTACCATGGGCCTGTCTTATGCCGCACACACGCAGGCAGCGCTGGCGTGTCTCGATCCGCCTGGGGTTGTCGCGCAGGTGCTGGATTGCGGTGGGTTCGTCAATTCATGGCAGTCGGGTATTCGCCAGTCCGGCGCGTTCGAACTGAAGCAGGCGACCTGGGCATTCAAGAATGCGCTGGTGTCACCGGAGGCGCAGGCTGATCCGGTGCTGCATGCGGCACTCGCCGGCGAGGACATCCGCGAGTGGTTCACCCGCATGCCGTGGAAGCCAGGCCATTCTCCACTGCGGCACCATCCTGACTACGAGGCCTATCTGTTCGATCAGTGGACGCATGGTGCGTTCGACGAGTTCTGGCAGCAGCTCGGCATCTGGACTGAAGGCTGGCACGAACACTACAGCCCCGCCGCGTGCGTGCACATGTCGTCTTGGTGGGATCCGTACCCACTCACCGCGACCGGCAATTATCTCGGGTTGAAGCGGGCGGGACGCGGTCCGCAGCGGCTCATTCTTGGGCCGTGGACGCACGGCGATCGCAGCAACACCTGCTTTGGCGATGTGGAGTTTGGCCCGAATGCATCGCTAGACGCGTGGGCTGGCGATTGGCGGGCCTATCGGCTGCGGTTCTTCGATCATGTGGTGAAAGGCGCATCGCTGGACGAACCCGCTGTGCGCACCTTCGTCATGGGTGGCGGCAGTGGCCGGCGCAATGTGGCCGGGAAACTGGAACATGGCGGGCGATGGATCGCCGCCGCTGACTGGCCGCCGCCTGGGGTAGACTTTGCGGCATTCCATTTGCACACGGATGGCAGCCTTTCGCGCACCACGCCGGCAGCCAATGCATCGCCGCTGTCGTATGACTTCGATCCGTCGCGTCCGGTGCCGACGATCGGTGGTGCCATGAGCAGCCTCGATCCAGTCGCTTATGCTGGCGCCTGGGACCAGACCGAGAGGCCCGAATTTTTCGGCTCCACGCCGCCCTATCTGCCGCTGGCATCGCGGCGCGACGTGCTGGTGTTCCAAACGCCCCGACTTGAGACGCCGCTGCAAATCGTCGGCCCGATCGAAGCAGAACTGTATGTTGCCACCGACGGGCCCGATACGGACTTCACCGCCAAGCTGATCGATGTGCATCCGCCCTCGGCCGATTATCCGAAGGGCTACGCGATGATCCTGACAGATGGAATCCTTCGTCTGCGCTATGCTGAGGATCCAGCGCACCCGCGGCTCCATACCCCCGGCGAGGTGGTCAAGATCCGCATCACGCTGTTCCCTACCGCGAACCTTTTTCTCGCTGGCCATCGCATCAGGATCGATGTTTCCTCCAGCAACTTCCCGAAATTCGACGTGAATCCGAACACTGGCGAACCGGAAGGCAGAGCACTGCGCAAACGCATCGCTGTGAACACGGTGTTCGTTGACGCGGCGAGGCCGAGCCGGGTGGTATTGCCGCTCTTGCCGCTTTAGTTTCGGTTGCAATGATCGCACTCACCAGGGCGCCGGCCAGTGTTCCACCAGGGCGACGGATCTACGCCGTCGGGGATATTCACGGTTGTGATGCGCAGCTCGCCAATCTGCACGAGATGGTGGCTGAAGACGTAATGCGCCGTCCTGTGGATCATGCTGTGCTGCTGCACATTGGCGACTACGTCGATCGCGGAGCCGATACGGCGGGCGTGCTGCGCCGTCTGCTGCGCGATCCTCTGATTCCCGAGTTGGAGATGGTCAATCTCGTCGGCAATCACGATGAAACGATGCTGATGGCGCTATCTGGTGATCGGCCCGCCGCGACCGATTGGCTGTTTGCCGGTGGCCGTCCGGCGCTGGAGAGCTATGGTATCGATCCGGATTCGCCACGTGAGAGCTGGCCAGAGAACGTGCCGCCCGAGCATCTCGACTTCCTTCGCAACCTGACCCTGACGCATCGAGTGGGTGGCTATTTCTTTGTGCATGGCGGCGTGCGTCCTGGGGTGCCGCTGGACCGACAGGCGCGCGAGGACTTGCTGCGCATGCGCCAGCCCTTTCTCTATTCCGAAGTGGACTTTGGCGCCGTCGTGGTGCACGGCCATTCACCAGTGAAGGAACCGGTCGTGCGGCACAACCGAATCGCGATCGACACCGGCGCGGTGTTTGGCGGCAAGATGACGTGCCTGGTCTTGGAGGGCGACACTCTCGGCTTTCTCACGGCAGATCCGATAGGCGAGCCGGTATCGATCGCGCATAGGTAGGAGATCGACGATGACCACAATCCTCAGCCATGTCACTCTTGGCGTGCGCGATATCGGGCACGCCAGCGCGTTTTACAACTCCGTCCTGGGCGAACTTGGGATCGCGCTCGGCAAGACCGGCGAGGGCTTTGCCGGCTGGGGATCGGGGCATGAAGGAGGCTTCTTCATCACGCTACCGTTCAACCGCCAGCTCGCCAGCGCTGGCAATGGCGTATCGGTCAGCTTCCTTGCACCATCGCGCGACGCAGTTGATCGCTTCCACGCAAAGGCGATCGCGCTTGGCGCAATCGATGAAGGGAAGCCTGGCCTGCGGCCGCACTATCATGGTGATTACTACGCTGCGTATCTACGCGACCTCGACGGCAACAAGATCGCCGCCGTCTGCCACGAACAGGCCTGACGCGGGCGCCCGAGCGCGACGAATTACCCCGTTCGCCATGGCCGCCCATCAGCCCAGACGGCATACATTTGCCTATACACGCAGATGGCCGGGTCAGGCCCGGCCATGACGGCGGGGGACGGGATGGGTGGGGTGGGAGGGGAACGGTCAATGCCTTCGCCGCCTGGCGATCTGCGGCGTCGTAACCACACGACAGCCGGGCAATTCCGCGAGTGGTGCCAGACTAGCAACAGGCGCGCCGGTGATATCCAGGTGCTGCAACTCCCGTAACCCAGCCAACGAGGCAATGTCGCGCACCCGTGTCCCCGAAATGTCGAGGCTATAAAGCCTGTGCAGTCGCCGCAGCGGCGTCACGTCACTGATCTGCGTGTCCGCAAGATCCAGTCGTTCCAGGCACGTCAGATCCGCGAGCGGGCCAACATCCTCCACCAGCGCGCCCGTCAGAAAGCACGCCTCCAGCTCCACCATGCCGGCCAACGGCCGCAAATCACTTACCGCCGTGAACGACAAATGCAGCCGCTGCATCCGCGTCAGCGCAGCCAACGGCGCAATATCGTTGATGCGCGATCGCGTCAGGAACAGCCGCCGCAATTCGGTCAGTGCGGTGATCGGCGCCAGATCCGTGATGTAGCTGCGTTCCAGCCGCAGCTCGGTGACATGAGGAATCCAATCCAGCGGCACCGCCTGGCCCGCGAGGATCAGGCGCGCTACCTCCGCTGGATCAATGAGCACGATAGAACGGCTTGTCGCCCTTCACCGTGACCCGATAGCCCGAGCGCGTCTGCGGGTAATAATCCCACATCGCGATGTGCTGCACGCAGCGATTGTCCCAGAACGCCACCGACTCCGGCTGCCAGCGGAACCGCACCTGCCAATGCGCGCGTGCACAGTGCTCGTACAGGAAGTCGAGGATCCCCTTGCTCTCGCCCTCCGGTACGTCCTTGATCGAGTGGGTGAAGACCGGATTGACGAAGATTGCCTGGCGGCCGCTGACGGGATGCGTGCGGATCACTGGATGCTCGGCACGCGGAAAGCTCTTCGGGCCTTCAGCGCCGATAAGGCGGTTCGTCCGCGTGTAGTTCATCGAGCCGTCGTGGATCGCGGTCAGTTGTGACAGGTACTGCTTCATCGGCTCCGACAGCGCGTCATATGCGGCGTACATGCTGGCGAAGATCGTGTCGCCGCCGACTGGTGGCACGACTTTCAGATTGAGGATGGAACCCATGGGCGGCTCCGGATCGCAGGACACGTCGGAGTGCCAGCGCTCGCCGTTGATGCGCTTGGACTTGGCGTCGGCGTAGATCGGCAGGATCTCGGGATGGCCGTCCGGGCCAGGCGTATTCGGATGGACGTGCAGCTCGCCAAAGAGCCGGCCGAACGCCTTGTGCTGATCCAGCGTCAGCTTCTGGTCGCGGAAGAACAGTACCTGATGCGTCATCAGCGCGTCATGCACTTCCTGGAACTGCTGGTTGCCGAGTGGCTTGCCGAGATCGATGCCAAAAACTTCCGCGCCGATCACCGCGGTGACAGGCTTCACCTCGATCGTCTCATAGGTCATCGGAATGCTCCTCCTGGCGAGTTGAACGGATTATCAGCCGCAACCGGAGGACAGGCAAATTCGTCCAATACCAGGGGAGCACAGGGCCTCAGGAACAGGCGACATAAGCGGGAGATCCGACACATATGGCAAGCATCAAGCGGCACGCCAGCGCCGAGTGGCAAGGCAGCGGTAAAGACGGCAAGGGCAGCCTCACCACGCAGAGCGCGACGCTGAAGGAAACGCCCTATTCATTCACCGCGCGGTTCGGCGACGGCAAGGGCACCAATCCCGAAGAACTTATTGCCGCCGCCCATGCCGGCTGCTTCAGCATGGCCACCGCGTTTCAGCTCAGCGGTGCTGACCACCCTCCCGAGAGCCTGCATTGCGAGGCCACGCTGACGATGGAGCAGGAAGGCGCCGGCTGGAAGATCGCCGCCGTGCATCTGGTGCTGCGCGCCCGCGTGCCAGGGATCGACGACGCCAAGTTCCAGGAACTGGCGGCGGGGGCAAAGGCCAACTGCCCGGTGTCGAAGGTGCTGAATGCGGCGATTACGTTGGATGCAAAGCTGTACTGAGGACGTTCCGACTAGACGTTGAACCGGAACAGCAGCACGTCGCCGTCCTTCACGACGTACTCCTTCCCTTCAACCCGCATCTTGCCGGCCTCTTTAGCGCCGACTTCGCCCTTGCATCCGACGTAGTCGTCATAAGCGATGGTCTCGCAGGCGATGAAGCCGCGCTCGAAGTCACCATGGATCGCACCGGCAGCCTGCGGTGCCTTGGTGCCGCGCACGATCGTCCAGGCGTGCGCCTCTTTCGGTCCGACCGTGAAGAAGGTGATCAGCCCCAGCAGGTCGTAGCCCGCACGGATCACGCGATCCAACCCACTGTCGTGCAGCCCCAGCCCCTCGAGGAACTCCGCTCGATCGGCTTCCGGCAGTTGGGCTACCTCCGCCTCGATCGCCGCAGACACGACAACGGCGCGTGCATCCTCCACCTTGGCCCGCTCTTGTACGCGGGCCGAGAAAGGGTTGCCTTCGGCCGCGGCGCCCTCTTCCACGTTGCACACATACAGCACCGGCTTCGTCGTCAGCAGTTGCAGCCGCTTGGCCGCCTCCATCTGACCAGATGCGACTGCCGTCCGCGCCGGCTTGCCCGCCTGCAATGCGGCCACGATCGGCTCCATCAGAGCCATCGACGCTATCGCCTCCTTGTCGCCACCGCGGGCGCGCTTCTGCGCCGTAACAATCCGCCGTTCCAGGCTTTCCAGATCGGCCAGCATCAGCTCTGTCTCGACGATATCGGCATCGCGGATCGGATCGATTGGGCCCTCGACATGCGCGATATCCGGATCCTCGAAGCAGCGCAGAACGTGGATGATCGCATCCACCTCGCGGATATTGGCGAGGAACTGATTCCCCAAGCCCTCGCCCTTGCTCGCGCCCCGCACCAGTCCGGCGATATCGACGAACTCCAGCGATGTCGGCACGATCTTCGCGGACTTGCCGATCTCGGCCAGCGTGGACAGCCGCGCGTCGGGCACCGCGACGCGCCCGATATTCGGCTCGATCGTGCAGAATGGATAATTCGCGGCCTGCGCTGCTGCCGTAGCGGTCAGTGCGTTGAACAGCGTGGACTTGCCGACGTTCGGCAGACCAACGATGCCACAGTTGAAGCCCATCGGTCAGGACTGTGCGGCTGAAGCAATGATTGGAACCGCAGATGCACGCAGATGGCCGCAGATAAGGCCCGTTGTGGCACGCCCACGCGCGTGCCCAGCAAACCATCTGCGTCCATCTGCGTCCATCTGCCGTTCCATATTTCTTACTTCCCTTCCTTGGTCAGCAAAGCGACCTTGGTCATGAACTCCTCTGGCTTGCCCTGAGCGAGCAAGGGCGCCGCATCCGCCACCGCGTCGAGCAACGGCAGCAGCCAGTCGCGATCGTCCTTCCCGAAGTCGCCCAGGACGTGGCCCATGACACGTTCTTTCTCGCCCGGGTGACCAATACCTAACCGCACCCGCCAGTACTCCTGCGTTCCCAGTATGCGATCCATGCTGCGCAGCCCGTTATGCCCCGCCGCACCGCCACCGCGCTTCACCCGCACCTTACCCGGCACCAGGTCGAGTTCGTCGTGGAACGCGGTGATCGCCTCGGGCGGCAGCTTGTAGAAGGCGGCCGCCTGCTGCACTGAGGCACCCGAGTTGTTCATATAGGTCTGCGGCTTCAGCGCGAGGATCTTTTCGCCGGCGATCGTCCCTTCGCTCACCAGCCCCTTGAAGCGCTGGCGCCACGGCGAAAAGCGATGGGCAATGGCGATTGTGTCGATCGCCATGAACCCGATGTTATGCCGGTTCCGGGCCATTCCCGGCTCCGGATTGCCGAGGCCGACCCAGAGCAGCATGACACGCCGCGATCAGCCCCTCCTGGTCGGAGCCGGACGCGCCGCCGCCGCGGGGGCTGCTGCTGCCGCAGGGGCCACCGCACCGGGAGCCGCCGCTGCCGCCGCTGCCGCCGCTTCCGTCGTCACGTCGGTCAGCTTGGTCGGCGGCGCAACGGTCGCCACGACGAAGTTGCGCCGGATCACCGAGAAGGCGTGCTCGGTCCCGTGCAGGTCCTCCCAGCGCACCGCGTCGTTGAAGTCCAGGCTTGCCAGATCGGCTGTGAACTGATCGGGGATATGCTCCGGATCGGTGTAGATCTCGACCGTATGGCGGACCACGTTCAGCACACCGCCGCGCTTCAGGCCGGGGCTGAGGCCCTCGTTCTCGAAATGCACCGGCACCGAGACCCGCACGCGCTCGCCCGGGATCAGCCGCTGGAAATCCACGTGCTCCGGCGCGTCGCTGACCGGGTGGAACTGCACGTCGCGGATCAGGGCGCGCGTCGCATCGCCGTTGACCCGGACTTCATACTGGCGGGACTGCCAGCCCGGGCGCTGCAACTCGCGCAGCACGGTGCGGGGGTCCAGCGAGATAAGGGTCGGCGCTGATTTGGCGCCATAGATCACCGCGGGTACCTTGCCCGCCCGCCGAGTCGCCCGCGCCGCCCCCTTACCGGCCCGCGCGCGTGCCTCGGCCTCAATCGATACAGCATTGGCCATGGTCCGCTCCTGCAAATGGCAACGCCGGCCTCCAGGGGTGCCGGCGTGGCGGGGGATTTAGCGGGGATGGCGGGGGGAGGCAAGGTTGTTGGCCTTGGATAAGAGGGTGGCAATCATCTCCTGCCATAGCCGCGCACCATGGCGGAGCCTCCGAACCCGCGACGCAAGCCGTCACGCAGCACACCTTGGTGGACACCGGCCTACCGGGTAAGGCGGGTTGTTTTTGCCATCGTCTGCAAGCTTGGCGTGGCGACGGTCTGGGTTCTGGCAATCGCTGCGCTCGAATGGGTTCTCGACATCAGCCGTGTTGGCGACCATGTGCTCTTCCGGAATGCGGTCGAAGGCGCGGCTTGGTGGCATTACGGCCTGCGGGTCAGTGCACTCTTTGACCTGCTTCATTTCACGGTGATACTCAATTTCATCTATCGTTCCGCTCGCCACTGGAACCGAACCTATCGTGAGGACGACGAATGACACGACGCCCTCTGCCGATGGTACCACGACCGCTCAACCGGTTCCTGTTGGAGAGCTTTCAGAGTTACCTGATGCTCTGCCTTTGTGCCGCCAGCCTCTTCGTCGTTATCGCTGCCATCATGGCGCGCTCATTCGCGGCCATTGCCGGTATCTTCGGACTGTGGGTCCTGTTGCTGGGGCCGGTGTTTGCACCTGGCTTCTACGGACGCTTGCGGGAGACGATAACCGCTTCATCGAGAGTTGGTGAAACCGTTCAGGACGGCTTGAATATTGTCTTGCGGTTGGGCGCGCTCGCTTTGGTCATCTGGGCCACGGCCGTCATCGTGCTGCGTGGCCAACTGGCTGGCAATCTTTAAGCTGCTACGCCGCCCTTCGGCTCGCCAGCGCGCTAGGCAACTGCGCGATCGCGTGGTCGATCAGATGCGCGTCAGCGTCTGCCGACAATCCCTCGGCGATCACCTGCCGCGCGGCTGCCGTGGCGACCTCGGCCGCTGTCAGCCGCACCTCGTCCACCGCCGCCTTCTCGGCAGCAGCAATCCGGTCCATCGCCATCTGCTCGCGGCGCTTCGCTGACGCCTCTGCTTCCGCCGCCGCAGCGGCGACCCGCTCAAATGAGCAATGACGCAGGCTCGTATTCTGCTGTGGGTTCTGCCGCGGCTTCCAACGGCTGGGAACCGCACTCGCGCAGGTATGCATCTATTCGGTCGAATTCGGTTGGCGAACGCGTCCCATCTGCAGCGTCACCCGTCGGGATCCAGATGACTGTCTCATACCGGGCACGCGTCAACAGCACGCGATAGGTGTTGATCTGATAAGCGATCCCTGCCTCCGCCCGCGTTTCCAGCCACCGCGTACCGGAAAAATTGCGGGCGATCCAATCATCGCGACCGGGACGACGGATCAAGTCGTTGCCGCAACATAACCCGACCTGGTCCAGTTCCAGTCCTTGGCAGGCGAATTGTGTGGCCGGTACCTCCAACGCATCAGATGCCCGCACGTCTGGCCAGCGCTGCAGGAACCAATTGGCGACCGCGCTTTCGTCCAGGTGAGGGAAGTTTGGCCAGATACCTTCGGGCACGAGTCGCCTGGCACCCGCGCTGCATACAAGGCCCGCTCGGCGCGATCCGCGGCTCAGGCTGCGTAAGGCAGAGCGCATCGCTGGCAGTGAGCGGGTCAGGAAAAATGGAACCCCACCTGCCTGATCGGCGATCGTGCGAGCGTGCCGTGCATCGCCAGCCAGCACGGCATCGACCCAAGGCGCTGCCGCAGCGGAGCGGATCGAACGAACCGGAACATCGAGCTGCAAGGCCGCATCCAGATAGAGGCCATCTGGCCTAGTCGCGAATAGGCGCTGACGTTTATCGCGAGCGCCAATCACTCCAGGCGGCGCGCAGGCGTGCCAATTCGGGCGCGCCATCAGTGCTTCGCCCCAAGCTGCAAGTCCGGCTTCGCCGGTGTTGATCTCTTGTCCGCCACCCACGAGCGCTACAATCACGGCCCAATCTGCGTGCCGAGCCAGAATATCCAGGAACAAGGCTGCTTCACTCTGCGCATGTCCAAATTTTCGTTTTCCGAAATCGGCATCCCATGCGCGCTGTGCCTCATCAAACACGATGACATGCTCGTGCGGCGGTTCGACACGCGGCAGACTGTCGCGAAGGAAGCCGATCAGGGGTTAAATCGCACTCTTAACTTCTTGCCGTGCCACACGGATACTTTGCCCCTGGTCCCGTGCGTTTCGCGCCAAGGCCTCACGCATGACATGAACCAAAGGGAGATTGCCTGTCAGGAACGCTGCACCGGTGTCGGCACCGAACACAGTCTGTAAACCACACAAGGTCTTACCGGCGCCGGGAATGCCGGTAACGAACACGACTTCATGCCGTCCTTCTGCGCTCGCTCGTGCGATGACCGTTTGAATGGCACTTACTGTGCGCGTCAGATTGCCAACATCGGCACGGGCAGAAGCAATTTCTGCGACACCATGCCGGGCGTATAGCATGGTTGCCGCCTCTATGATTGTCGGGACCGGACGATATGGTGCGGCCTCCCATTCCGCTAAATCCAGCAGATCGTCGGCACGGCCCACACGAGAGACGACAGCAGATAATAGGTCGCGGAGCGTTGCCGCGCTTGCATCAAGCACGGCTGTGACGCCGTACCACAACAGGGGCCACGTATACGCACGTGGCCTACTTTCAGTCGCGATAATGATGGGCACGATCGGGTGCCGACGGCTCTCCGCATGAAAATCGAACAGATCGAGGGCGTAGTCTTCGACCTGCTGCCGATCAATATTGCTGATCGCCGTAGCGCCGACTTTGAACTCGAGCACGAGGACGGCACTCTCGATCAGCAGTACCGCATCGATCCGTCTGCCAAGCCGGAGCAGAGGGTACTCCAACAGCAACTGCCAATTGTGGGGCGATCCTGCTAACACATCGCGAAGGATAATGATTTGTGCCCGCCACGCTTCTACTTGGGTCGCGCGGTTGATCGAATGCCTCTCGACCAGGCAGGTCGTAAGCGCACCCACAATCGTGTCCGGCTCAGTCGCCAGAAAATCTGCAATCCTGCCGGACCACCAGGCGGGCATCAGCGACTATCCACATTTGTCAGGCGCAACAATGAAGGATGTTTCGGTCTAGGGCGAGCCGGATCACCCCCAAGCCGCCTAACCGCCCGCTTCGCGCCTCATCCGCTGGGCAGCCCGCGTCAATACCATGCGGTTATGGACCAAACCGAAAATCTCCACGACTTGCCGCACCACATGACTTCCGCCGCGGCCAGAATCACCCGATGATACCGAACGGCAGCTTCGGTCCCGAACTCACGGGCACTCCGGGTCAGAATAATTTCGATCTGTGCTTCCGGGGTTCCGACAAGCCGATAAGGCACTTATACCACTACTCACTGACCGCGACCCATTCGCTCTTTGCTGCGATGCCTCGTGACGCGTGCGGTTGTCGCGTGCCAACCTGGTGAACCTGAGCATGCCCCAACTCAGGCCAGGGCAGTGCGTGCGGACAGGATTCAACCTAGCGCAGCCTAACGGCCGCAACCAAACACGCGTGCAGCGCCGAGCATTTCCGCAGGCCGCGCCAGCATCGGGAACCGAGGTCGTAAGTTCCTGGCCCAAGTTTGCCATACGCCGCTCGGTGGATTGGTGCATCCGCGAAATCATGCTGCCGGCTCTGTGCCGCGTGCAATCCAGTAAGTTGAAACGCAAATGAACGCGGATAAGAAGAAATGAACGCAAAATGGCCTGCTGGGACAGCGGCAAGGTCGGCCCATGACGCCGACGCGATCCAACCCGATCTGCGTGCATCCCTGCTTATCCGCGTTCATTTGCGTTTCAACTTGCTTTGCCGCAAGCGGCGCAGGCGCGGGAACGGCGAGCGAATGTCGGATCGCTCTACGCGCGTGCCTCGGTTATTTGCATCGCTGGTTCGGCGTCGCGACGGTGCCTCGATCCTGTAAGAGCCGCCGGAAACGATCCGCCTGATCGGCGGTTCGTCGCTTCCGTGCAGAAAATTCGCCGCACGGTGCGGAGATTCCCAGGGACAGTAGTACCAGAGCGCGAAGAACAATTTGGGCGCTTTGCGCCGTTGTCCGAAGGACCTGAGAATCTTCTTCGCGAGCTTCGCGAGCTTCGCGTTGCTTTGCGTTGAATTGCTTGGTCGGCTCGGATGAATGAAGGGACGCAGCCTCCGATCCGCGTCAATGCGGCCGCAGGTTCAGGCCGCCCTTCTGCTCGCCAATGCGCTCGGCAACTGCGCGATCGCGTGGTCGATCAGGTGCCCATCAGCCTCCGCGGACAGCCCTTCCGCGATCACCTGCCGCGCGGCTGCCGTGGCGACCTCTGCCGCTGTCAGCCGCACCTCGTCCACCGCCGCCTTCTCGGCAGCAGCAATCCGGTCCATCGCCATCTGCTCGCGGCGCTTCGCCGACGCCTCTGCTTCCGCCGCCGCCGCAGCGGCGACCCGCTCCGCCTCAACCTTGGCACCAGCGATCAGCGCCTGCGCCTCGCGCAGCGCTTCCTCGCGCCGCTTCTCGGCGTCGCGCAGCATCGCCTCGGCTTCCTGGCGCAGCCGCGCCGCCTCATCCAACTCCGCCCGCACCTTCGCAGCGCGATCGTCCAGCATCCCCGCCAGCGCGCTCCACAACTTCCGCCCGAACAGGAGGAAAAAAAGGATGAAGGCGATCAGCACCCAGTTGCGCGGTTCGCCGAAGAAGCCGGGTTCTTCCATGGCGTCCTCCCTCAGCCGACCTGGCGTGCGGCGAGCGCGGCATTGATCGCGCCATCCAACCGCGCCTGGTCAGGCGCCGCACCGGTCAGCCGCCCGATCACGGTTGCCGCCGTCTCGGTCGCCACCTCTCGCAGCGCGCGCATCGCCGCTGACCGCGCCGCATCGATCTGCACTTCGGCTTCGTGCAACTGCTTCTCCAGTCGTTCATTCAGAGCCGCGATGAGCGCCGCCGACTCCTGCTTCGCCACATCGAGCGCGGCGTTGATCGCCGCCTGCGCCTCGGCCCGCGCTTTCGCGGTAGCCTCCGCCACATGCTTCGCCGCCTCGTCCGAGCGCGTCTTGGCCGCCTGCGCCGTCTCCAGATCGGCGGCGATGTGGCGCGCGCGCTCTTCGATCACCTCGCCTACCTTCGGCAGCGCAACCCGCGACAGCAAGATGTAGAGCACCGCGAAGATGATCGCGCCCCACACCACCTGGCTGGTGGTCAGCGGGTTGGCGAAGTCAATCTGCGGCATGCCCTCCGCGTGCGCGGCGGACGGCAGCAGCAGTGCGGCAAGCAGCGCCAGCCGCAGACGCATCACAACGCGAACAGGATGATGAACGCGATCACCAACGCGTACAGCGCGACGGCTTCCGTCAGGGCGAACCCAAGAATGGCAAGGCCGAACACGCGCTCGCGTGCCGCCGGATTGCGCGCCACGCTCGTCACCAGCGCGGCGAAGATGTAGCCGATGCCAACGCCCACGCCCGACAGCGCGATAACGGCGATGCCCGCGCCAATGGCCTTTGCGGAAGCGAGATCCATGTCCTGTATTCCCTTTGGTTAGTGGAGGTGCACCGCGTCGTGCAGATAAATGCAGGTGAGGATGGCGAACACATACGCCTGTAGCGTCGCCACCAGTATCTCGAAGCCGATCAGCGCCACGTTCACCGCGAGCGAGAAGCCGGCCGGCAGCCAGAAGATGATTCCCGCGCCGCCCAGCATGATCACGAAGGCGCCAAACACCTCTAGCATGACGTGCCCTGCCATCATATTCGCGAACAAGCGCACCGACAGCGAGATCAGCCGTGAGACGTAAGACAGCACCTCGATCGGCACCAGCAGGAACAGCAGTACAAACGGCACACCTCGCGGCACGAAGTAGCTGAAGAAGTGCAGCCCGTGCGTCCAGAGCCCCACCACCGTGACCAGCCCGACCACGAAAACGGTCAGCGCCAGCGTTACGGCGATATGGCTGGTGAAGGTGAAGAAATACGGGAACACGCCCAGCAGGTTGCCGAACAGAATGAAGAAGAACAGCGTGAACACGAACGGGAAGTAGGCGCGGCCTTCTGGTCCGATCGTCTCGGTACACATGCCGAGCACCGTCTCGTAGGACATTTCGGCAGCCGACTGCAGCCGCCCCGGCACCATCGCCCGCGGCCGCGCGCCCAGCCACAGCAGGCCGAACACCAGCACGCCAGCGACGACCATCATCAGGTTCGACTGGGTGAAGTTCACCGATGCGCCGATGGCTCCCAGCGCGGGATGCAATTGAAACTGACCCAATGCGTCGATCGATCCGCCGGCCGCCACTATCGTCCCCTGTCCCGTGTCGGTCGTGGCGCGAACAGGCGCCAGACATTAAGAATTCCCGCCGCGCCACCCAGCAGGACGAACACCGCGATGAAGATGGGCTTGCCGCCGAACAGGTAGCCCAGCCCCCAGCCGATGGCGACTGCCACGACCAGGGCCGAGACCAGCTCGATCCCCACCCGCAGGCCGATACCCCAAGGGCTCATGCCATCCGCGCCGCCGGTGTCCCGGGCTGACAGGGGTGGCGGGGCGTCGAGCCCCTGCCTGCTGCGGGCGGCTTTCAGCCTCTCCTCGAAGGAGGGAGGCTCTTCCTCGCCCGGTTCCTCGCTCATGTCCGCTCCTGGCAGGAGGCCCTGCCGGAAGGCGGGGGCTTGCTACAGGGGGGTCTGTACAGTGTCAAGAATGCAACCAGCGCGCCGCGGCGGCATAACCGGCGCGCTGCGTCGGCGGCACGGCCCGCGTCACCGTCTCGCGCGCGATCATCGCCGACACCACATCACGCCGGTCCGCCTTCATCGCGGCATCGATCAGCATCTGGAAGAACATGTCGCGCTGCGCGTTGCTTCCGCCGAGCAGCAGTATCTGGTCCTGCCGCGACGCCAGCAGATCGACGACCCTGGCATAATCGCCACGCCGATGTGCCTGCGCGGCCTCACAGACCGGGATCACGACATCAGCGATCGCGCCTGCGGTCCACACCGAAGGATCGGCTGCCAACTCCCGCAGCGCGCCAACAAAACGGGCAGCGGCTGCATCACGCCCCGTCGCCACCAGGGCCATCATCAGATGTGGCACCATCAGCAGATGTCCGGCCTCGCCGATGCGGGCTTCGGCCTTGTCCGCCAGTTCCTCCCACCGGTTGCCGACATCGAGTCCGGCCTGTTCCAGCCGCCACAGCAGCGCGGCGGCGTTCTGTAGATCGACGTAATGATCGGGCGTCGCCTTCGTCATGGGATCGTCGAAGTTGCGGACATCCTGATCGTAGCTCGCCATCACGGCGTCCACTTCGCCGAGGTCGAGCCGCAGCAGGGCGCGATGCCACCAGAGATGATGGATCAGGTTGTTGCCCAGCGACCAGTTGCCCACCTGGCTGCCGAGCCAATCGCTGCCCTCGCGCGCGCGGCAGTCGGTATCCATGATGTGCGCCTTGACATGATGCGCGAAGTAGTTGGTCGCGTCGCGCTCCAGCGCCGCGTCGATCGCGCGTTCCGCGCCATTTGTGTCGCCAACCTCCTCATGCGCGAACGCCCAGATGG
Organism: uncultured Alphaproteobacteria bacterium; assembly: GCA_963733475.1. Classification (GTDB taxonomy): domain Bacteria; phylum Pseudomonadota; class Alphaproteobacteria; order Acetobacterales; family Acetobacteraceae; genus JAMXLO01. The sequence continues at coordinate 7,614 of CAVTEC010000088.1, read as the reverse complement.
TCTGTGCACAGTCATAGCCAGGCAGGTCGGCCGACCAGCGAGGCGCAACGCGATCCGCCTGTTCCAGGATCGGCTGCGTCTGGCCATGCCGGAACCAGATCGTGTCGGAGATGCGAAACGCCAGCAGGTCGGTCGGATGCGCGTCGAGGATTTCGCTCCACACCTTGAAGGATCCGTCGAGCGACCCGCGGTGCCAATGGTCAGCAGCGGCGAGATGCATCCGTTCGCGCTTGGTGATGTTGGCAGCGCCGGCATGCGCGCTCGCCAACGTCGCGTCGATCTGCGCTCGGTTCGCGGGATTCGCTGCGATCAGCAGCAGATAAGCCTTGAGGCAATGCCCCATGACGAACCCGGGATCCGCAGCCAGTGCACGACCTGCAAGCACCATGGTGTCGGCATGGAATTTCAGGAAATGTTCGACCGCGCGATCGAAGTTTGCGACTGCCTCGGTGCTGTCGGTGGATAGTGGCAGGCCCCGTTCGTCCTGTTTCATAGCGATGCTCCAATCCTGAGCTTGTTGCCCCCTTCAGCTCCGAGCGCATTACGCAGCGCGGTGAGTAGGGCGACGATGGATGGTACGACACGTGGAGAGCGATTTGGGCGGTGCAGCAACCAACGCACAGGCAGCATGTCGGCGGGCGCCCGCTCGATCTGAAGTGTCGTGGTGTCCATGATGATCTGAATGCCGATTTCGAGTGCCTCAACACGTCCCTTCACGCCCCACAGCGCCAGGCAATCCAGCAACAACGCGCGCAGTTCAGCGTCCGTCATAGTAAGTAAATGGAACCGCAGATGCACGCAGATGCACGCAGATGATTTTGACCGCGGGCGAGACCGCCGCCAGCCCAGCGAACCTTATCTGCGTGCATCTGCGTGCATCTGCGGTTCCTAATTCCTTTGTCACAACATCGGCCCCGTCAGCATTTCGGGCGCTACCTTCCGATGCTGCCACTTGCCGTCGCTCAGCGCGCCCTTCCACACGCCATTCTCCACCACCACCTTTCCACGTAGCACCGTCAGACAAGGCCAGGCCTCCATCTTGCGGCCTTCCCACGGCGTGTAATCGGCCTCGTGCAGACCCTCCGCGCGAATGACGCGCTTGTCGGCTGGATCGAGCACACAGATATCCGCGTCCGTGCCCGCCGCCAGCGCGCCCTTCCTCGGATACAGCCCCATGATCTTCGCCGCATTGGTCGACACCAGATCGACGAACCGGCTCAGCGAATACCCGCGCCTCCCTACCATCTCGGTGTACATCAGCGCCACACGCGGCTCGACGCCCGCATTGCCGCCCGTCGTGTCATCAATCCGCGCGCCTTGCAGCTTCTTCGCCAGCGTGCAGCAGATCTCATCCGTCGCCACGCAGTTGATGCACCCGTCCAGCGTGCCTGCCCACAACGCCGCCTGATCCTCCGCTGACTTCAGCGATGGATAGGTATGATAGATCTGCCCATTCGGCCGCTTATAGTCCTCTGACGTATAGAGCATATACTGATGTAGTGATTTACCATAGATCGGCACACCGCGTGCCCGCGCTTCGCGGATCGCGCTCACGCCGCTGGCGGCTGAAGTATGCATCATATAAAGCGTCGCCCCGACCTTCTCCGCCAGCCGGATCACTCGCCGGAACGAGATATCCTCGGACAGCGTGTTATGCACTTCCGCCATGTTGGTGAACCCAGTCCGCCCCTCGCGGATCAGCTTGCCGTACATGTGCATCACGATGTCGTTGTCCTCGGAGTGGATCACCCCGAGCCCGCCATTCGCCTTCAGCACCTGGAACACTTCCCAGATGTCACCAAAATCCACCATGCGCCCCTTGCGCGACGGCGTGATGTCCGTGGTGAAGATCTTCACCGTCGGAAATCCTGCCTGGATCGCCTCGGCCAACTGATCCGGCAGTTCGAGCGGCAGCGCGCCTTCCACCATGATGTGCTGAGCGTAGTCGCACGCGCAGTGACCCTTCCAGTCCTCCTCGCGCCGGGCAATCGAATCCTGCACATTCACGCCCTGGCTCGCGCGCGTGAAGTCGATGATCGTCGTGGTGCCGCCATGCACCGCGGCGCGTCCCACGACATCGGGGGGATCAGTCAGCCCGGCGCTGCCATCCGGATTAGGCAGGAACCACTTGCAATGCACATGCGGATCGATGCCACCTGGCATGACGATCTTACCGGTCGCATCGATCAGCCGCGTGCCGTCTGCGACCGGCATCGTGCCCTTTGCGGCGACCGCGATGATCTGTTCGCCGGAAATTGCAAGGTCGTAGGCGCCGACGCCCTGCGGCGTCACCACCGTATCGCCACGCACCACCAGATCGACCATCACGTTTCCCCCATTCAAGAAAGGGTCCGCACGGAGAACACGGGGAACCACGGAGCGCCACTGAGATGGACTTCGGTGCGCTCAGTGGTTCTCCTGTGCCCTCCGTGTGGACCCTTTCATGCTTCCGCATCCGCGCCAGTCAGGCAAGGCGGTCAGGCAGCCCTCGCGCGAGCACAGAAGCACGATACCGATACGGGCACATCAGCGCGGGCCGCGGCAAATGTCGCCCGTTGCCGAATCAACCCGGCCTCGACGGTTTCCCCTCGCCGTTCGAGGCAATCAGTCAGGCCGCGCAGCGCCCACACATTATCTGGGTGGATCTGCGCGCGAGGTAGCGAACCGCCGAGTCCGAGATCTTCGCGATACACCGCCTCGGCTTCCGGCACGCGACCTTGCTCCAGCAGCAGCGCGCCCAATGCATGACGCACTGGCTGCATCCAACCCCACGGCTCGTCGTACGGCAGTTCATCCTCCAGCGCGACGGCAGCCCGCAGATGCGCGAATGCTGCATCATGCTCGCCGCGGCGATATGCGATCTCGCCCGACAGCATCTCCTCGGCAATCGCGAGCAACTGCACGCACTTCACGTTGTGGATCTGCCGCGTCTCCGGTACTCGCTTCGCGGCCTCGCGGAACAGCGCCTGTTCCGCCTCTGCTGCGGGCACATCACCCAATGCGGCGTGCGCAACGCCCTTTGCGTAGTGCATCATCGCCACGGTATTGCGGTAGAGGTCGCGATCCGCCGGCAGGTCTTGCGCGATGATCTCGTGCCATTTGCCGAAGCGCACCAGCACATGCTGCCGGATCGACACGTAGCCCTCGAAGAAATCCGCCATTGGCGGTGATGGTATACGCAGAAACGCCTCGGGCATCGTCTCGATCAGCTCGTCCGCGGCCGCAATCGCCGGCGCATACTGGCCAAGGAACATCGCGCCATACGCCGCAAAGTGATAATTGTGGATGCGATAACCGGAGTAAAAATTCATCGGCCCGGCGAGATTATAGAACTTGCGATCTGCGATGATCGCCTTCTGGTTCCAGTGCATCGCGTCGCGATAATGTCCGCATTGAATATCAATATGCGTGGGCATGTGCGTCAGATGCCCCATGTCGGGGCTTATCTCGCGCAGCCGATCGCCAGTGACCAGCGCGGCTTCGGGGTTCGGCGACATCTCCATCAAATGGACATGCAGATGCAGCAGACCTGGATGGCTCATCGCGCCGGGCAGATCGCGGAACGCCGCCTCCAGCGCCTCGCGCGCTTCAAGCGTGCCGGCACCGGGTACAGGCTCGCCAGTGCGCATATCCCACATGCGCCAAGGCGTGCGGTTCATAATCGCCTCAACGAAAATGGCGCACACGTCGAGATCATCTGAATGCGCCCGATACGCGGTCCGCATTGCGTCGGCGAACGCGTTGTTCCATGGCCGCTGATCCTCGATTGGCTGACGCTGCGGATAACGGGACGGCAGCGCCTCGATCAGGGCGCGTTCCGGCGCTGTGACGCTGCCAACAAGCGCAAGCGCGGCATGCGCGGCATCATAGGCGCGTGCGAGCGTCGCGGCCTTGCCCGCAGGATCCATCAGCTCCCAGGGGAAATTGTAGTTCGGCCCTGCTGCGTAGCCGATCCCCCAATGCGCCATGGCACAGTTTGGATCAGCTTCCAGCACCTTCTCGAAGCAGCGGATGCCTTCCTCGTGGTGATAGCCGAAGCACCAGTTGAGTCCTCGGTCGAACCATCGCTGAGCGTCCGCGAAACCGGTAGTCACTGAGCGTGAGTACGGGCCGACATCATAGGGATAGTCCATTTGCCATTTCCCCTGGGTTCGTTGCCGACGTCAATCCAGCGTCGTGCGATACCGTAACATCGCCAACATGCTCACGCCCAGCACAAACAGCACCAGCGCCACGAGGCTCGGCCAAGAGTTGGCAATCCCCTGCCCTTTCAGCAGCGATCCCCGCACGATACGCAGGAAATGCGTCACCGGCACGAGTGACCCGATCACCTGCGCCCAGCCAGGCATGCCGGCAAACGGAAAGAAGAATCCCGACAGCAGGAACGAGGGCATGAAATAAAACTGCGCGATCAACTGCGCTTCCTGTTGCGTGCGCGCGAAGGTTGAAATCAGGAACCCCAGGGCGAGGCTGCCAACGATGAACAGCACGACGCCGGCACCCAGCGCGTCCCATCCGCCGGCCTCCGGCACGTCGAACAATGCGCGCGCCAACAGCAGGATGATGCCGGTTTGCAGAATGCCGATGCCGACATAGGGCGCCAGTTTGCCGATCAGCACCTCGACCGGCCGCACCGGCGTTGCCAGTAGGCCTTCCAACGTGCCGACCTCGCGTTCCCTCGCGAGGCTTTGCGCCGTCATGAACACCAGCGTCATGGACAGCACGGTGCCCAGTAGGCCTGGCACGATATTGTACGACGTGATGGCCTCGGGATTGTAGCGGCTGTGCACCACCGCGGTGAACGGAGCGGCACTCGCCGCTTGTGCCAACGGCCCAGTCAGATCATGCGACAGCGCGGTCGTGGGCAACGCGGCCAGCGCGGCAATCGCGCTGCCGGTCGCGGTCGGATCAGAAGCGTCCGCCTCCACCAGGATCTGCGCATTATCGTGCCGCACCACGCGCCGCGTGAAATCGCCGGGGATCGTCACGCTGAACGTTATTTTCCCGAGTGCCATCAGCCGATCGAGCTCTGCCGAATTTCGCACTATTGCGACGATGTCGAAGTACCCGGTGTTGCGCATCGCCGCCAGGATCGAGCGCGAGAACTCGCCCTGATCCTGCACATACACGCCGGTCGGCAGATGATGTGGGTTGTCGTTGATCGCGTAGCCGAACAGCAGCAACTGGATGATCGGGATCGACAGGATGACGCTCGGCTGCCCGCGCATCATCTGGCGGAACTCCTTCACCAGCACCGCCATCACGCGGCCAAACGAAAATCGCCTCATCGGGTTTATTTCCCAGGATGAGGTGCGGGGAACGCGCCCTCCCCTCCCTCATCCATCATGAAAATAAACACCTCTTCCAGCGTCGGCCGTGTCTCCGTCCAGCGGTACGGCTCTCGCCGATATGGCGCGATCGCCGCCTCCAGCGCCGCGCGGTTCGTCCCGCTCACATGCAGGTCCTGCCCGAACGGCGTCGCCATCAGCACACCCGGACTAAGCGTCAGTTCATCCGCCAGCCGATCGGCGCGCGGGCCTTCCGCCAGGAACGTGATCAACCCCGCCCGCTCAATCAGCTCCTCGGCGGTGCCGCGCGCGATCAGCCGACCGGCAACGATATAGGCGATGTCGTGGCAGCGCTCCGCCTCGTCCATGTAATGCGTGGACACCAGAACAGTGATTCCCTCGCCGGCCAGCCGATGGATCTCCTCCCAGAATTCGCGCCGCGCCTTCGGATCGACGCCGGCGGTCGGCTCATCCAGCAGCAGCAGGCGCGGATGATGCAGCACGCACGCCGCCAACGCCAGTCGCTGCTTCCAGCCGCCGGACAACGTGCCCAGCGCGCTGGTCGCGCCGATCGCTGAGGCCCAGGCGCTCCAGTGCCTGTTGCAAGCGTTCGCGTCGCCGATCCAACCCATACATGCGGGCGAAGAAGTCGAGATTCTCCGCGACAGTCAGGTCCTCGTACAGGGAAAAGCGCTGCGTCATGTAGCCGGTGTTGCGCTTGATCGCGTCCGTCTGCCGCAGGATGTCGTAGCCAAGGCATGTGCCCGCGCCGGAATCCGGCGTCAGCAGCCCGCACAGCATCCGGAGCGTTGTGGTCTTGCCCGAACCGTTCGGGCCCAAGGAAACCGCAGATATGCCCTTCCTCCACCTGGATCGCGACATCGCGCACACACGTGGCGTCGCCGAAGCTCTTGTTCAGGCCGTGAACGTCGATGGCGAGGGTCATGGCGCCTCCGGATAGACGCCAACGTATGGGCGACGGCGTCCAAATCATCGTCATGGCCGGGCGTGACGAGCAGCGATGGCCCGACGTTATTGGCCCGAGGACTTAATCCACCCATCACTTCAGTGGCACCACGTCCACCGGCAATCCCGGCGTCAGATTGCGCGCGTCCGCCGGCAGCGCCTCCACCAGGAACACCAGTTTGTCCCGCGTGCTGCGGCTATAAATGATCGGCGGTGTGTACTCCGGCTGTGCGCTGACATAGTTGATCCGTGCCGTCAGTCCCCTCGCACAGCCGTCGCAATCGAAATGCACCGTCGCGCCGGGCCGATACAGCGCCACCTCCGCCTCGGGCACAAAGAACCGTACCTTCACCTTGTCGTCCGGAATCAGGCTCACCACCGGCTGGTTCTCCGCCACCCATTCGCCCTTCTGATAGAACACATCCTGGACGCGCGCCGCCGCCGGCGCGCACGGTTCAAGCTGCGCCAACCGCGCGTCTGACATCCGCGAGCGCGGCCTGCTCCGCCTGCGCTTGCGCCGTGGCTGCCGCAATCTGCTTCTGCTGCGCGACCACGTCGCTCTGCGCCGCAGTGGCCTGCCCCGTTGCATTCGCTGCCGTAGCAACAGCCGTATCTACCTGCTGCCGTGATACCGTCTCCGTGTTCACACGCAACGCACTGCGGTAGCGCTTCAAATCCTCCGTTGCATTGATGGCTTGCGCTGCCGCCGCCTCCGCATTGGCGCGCGATTGCGCCAGCTTCGCCTTCGTTGTGATCATTTCAAGTTGTTGTGCTCAGAATGTCGTCGTCGTCCTTCATCTTCTTGTTGCGATGAAGCAGCGACGACACATCATCAATTTGGTCAAAGCAATCTTCTTCCGAGGTCGTCGTCGAGATCATCGCCGAATCAGCGACGCATTTCGATCATCATAACCGGTAAAATGATCGTTAGCAAGGAGTGGTGCTTGTCTTCATATTCCTTGAGCACCAGTGGTTCTTGCTCCCGATGAATTGAGGTGTGTTGAGGTGAAGTGATTTGAAATTGATGATCTCCTTGATGATGATGATGATGATCTTGATGATTCGTTATCATTGTGTGTTGCTCCGTCGTTGTATTGTCTTGTTGACCACGTAGCGCCTTGTATTGATGATCATAGTCTTCTTGTTTAGTGAGCTATGTTTTGTATTGTTCCTTTGCGTGTTCGTTGGAGGATGTCTTCTTGTCGTCAGGATTGGTGGAGAACGTATGAGTTCGTCATCGTCGCCGTCGTCATTAACCGTCAAGCGAGTCGCCGTTTTAAGTGAATGGAGTGACTGCTTGGAATCCATCTTGTGATACGAGCATAGCAAAGGAACGTAATGAGTTCTCTAAGGGAATGGG
>CAVTEC010000087.1:0-65476 GCA_963733475.1 uncultured Alphaproteobacteria bacterium | reverse complement strand
CGGCGTATGTCCATGCAGCGGTACGGTCCTGACGCCCGGAAACACCTCCGTCTCTCCAGCAAACATGTGCATCATGTTGTGATAGGGCGCCGTCTGTTCGCGCGCGCACTGAAAATACAGCAGCTTCGCCCGCTCGCTCGCCTTCGCCATGGCAGAGTCATCGTGCCAGTGCCGCGGTTCATTCTCGTGCACTACCAGCTCAGCATTGGGGAAGAACTTCGCCCCCGTCTTCGGATCGGTCAGCCCTGCCGAGTGGTCCGGGTGCATATGCGTCAGGATCACCTTCTCGATGTCGGCCGGATCGATCCCCGCCGCAGCAAGGTTCTTTTGCAGCTTACCCGCCGTGGGGAGCAGATAGTCACCAGAGCCCGTCTCGATCAGCGCCAGCCGTCCGGCGGAATAGATCGCATAGCAATTCACCGACGTGCGCCGGCCAGGGCGGAAATTGTCCGTCAGCATCTGCATCGCGTCGTCCGATGCGATGTTCTGCAACACATCGACAGTGCCATCGAGATAACCGTCGGACAGAGCAGTAACGACTATATCGCCGATGCGGCGGTGATACACGCCGGGAATCTGCTGCGTTGGAACCTGGATCATGCGCGAACCTCATACCAAAACTCTCTGATCCTGACTTATCTGTCGCCCTGTCGTCATGGCCGGGCCGAAGTCCCCGGGCTTGTCCCGGGGCTCGGACCCGGCCATCAGCGCATATCGGCACCATTGTGCCGCTCAGACTGATGGCCGGCTCGGCGGCCGGCCATGACGCTTAAAGCGAATGGGTCGCGGTCATTGAGTAGTGGTATCACTCATTGCCTCATAGCTCCATAAGCCAATGCAGCAATCATTCAAGACAGACCACCGCTTAAAGGCCAGCGTTCGCTGGCTGGACCCGCATGCAGGGAGGGCAACAATGAAACCGCAACTTCTTCTGGCCGCGGCGCTCGTTGGCCATGCCGCGCAGGCCGCTTCGCTGGAGTTGACCTCCGCCACGACCACCTATCATTGGGCGACGCTTGATGGCGTGAGCGTTTTCTACCGGGAAGCCGGCCCAAAGGACGCCCAGACAATCGTGCTGCTGCACGGCTTCCCGTCCTCGTCCCGCGAGTTCGACACACTCATTCCCTTGCTTGCTACCCGCTATCATTTGATCGCACCGGACTTCCCCGGCTTCGGGCAGAGCGAGGCTCCGTCGCCATCATCTGTACACCTACACGTTCGACCACCTGGCGAAGACGACCAATGATCTGCTCGAGCAACTCCGGATCAACAAATGCAGCTTCTACCTGCATGATTACGGTGGGCCGATCGGCTTCCGCGTCATCCAGGCGCATCCCGAGCGGGTGCAGACTCTGATAATCCAGAATGCCAATGTCTATACCGAGGGCCTCGGCGCCAAGTGGACTGCTATTGCGCAGTATTGGGCCGATCCAAAAGCGCATCCCGAAATCTTCGACGCATTTGTCTCGCTGGCGGCAACCGAGCAGCGTCATACGGCCGGGACTTCGCACCCGGACCGTTACAACCCGGATCTCTGGACCGACGAATACGCGCATCTTTCAAAACCGGGGCAACGCGAGATCCAGGCGGACCTGCTTTATGACTACCGGACAAACGTCGCGTCCTACCCGGCATGGCAAGCGTGGTTACGAGATCACAAGCCGCCAACCTTGGTGGTCTGGGGACGGAACGATCCGTCATTCATCGCCGCTGGAGCGGAGGCGTTCAAGCGCGATCTGCCAGACGCCGAAATCCATCTGCTCGACGCTGGCCATTTCGCCCTCGACGAGCAGAACGATGAGATCGCGAGTTTCATTCTCCAGTTTCTGGCGAAGCACGCCGGATGAAGTGGCCATACAAAACTGGTACCCGGAATTATTGAAGGACGATACGCCGAAGACTGTCATTGCGAGGAGCGAAGCGACGAAGCAATCTCAGACGAATTGGGCGATGTCGCCGGGATTGCTTCGTCGCTTCGCTCCTCGCAATGACGTGGCGCCAGGATGACTTACGCTCTTCCGATCACGGGTACTAGCTACGCCTCCCGGTAATTCAGCAGCATCAATCCCACAAGCACGAGACACACCGGCCACAGCCAGTGCGCGATGCGCCACTCCGTGCGGTTCGCCACCGGATCGAGCCGCAGCTCCAGCCACCTCGCCCATCCCGCGACGATCCCGGTAATTGCCAGCGGCGTATGCGTCAGCTCGATCAGCAACTGGTCCTTCAGATTGGCGATCGCATGACTGTGCGTCAGCAGCAACACGCCGCCGCCGGCGCAGAGCAGCGGGAACACCAGCCGCATCCACGGCTTCACCTCGCGCGCCACACGCACGCGCCACTCGAACAGGGCGAACGCGACGATCAACAACACGAATATGCGATGCTGCAGCACCTCGATGTCGCGGAAGCTGACGAAGAAACCCTCGTCGCCGAGCGGCCACACCTCCGGGTCCGACCGCAGGAACAGAAAGCCCGCAAGCAGCAGGAACATCAGCGGCCAGTGCTTCGCCCAGCGCACGCCGACTGTGTTCAACAACGCCAGCAGTCCGATAGCCAGCACGAACAGGCCCGACCAATGGTGGTTGTACTCCGACCAAGCGATGTCCGCGGCGTTGCGCGGTGGCAGCTCGCCGGAGCCAGGGACGAACGCCACCTGCGGCTTGGCTCTCTCACGCGCTGCCTCCGCGTCCAGCTTGTCCTGCAACGCCGGTAGGGCCAGCGTATCGTGGTCCGGCGAAGCAAACCGCGGCACTTCCGGCGTATTGCGCTGCACGATCTCCGCCCAGCTCACGCGGTCCTGTGTCAGATCGACAGCCGGCGGCACCGAGGTCAGCGAGGCCGCGGCAAAGAAGATCGCAATGCCGATGCCGATCTCCACTTCGGCGAAGCGTTTCAGACGAATGATCGGCGTGGCGGGCTGCGTGTGCAGGCGTTCGATCAGCAGGTAGTTGCCGCCGCCCAAAGCAAGCAGCAGCAGGAACATCGCGATCTTGGCGCCGACCATCACGCCGTAGGCGGTGCCATAGAATGCCTCCCAGCTTCCGATATAGACCAGGGCCATGGTGACGCCGCTGAGCAGGATGCAGGCGACGCCGACCATCGACATGTGCGAGTAGCGCTTGCCGACCAGCAGCCAGGCAGGCGCGGCCTGGATGCGGTTCAGCGCCACCAGCAGACACGGAATGCCGCCGATCCAGATCGCGGCACCAAGCTGGTGCAGGAACTCGACGACCAGCAGCGGCGCGCGGTTATCGAGCCGCGCCTCAGCGTGCGTGGTCAGCGTCGCGGCAGCGAGTTCTATCGCGGCCAGCGCGAGCAGCGGCAGCACCGGCGCACGCTGGCCCAGGCCGAACAGCGTCAGCGCGATCAGTGCGGCGGCTGACGCCTTTATGATGCCGGCCACGGCGAAGCTGGCGGTCAGCACCTGCGCCAGCGACAGATCGACCGTGCCAATCAGCACGGCGCCTTGCAGCGCGATCGTGGTGACTTCGCACAGCACCAGCGCCATGGCGCTCCAGGCGGTGATGGCGAGGCAGGTGCGTTCGATGCTCTGGCCGGCAGCGCCTAATCGCGATTCGAACGGGCGCAGCAGGAAGGCGATGAAGAACACACCACCGAGCGCCACCGACTGCGAGACGATCGTGAAGCCGTGGACGATGATCGACAGATAGCCGAACAGATCAAGTAGTAAGGCCACGCGTCAGTGACCCGTTACTGTGAAGGGCACGTCACCTCGGGTGATATGGCCATCGACCGCCAGCACCTGCCAGCGCACCACGTAGGTGCCTGGCGTGGTCACGATCGGATCCGCCTGAAGCACGTTCGGTTCAGCCGATGGGATGATCGTCAGCACGACCTGGCTGTGGTCGGGGCCGGTCAAGATAAGCTGCGAGCGATCGTGATCGATCCGGCTGTTGTAGCGGAACGTCAGGTCCACCGTCCCGGCGGCCACGCTGGCGCCAGCGGATGGCTCGCTGGAGACCAGGATCGCGTGGGCGAACGCGGCCGGCGCGAACAGCCCACAAATCAATGCCGTGGCAATGATGCGTTGAAGCAAGATGGCACTCCTGTTAAGGCGCGCCTCTATCCGCTATCGGGGGGTCGGAGGCAATCACCCATGGTTGATTGGCAGCCGGCTTGCTCTTGTCTTCCGTTAGGCCAACGAAGTTCTGGTCAGGAGGGAACCATGGTCCAGGAACGCGATTCGAGCCGCGTTGCGCGGCGCAGCATGTTGCACACCGCTGGCCTCGGCGGCGCGCTGGCACTGCTGGGCAGTATACAACAGGCCAATGCAGCAACGCCTTCGCATCCCAAATGGAAGTTCGTGTTCGTCAACCACGTGACGACGAACCCGTTCTTCGTGCCGACGCAGTACGGCATCCAGGACGCCTGTGCGTTACTGGACTGCGACTACCAATGGACCGGTTCGGCAAACGCGGACGTCGCCGAGATGGTGAATGCGATGAACGCCGCGATCGCCGCCAAGGCCGCCGCCATCGCTGTACCGATCGTTGATCCGCACGCGTTCGATGCACCCGTACAGCGCGCGCTCGATGCCGGCATCCCGGTGTTCGCCTACAACGCCGATGCGCCCGCGGGCAGCAGCAACAAGCGGCTAGCGTATATCGGACAGGACCTTTACCAGTCCGGCTACAAGATGGGCGAGCGCATCGCTTCGTTGGTAGATAGCGGCCTGGTCGGATTGTTCATCGCTACGCCGGGACAGCTCAATATCCAGCCACGCCTGGATGGCGCAGTCGCGGCGATCAAGAAGTCCGGCAAGCAGATCGACACGCAGCAGATCGCGACCGGCGCGACGATGAACGAGGAGCTATCCAAGATCAAAGCCTTCTACCTGGGGCACCAGGACCTGAAGGGCATGTTCGCGGTGGACGCCGGCAGCACGCAAGGCGTCGGCGAGGTGATGCAGCAATTCAAGCTGGCATCGAAAGGTGTGCATGCGGGCGGCTACGATCTGCTGCCACGCACGCTGCAGCTCATCCAATCCGGCGATCTCGACTTCACCATCGACCAGCAGGCGTATCTACAGGGCTACTATACCGTGATGGAGATGTTCACATACCTCGCGTCCGGAGGATTGACCGGACCCGCCGACATCAACACCGGACTGAAGTTCGTCACGAAGGAGAGCGTCGGTCCCTACCTGGCGACCAAGACACGCTATGAAGGCAGCTCGGACAGGCAGCAGATCGTACCACGCTCCGGCCCGATCAAGGCATAGTAGCCGGAGTCGTTCAATGACGACACGTGGGACCATTGTCATTGCGAGGAGCGCAGCGACGAAGCAATCTAGCGATACGGCACGCGATTGCTTCGTCGCAACGCTCCTTGCAGTGACAGAAGGCCAAGGCGATCCGCGGTCTTCCGATTGCGAGTGCTGACAATGCGTCACCGCGTACTCGCCGCATTCGTACGCTGGCCCGAAGCCAGCATCCTTGTCGTCGCCTTGCTGTTGATCGCCTGGTTCGAGAATGCCAACCACGACTTCCTGCTGACAGGCGCCAGCCTGGAGAACCTGTCGCAGTTCGTCGCACCGGCCGCGATCATCGCGTGTGGCGAGATCATGCTGATGATCGGCGGGGAAATCGATCTCTCCGCCGGCATGGTTTTCGCCTTGGCGCCGTTCGTGATGTACTTCGCCACCCAGGCAGGCGTTCCCGCGTTGCCGGCACTCCTGCTGGGAGTAATCGCCGCCGGTGTTATCGGCTGCATCAATGGCGTCGTCACGCTGCTGCTGCGCGTGCCATCCTTCGTCACCACGCTCGGAACATTGTTCCTGGTGAACGGGCTGACGCTGACGATATCGAACGGCACACCGGTCACGCCACCTGGCAGCGACATGTTCGCGCAGATATTCGGCGCAATGGGGCTACAGCGAGATCCTGTGGACCCTCTTCGTTGTCATCGTGCTGCACGTGGTGCTGCGGCACACCCGTTGGGGCCTGCACACGATCGCCTCTGGCGCCAACGAGATCGGCGCACGCGAGGCCGGAATCCGAGTGACGCGCCTGAAGGTCGGCAACTTCGTGCTATGCAGCGTGCTGGCAGGGTTCACCGGCTGCCTCGAAGCGTTCCGCATCGGCTCCATTGATCCTCAGGCAGGCGGCAACCAGATCATGTTCATGGCAATAGCCGCGGGCGTGATTGGCGGTACGCCGCTGGCGGGTGGCTCGGGCACCATCATCGGTGGATTGATCGGCGCGGTGGTACTCGGCGTGCTGAACGATGGCTTCACGCTCATCGGCATCAACGCGTTCCTGTTCAACATCATTCTTGGCGCCGCAATCCTGGGAGCCATGCTGTTCAACATCCACATCACCCGGCTGGCGCGTGAGGGCAGCCGATCATGAGCGCCAGCGCAGAGGCGCTCCGGGCGGAGAATATCGTCAAGCGATTCGGACCGATCACCGCGCTCGACGGTGTGTCGCTGGCACTGCGGCAAGGCGAAATCCTCGGCATCCTTGGCGACAATGGCGCCGGTAAATCGACGCTGATGAAGATCCTTACCGGCTATCAATCGCCGAGCAGTGGCAAGCTGTTCGTGCGAGGTCAGGAAGTGGCGCTGCATTCGGTGGATCATGCACGCGCCTTGGGCATCGAATGCGTCTATCAGGATCTGGCGTTGGCGAATTCGCTCAGCGTCTACCACAACATGTTTCTGAACCGGGAAATCGTTTATCCGGGCCCGATCCGTCTGTTGAACCATCGCGCCATGCGGCGGCGCGCGGCGGACGTTCTGGAGGGGATGGGTGTGCATATCCCTTCCGTGGATCTACCGGTTGAGCGGCTCTCCGGTGGACAACGCCAGGCGATCGCGGTTGCGCGCGCAGTGAATTCGGAAGCCAGTATCCTGTTGCTCGACGAACCGCTGGCGGCGATGGGTGCGCGCGAGGCCGGCCTGATCATTGACCTGCTGCTGCGATTGAAGCAGGAGGGCCGCTTGTCGATCGCCATGATCATGCACAACTACGCCCAGACCCTCGATATCGCCGATCGCATCGTGCTAATCCAGCATGGAAGGATCACTTACGAGAGGGACGCGGCGGCGACGTCGGTCGAGGAGCTGATGGACATCGTTCGCAGCGAGTATCGCGCAAGAGCCAGGCGATGAGCCGCCAGCCGCCCGGACGCCGTGCCGATTATCGCTGGTTCCATATGATCACCACACGCTGGATGGACAACGACGTGTTCCGGCACGTGAACAACGTGCACTACTTCTCGTTCTTCGACACGGCGGTGACCTACTTCGAGATGACGGAAGGAGTGGTGGATCTGCTGGAAGGTCCGGTGCATTGCGTGGTGGCCGAGGTGATGTGCCGCTATCACAGCTCGGTGGCGTTTCCCGACCGGATCACGGTCGGGGTGCGCGTCGCGCGCATCGGTGCGAGTTCCGTGCGATACGATGTCGGCGTGTTTCGCAATGACGACGACGTGGCGGCGGCGGAAGGCTACTTCGTACACGTATTCGTCGATCGGGCGACCCAGCGGCCGGCGCCGGTGCCGGACGCAGCGCGCGCTGTGCTGCAGTCGATCGCTGTGGGTGGATAAAGGGAAGGTTCCACACGGAGTCCACTGAGAACCACGGAGCGGCACGGAGGAGGCATAAATGCGCTTCGCGCGAAGCGCTATTCCTTCACTCCGTGAGCCTCCGTGTGTCCTCCGCGGCCTCCGTGTAGATCCTTCTTCCTTGACCGGGACAGGCATCGGCCCATTACATGCCGCATCGACACAGGAAGGAAACTCAACCATGGATCTCGGCCTCAAAGGCAAGAAAGCCATCGTCTGCGCTGCCAGCAAGGGCCTTGGTCGCGCCTGCGCCATGTCGCTCGCGCGCGAAGGCGTCGATGTGGTGATCACCGCGCGCACCGCGTCAGACCTGGAAAAGACCGCCGAAGAGATCCGCAAGGAGACTGGGGTGAAGGTCACCGCCGTCCCCGGCGACATCACCACCGACGCCGGTCGCGCCGCCGCACTTGCCGCCTGCCCTGCCCCCGACATCCTGGTGAACAACGCCGGCGGCCCGCCTCGTGGTGACTTCCGCGAATGGGGCCGCGACGACTGGATCAAAGCCGTGGACGCCAACATGGTGACGCCGATCCTGCTGATCAAAGCAGTGATCGATGGGATGACCGAGCGGAGGTTCGGGCGCATCGTCAACATCACCTCGGCCTCGGTGAAGTCGCCGATTCCGGAGCTTGGCATGAGCAACGGCGCGCGCGCCGGACTGACCGGCTTCGTCGCCGGCCTCGCACGGCAGGTCGCCAGGCACAACGTCATCATCAACAACATCCTGCCCGGACCGTTCCTGACCGATCGGCTGCGCAGCGGCTTCACCGAGATGGCGCGCCGGACCAACCGTTCGGTCGATGAGGTCGTTGCCGAGCGGCTGCAGACCAATCCGGCGGGACGCGCCGGCGACCCGGCGGAGTTCGGCGACGCCTGCGCATTCCTGTGCTCGGCGAAGATCAGCTTCATCGTCGGCCAGAACCTGCTGCTGGATGGCGGTTCGTTCAATTCGTCCAGCACCTGATGGACCTTACTTTCCTTCCGGCCTGGCGCCTCGCGGAACTGATCCGCGGCGGCGCCATCGGCTGCCTCGAGCTGCTCGACCACTTCATCGCGCGGGTCGAGAAGCTCGACAACAGGATCAACGCGGTCGTGGTGCGCGATTTCGATCGCGCCCGCGAGCAGGCACGCGCGCTCGATCAGCAGCGGAAGCAGGGGCACACCGCGCCGATGCTCGGCGTGCCTATGACGGTGAAGGAGAGTTTCGGCGTCGCCGGACTGCGCAGCACCTGGGGATTTGACGAACATCGCGACCACGTCGCGCACGAGGACGCGTTGGCGGTGAAGCGCCTGAAGGCAGCCGGCGTGGTGATCTTCGGCAAGACCAATGTCCCGGTCGGTTTGCAGGATTGGCAGAGCTACAATCCGATATACGGAACTACCAGCAATCCGTGGGATCCGGCACATACGCCTGGCGGTTCGTCCGGCGGCGGGGCTGCGGCGATCGCCGCTGGCCTGTCGGGACTGGAGATCGGCAGCGACATTGGCGGCTCCGTCCGCGTGCCGGCGCATTACTGCGGCGTGTTTGGCCACAAACCCACATGGGGCCTGTGTCCGACGCGCGGCCACGCGTTGGTAGTCAGCGCCGCGATGACCGATATATCGGTGATCGGCCCGCTGGCGCGATCCGCCACAGATCTGTCGTTGGTGATGGATGCAATCGCCGGTCCAGACGAGTTTGAGACCGCCCTGCAAACACCGCTGCCTCCGCCGCGCGCGATGCAGCTGGGCGATTTGCGTATCGCCGTGTGGTCAAGTGAGAAAGGCCAGGAAACCGACGGCGAAGTGACCGCGGCGATCGATGCCGTAGCCGATTTCCTGGAAAGCAAAGGCGCCAAGGTCAATCGCATCACACGCCCGGAATTCGATGCGACCGAAGCCTATCATGTCTACCTGAAGCTGCTGGCGACCGCGCTGAGCGCGCGCCAGAGCGAAGAGACCGTGGAACTCTGGCGCAAGGGCAAGGCGCACTATCCACTGGATGACATGAACGCCAACGCGATCCAGGTGCGAACCGTCGACATGACGCACCGCGAGTGGCTGCGCCTGAACGAACGGCGCTACCAGCTCCGGCGCGCTTGGGCCGCGTTCTTCCACGACTGGGACGTGCTGCTATGCCCGCCGATCTCGACCGCGGCGCTGCCGCATCGGCAGGATGGCGAGACCTGGGAACGGCGCATCACGATCAATGACCGCGAGATCGCCTATAGTGACATGCTGTTCTGGCCCGGTATCACGTGCGGCTATCACCTGCCTGCCAGCGTCGCGCCCATCGGCATGACGCGGGCTGGTTTGCCCATCGGCGTGCAGATCGTCGGACCGCTGTATGGCGATCGTACGACAATCCACGTTGCGAGCCTACTGGAACAGCATTGGCGGCAATTCGTTGCGCCGGCAGGGTGGGCATAGCAGCGGATTGCCTCTAAACCTCCTTCTGCACAATGCAGCGGAGATGGGGCGATGGACCGGGGGTGGGCCGCCGCTTGCCTGGCAGCACTGCTTGCAGTGGCGACACCGGCGCACGCCCAGAAGTCCGCTGATACGCTGCGTGTCACGTGGCGTGACGCGCTGCCAGACCTTACTCCGTACTATAACCAGCTCCGCACCGGCATCATATTCGGACACCACGTCTGGGACTCGCTGGTGTATCGCGATGCCGAGACCTTCCAGATCAAGCCGCTGCTCGCCGAATTGTACAAGTGGGCAGATGAAACCACGCTGGAATTCACCCTTCGGCCGAATATCACTTTCCACAATGGCGATAAGCTCACGGCTGACGACGTCGTATATACGATCAACTCGATCCTGAGCGACAAGCAGGTCGCTGTCCCGAGCAACTACGAGTATATCGACCAAGCCATCAAGGTCGATGACCTGCACGTACGCCTCGTCTTGAAGCGCGTGTTTCCGGCGGCACTGGATTATCTGGCGATGACGCTGTTCGTCATGCCGAAGACGTATCGCGAGGAGGTCGGATCAAGGGAATATTCGCAGCACCCTGTCGGGTCCGGGCCCTACAAGGTCACCGGCGTGACCGACGGCACCGAGATCGACCTGGAACGCTATGACGGCTATTTCGCCGGCAGCCCCAAGGGGCACCCGGCCATCAGCAAGATCGCAATCCATGAGGTGCCGGACGCGGCAGCGGAAATGGCGGATCTGCTGGCCAATCGCACTGACTGGATATGGGAGTTCAGTCCCGATCAGTTCGACACGGTCAATCGCAACCCGAACCTGCAAGCAGTGCGCGGTAAGTCGATGCGCATCGAGTATCTCAGCATGGACGCCGCGGGCCGCACTGGCGTCGACAATCCACTGACGAAGCAAAAGGTGCGGCAGGCGATCTTCTACGCCATCGATCGCGAGACAATGGCGAGGCAGCTCATGCGCGGCGGTTCTCGTGCGATCGACACGCCTTGCTATCCGACGCAATTCGGGTGCGATGCGATGACGGCAGCGCATTATCCGTATGATCCGGCAAAGGCGAAGGCACTGCTGGCGGAAGCAGGCTATCCGAACGGCTTCGAGACCGACCTGGTGACCTATGAGCTGCCGCAATGGGGCGAGGCAGTGCAAGGCTATCTGAAGGCCGTCGGCATCAACGCCAAGCTGACCGTCATGCAGGTTGGCGCCGAGGTGCAACGGGCACTCGCGGGACAGACACCGTTGCAGCTTGGTTCCTGGGGCAGCTATTCCATCAACGACGTGTCCGGCATCCTGCCGGTGTTTTTCACGTTTGGCGGCAATGATTACACGCGGGATCCGGAGATCAGGGATCTGGTGCAGGCGGGTGGCGCGACGGTGGACCCCGATCAGCGGCGCAAGGCGTATAGCCAGGCGATCAAGCTGATCACCGAGCGGGCCGACTGGCTGCCGATGTTCACCTACTCGGTGACGTATGGGTTTTCCAAGCAGCTCAACTTCAAGCCGTATCCCGACGAACTGCCGCGGTTCTTTTTGTGCAGTTGGAAATAGCGCTTACGGCAGACGCAGTGCCATATCGCCCTTGAACGCATGGATCAGTTGCCGGCGCTGAAACCGCCAACCGCCGGGCTGCTTCACCAGTACGTCTTCATAGGTGCCGCAGACTGATGGAAGCGGTCCGTGCGGGCCTTCTACCATGACCAGGTAGTTCGATCGAGCCGTCGCATGCGCGCCGTCGCAATCGATGACCGAGTTCATCGCGTAGTGCATGCGCTTTGGCTCAGCCGGCACCGATTGCGTGAGCCATGCGGCGATGTCGGCCGGCCCCTTCGCGGTGCGATACGGTGCTATCCACTCACCATCCTCGGCGAACAGCGTGGCCAGTTCGGTAAAGCGGCCGTCATCCATGCAGAAGCAATAGCGATGCAGCAGCTCGCGGATGGCGTCCTTATCCTCGAGCACGTGCCAGCTCCGCGGCAAGTTTGATGGCGGCGATCAGACTGGACGGTTCGGCAATGCCCTTGCCCGCGATGTCGTATGCGGTCCCGTGGTCCGGCGAGGTTCGCACAATCGGCAGGCCGAGCGTGACATTCACGCCATGGTCCATCGCAAGCGTCTTCAGCGGGATCAGCGCCTGATCGTGATACATGCAGATCGCTGCGTCGTAGCGGGCGCGGGCCGTGCGGGTGAACATCGTGTCGGGCGGCCACGGGCCGGAAACATCGATGCCGTCGGTGCGCAACGCAGCGATGGCGGGGGCGATGATGGTCGTCTCTTCATCGCCGAGCGCGCCCTGTTCACCGGCATGCGGATTGAGGCCGGCTACAGCCAGGCGAGGTTGGGCGATACCAAACTCGCGGCACAGCGCCGTCGCGGTTGTGCGCGCGGCAGCGACAATCGCCTCAGTCGTCAGCATTGCGATGGAATTGCGTAGGGATGCGTGCACGGTGACCGGAACAACGCGCAGATCGGGGCTGGCGAGCATCATGATCTGTTTCCCCCCGCACCGGTGAGTGCCGCGAGGAATTCGGTGTGGCCCGGGTAGCCGAAGCCAGCGTCGTACAGCGCGGCTTTGTTGATGGGATTGGTGACCATGGCACTGGCCTCACCACTTAGGCACAGTGCGGCGGCCCGTTCGATTGAGCCAATCACCGCAGGGGCGTTTGCCTTGTTGGGATGGCCAGGCGTCGCAGGTTCAGCGAGCTTGATTGGCAGTAGCGGAAGTGCCTTGGCGAATACCGCTGGTGCGTCGGCGAGAGAAGCGATTTCGACGATCGGAATGCCGGTGAGGCGTTGCGGGTCGTCCAGCGCGACGAAGCAAATGCTGCTGTCGTGCAGCGCCTGCCATGCACGCACGGTCAATTCGCCGCCAATTCCGGCAGGGTCGCCCATGGTGAGCGCGAGAGGTTTCACGCAGCCCCCTCCCCCCAACCCCCTCCCGCAAGGGGAGGGGGAGTGGTTACACGACAACACTCCCCCTCCCCTTGCGCGAGGGGGTTGGGGGGAGGGGGCGTTGCCATCATCCCTCACATATTCAGCGCGCGACCAGCGACTGCAAGGGCGGCTTCCTTCACCGCCTCTTCCAACGTTGGATGCGCGTGGCAGGTGCGCGCGACGTCCTCCGCCGAGGCGCCGAATTCTATCGCTGTGGTAAGTTCGGCGATCAGCGTGCCGGCATCTGGCCCGATGATGTGCGCACCAAGCAGCCGATCGGTCGTCTTGTCGGCGAGCAGCTTCACGAAACCCTCGGTCTCGCCCATCGCACGGGCGCGGCCGTTGGCGGTGAACGGGAATTTGCCGACGTTGTAGGCGACACCAGCGGCTTTCAGCTCTTCCTCGGTCTGGCCGACCGAGGCGACCTCTGGCCACGTATATACAACCCCAGGGATCGCGCCGTAGTTCACGTGGCCTGCCTGGCCCGCGATGATCTCGGCGGCCGCGACGCCTTCTTCCTCCGCCTTATGCGCCAGCATCGGGCCGGCGATGCAGTCGCCGATGGCGTAGATGCCGGGGACATTGGTCGCATAGTGCGCATCGGTTTTCACGCGGCCGCGCTCGTCGAGCTCGACGCCAGCTCCAACACCTTCGGTGTAAGGACGGCGGCCGATGGAAAGCAGCACGATGTCAGCCTTCAGCTCTTCCGCCGCGCCGCCCTTGGCGGGTTCGATGCCTAGCGTCACGCCGTCGTTGCCCTGGCGCGCGCTGGTCACCTTCGTGCCGAGGCGGAACTTCATCCCTTGCCGCGCCAGGATGCGTTCGAATGACCGGGAGATCTCGCCGTCCATGTTGGGGATGATGCGGTCGAGGAACTCCACGACCGTGACCTCCGCACCAAGCCGCCGCCAGACGCTGCCAAGTTCCAGGCCGATATAGCCACCGCCGATCACCACGAGGTGGCCGGGCACCTTGTCGAGTTCCAAGCCGCCGGTCGACGTAACGATCTGCTTTTCATCCACATCGACGCCTGGCAGCGGCACAGACTCGGAGCCTGTGGCGATGACAATGTGCTTCGCGTCATACTCGGTGCCGTCCACATCGACCTTGCCGGGTGCGGTGATGCGGCCGGTGCCCTTCAACCAGGCCACCTTGTTCTTGCGGAACAGGAACTCGACGCCCTTCACATTGGCGGTGACAACCTCCATGCGCCGAGCCTGCATGCGCGCGAGGTCCAGCTTCACGCTATCCACGATCACGCCGTGGTCTTTCAGCGCATGCGAGGCGTGCCAGAATTCCTCAGAAGATTGCAGCAGCGCCTTCGACGGGATGCAGCCGATGTTCAGGCAAGTGCCGCCGAGCGTGGCTCGCTTCTCCACGCACGCCACCTTCAAGCCAAGCTGCGCCGCGCGGATGGCGCAGATATAGCCGCCGGGACCAGAGCCGATGACGACAAGGTCGAAGGAGTCGGGCATGGCGGCCTTTCAGAGCAATGGGCATGTGATAAATTGGCCCGACCTTGTATCCGCCAAGGCCGGGCATCACAAACCTGTCTGCTACGCATGCCTGGCCCGTCAGGCAACGCGCAGCGTGCGACCCTCGTCAAGGTACTGGGTCGTCGCACCAATCTGCAGCGTGCACAGCAGTGGGCCGCTGAAGCCAGTGAATAGCGCGGACGGAACGGCGGCATCGCCATTGGTCCACCGCCAATCGTCTTCAGGCTCGTACTCATGAAAGCCATCGGCGAGCCGTAAATCATCTGCGTTGACCACGCGCGTTCGGGCAAGCTGCGCGAATATGATCCGTTGCAGTGCGATCCCGAGGCACCTCGGGTCACGTGCCAGTCCAAACTCCTGCGGTACGATGCTGCGCGAGCGGATGCGCATGGTCGTGGGCCTGACCGGCAGCCGAAATGCATAGCGGGCTGCGTCGCGCGATATGGGATCGACACGCGTGCCATCCACCATGAGGTGCACATCGGCATCGTCGGTCAGCGGAATGCGGGACCGTAGTGGCGCGCGGTCCAGCAGACGCCGCCAAATCGCATCGACGACGGGTCCTCCAGCGAGCACCGGTACGCATGGTTCCTGGGGCGGCAGACGCCACCCGGCGTTAGCGTTGCGGAACAGCCAGCGGTTGCCGTCATCGCGATAACTCTCGGCCGGCGCGCCGTCTGCCAGCAACACGTCGTGGGTCGCTAGTTCAATATGGAATATGGCGACTTCTTGCGCCTGGTCGTCCCATAGGATCGAGCGATGGTTGATCAGTTCCTCGACCGGGATCAGCGCGCCGTCGAAGAACAGCGAGTGCCCTTTGGTAATGCGCAAATTGCGGCATGGCACGTTGTCGGCAAGCGCGCCCTTGCGCACGATGACCGGCGTTGCCGCCGTGCGCCGGCCGCGTGTCGCCAGCACTCTGCCCACCCCGATCCAAGTGATTGGCTGGGTCGCGCCACTTAGCGTCAGTACCTCGTCACCGACAGAAAGTTGCTCAACTGGCACTTCGCCGCGCGGCGTAGCAATCCGCGTTCCCGCCACGAAGCAGAGCGTAACATCGGTCTCGGTCAGGTTCGGCGTTGCGAGGAAACTGTCGGCCGCATAGGTGCCTTCGACCGCAAAAGACAGCGGCGCCAGCGCGCCACCCGATAGCGTCAAGGTTCCCGCGGCACCGGAGGTGCCTTGGGTGAACACCGCATCGTCATAGAGGGAACCCTCAACGACGATGGTGTTGCCGGCGCTGAAGCCGGCGATGGTGCCCAGGTTGGCGGCCGGAACATCCAGGATAAGCTGCCCAACCTGTGCCCCGATCGACGGGCTGAACGCGATCGTAACGCCGGCGGCGATGCCACCGTTCACCTCGAGCGTCATCAGCGCCTCGATCGTACCATCACCGGAGACGTTGCCATCGATCGTCAGAGCACCCGGTACAGGGGCTGTCGCCTGCACCATGCCGCCATCCGACAGAACGACATCGCCCTTCAGCGAGCCAAGCCCCGTCAGCGCCGACAGGTTTCCGATGGCAACCGCTCCGTCGGTGCCTGTCGCCGGGCCGACCAGCACCTGGCCGCCCGCACTGACATCGAGCAGACCGAAATCGATCGTGACCTGCTGTGCGACCACGGTGCCGGCAGAACCCGCCGCTTCCGTCACGGCGAGAACACCGTTGGGCCCGATGAGAACATTGTCGAAAGTCGCAGTCGCATCTGAATCGACCGTCACCTGACCGTCACCGGCCTGCCCGACCGTCAAGCTGCCGGCGCTCCACTCAGCGTCGTCGATCGTCAGCGTCCCGCTGGAGCCATCGTCCGCCCCCACGACGACAGCGGTCACGCTTCCGCTCGAACCTGATTCGATCGCTAGATCGCCCGTTCCGTCCTGGCCGATTACCACGGTTCCGCCATTCAGCACCGCGTCGTCGAGCGTCAGATCGCCGCTCGCGTCCGCACCAGAGCCCAATATCGCATTACCGGCTGTGATGACCTCGCCCGATCCAGCCGTCGCCTGGCCGGTGCCGGTGAGCCCTATCGTCAAGGTGTCCGTGTTCCAGAGAGAGCCGTCCAGCGTCATATTCGCGACCGCGTCCGCGTTCTCGCCCACGGTGACTGCGACAAACATGCCGGTCGAGCCTGCTCCGAACGTGGCCGTACCGGTCCCATCCGCGCCAATCGTCAGGAAATCCACACCGAAGGAGTTCGCACCGGTGACCAACAGGTCTCCGCTCCCGCTCTCGGCCGAACCCACGACGATGTCCAAGAGGGCTATCGTCGCGCCCGGCCCGATTGTCATGTGACCGATCCCGGCGGCACCGATCGTCACACCGCCGCCGCCCCAGGTTGAACTGTCGAGCGACAGAGCGCCGACAGCGCCCTGGTTCAGACCGAGGACTGCGGACTGTGTGAAAACATTTGGCGTGCCCGTGACGTCGAGACTGCCCTGGCCCATCTGGCCGATGGTGAGTTCGCCGTTGCCGGAATTGGCGCCGATCACTGTGAAGATCTGAGCTTGATTGATCGTGACGAAGCCAACGCCGGCCGTGCTATCGCCGATGATCAGCGCCTCTGCCTCGTATATGCCGTTCGGATCGACTTCCAGCGAGCCGCTGCCGGCCCCGCCGAACAGGTCGGCGCCAAGGCCGATGACGTCGACCGTGCCCTGATTCTGCAGCCCGGCGCCGGACGCGACAACGAGCTTGGAATCGTCGTCCACCACCAGATCGTCCGGGAAGTCGGCATTGTCCGACGCGATGAATGCGCCCGCTTCGAAGCGGCCGCCCGTCAGGGTGACAAACGTGTTGTTGGTGATCGAAAACTGGTCGGCAGAGCCGCCCTTGCCGACGGTGTCAGCGCCGCCATCGTCGAAGACCGCGACGTCGCCGGTGTCGGCGGTCGGAACAATGGTATTGGTGTTATCGGAGATGTTCAGCCAGTTGGTGATGGTCCCCGACACCGAGTTCCAGTCCGGGCCGACATCTCCCTTCCAGCGAAATTGCGTCGACATGGCCCACTCCCCTGGTCCGCTGAAGCCGGTCGCCCAGCGGGAGAGGATTCAATTGCACGCCGCCGTGATGCTTGGCTTACACAAAATTAATGTTGCGTACGCCGTTCACGCGGTTGTGTTACGTAACGTTGCATTTTGAAATATCGCAATACGCAGCGGTAAGGGGTCACAGTCCCAACAACAACCGGCGCGGGTCCTCAACGCCTTCCTTCACGCGCACCAGGAAGCTGACCGCCTCGCGGCCATCGACAACGCGGTGGTCGTAGCTTACCGCCAGATACATCATAGGCCGTACCTCGATCTTGCCGCCTGCCACCATTGGCCGCTCCTGGATCTTGTGCATTCCCAGGATGCCCGACTGCGGCGGGTTCAGGATCGGTGTGGACATCAGCGAGCCATCGCGCGTGCGCCGGCCGTAATCAGCGATGGCGGCTTCAATTTCCGCGAAGCTCATCTGGTCCACGTCGCGGATAACCGGCACAACAAGGCCGGTCGCACCGCCCACTGCGATGCCAACTTGGACGAAGTTGTTGCGAGCGTGGCGCGCTTCTCCACTCAGGCCACTTTCATGCCGAACTGCGCGGCACGGATGGCGAAGATATAGCTGCCAGGTCCGCGCCGATGACGATAAGGTCGTACGAGTCAGGCATTCGGTCCTCGCGCAACAAACCGCGTCCAGGTTGTATATCACGGCAAGCGCGAAGGCGCCGTAACGCGAGGGTGCCCGATCTTGTCAGATCGCTGAACGGTACCGGCTGTTCGTCGGCCGGTTGCGACGCCCGCGCGCACGCAGTCGCCGAACCTCATCAAGCAATTTTGGTAGGTCTTCACGAGCGTGGGCGATGAAATCCTGGTCCGCCGTGGTCGCGCCAGCGAGTTCGATATCGGTGTCCGGCGTCGCGATGAAACTCGATCCGCTGGTGTGATCGCGTCCCTCGACGAAGGATTTCCAGGGGCCGGGCGTGGCGGCGCGCAGCCGGGCCTCGATCAGATCCAGATCGGCATTCGTGAGTTCATCGAAAGCAGTGGTATCCAAGGCAACCCTCCACATCAGCGGTTGGGGTTCGCAATGACGGGGGCAAACAACTCAGCCGCCTGTTCCGGTGTAATACCCGAGAGAACGCAGTGAAAGCGATTACTCACGGACGGCTCCGGCCTGACCGAACCGCCCATGTCACGAACTGCCCCCACCGTTGTGACGCCGATCTGCCGATTTGGAATATTGGACGTCAAGGCTTTCACCGTGCTGTGGGCCGCGCTGTTCACTGACACACCCTGAAGCAGTCCCTCGTTGTCCAGAGTGACGCCGGCTCCGGCTCGAAACCGCTCCGGTGAACATGTTCCACCACGACACACAGGAGCGTCGTTGGGCAGTGCGGCACGTGGCCTTCGGCCCATATTGGATCAGTGCCTCGGTCATACATCCAGCAGCAGCCTCCGCGGATCCTCGACGCCTCCCTTCACCCGCACCAGGAAGCTCACCGCCTCGCTGCCATCGACGATGCGATGGTCGTAGCTTAGCGCGAGGTACATCATTGGTCGGGCCTCGATCTTTCCCGCCACCACCACCGGCCGCTCCTGGATCTTGTGCATCCCCAAAATACCTGACTGCGGCGGGTTCAGGATCGGTGTGGACATCAGCGAGCCATACACGCCGCCATTGGTGATGCTGAACGTACCACCGGTGAGTTCGTCCAGCTTCAGCGAGCCATTGCGCGCACGTTTGCCAAAATCAGCGATGGCAGCTTCGATTTCCGCGAAGGTCATCTGGTCTACGTCGCGGATCACCGGCACAACAAGGCCGCTCGCGCCGCCCACCGCGATGCCCATGTGGACGAAGTTCTTGTAGACGATGTCATCGCCGTCGATCTCGGCGTTGACCGCGGGAAACTCCTTCAGCGCCGCCACGCAGGCCTTCACGAAGAAGCTCATGAACCCGAGGCGCACGCCGTTGTGCTTCTTCTCGAACGCGTCGCGATATTCGTTGCGCAGCGCCATTACCGCGGTCATGTCCACCTCGTTGAAGGTGGTCAGCATGGCGGCGGTGTTCTGCGCCTCCTTCAGCCGAGCGGCGATGGTGCGGCGCAGGCGCGTCATGCGCACGCGCTCCTCGCGCGGTTCGGCTTCGCGTGGCAGCTTGGCGGCAGGAGCTGGCGCGGGCGAGGGTGCCGGGCGGTTCAGGAAGGCCAGCACATCGCCCTTGGTGATTCGGCCATCCTTGCCGGTGCCGGTGCCGATGTGCTCGGGCGACAGGTGTTGTTCTTCGATCAGCTTCTGCGCGGCGGGCAGCGGCGCGTGGGTGGCGACGTCGGCGGGAGGCGTGGCAGGACGCGCCACTGGTCCGCGCGCTGCTGGAGGTGCATTGACGCCGGCCTGGGGCATGGCAGCGGGACGCGGCGGCGGAGCAGGGGCTGGGGTCGGCGCGGGTGCAGCTTTCGGCGCGGCAGTTGCGGCACCGGCGCCATCCAGTAGGCCCAGCAAAGCGCCGACGGGTACTTCACTGCCTTCGGGTGCGCTGATCGAGGTCAGCACGCCGGCGGCTGGGGCGCCTACCTCTACCGTGACCTTGTCGGTTTCCAACTCGACCAGCGGCTCATCGATGGCCACCGTATCGCCCTGGTGCTTCATCCAGCGCGCGACGGTTGCGGAGGTGACGCTTTCGCCCAGCGTAGGGACTTTGATTTCAGTTGCCATCTCACCGTGCTTCAGGCTGGGGTGTACGTGTCATTGCGAGTTAGCCACCGACCGACGGTGGCCGACCCGCCCTGGATGAAAAAATAGCTCATACCAGGGGCCCATTGCGCTGACCCCACCGATCGTCGTCATGGCCGGGACACGCCCGGCCATGACGATGAGCGGTGGCATCGGGCGGTTGGTATCAATCCGCATCTTGGCAGCAAGCGGTTTCTTTTTCTTGTTAGGAAGGGCATCACTCGGCTCCCAGCGCTTGGGCGACCAGTGCCGCCTGTTGTGCCGCGTGCGCACGGGCGGAACCGGTCGCCGGGCTGGCGGCCGCCGCACGCCCGGCATAACGGGGACGCTTCACGCCACCCATCGCCTTTTCCAGCCGGCGATCGACGAAGGTCCAGGCACCGGCGTTTTCCGGTTCCTCCTGGCACCACACCAGTTCTGCGTTGCGATACGGCGCCAGTTCGCGAGCCAGCGTCTTCTCGGGGAACGGATAAAGCTGCTCCAGCCGCAGGATGGCCACGTCGCCGATCGCCTGCTCTCGCCGTGCAGCCAACAGATCATAGTAGACTTTGCCACTGCACAGCACGACACGGCGCACGGCATCGGGCGTGGCGATCGTGTCGATCTCTGGGATGACGAAACGGAACGCGGTGCCTTCCGTCATCTCTTCCAGCTTCGATGTCGCCAGCTTGTGCCGCAGCAGCGACTTCGGCGTGAAGACTACCAGCGGCTTGCGGTAGTTGCGCTTCAACTGGCGGCGCAAGGCATGGAAGTAGTTCGCCGGTGTAGTCAGGTTCGTCACGCACATATTGCGTTCAGCACACAATTGTAGATACCGCTCGATGCGCGCCGAGGAGTGCTCCGGCCCCTGCCCTTCATAGCCGTGCGGCAGCAGCAGAGCCAGACCCGACATGCGCAGCCACTTGCTTTCGCCGCTCGCCAGGAACTGGTCGATGATGACCTGAGCACCATTCGCGAAGTCGCCGAATTGCGCTTCCCAAAGCACCAGCGTACGCGGATCGGCCAGCGTGTAGCCATACTCGAAGCCAAGCACGCCAGCTTCCGACAGCAGTGAGTTGTAGATTTCGATCCGTGCCTGATCACGCGAGATATTGTTCAGCGGCACGTACTCGTTCTGGTTCTCCTGATCGACCAGCACGGCGTGGCGCTGGCTGAAGGTGCCGCGCTGGCTGTCCTCACCGGACAGCCGCACGCGATGCCCTTCCAGCAACAGTGAACCGAAGGCCAATGCCTCGCCGGTGGCCCAGTCAAGCCCCTCACCCGATTCGATCATCGCGCGTTTGGCTTCGAGCTGGCGGGCGATGCGCGGATGCACCTCGAACCCGGCAGGAACGCGGGTCAGCGCGCTGCCGATACGCTTCAGAGCTTCGCCGCTCACGGCTGTTGCGTGCTCGATGCGCTCGGCTTCCGGGTCGGCTTGCGACATGCCGGACCAGTGGCCCTCCAGCCAGTCCGCCTTGTTCGGCTTGTACGATTTGCCGGCGGAATTCGCATCCTCCAGCGTCTGCGCGAAGCTGTCCCACATCCCCTGCGCTTCCGCGGAGCTGATCACGCCCTCGACCACGAGACGCTCGGCATAGAGCGTCCGCGTCGTGCGCGTCTTGTCGATCGCACGATACATCAGCGGCTGGGTGAACGCTGGTTCGTCCGTCTCGTTATGGCCATGGCGGCGATAGCAGACGATGTCCAGCACGATATCGGTCGCGAAGCGCATGCGGAATTCCGCCGCCATTCGCGCGCAGAACACCACTGCCTCGGGATCGTCGCCGTTCACGTGCAGGATCGGCGCCTGGATCGACTTTGCCACGTCGGTGCAATAGAGGCCGGAATAGGCGTGCGCCGGCACGGTGGTGAAGCCGATCTGGTTGTTCACCACGACATGTACCGTGCCGCCGGTGCGGTAGCCGATGAGCTGGCTCATCGCCAGCGTCTCATAGACCAGGCCCTGGCCCGCGAACGCCGCGTCGCCATGCATCAGGATCGCCATGACCGAGGAGCGCCGCTGGGTATCGCCCGCCTGGTCCTGCCGCGCACGCACCTTGCCGATCACCACCGGATCGACTGCTTCCAGATGTGACGGATTGGGTTGGAGCGACAGATGCACGCTGTGCGCCGCCGAAATCGATGTCGGTCGAAGTGCCGAGATGGTACTTCACGTCGCCCGACCCCTGCACGTCGTCCGGCTTGAAGCTCTCGCCGCCGAATTCGGAGAACACCGCCTGCAAGGGCTTTTTCACGATGTTGACCAGCGTGTTGAGCCGGCCGCGATGCGGCATGCCGATGGCGATTTCCGAAACCCCAGCCTGCGCCGTCGTTTCGATCATCGGCCTGGATGGCTGGGATAGTGACTTCACCGCCCTCAAGGCCGAAGCGCTTGGTGGTGACGTAGCGCTTCTGGCAGAACGCCTCGAAGCCTTCCGCTTCGGTAAGCTGCGTCAGGATCGCGCGCTTGGCATTGGCGTCGAAATTGGTGCGCCAAGGGGCACCTTCCACCTTGCGCTGGATCCAGGCCTTCTGCTCCGGATCCTGGATATGCATGAACTCGACGCCGATGGGACCGCAGTAGGTCTCACGCAGGATGGTGACGATCTCGCGCAGCGTCGCGGTTTCGCGGCCGAGCACGTTGTCGATGAAGATCGGCTTATCGAGGTCGCTGTCGGTGAAGCCGTAGGAGCGGGGGTCCAGCTCTGCGTGCGGCTTGGGGATTTGCAGGCCGAGTGGATCAAGTCGCGCCTCGAGGTGGCCGCGCACGCGATAGGATCGGATCAGCATCAGCGCGCGCAGCCAGGCGATGGTCGCCGCACGCATCTGCTCGGTCGTCGGCTGGGCGGTGGCTCCGGCGGTGGTGGCGGGCGCCGGCCTCATGGTCGCGGGGTGCCCAGGAGGCGCCGGTCGCCTCCTCCAGCACCGCGCGGGCGTCATCGTTCAGCGCGCTGAACAGCTCGGCGAAGGTGGGATCGACGGAGCTGGGGTTGGTCGCCCAGCGAGCATATTGCTCGCCCAGGAATGCGGCGTTCGCACCGCTGAAGGCGGAGGCCAGGATATCCACGCCAGCCATTACGTCTGGTTCCTTGTCTGTGCGGGCGCGGCATAGACGCACAGCCCGATTAACGGAACCCCTTCATTAGGCGGTTCCGGCCAGGTTCGCGGTCATGTCACCCGAGTGCAATGGGCAAATGCGACGGGAACGGCAGGTTTGCAAGCGAGGGAGACCTGCATCAGCTTACATATCTGCCATCGGTCGGGAGAGTGTAATGCCCGGCAGGGACACCGCCACGCTGATGCGATTGTATATGCGATCGGCATTTTGACGGCCTAGCCAAGGTCCACTAGATGCCAAAGAGTGCTGGATAAGATAACGCCCTCTCCTGTCAGCACAGGAGAGGGCGCCTTAAGCCTGAGCCAGCCGCTACGATCCGTGCGGCATGCCCGACTGCGACCCTTCGCCTTCAGGCGGCGCGGGTGGACGGGTGCGGCGCTCGTTCATGAACTGGTCGAACTCTGACTTGTCCTTCGCGAACCGCAGACGTTCCAGGAAGGCGGAGAACTCCTTCTGCTCGTCCTCCAACCGGCGCAGCGTCTCGGTGCGGTATTCATCGAACGCGTGGTTGCCGCTGGTGGCAGTCTGACGCGGCGCGCCGCAGCCCCAGAAGCCCTTCAAGTTGGCCCAGGGCGGCGGACCACCTTGCGCGTGCCAGCCACCGTTGCGCTGCTGCCAACCGCCACATCCGCCGAATGCCATGCGCTTTCCCCATATTCCCAGGAACAACAGAGCCAATCCAAAGGGCCACCAGAAGATGAAGCCCAGGATCATTGCCGCAATCCAAAGCGGTTTGGCCGCATACCAGTATCGCCAGGCATCCCAGCCTGGTTGATACGCTGTGGCTCCTGGACCCCAGGGTGAGCCTGGATTGCTGTAGCTACCTTGATTCGCCCAGCCAGACATGGTGGACCTCATGTGAATGTAAGACACATTTACATAGTGGGAGTGCGGAGATTGCGCGTCAAGGGAAATCGGAACTGGTCGCGTGTTGTGGAAGAATGCGTTCATGAGCTGTCTAAACCGCCGTCATGGCGGGTGAAGCCAAATTGGCGCCAACATAAGATCGAAGTGCATTCCTGAGCCGTCCCAATCGCCGATAGGGGTCGGGCGTGTCCCGGCCACCCGTAGCGGCATGAACGTTCGATCGCGGGCACATCAGGCTGAGCCTCTGCGCGGTTGCCGTACGTGCAGGCAACTTGCCGCTACTGGTGGCCGGGACACGCCCGGCCATGACGATGATTTTGACGCCGTCGGCCCTATCTCAGCGCATATGGGGCGTGTCCCGGCCACCCGTGACGGCACAAACGTTCGATCGCGGGCGCATCAAGCTGGAGCCTCTGCGCGGCTGCCATACATGCGGGCAACTTGCCGCTACCGGTGGCCGGGCCTGGTACAGACCGGCTACATAGGTAACACTTCAGACCGGGCACGTAGGTAACAGTGCAAGATCGGGTCTGGCGTATCAACCACATTTGCATACCTCCCCCTGCTTACTAGCCCCTATATGCGCGGCCCCGCCTCACCTCTGTGGTGAAGCGGTCGCTTGACGCATCGCACGTGCCGCGAGCCCCGCATCGGCAATTTGGGGCACAGCAACGACGTAACGCGTCCTTTTCGGTCGGTCCGGTCCAAACGTGGGGCCGGGGTCGTTAGGGAGCCGCCTATGTTGGCTGATCGGTTCAGTCGCGATGCGAAGTCCTCGCACCAACGGCTGAGTTCGTCGCCGCAGCACTATCGCGCGGCGACCGCTCTTCATTTCCCTGTTCTCACCGCTGGTTCGCGAGGATCCTGCGATGACCAATCTGCGCGTTCGCACTGCCGTTTCACCACTCCGCCGCCGCTTCCCCACTGCTGCAACGGCATTGCCGTCAGTGGACGATCTGTTCGCCACAGAGCGGCCGGATGTGCCAATGCACTGCCTGCGTCCGGCGGCCATTCGCGCAGCCGCTGACGAGTTCGTGCAGGCGTTTCCTGGCCATGTGCTCTACGCGGTGAAGTGCAACCCGGAGCCATCGGTGCTGCGCGCGATCCACGCCGGCGGCGTGACGCACTTTGACTGCGCCTCGATCGCCGAGGTTGCGCTGGTGCGGCAGATGTTTCCCGCGGCGTCGATCCATTTCATGCATCCGATCAAGGCACGCTCCGCGATCCGCGAGGCGTGGGCGAGGCATGGCGTGCGCGACTTCGTGCTCGACAGCGCCGAAGAGCTGGCGAAGATCCTGCACGAGATCGCCGCAACAGGCGTCGAGGGCGAACTCGGCCTGGTCGTCCGTCTCGCGCTGCCGAAGGGTTCGGCGGTGCTGGATCTGTCGGGCAAGTTTGGCGCGCTACCGGAGCAGGCTGCGGAACTGCTGCGCGCGGCACGTCCGCATGCTGTGCGGCTTGGCATCAGCTTCCATGTCGGGTCGCAATGCCTCGATCCGCTGGCGTGGCGTGATGCGCTCGCACTGGTTGGCAACGTCATCGGCGATGCGGACGTGGCGCTGGACATCGTCGACGTTGGCGGTGGCTTTCCGGTTCCATATCCGGATGTGGAACCACCACCGCTGGGCGCATTCCTCGCCGAGATCGAGGCTGGCTTCGAGCGGCTTGACCTGCCCGACGCTGAGCTGTGGGTGGAGCCTGGGCGCGCGTTGGTTGCCGGCGGCGGCTCTGTGGTGGTGCAGGTGCAGCACCGTCGCGGCGACACGCTGTATATCAACGATGGCGTGTATGGCGCGCTTGCTGATGCGGGCGCGTTGGCTTTTCGGTATCCGGTGCGGCTGATCCGCCCTGACGATGCGCGTGCTTCGGATATGCGCACCGGTTTTTCGTTCTTTGGCCCGACCTGCGACAGCGCGGATGTGATGCGCGGCCCGTTCCATTTGCCGGCCGACATCACCGAAGGCGACTGGATCGAGATCGGCCAGCTCGGTGCCTATGGCGGCTGCCTGCGCACCGCCTTCAATGGTTTCGATCGTGCTCGTCTGGTTGAGGTTTGCGACGCCCCGCTGAGTCACGCGGCCGATATGCGTGTTCGCATGGCCGCGTAGCTACGGCGGAGGTGGCGCAACGGCGCCGGGGGCGACCGATCCGATCAGCCAATCGCGGAACAGCGCGATCTTCGGCGTATCAGCGGTCGCCTCCGGCGCGACGATGTAATAGCCGGCACCCGTCGGCAGCACGACGTTGAACGGCACAACCAGCCGTCCCGCCGCGATATCCGCTTCGACGAGGCGCGCGCGTCCGAGCGCAACACCGAGACCCTCGACCGCAGCCTGGCTCGCCATGAAGCTCTGATCGAAGGTGAGGCCGCGCCGAGCCGCGATCGAAGCGGGCAGACCGGCCGCGGTCAGCCATAGCTGCCAGTCCTCGCGCGATGCGCTGGAGTGCAGCAACGTGTGGTGTTCCAGGTCCTCGGGCGTGCGAAGCGGATTGTCGCCGGTCAGCAGCGCGGGACTGCAGACCGGGAACATGTCCTCCGCCATCAGCCAGTTCGCGCGCGTACCAGGCCAGGTTCCGAGGCCATAGCGAACCGCCATGTCCACTTCCTCGCGTTGGAAGTCCACCAGATGCGAGGACGTGCTGATGCGGACTTCGATGCCAGGCTGGGCGTCCTGGAAACTGGCGACGCGTGTCACCAACCATTTGGCCGCGAGCGATGCCGTGGTGCTGACAGTCAGTGCGCCATCACGGTCCGAGCGCCTTAGCCGAGCGGTGGCACGCCGCAGATCCTCGAACGCGGTGCGGACGGCCGGCAGAAAGTCCTGGGCCTCGCGGGTCAATTCCAGCGCACGGTTCCGCCGCACGAACAGCTTGACGTTGAGCTGTTCTTCGAGGCGGCGGATCAGGTGGCTGATGGCGGTCTGGGTGACATTCAGCTCGTCCGCGGCGCGCGTGAAGCTGAGATGCCGGGCCGCTGCCTCGAAGGCTCGCAAGCCGTTCAGGGAAGGCAATACGGTCGCCATGCCGGCCATTTAGCATGAATTAAGCTCATCCGAAAGCGGACAAAGTATCGTTTGTTCGCGGCCCCGGATAGGACCACTTTCCGCCTCAACACGCTATTGGAGGAGAACAGGTCATGTCTGCCTTTGTCTATCCGTCGCTGACAAATTCTCAGATATCGGCGCTGCCTACGGCGGGCCGGCAGCATCCAGGGATGATCGCCCGAGCAGTTGCGACCCTGCGCCTCTGGCGCCGCCGCAGCCGGGAGCGACAGGCGCTCGCCGAGCTGAGCCCGCGTGAACTCGCTGACATCGGGGCGTCCACCGCGGACGCCTATCGCGAGCTCAACACGCCGTTCTGGTCGGGGAACTATCCGCCGATCTGATCACCCGACAACGAGGAGCCAACGATGAATGCTACACACCTGCCGAGCATTGAAGCGACGCTGAACTACCTGACGCCGATGTCGGAGCGGCCACGCAACTACACGTTCGATCCGCCGCCCGGCATCCCTCGTTCCAACACGGAGCACGAGGCGCACACGGTGACGATCCACGATGTGCGCCCGGTTGCGACCAATATCACGTTGGATCGCGAGGGCTTCGCTGTCCTGCATCAGCAGAGCGCCGTACATGACTTCTGGGATGAGGACGAGGTGCGCCGCACCTACTACCCCGAAGCCGAGCGCGTGATCGCCGAAGCCACCGGCGCCAGCAAGGTGTTCATATTCGATCACACGCTGCGCCGGCGTGTGAAGGGGGCGCAGGATTGGTCGCGCGAGGCGCCGCGCCAGCCGGCGACGCGGGTACACGTCGATCATACGGCGACGTCCGGCCCGCAGCGGGTGCGCGACTTCTTCGGCGATGACGCGGAGCGGCTTTTGCGGGGGCGCGTGCAGGTGATCAATCTGTGGCGACCGATCCGTGGACCGCTGCTGGATGCGCCGCTGGCAATGTGCGATGTGGAGTTGGTCGCTGCCGACGATCTGGTGGCGTCGGACCTGGTGTATCAGCATCGCGTGGGCGAGACGTACGCCGTGAAGTACAATCCGTCGCATCGCTGGTTCTATCTGCCGCAGATGCAGCCACACGAGGCGCTGCTGCTGAAGTGCTACGAACTCGGAGACTGACGGGCGTGCGCGCTTCCTGCCGCACACGGCATTCGAGGATCGGACCGTGCCGGAGGATGTGCCGCCGCGCGAGAGCATCGAGTTGCGGACGCTGGTGTTCCACGAGGTCTGATACCAAAGCTCACAGATCCTGACGCATCTGTCGCCCTGTCGTCATGGCCGGCTCGGGGGCCGGCCATGACGGTTAGAGCGAACGGGTCGCCGTCAGCGAGTAGCGGTATAATCTTGTCCAATGAGCATGGGTTTGGCTTCGCTCAACCCATCGCACCCCGGCTTCGGTTATTGCCCGCGACCCAATCGTCGCTCATTCACCGCGTCGCGCACGCGATAAACCTGGACCAGTCCGCGAATTAAAGTGGGGGCTATGCTGTGCCACGACAGCGGGCGCGACGGCGTAAGAGGAAACACCGTGGCGTCGTCACGGCCTCCGCGCACGAGCGTCGCAAGATCCCGTCCCATCAATGTCGCGGCGGCAATGCCGCGGCCGTTATAGCCAAGGCCCGCGAATAAGCCGGGCGCCAGCGCGTGCAGGCGCGGGAAGTGGTCGGTGGTCATCGCCACCCAGCCGCTCCAGCCTTGCTGCCACTTCAACGCACCGAGCTGCGGATACATCCGCCTCATTCGTGCATCGACGCGGCGCCAATCCGGCTTTGGCTCTGGACCGAAGCTGGGTCCATGCGCGCTGGCGTGTAGCCGGCCATCGGGCAGCAACCGCACCCCCGAATAGAGTTGCCGCGTATCGGTGAGCGACTGCCGCTCCGGTAGGATTGTGTGGCGGACGTTGTCCGAGAGAGGCTCTGTGACGAAGCCGTGGCCACGCATTGGAATGATGCTCTCGCGCAGGCCCGGCCATAGGGCAGGTGAATACGCGTTGGTGGCGATCACTACATTGTCCGCGGTGATCCGCGCATTTCCGACGTCGATCGTCCATCGCTTATCGCGTCGCACCAATCGGCGAACCCGGGCCCGCGTGTGGAGCACGGCACCCGCCTTCACCGCGGCGTGGGCAAGGCCACGCGTGTAGGCGAAGGGGTTGATGTTGCCACCGCGCCGATCGAGTGACGCCGCCTGATACAGCGTCGAGCCGATGAGTTCGGCGCAGCGTGTTGCATCCAGCATCTCGACCGGAGCTTTGCGCTGCTGCCAGTACTGCGCGCGCCGTTCCAATGCGCGTTGGCCGCTTGCCGAATGCGCGGCAAAGATCAGGCCGGAGCGCATCGCCCAGCACTCTATGGAGTGACGGCCGATCAGTTCGAATACCAGGTCAGGACCGGCGCCCACCGCATCGATGACGTGTTGGCCGCGCGCGGGACCGTAGTGATGGAGAACTGTGTCCTCGCTGCGCTTCAGGTACGGCGCCACTTGGCCGAACGCACGGCCGGATGCACCCCAGCCGATTTCGTTGGCTTCCAATACGGCGACTTCTATGCCCGCTTCGGCGAGGTGCAGAGCCGCGGACAGACCAGTGAAGCCGCCGCCAATCACCGCGACAGAGACGTTGCGTTGGCCTTCGAGGACTTGTGTGGGCGGTGGTGGCGGCGCGTTGCGCACATAGACATCGGGCGGTCCTGCCCGATCGGATAACGGCTGATACATGCCACGACCATGCGGCCGGTTGCCGTCTGGCGCAACCGGACGCTACCTTCGCCGCATGCAGTTCATCGCCGAACGCCTTCACCGCATCAGCCCCAGCCAGACTATCGCCGTTCGGCAGAAGGTTGCGGCGCTGAAGCGAGAGGGACGCGACGTGCTGGGCGTGTCCTCTGGCGAACCTGACTTCAATACGCCGCAACATGTGAAGGATGCCGCGATTCGAGCCATCGAGGCAGGTGAAACGAAGTATACCGACGTCGCGGGCACGCCCGAGCTGCGCCGCGCGGTGGCCGATAAGTTTCGGCGTGATTCCGGCATCGAGTACCGGCCGGAGGAGATCATCATCTCGACCGGTGCGAAGCAGGTGATGTTCAACGCCATGTTGGCGACGCTGAACGATGGCGACGAGGCAATCATCCCGACACCATGTTGGGTCAGCTACCCCGATATCGTGGCATTGGCTGGCGGGATACCCGCGTTCGTGCCGTGCGGACAGAATCACGGGTTCAAGCTGCGTGCGGATGATCTGGAGGCAGCCATCACGCCGCGCACGCGTTGGTTTGTGCTGAACAATCCATGTAATCCAACTGGGGCCGCATACACGGCGGATGATCTGCGGCCGCTCTGTGATGTGCTGTTACGCCATCCGGACGTATGGGTGCTGACGGACGATATCTATGAGAAGATCGCCTACGACGCAGTGCCGGCGACGATCGTGCAGGTTGAGCCTCGGCTGAAAGAGCGCACGGTTACGATGAACGGCGTGTCGAAGGCCTACGCCATGACCGGTTGGCGTATTGGCTTTGCCGGCGCGCCAGTGGCGCTGATCAAGGCGATGGACAAGCTGCAAAGCCAATCTACCTCCAATACGTCGTCGATCGGCCAGGCTGCCGCGCTCGCCGCGCTGACCGGACCGACCAACTTCATCAGCGAAATGGTCCGCGCCTTTCGCGTTCGCCGTGATGCCGTAGTGGAGATGCTGAATGCCGCACCTGGCATTACATGTCACAAGCCTGAAGGCACCTTCTATGTGTTTCCTTCCATGGCAGGCTGTGTGGGGAAGGCCACGCCGCGTGGCACGCGCATCGCCGATGACCTGACCTTCGTCACTTCTCTGCTCGATGAGGAAGGCGTGGCGCTGGTACACGGCGCCGTCTTCCTCTGCCCTGACCATTTCCGTCTGAGCTATGCCACTGATATCGAAATCTTGCGGGAGGCGTGCTCTCGAATCCAACGCTTCTGCCGCAGCCTGAACTGAAAGGGAGACGGACATGGCGCCGAATGCGAAGCGCGTGTTCTATGTGAAATACCTGTCCGGTCCGGTGTTCGGCCAGATCCTGGCGAAGCGACCGGACATTCAGCTCGATAAGCTGGAAAATGAAACGCCGGATGCCGAGGCTGAACCGATCCTGACGCAGGCGCACGCTTACCAGATCGGCGCGTCGCGCCAGGTGATCGGGAAGCATCTGCAAGTGACCGATGCGCTGCTGGCGAAGACGCCGAATCTGGTGGCTGTGTCGTCGAATGGTGCGGGGTACGACACGATCGACGTCGATTCGTGCACGCGCAATGGTATCATCGTGGTGAACCAATCGGGCGGCAACAAGGAAGCGGTGGCCGAGCACGCTTTGGCGATGCTGCTGACGCTGTCCAAGCGGATCATTGAGGTCGATCGGCGCATGCGGCGCGCGGATGGCATTCCTCGGAACGACTACATTGGGACTGAGCTGCTGGACAAGACGATCGGCATCATTGGGATTGGCAATGTTGGCGGGCGGCTGGCTGAGCTGTGCAAGGGGCTGTTCCGTATGCGCGTGTTGGCGTACGACCCGTACCTGACGCGCGAGCAGATCGCCGCGAAGGGCGGCGAGAAGGTCGAGACACTGGATGAGATGCTGCGCCAGGCCGATTACGTATCGATCAATTGCCCATACACGAAGGAGACGAAGGATATGGTCAGCGCGCGCGAGCTCGCGCTGATGCAGAAACATGCTTACCTGGTCACGACGGCGCGTG
This sequence comes from uncultured Alphaproteobacteria bacterium, assembly GCA_963733475.1. Lineage (GTDB taxonomy): Bacteria > Pseudomonadota > Alphaproteobacteria > Acetobacterales > Acetobacteraceae > JAMXLO01. Next base: position 33,615 of record CAVTEC010000087.1, on the reverse strand, counting down.
GCGGTATCCACAACGAGGACGCGCTGGCTGATGCTTTGGAGAAGAAGCAGATCGCTGGTGCGGGGCTGGATGTGTGGGAAGATGAGCCGCCGCCGCATAATCACAAGCTGATGGCGTTCGACAATGTGCTGGTCAGCCCGCATACGGCCGGCGCGACGGTGGAATCGCGGGACAATATGGCGCGGTTTGCGGCGGAGCAGTTGATCGACATTCTGGATGCGAAGCGGCCGCCGCGGTTGATCAATCCCGAGGTCTGGCCGGCGTATTGCGAACGGTTTGAGCGGGTGTTGGGGGTGAGGCCGCAAGGTTAACTGGCGGCACCCTCACCCGTCTCGCTACGCTCGCCGACCTCTCCCATTTCGTGGGCGAGGTAAAGTGCTGCTTCTTTTTACACCTCGCCCGCTTGCGGGAGAGGTCGCCGCGCAGCGGCGGGTGAGGGTGCCGCCGTACGCTTATCCCTTCGCGTATTTCCCAGCCGAACGCCCGGCAAGCCGCCCGAACACCGAGCCGGACATCAGCCCTGCGCCGCCCAGATAGTTCTGATAGAATATACCACCCACCAATTCTCCTCCGGCGAATAGCCCAGGCATGGTACGTCCAGTTGTGTCCTCCACCTCGCCATCGTTGGTGATCTTCAACCCGCCGAAGCTGAACGTGATGCCGCAGGTCACCGCGTAACCATGGAACGGCGGCTCGTCGATCGGCAGCGCCCAGTTCGACTTCGGCGGGGTGATCCCTTTGGTGCACTTGCCATCGAGGATCGCCGGATTGTACTCCCCCGGCTGGCAGGCGGCATTGAACTCCTTCACCGTCTTCACCAGCCCCTCCGGGCTGATCTCCAGCTTCGTCGCCAACTCCTCCAGCGTGTTCGCTTCCGCCTTCGTCACCTGACGGATGCGATACTCGTCGCGGGTCATGTGGTTTGTCTTTTTGTCGAAGATCTGCACCGCCATGCGTTGCGGCTGCTTCATCACCTCGCGGCCGTACTTCGCGTAGGTGTAGTTGCGGTAGTCGGCGCCTTCATCGACGAAGCGCTCGCCGTCGGCATTGACCATGATGCCGATGGGATAGGAGTGCTTCTGGTAGTTATCCAAAACCACACGATCGCCGAATGGTGGCGCGCTGAGATCCCACTGCACCGCGTGGCAGGTTGACCATCCGCCGAATGCCGCCGCGCCGATCTCTAGCGCTGCCTTGATCCCATCGCCGGTGTTGTGCCGAGTGCCGCGCACACGCGCCAACTCCCACCCGGGGCCATAATACCGCACCCGCATTTCCGGATCGGCTTCGAAACCACCGCATGCGAGCACCACAGCCTTCGCGCTGACCTCCTCATAGCCATCCGGTCCGAACACCGTGACGCCGGTGATCTCGCCCTTGCGGTTCTGGATCAGCTTCCGCATGCCGGTGTTGTAGCGAACGGTGACGCCGTAACGCTCGGCAGACTTGAACAGGAAATCGACCAGGCCCCAGCCGCCACCGACGGCCTCCACTGCCATGCCGCCGAAGAAGTGCTGTACGCTGTTCACCAGATAGGACTGGCGCTTGAACATCGGAATCCAGCGGACGCCTTTTTCGCGCATCCAGACCACGGTTTCGCGTGAGCGGCCGACCAGCAGGTCGATCAGGTCTGGCTCTGACAGGTACTCGGTCGCCCGCATCAGGTCGTCGGTATAGGTCTCCGTCGTGAAAGGCGGGATGAACATCTGCTTCGCCTCGGCGTCGGACAGATCGACCAGCACGTCCTTGCGCAGATCGTCCACACCCTGATGCACGAAGCGGAAGCCGCCTGCGGTGAAGGTGGAGTTGCCGCCGCGCTCTTCCTCGCTGGCCTTTTCCAGGACCAGCACTTTGGCGCCCTGCTCCTGGGCGGCCAGAGCGGCACACAGCGCGGCATTGCCCGCGCCAACCACGATCACGTCATACGCAGCGTCAGCCATCCTGGGTCTCCTGGTCCTGTTCCGCCTCCTTACGAACGGTTGCCGCCGCGCGCAAGGCGTCGCACATTGCGCGGCCCCGACGGGAGAGTGACGCGATGGATGAAGAGACGCCGCAGGCCTGGCACGAAATCGTGCGCGACGTGCTGAAGCGGCATCAGGTGAAGCTGGTGACCTACGTGCCGGATAACGTGCTGCGGCCGCTAATCGATGGCGTGCACGCCGATCCGTTTTTCACCACGTTCTCCTGCGCGCGCGAGGAGGAGGCGGTGGGGATCGTCTCCGGTGCCTGGATGGGCGGGGTGCGCGGTATTGTGCTGATGCAGACTTCCGGTTTCGCGACATTGCCGAACGCAATCGCCTCGCTTGCGGTGCCGTTTCAGATTCCGGTGCTGATGATGGTGTCCGAACGTGGCACGCTGGGCGAGTTCAATATCGGCCAGTCGCTGGTGGCGCGGACTATGCGTCCCGTGTTGCAGGCGTTGGCGGTCGAACACCACACGATGACCCGGCTCGATGAGGTGGAGTTCATCGTCGATCGCAGCATCACCCAGGCGGTCGCAACGCAGGCGCCGTGCGTGTTCATCCTGTCGCCGCTGCTGACCGGCGGAAAGGTTTTCGCGAAATGAGTGGTACGTTCTCCGCAAATCATCCGGTGAGCCGTGACCAGGCGAAGGTGATGAACCGCTTCGACATCACCAAGCACATGGTGGCGCGACTGAAGCACGATGAGGCCGTGATCGGCGGCATCGGCTACACCAATTTCGATCTGTGGGCCGCCGGACGCCGGCCACAGAATTTCTACATGCTGGGCAGCATGGGGCTGGCGGTACCGATCGCTTTGGGCGTCGCGTTGGCGCAGCCGCAGCGCAAGGTGATCGCGCTGGAAGGCGATGGTTCGATCCTGATGCAGGTGGGAGCGCTCGCGACGGTGGCGGCGCGGAAGCAGAAGAACCTGGCGATCGCCATCATGGATAACGGGACGTATCAGATTACTGGCGGTCAGCTTACCTCCACGGAACTCGGCGCCGATATCGTGGCCATGGCGCGCGGGGCCGGCATCGAGCAAAGCGCCTGGGCCGCGGATGAAAGCGCGTTCGAGGAGCTGATCGATCTTGCGTTGCGCGAAGATGGCCCCTGGCTGATCGGTTGTCGCATCGATCGGGAGAAGCCGGCGGATACGACGGAGCGCGATCCTCCGCGTATCCGCGATCAGTTCATGCGAGGGCTGGGGGTGAAGCGGTAAGAGCAGCCCTGTCATTGCGAGGAGCGACAGCGGTGGCCGGGCCTGACCCCGCAGGCGCTGACATAAGATCGAAATGCATTCCTGAGCTGTCCAAATCATCGTCATGGCCGGGACACGCCCGGCCATGACGATGATTTGGACGCCGTCACTCCTATCTTGGCGCATATGGGGCCTGACCCGTGCCAAGCAATCTCGGTCACGTTGCGCAATACCATCGGGATTGCTTCGCTACGCTCGCAATGACAGTGGGGGCTTGCACTGGTCCCATATGGCCGCACGAGGGCACCACGATGCGCGTGGCGAGTGGCAGCAACTCTGCGAGCCGTGTCGTCATCGCGTGCGTGATCGGCGGTGACTTTTCGCCTTGCAACAGCAGCACCGGCGTTGCCACTTCGCGGACCCGTCGCACATCAAACGGATAGAACGACACCACTTGCATGTCGGCGATCAGGGTTGGCGCCATGGCTTGCAGCCTGGCTCGCGCGGTCTCTGGCAGCGCCTGCCACGGCGTGTCATTCCAAGCAGTGACAAACTCCGAAATGTCAGCCTTCGCGACAATCGCGCGATCCCATTCGATCAGCCGCTCGTCCTCCACGCAGGCAACGACGATCGGCTCGTATAGGACTATGGCATCGAACGATGCTGCTTCGAGGAGCCCGATCAACCCACCCATTGAATGGCCGAACAGCAGGCGCCGCTCGGCCGGATGCACATCGAGCGTCGCGCGCAACACGTCGTGATGGGCCCTCACCCGATCCGTTTCGTTGCGCATCACCGTCGTGCCGTAGCGGTTCAGCGCCGGCGCGACAATCCGTCGGCCCGGACGCAGCAACTCCACCGCCAGCGCAGTCAGACTTTGTGGCCCCGCGGCGGCAGCGTGCAGCATCACCAACAGCTCTGGTCCCTCACCCCATTCCAGCATCTCAACGGCACCCAGCGGAGTGTGATACACAGGCATCGAGGCAACCTTCCGGAGCAGCCATGGCGGTTCTGATCATCGGCGCGGGCATCGCCGGTCTGACAACGGCGCTCAGCCTGCATCAGATTGGCATTGAATCGCGCGTGTTCGAAAGCGTGGAGACGATCGAGCCGCTTGGCGTCGGTATCAATACCCTGCCGCACGCGGTGCGAGAACTGACGGAGCTTGGCCTGGCCGACAGGCTCGCGGAGACTGCGATTGCGACGGCGGAACTCGCCTACTACTCCAAGCATGGCAAGCTGATCTGGACCGAGCCGCGCGGCCGTGCGGCTGGTTATAACTGGCCACAATTCTCGATTCACCGCGGCACGCTGCAGATGCTGTTGCTGCAGGCGGCGCGCGAGCGGCTTGGTGCTGATCACATCATCACGGGCCGTCCGCTTGTTGCGTGGGAAGACATCGGCGATGGCGTTCGTGCGTCCTTTATCGATCGGCGCACTGGCGCGAAGGTGGATGCGCAGGGCGAACTGCTGCTGGCCGCTGATGGCATCCATTCAACCGTGCGTTCTGGACTGTATCCGGACGAGGGGCCGCCGTTGTGGAAGGGGGCGATCCTGTGGCGTGGGGTCACGCGCGGACCGTCCTTCCTGACGGGACGCACCATGGCGATGATCGGCCATGAGCATCAGAAGTTTGTCTGCTACCCGATTTCCAATACCGAACCGGTCGTCAACTGGATCGCCGAACTCAAGTTCAGGGCCGACTATGCGTGGCGACGCGAGGACTGGAACCGTCGCGGTGATTTTGCCGATTTCCTGCCGCAGTTCGAAACGTGGCGGTTCGATTGGCTTGATGTGCCTGCGCTAATCCGTGGCGCCGAGCGTTGCTATGAATACCCGATGGTCGATCGCGATCCGTTGGAGCGCTGGACCTTCGGTCGTGTCACGCTGCTTGGCGATGCGGCGCATCCCATGTACCCGATTGGCTCGAATGGCGCGTCACAGGCGATCCTAGATGCGCGAGTGCTGGCACGCGAGATCCGCGTGCACGGCGTCAATGAAGCTGCGTTGCGCGCTTACGAAGCGGAACGGCGCCCTGCCACAGCGGCGATCGTGCTTGCCAATCGTGCCAATGGGCCCGATCAGGTGATGCAGATTGTCGAGGAGCGCGCTCCCAATGGCTTTACGCGCCTTGAGGACGTCCTGACGACAGCGGAGCTGGAGACAGTCTCGGCCGGCTACAAGCGCGTTGCCGGCTTCGACAAGGATATCCTCAATGATCGAGGACCGATTGTGCCGGTTTAGCCCGCTCCAGCGCGGCGCGATCCCAATTCCCCAAATTGGCCGCGGCTTCGTACGAGCTCTGCAGAAAATCAAGCAGGCATTCATCCGGTGACGCCGCGTCGCGTACGGCCTCATAAGGTAGGATGAATTGTCCGAGCCCCTGGTCGTAGAACGCGGCATCGGGACGCACCGGCGCGTCGGCAAATTTTGCGGGTTCGGGATACGCGTAGCTGTAGAACGCAGCCTTGCCGTATCCGCCGTTGCCCGGCCAGAAGCCGCAACTGCTGACCTCGTGTGAGTACGCCTCCTGCATCACCCAGACCCCGAGGTTGGGCGACGCGCTGCTCAGTGGTGGCGCGGCTCGTCCGGAAAAACGTGTAACCGCAAGGTCGAAACTACCCCAGAAGAAATGCACGGGACTGACCTTGCCGAGGAACCGCGAACGAAACTCCGTGCAGACGCGGTCGGTCTGTACGAGAGCGCGCCAAAATCGCTGCACAGAGGCAGCGTCGTAGGACGCGTGCTGGTGATCCTGGTCAAAGGGGATAGCGTCTGGGATCTCCACGGGCATGGTCCAGATATGTGTTTCCAGATCCAGTGCCCGCAGTCGCGCCATGACTTCGGTGTAGAAGTCGGCGACGGTGCGCGGGACGAGCGCGAGTGTTTCGGTCCGGCCATCACTGGCTCGGATGACGAGCGCGTGGTCGATGAAATCGAAGTCGAGTTGGAAAGCCCGTGACCCGTACGGAATCACCGATGTCGTCAGCCCGCGGCTGGTCACATAGAGCGGGACCTGCCACCAGTGGTTGATCAGCGGCGCATGTGCGAGCCGAATCTTCCCAACAACCTGCGTCCACAGTTGTAGCGTGTCGCAGGTATCGGCCCAGTCGGCCAACGCAAGATCAGGCCACAGTTCCATCTGTGTCTACACGTCCACCACGACGTAGTGTTCTTCCACCGAAACCGGCACCGTCTCCGCCACATATGGCCCCTGAACGACGCGCTGGCCCTCGGCCACCTCGACGGGGTAGCTGCGCACCTGAATGCGCTCCGGCTCGCAGTATGATTGGCCGGTACGGACGTCGAACTCCCAGCCATGCCAGGGGCAGCGGAGGATCTCGCCATTGCGCGAATACTTGTAGTGCCCGGGTTCATCAGACTCGATCAGGCCGGTGAGGATGCCCTCGCACATCGGGCCACCCTGATGTGGGCAGCGGTTGAACAGACCGAAGAACTCTCCGTTCAGGTTGAATACCGCGATCGAGCGGCCGCGCACGGTCACCAGCTTGCGTTGTCCTGGCGGGATTTCTGCAACCGTCGCGACCACGTGCTTGCTCATGAACCGGCGTCTCCTTTATCGCTACAAAGCTACAGCCGACGGCAGTACGTCCGCAACGGCTTGACCCTTCCGAACCCACCGCCCTAGCTTGCCGCACACAGCGTCCGGAAAGCAGAGGAAACACCACAATGCGAGGATTTCGTATCGGCTTGGCTGCGCTGGCGGCCGGCCTGATCTGCATGCAGGCTCATGCCGATACCATCAAGTTCGGCGGTATCCTGCCGCTGACCGGGCCTGGCGCTCTGATCGGCACCGCCGAGATGCACGGCATTCAGTTCGCGATCGATCAGGCGAACGCGAAAGGCGGCATTCACGGCAATCAGATCGCGGTGCAGTTCGAGGATAATCAGGCAAAACCCGACCAGTCCGTGCTGAGCTTCAACAAGCTGACCGACCTGGAACATGTATCGGTCATCTTCACCGGTTATTCTGGCCCGACACTGGCGATGGCGCCGTTGGCAACACGGAAGAAGGTGCTGCTGGTGAATGCGGGTGCGCAGGCGGATGCACTGGCAAAGGCGTCGCCCTATCTGATCAACACTCTGCCGACGATTGGCGACGAAATCAGCGTGCTGTCGAAGTGGCTGGTGGGTGAAGGCAAGAAGAACGGCGCCATCATGTTCGAGAACGATGCCGCTGGCATGTCGGGCCGTGACGACTATCTACGTTCGTTCCCGGACGCTGGCGGCAAGGTCCTGACGCAGGAAGCCACTCAGTTCGGTCAGACTGACTTCCGGCCCGCGTTGCTGAAGCTTGCGGACTCGAAGCCGGACGTGATGCTGGTGGCAATTACCGCTGGACTGCTGCAGATGGCGCAGGATACCACCAGCTCGGGTTGAAGTTTACCGTGGCAGGCACGACGTTTTTTGCCGATCCCGCGACAATCGCCGATCCGTCGTCGGCTGGATTTGTGCATACACAGTTGCGGATTGACGCGCCGCCGGAGCTTGCCGCGCAATTCAAGGCGAAATACGGCGTCGATATGGAGTTCTTCGCCAAGCAGTACTACAACGCCGCGCAGATCGTGCTGACGACGCTCGACAAGGTGCTGTCGGAGAACAAGGCGGTCACAGGCGAGAACCTGCACGATACGCTGTTGAGCATTGGTAAGTTCCAGGGGCTGATCCCGCTTGAGTTCAAGACCAATACCGCCAGCGTCCCGCTTGACATCAACGAGATGCGTGACGGCAAGGACGTGACGATCAAGCAGATACAATAGCTCGCGTTCGATGCTGGCTCTGCAACTGCTGGCCACGGGGCTGGTAACCGGCTGCGCGCTTGGTGTGGTGGCGATCAGCTTCTCGCTGGTCTACGCCACCACCAAGATCTTCCACGTGGCGCATGCGGGTATCTACACGCTGGGCGGCTATCTGGCTTGGTCCTTGGTGGTGCATGGCGCGCCTTTGGCCATCGCGCTGGTGGTGTCGATTGTCGCGTGCACCGCGTTGGGGGCATTGATCCAGGGTCAGCTCTATGCGCGGCTGGAACGCCGGCGGGCGACGCATCTGGTGGTGCTGATCGCCTCGCTTGGCGCGCTTGCGGTCATCCAGAACATTGTCGCTGCGGTGTATACGCCGAACATTCTGCAATTCCCGATGGCGTGGAGCGGCGAGGTCGTGCCGATGGGTTCGGTGCGGCTGACCTATGTGCAGTTGCTGACGATCGCGGTGAGTTTGGCTGCGTATGCCGGCACGATGTGGTTTGCGCATTACACAATTCTGGGCAAGCGCATCCGGGCGGTTGCATCCAATCCGATGTTGGCCGATATCACGCGGCTTCAGCCACAGACGGTTTATATCTACGTCATCGCCATCGCATCGGCGCTGGTCTGTCTGCCCGGAATTCTGGTGCCGATGGACCTTGGCTTGCAGCCCTATGGCGGCGTAACGCCACTGCTGACCGCGACTATCGCGATGATTGCTGGGGGAGTCGGCAGTATCACTGGCGCCTTCGTGCTGTCCGTGGCGATCGCGGTGTTGCAGAACCTGTCGCTGCTCGTGATGCCAGGCGAGTGGAGTATCGGCGTCACTTTCTTCATATTCGTCATATTCATGCTGTTCCGGCCAACCGGATTGTTCGCGGCGGCACGCTGATGGACTTCCTCTACAGTTATATCGTGCTTGCCGAAATCTACGTGCTGCTGGGTCTGTCTACCAATCTGCTGGTGGGGATCGCGGGCATATTCTCCGTGTCGCAAGCCGCGGTGTTTGGAGTTGGCGCGTACCTGGTGGCGCATTTCCTGATGGCTGCGGATGCGCTTCCCTTCCTCCCGTCGCTTGCCATTGCGGCTGCCTGCTGCGTGGCACTGAACATCCTGGTGACGCTGCCTTCGCTGCGCGTCTCCGGCGACTATTTCGTGGTGACCTCGTTCGGGATTCAGTTGCTGGCGACGGCGGTTTTCACCAACTGGACCGCAGGCACGGGCGGCGCCAATGGCCTGCCCGGTATCCCACCTCCCGATATATTCGGACTGCAAATCGAGAGCACGCAGCAGTACATGCTGTTGTGCACAGTCGCGTCCGGGCTGGGTTGCCTGTGCTTTTTCCTGGTCATGCGCGCGCCATTCGGCCGTTTGCTGCGAGCGATCCGCGAGGACGAACTCGCCGTCGCCGCGGCGGGCAAGAAGGTGTTGCGAGCCAAGGTCTCCGCGGCCGCGTTGGCTGGCGCATTCGCGGGCATTGCCGGCGGACTCTATGCGTCGTTCCTTAGCTTCATCGACCCGTCGTCATTTGATCTCGACGCGTCGATCCTGTTGCTGACGATGGTGGTGGTGGGCGGCGCACGCACCTTGGCTGGCTCCATCATCGGTCCATTCCTGCTGCTGGCGTTACCCCAGGCGCTGACTTTGGTGGATATTCCCACCACGATAGCCGCCGCCATGCGCCAATTGCTCTATGGCTCGCTGCTGATCGTGTTCATGCTGTTCCGCCCGCAAGGCCTGGCGGGTGAACGGCTATGACCACGTATCTACAGGCCGACGGTCTCGATCATCGCTTTGGCGGTCTGCACGCGTTGCGAGATTGCAGCTTTGCCATCGAGCAGGGTCGTTGCACGTGCCTGGTCGGCCCTAATGGCGCGGGTAAGACCACGATCTTCAACGTGATCACCGGCTTTCTGAAGCCCGACGAAGGCAGTGTCATGTTCCTGGGGCGCAAGCTCGATGGACTTCGGCCACAGGCGATTGTGCACGCGGGAATCGCTCGCACCTTCCAGAACCTGCGCCTGTTCACCGACCTGTCTGCGTTGGACAATGTGATGGTCGGCATTGCCAACCAGTTCGGCGAGGAACCCGTCGGCGCCATCTTCCGCCCGTTGCACGCGATGCGAACGCAGCGCCGCCATCGCCAGGACGCGCTGGCAATGCTGGAGCACGTCGGACTGGCGGATCGTGCGCATGAGATGGTGCGCAACCTGTCCTATGGCGAGCAAAAGCTGCTGACGATTGCTCGCGTTCTGGCAACCGGTGCGGAACTGCTGTTGCTGGACGAGCCCGCATCAGGGCTGTCCGCCGGGGCGCTCGACGCGATCATGGCTTTGCTGCGCCGGCTGCAATCCGAGGGCAAGACTCTGCTGGTCGTCGAGCACAATACCCGCGTCGTGCAGCAGATCGCCGATGACGTGCTGTTCCTGCATCAGGGCCATCTCATGGCGCAAGGATCGCCGGACAGCATCATCGCTGATCCTGCACTTGCCGAGATCTACTTCGGCGGAGCGCTGTGATGGTGTTGCAGCTCTCTGGGGTGTCGGCCGGCTACGGCGCGAAGACGGTGATTTCGGAGGTGAGCTTCGCGTTGGAACCTGGGCAGATATTGGCGTTTCTCGGCCACAATGGCGCCGGCAAGACGACCACCCTGAAGACGGTGATGGGCCTGTTGCCGCTTCGCGCCGGCGAGGTGATGTTCGATGGCCAGCGTGTCGAGCGTATCGACGTGTCGCAGCGCGTCGCGAAGGGGCTGCGGCTGCTGCCGGAGGGTCGTGGCATTTTTCCCGATCTCAGCGTGGCGGAAAACATCGATGTGGTTGCCGCGCGAAACGCCGCAGGGCAGCCAATGTTCGGCGTTGCCGACGTCTATGGGCTGTTTCCTGTGCTGGACGAGCGTCGGGCCACTCGAGCCGGCAGCTTGAGCGGCGGCCAGCAGCAAATGCTGGCTCTGGGGTTGGCGATCCTGGGGACACCGAGATGTCTGCTGTTGGACGAACCTTCCATTGGTCTTGCGCCAAACCTTGTCGAGCGCCTGTTCCAGCAGGTGCACGACTTGTGCAAGTCGCACGCGATGACGGCGATCCTGGTCGAGCAGAATGTTGCCGCGGCGATGAAGATCGCCGATCGGGTGATTATCATGAACAACGGGCGGATTGTGTTCGATGGACTGCCGCAGGAAGCGCGGGAGTCGAATTTCTGGCACTATTTTTGATTGTCGGCGCTTGACACGGTGAATCCCGCTGCTTGAGATTGTCGCGGGGCTTGAACGAGGGAGACTCACATGAAAATCCGGCTGATGACGGCAGTCGCCGTGGCGACGCTTGCCGCGACGAGTGCAGTGCAGGCGCAGATCAAGCTCGGCGCGATCTTGTCCATCAGTGGTCCGGGCGCGGCGATGGGCGTCGGTTACAAGGGCGCCTTTGAGTTGTTTCCCAGTGAAATCGCCGGCCAGAAGGTCGAATATATCATTCGCGACGACGCCACCGACGCGAGCACGGGCTACACGGTCGCGCAAAAGATGATCTCGGAGGATCACATCGACGCCTTTATCGGCCCGTCGCTCACGGCGACCGATGCCGCGGTTGCGCCGCTGGCCAACGCTGCAAAGGTGCCGATGCTTGCCATGGCACCGTACCGAGTACGATGCACAGAAGCAGCCCTATACCTTTAGCGATGCGCAGCCGCTGTCACTGATCGTCGCCAAGGTCTTCAGTTATATGCAGGCGCATGACGTGAAGGATATCGGCTATATCGGGTTTTCCGATGGCTGGGGCGATCAGGTACTGGCAGCGACCAAGCAGAACGCCAGCGCTGATAACATCAAGATCCTGACCGACGAACGCTACGCGCGCACTGACACGACGTGCGAAGCGCAGGCGCTGAAGTTGATCAGCGCGCACCCGCAAGCGGTCATGATGGGCAATTCCGCGACGCCCGCCGCGCTTCCCGTCGTTGCCCTGCGGCACCTTGGCTACAAGGGCACCATCTATGGCAATCACGGGATCGTCTCGCCGGCGTTCATCAAGGTTGGTGGCGCTGCTGTGAACGGTGTCATCGCCGCTACGTCGCCGGTTGTCGTAGCCGATCAATTGCCGGATTCGAATCCGATCAAGCCGGTCGCGGAAGCGTTCGTGAAGGCATACACCGCGAAGTTCCCCGGCCAGGGTGTCGGCCCGTTCGCTGGCTACAGCTATGACGCGATCCTGCTGCTGCAGGCGGCGATTCCTCAAGCGCTGAAGGCCGGCAAGCCCGGCACAGAGGAATTTCGCGTTGCGCTGCGCGATGCCCTGGAGAAGACGCACGAGCTCGTTGGGGTAAGTGGTGTCTATACAATGTCGCCGACCAACCATAATGGCCAGGACGCGCGTGCCGCGGTGCTGGTCGAAGTGAAAGACGGCGCCTGGACGGCCATCCAGTAGCGGCTGATCACGCCGCATGGATTCTTTTGTTTTCTTCGCGTTGTTGCAGGACGGGATAACAACCGGCGCGATCTATCTGTTGTTGGCCATCGGCCTGCTGATCACCTTCTCGGTGACGCGGGTGATCTTTGTCCCGCAAGGTGATCTGCTGGCGTTTGGTGCTCTTACGGCAGCATCGCTGCAATCGGGTCACGTGCCCGGCACGTTGTGGCTGCTGGACGGTCTTTCGGTTCTGGCGTTGCTGACCTCGCGGCGCTGGCTGGCATGGGGCGTTTATCCACTCGTGCTGACGGCGGCCACGTGGTTCCTGGCGCGATGGGAGCAGCCGACGATATCGATCCTGCTTGCCTTGGCCATCGTCACTCCGATGGGACCGCTGATCTGGCGGTTTGCCTTCCGTCCGGTGGCCGGTGCATCAGTGCTATCGCTGTTGATTGTCGCAATGGCACTGCACTTTGTGCTGATCGGGCTGGGACTGGTCTTCTTCGGTCCAGAGGAAGCCAGCGCACCAACAATCACTGATGCCAGCTTCGACCTTGGCCAACTGAACGTGTCGGGCCAGTCGCTCTGCGTGATCGGGGGTTGCATTGTGTTGGTCGTTGGACTGCGGTGGTTCTTTGGCGCGACAATGCAAGGTAAGGCATTGCGAGCCGCGGCATCCGATCGGCTTGGCGCAAGGCTTGTTGGCATCGACGCCAATGCCACCGCATCGCTCGCCTTCGCGCTTGCGTCTTTCATTGCCGCGTTGGCCGGCGTGCTGATCGGCGCGGTGACACCGCTGTCCTACGACGCTGGGTTCGATATCGGCCTGAAGGGCTTTGTCGCGGCGATCATGGGCGGACTGGTGTCGTATCCGCTCGCCGCAGCCGGAGCAGTGCTGGTGGGCGTGCTGGAATTGCTCGGCAGCTTCTGGGCCAGCGCTTATCACGAGGTGATCGTGTTCACCTTGCTGATCCCGGTTCTCGTTTGGCTTTCGCTGCGCGCCGGGTCAGGCGAGGAGCGCGCGTGAAGCTATCCGCCTGGTTGGCGGCATTGGGCGTCATCGTGCTCGCGCCACTGCTGTTGCCGACTTTTTACGTGACGCTGGCAGGATATATCGGGCTGGCGACCATTGTGGCGCTCGGGCTGGTGCTGCTCACCGGCATCAGTGGGCAGACGTCGTTTGGCCAAGCCAGCTTTGTCGGCCTTGCAGTGTACGCCACGACGATACTCACAAAAATTGCCGGAGAACCGCCGATCGTGGGGCTGGCCGCCGGCCTACTGATCACGGGCGTGATTGCCTGGCTGCTCGGCCTGATCACCGCACGATTGTCTGGACATTTTCTTGCGTTGGTGTCGGTCGCGTGGGGCATTTCGTTCTTTTCGCTGTTCGGCACATTGCCATTGCTGCATGGCTTCAATGGCATTGGCGACATTCCGCCGCTCACGCTTGGACCACTATCGGCGGCGAACCAGCGGACCAATCTGTTCGTGATCCTTGTTGTAGTGATGATTGTCATGACGATGTCGGCGAACCTGCTCGACAGCCGGCTGGGCCGCGCTATTCGCGCATTGAATGGCGCTCGCCTGATGGGCGAGAGCATGGGCATCGACACCGTGCGCCTCAGCCGGGAGGTGTTCGTCATTGCCGGTATCTACGCCGGACTCTCCGGCTTTCTGTTCGCGCACTTCCAGCGCTTCGTCAGCCCCACACCGTTCGGCCTTGGTGCCAGTATCGACTATCTGTTTATGGTGATCATCGGCGGTTCTGAATCGCTCTGGGGAGCACCGCTCGGCGCGACACTTGTCGTGGTGCTGCGCGATCAATTCAACGATTGGATTCCGCGCATCACCGGCCGTGCCGGCGATTTCGAGGCACTGGTCTTCAGCCTTGTGGTGATTGTGCTGCTGCAGCGTGCGCCGGAAGGCCTGCTGCCACTGCTGACACGGTTGAAGCGGCAAGCCTTACCATCGATCGCGCCGCTTGAAACGGCGATAGAAATCGCAAGCGCTGCAGCCGCAACCACACCGGGCGAGGAACTGCTTTCCGTCGAAGCAGTGTCACGCTACTTCGGCGGCCTGGCAGCCAATCGCGACGTGTCCTTTTCGGTTCGTACGAGCGAAATCGTCGCGCTGATCGGGCCGAACGGCGCGGGCAAGACCACGCTGTTCAACGTCATCAGCGGCGTAATATCGGCCAGCTCCGGCACCGTGCGGCTATTCGGCTCCATCTCCGCGCATCGTCGTCCGCATCGCATCGCTGCGTCAGGCGTCGCGCGCACGTTTCAGCACGTACGCCTGCTTGGGCGCCGCAGCGTGCTGGAGAATATCGCGCTCGGCGCACATCTGGCGGGCCGCGCCGGCATCCTGCGCGCCATGTTTCGCTTGGACCGGAAGGAAGAAGCGGCGCTTTTGGAGCAGGCACGCCATCAGGCCGCACGCCTTGGACTTGGTGCGATGCTGGATACGCGCGCCGGCGATCTGCCGCTTGGTCAACAGCGCGTCGTGGAGATTGCCCGGGCATTATGTCTGCGGCCGCGTTTGTTGCTGCTGGACGAACCTGCGGCAGGACTGCGACTTGCCGAAAAGCAGCGGTTGGCAGCACTGCTCCGCCAGTTGCGGACCGAGGGCGTCGGCGTGCTGCTGGTCGAACATGACATGGATTTCGTGATGGGCCTGGCCGATCGCGTGGTGGTGATGGACTTCGGCCAGAAGATCGCCGAAGGGCCACCGGAACGCGTGCAGGGGGATCCTGTCGTCGTCGAAGCGTACCTTGGCGCTGTCGTATGAACGGACCGCTGCTGAAGGTCGACGGATTGCGCGCAGGCTATGGCCATGTCGAGGTGTTGCATGGTGTCAGCCTCAATGTGCCCGAGGGCAGCATGGTGGCGATCGTCGGACCGAACGGTGCGGGCAAAACCACGCTGATGGGGGCCGTCATGGGCCTGTTGCCGCGCAGTGGCGGTGATGTGCGTTACGATGAGAAGGAGGCCGGAACGACCGAGGTGCTGGTCGCCTCTGGTGCCGTGCTGGTGCCTGAACGCCGTGCGCTGTTCGCCGATATGACGGTCGAGGATAATCTCCTGCTCGGCTTCTATGTCCGGCGCCGCGCCGGAGAGCGGGACGCGCAACCCTCGATGCGCGAAGTGTTCGCGATCTTTCCGCGTTTGCAGGAACGACGGCGACAGCTTGCTGGCACGTTGTCGGGCGGTGAGCGGCAAATGTTGGCGTTGGGGCGCGCACTGATGGCGCGACCACGCTTGTTGCTGCTCGATGAACCGAGCCTCGGACTGGCACCGTTGATCGTTCGCGAAATCTTTCGCGTGCTGACGGATCTGCGGGCGGGAGGGCTTTCGATCCTGTTGGTTGAGCAGAACGTGCGCGCGGCGTTGCAGGTATCGGACTATGGTTACGTGCTGGAGATGGGCGAAGTAGCAGCCGAAGGACCATGTTCGGAACTCGCGAATGATCCGCGTGTGGTTGAGACGTATCTGGGATTGAGGCGATAACAGGCGCGAGATTGCCGCGTCGCTGCGCTCCTCGCAATGACGGGGCGGTGTTACCGATCGTCGATGGGTGGGTTGGCGAGCACCGACGGTCGCCTGTCGAATGCCGCGTGCCACTCGGCAAGGCGCGGATGACCATCGCGCCATGCAAGGTCGGCAAAGCGGAAATCCAGATACGATAACGCGATACCAATAGCGACGTGGCCGATGGTGAATTTGTCGTCATCCAGCTTCTCATGCTCGAGCGCATCGACACAGGCACGCAGCTTGGTTTCCCACAGTGTCATGTGTGGCTCACTCTGACGTTCGGGCGGCCGAAAGCGCTCGCCAAGCCAGGCCAACGCGATATCCAGCATGCCATCGCCGAGTGCCAATCGGCGCAAAGCGAGCAAGCGTTCCGGCCAGGCGGGGAATAGCTTCGCGCCATCGTGCAACGTGTCGAGATATTCGCAGACCACAGGCGAGTCGTAGATGATCGTGCCGTCATCCAGCACGAGTGTTGGAATCTTGCCCAGCGGATTCTCGCGCATCAGCGCGCGGTGCGGTGTCGTGCCGCCCACCACTGTGCGCACCGTCTCGATCCGATCGGCCAAGCCCAGTTCGTGCGCGACCACCATTACCTTGCGCACATAGGGCGAGCGTGGTGACCAGTGCAGCTTCATCATGCCATGTCCTCCGAAGCTGCATTGTGGCATCCTGCGCCAAAGGAGGAAATGCGATGAACTGGATCGAGGTGAATGGCACCAGCCTGCGCTACGAACTCTCCGGCAGCGGCAAGACCACGCTGGTGCTCGTGCATGAAATGGGCGGCACTTTGGACAGTTGGGATCAGGTGCTGCCGGCGCTGAACAACACACGCCGAGTGCTGCGTTACGATACGCGCGGCGCTGGTCTTTCCGAGAAGATCGGCAGCAGGATCACCTTCGACGACATGGCGGACGATCTCGCGGCGTTGCTCGACGCTATCGGCACGACAGGCAAGGTTGCACTTGCGGGCACCGCGGTTGGCGCGGCCATCGCGATCCACTTCGCCGTGCGCCATGCAGCACGCACTGCCGCGCTGGTCGTGACCAGCCCTGCGACTGGGGTGCCAGCCGATCGCCGCCAGGCAACACTTGATCGCGCGGCTGTGGCGGAAGCACACGGCATGCGCGGGATCGCCGAAACCAGCATCGCCAACTCCTATCCGCCTGAAGTGCGTCACAACGCCGAGGAATTCCGCAAATTCCGCGCGCGCTGGCTGGCCAACGATCCACACAGCTTCGCGGCGATCAATCGCATGCTGGCCGATTCGACAGTGACCGAGGAGCTGTCGCGCATCGCCTGTCCCACGCTGGTGATCGGCTGCACACACGACAAGCTGCGGCCGCCGGCCTCAGTTGAGCCGATGGCGAAGCAGATCCCTGGCGCGGAATATCTCGAGATAAACTCTGGACATTTCGCTGCGATCCAGACGCCAGGCTTAGTGTCACAAGCCTTCCACGGCTTTCTTTTCGCGCTGGGATCCTGAACCCTGTCCTGACAGCAGATAGTTCCGCAGATGCTCGACGTGGATGTTGCGCGACGCGCCGGGCCGCTGGCGGATGACAAAGTCCCATGAACCGGGCATGGACCGTTCGCCAAACGGCCGCATCAGCCGTCCGCTTGCCAGTTCGTAGTCGATCAGCGGCTGACGCCCCAACGCTATGCCGACCCCGGCAATCGCAGCCGCGAAGGCTGCACTGAACGTGTGGAAGCGCACGATCGTGACCCTCGGATTGGTGCCGCACCCCAACAGTTTGAGCCAGGTGGCCCAGTCCTTCTCGGGGCTGGCGATTTGATCCTCCTGCAACAGCGTCTGCCGCAGCAAATCCGCGGGCTTGCCGTTGAATGGCAGCGACGGACTGCAGACCGGAAACACGACCTCACTGAACAACAGTGTGTCGCCTTCCTGCATGGTTCCGCGCCGAACGCGCAGCAGGGCGAGATCCAGCCCGTCATGCATCATGTCTGGCTCGTTGTCCTCGATGGCGCGGACGTGCCACTGCACCGATGGATGCAACGCAGCGAAGGAAGCCAGCCGAGGCGCCAGCCACAACGACGTAACGGACCCATTGGCCGAGATCGTCAGCACCGGCCGCTTGCGGCGTTCACGCACTGCTTCGCAGGCCGCGCCGAGCTGGGCGAATGCCAGATCCACCTCGCGCTGCAACGCCGCACCATCATCCGTGACCGTTGTGCGTCCGCTGCCGTTGCGCGCGCGGGTCAACAGCGTCGCGCCGAGCGTGTCTTCCAGGCCGCGGATCTGGTGACTGACCGCGCTGGTGCTGACGTTCAGCACCGCCGCGGCACGGGCAAAACTGCCATGCCGCGCCACCGCCGCGAACGCCCGCAAAGCCGCCAGAGGGGGAATCCGATCGCTCATCGCTGTGCAATCTAGCTCAACAGCGGTTGAAAAACACGCGTTTGCGCAACGCAGTGCGGGCGAACAGGATGGCGCCATCAAGGAGTCGGTCGAATGCATTTCGATATCAGGCTGTGGCGAATGACAGCCGGGCTGCGAGGCCGGATCGTACTCGGCATCGTGCTGGGGCTGTTGGCGCTGGCCATCGGCATCGCGCGGTTCGCGTTCCTGGGCCAGTTCATGGCGCGGCTGTTTGCCGGCGCGCCGGGGGCCGCTCTGGCCATACCGCTGGTTGCGACGCTGGTGGCCATCCTGCTGCGTCCGTGGCTGGACCATGTGCGAACGTCGGTGGCGCATCGCACGGCCGCGCGCGTGCAGGAAGCGCTGCGCGGGCGGCTCTACGACAAGATCGTCGCACTTGGTCCGGCTTGGTTTGGCGCCGAGCGAACGGGCGGCGTGATGCTGTCGGTGGTCGATGGGGTCGAGCAGTTGCAGGCGTGGTTCGGCCAATATCTGCCACAGGTCGCGATCGCCGCGTGCGCGCCGTTCGCCATCTTTGCGTTCATGGCGTGGTGGGACGTGCCGGTTGCGATGGTGATGCTGGCCGCGGCGCTGTTCAGCCTGACTGCGCCGGCGGTCGTGCATAAGCGCACCGGACATGCGTCGCGGGAACGCATGCGGGCGTTCAAGATATTCGGCGAGGAGTTGCTGGACGCGATCCAGGGGTTACCGACGCTGAAGGCGTTCGGGCAGAGCAGTTCGTATGGCCGCATGCTCGCGGAGAAGGCGCGCGATCTGTCCGAGAGCACGATGATGGTGCTGGGCACCAGCGTGCTGACACGCGGCATCACCGATCTGGGGTGTGCGCTTGGCGCCGCGGCGGCGCTGGCGCTGGGTGCGTATCGGGTACGGCAGGGGGAGATGAGCCTGGAGGCTCTGCTGATCGTGCTGATGGCGGGGACGGAGATTTTCCGGCCGCTGCGCGAACTGCGGACGGTGCTGCATCAGGGATTGACGGGGCAGGCCGCTGCGAATGCTATCAACGCGCTGATCGATGAGCCCATAACGGGACCAGGCGCCCCCACCTCAACCCTCCCCCGCTTCGCGGGAGAGGGGATGTTGGGCGGGAGCCCGGCATCGACTTCGAGTCCGTCAGCTTTGCTTATCCGGGCGGGCGTCGCGCGGCGCATCAGGGTTTGTCCTTCAGCATTGCGGCCGGCGAGCGCGTCGGCGTGGTGGGGCCAAGCGGCTCGGGCAAGTCAACGATCGTGCGCCTGCTGCTGCGCCTGCATGATCCTCAGACCGGCGTTGTGCGCATCGGCGATCACGACCTGCGCACGCTGGCGCCTGAGGCGGTCCGACGCATGATCTCCGTCGTCGCGCAGGATACCTACCTGTTCCACGGCACGATCGAAGAAAACCTGCGGCTTGGCTGTCCCGATGCGATGGAAGCGGAACTTGTCGCCGCCGCGCGTGCCGCCAATGCGCACGAGTTCATCGAGACGCTGCCCGAGGGATACCAGACCGTGATCGGCGAGCGCGGGGCTCGCCTATCAGGCGGACAGCGCCAACGCATCGCTATCGCACGCGCGTTGCTGCGCGACTCGCCAATTCTGGTGCTGGATGAAGCGCTGTCCTCGGTGGATGCAGAGAACGAGGCGGTGATCCAACAGGCGCTGGATCGGCTGATGGTGGGACGCACGACGCTGATCCTGGCGCATCGCCTGTCCAGCGTGATCAATGCGGATCGCATTCTTGTGCTGGACAATGGCGCGGTGGTGCAGAGCGGCAGCCATGCCGAACTGATCGCGCGCGAAGGCCCTTACCTGCGCCTGATGGGACCGCAGCTTTCCGAGCGCAGCGACTCTGCCACGTCGATGCCGCTTGCGGACATGCCGACGCCGGAGGCCCAGGAGACCAGCGCGGTAGTGAGCGACCTCGCGCAGGATGCGTCGCAGGTCGGCTGGCCCGAAACCATCCGCACGTTGCTTGGCTTCATTCGTCCCTGGCTGCGGCAGCTTGCCATCACGGTGACCTGTGGCATCGGGCGGGTGATTGCCTTCATCGGCGTCAGCGTGCTTGGCGCGCTGACCATTGCGGCGGTGCGGGGCAATTCGCCGACGCTGCTGCTGGTTGCGCTATTGCTGTCCGCTGCGCCGACCACCGCGTTGCTGCACTGGCTGGAATCAACCCTGGCCCACGACATGGCCTACAAGCTGCTGGCAGTCATGCGCATCGATCTGTATCGCAAGCTGGATGCACTGGCGCCGGCCTATCTGTTGAAGCGCCGTTCCGGTGACCTGGTCGCACTGGCAACGCAGGACGTAGAGACGATCGAATATTTCTATGCCCATACGGTTGCGCCAGCGTTCGTCGCCGTGCTGATCCCCGGCGCCGTGCTGGTCACGCTCGCAGTGATTGCGTGGCCGCTGGCTTTGGCGCTGCTGCCGTTCCTGGCCTATGCGGCTGGTTCGCCGATATTTGGCCGGCGGCGCATCGATGCGTTGGCATCCACCGCGCGAGGCGCGCTCGGCGAACTTAGCGCCCATGCGACCGAGACGATCCAGGGGCTGGCCGAACTGATGGCGTTCGAGGCCACCTCGCGCCGGCGTGACGAGTTCATGGCCACGGTACGGCGCTACCAGGCGATGCGGCTGCAACTGCTGCATGATCTGTCGCGACAGACGGCGGGTCTGGAGATGGCGACCGGCCTGGGCGGACTGGCGGTCGCGGCAGTTGGTGCGCCGCTGGTGCTGCACGGCTGGATTCCAGCGACGCTGCTGCCGCTGTTGGTGCTGATCTCGATTGCTGCCTTCCTGCCGGTGTCCGAGATCGCCCAGGTGGGCCGTCAGCTTGCCGATACGATCGCATCTACACGCCGGCTGCACGTCGTGCAATCCGAGCCGGTCGCCATCACGGACGGTCCGCGCGAGCCCGCCGCACCACTCGGCGGTTCGACTGTTGCCTTCGAGCACGTGCGCTTCACCTATCCCGGCCGCTCGCGCCCTGCGCTATCGGATATGGAATTCACCGTTCCGGCCGGCGCGACGGTCGCGCTTGTTGGGCCATCGGGGGCCGGCAAGACGACCATCGCCAATTTGCTGCTGCGCTTCTGGGATCCGGAGCAAGGCGCGATCAAGCTGGATGGCATCGATCTGCGCGAACTGACTCTGGACGGGCTGCGCGGCCGGATCGCGCTGGTCGCGCAGGACACCTACCTGTTCAACAATACGCTGGAAGCGAACGTCCGCCTCGCCAGGCCGGATGCCACGCGCGAGCAGATCGAGAGCGCGTTGCAGCAGGCTGCATTGGCCGAGTTCGTGGCCGGCCTGCCGGAAGGTCTTGCGACGCGCGTTGGTGAGCGCGGCGTGCAGTTGTCTGGCGGACAGCGCCAGCGCATCGCTATCGCCCGCTCGTTCCTGAAGGATGCGCCGATACTGGTGCTGGATGAAGCGACGTCGCATCTGGACACGATCAGCGAGGCGCTGGTACGCGATGCACTCGACGCGCTGATGGCCAATCGCACGACGATCGTGGTGGCACATCGGCTCTCCACCATCCAGGCCGCGGACGTCATCCTTGTGTTGAATGCTGGGCGCGTGATCGAGGCGGGGACGCACGGGGAACTTACGGCGCGCCGTGGGTTCTATGCACGACTGGTCGAGCACCAGATGGCCGGCGTGGCCGATCGGCAGGCGGTGGGGTAGGCTGTGCCTGAAAAGATCGCACCGAGGGAGGATGCGAATGGCACCGCTGCCACACATGCCGCGTCGGCTTGCTCTGGCCGGCACCGCCGCGGCACTGACAATTCCGGCAGCCGCCGCTGAACCGGACCTCTGGTCCGGCACCTACTGGGCGGTGAAGTGGCGAGACAACAAGAAGATCTGGCTCACGATGTATCGCAAGCGGATCGGCGCGCCACAGTCCGGCGAGGTGCCGAGGCCGGTGCTGTTCCTGGTGCATGGCTCGTCGAGCGGCGCGCTGTCGAGCTTCGACCTGTCCGTGCCCGGGCATGGCGAATACTCGACGATGAACGTGTTCGCCCTAGCGGGCTTCGATGTCTGGACGATGGATCATGAGGGCTATGGACAGTCGAGTCGTACCAACGGCAACTCCGGTATCGCCAGTGGCGTGGAGGACCTGAAAGCCGCTGTCGATGTCGTTGCACATGAAACCGGCCAGACACGCTGCAGCTTCATGGGCAAATCATCGGGCGCCATCCGCGCAGGCGCCTTCGCGATGGCCTCGCCCGACCGTGTCGATAAGTTGCTGCTGGCGGCTTTCACTTACACCGGCAAGGGTTCGGCCACGCTGACCAAGCGCGCGGAAGGTCTTGCGTATTATCGCACGCACAATCGCCGCTTGCGCGATCGCGCGATGATCGAAAGCATCTTCACCCGCGATCGGCCTGGCACCACCGATCAAGCCGTGCCGGATGCGATGGCCAAGGCGGAGCTGGTGTATGGTGACACTGTGCCGACTGGCACGTATCTGGACATGACGTCGAAGCTGCCGCTGGTCGATCCAACGAAAGTAACCTGCCCGGTTTGCATCCTGCGCGGCGAGTACGACGGCATCGCCACCAACGAGGACCTGTGGGACTTCTTCCAGCAACTTCCGAATGGCGATCGGCAGTTTTGCATCATCGCCGGCGCGGCACACGCACTGGGGACCAGCAAGAGTTCGCATGGCGTTCTGGCATACGATGCAAGCGTTCCTCTCGATGCCAACACCGCAAACCGCATAGGAGCACGACAGCATGGGCTTCCTGAGCGAAGACGATCTCGCGCTTCTGGTTCCGTCGGAGCTGGTCGGCGAGCCGACACCAATCCCCACCCAGATCGTTTCCAGCGATGAGTATTTCCCAGCGGCGCAGAACGCGAAGCAACGCGAGGTGGAAGCGCGCATGCTCGCCATGGGCGATGCACTGGCGCAGCGCCAGGGCATCAGCCGGCGCCGCTTCTTCCAGACTGCCTCCGGGATGGCAGCGGCATTCGTCGCGATGAACCAGGTGTATGGCAATGTGTTCGCCGCCACGGAGGCGGAAGCTGCGACACCGGAGCTTGCCGACGCCCGCGCCGATGCGCTGAAGAGCCAGTTCATCATGGATATGCACACGCATTTCCTGCGCGACGACACGCGGCTGACGGGATTTGTCCATATGCGCGAGGCGGTGGGCAAGTCGGGTTGGAATCCCCAGCTCGCCGGTAAGCCGCAAACCATCGAGGACCTGAAATTCGACAACTACTTCAAGGAAATCTACCTCGACAGCGACACCAAGGTGGCGCTGATCTCCAGCGCGCCATCAGACATACCGCAGGACTGGTTCCTCACCAACGAGATGATGGCGGCGACACGCGAGCGGGTGAACGCAAAGGCTGGCAGCAAGCGGATGTTCGCGCACGCCGTCTTCACACCTGGCCAGCCGGGCTGGATGGACGGGGTGGACCACGCGATCTCGCTGCGACCGGATTCCTTCAAGGGCTATACCATCGGCGACAACACACATAAGGACAGCAGCCATTTCCCGTGGCGGATGGACGATGAGAAGGTGGTGTATCCCTGCCTATCAGAAGATGCTGGATGCAGGCATCCGCAATGTCTGTGTGCACAAGGGGCTGTTTCCTCCGTCACTCGATCGGCGGTTCCCGAACCTGCGCGGTTATGTCGATGTCAGCGATGTTGGTCAGGCGGCGCGGGACTGGCCGCAACTCAATTTTGTCATCTACCACTCGGGCTATCGGCATGTTGGCGAAGGCGCCGATCCGGCGGAGGCGATGGCGCAGTTCGATCGCACGGGCCGGATCGCCTGGGTCAGCGATCTCGCCGATATCCCCGAACTGTACGATGTCACGAATGTCTATGGGGATCTTGGACAGCTATTCGCGAACTCGACGGTGGCGGAGCCGCGGCTGGCGGCGGCGTTGCTGGGTATCCTGGTCAAGGGATTGGGCTCGGATCACGTGACCTGGGGCACTGATGCGGTGTGGACGGGCTCGCCGCAATGGCAGATTGAGGGACTGCGGCGGCTGGAAATCCCCGAGGACATGCGCGCGAAGTACGGGTTTGCGCCGCTGGGTGCGGCGGATGGTCCAGTGAAGACCACGATCTTCAGCGGCAACTCGGCACGGTTGTACAAGTTCGAGCAGCATGCGTCGTTGCCACTGATGGATCGCTTCGCCGAGCTGAAGCAGCAGTATGAGCAGGCCGGCACTGCGCGCAGCAATCTGCGTTATGGGTATGTCCAACGGCGGACATAGGCGTGCTGATGGGTTGAGCGCTTTGCGAAACCCATCGAGTCCGGTCTATGTGAACGCAGACTACTTCGCCGGCGGGATGCCCTCGGCCGCCATCATCATGTTGACGCTGTCGGGGCCGGCGACAAAGCGCAGGAACTGCACTTCCGCAACTGTCATCGTCACCAGCAAAAGGACGACGAGCACGTAGCCGGAAATTGGCTTCCTGGCTGGGACGGCACGCCGCTCCGCCAAATCATGCCAGATCGGTACGCGTGTCGCTCATGTGACGTCCCCCAGTGGTGCGGCGGCATATTCCGCCGTCCAACACTGGAGCCGCTGTGAGTTCGCTCACAACTGACGAAAATGTTATCAGAGACCCGCGAGTTCCCGCCATTCAGCTTCCGTGATCGTGCGGACGCCAAGCTCTGTCGCCTTGCGCGCCTTCGATCCGGCATCCGCCCCGACTACCACAAGGTTGGTCTTCTTCGAGACACTGTCAGTGACTTTTGCGCCTAATGCCTCGGCGCGTGCCTTTGCTTCGGGGCGCGTCATGGTCTCCAGCGTGCCGGTGAACACCAAGGTCTTGCCGGCGATCTCGCTGTCGGTTGCAACTGCTGTCGCGGCACTCTCGATCGTAAGCTCCGCTGCCAGCTCATCCACCAGGTGGACATTGCGCGGCTCACCGAAGAAATCCGCCAGTTCCTCGGCGATCGCGGCGCCTATGCCGACAATATTGTCGAGCTCGGCACGGGCCTCAGCGCCCGCTTCCACTGCGGCCAGCATTTCGGCACGCCAGTTGTCAAAGCTGCTGTAATGCCGCGCCAGCAATCGTGCGTTCGATTCGCCAATGCGACGAATGCCAAGCGCATAGATGAAGCGGTCCAGCGGGATGCGGCGCCGCGCCTCGATCGCACGCGACAGATTGCGCGCCGAGAGCTTGCCCCAACCTTCGCGTTCCGCGATCTGCGGTTCACGGATCGGCAGCCGGAACACGTCGGCGGGGCTGTGGAGCCAGCCCTCCTCGTAGAATTCGCGTATCGTCTTCTCGCCGAGACCTTCAATGTCGAACGCGGTACGCGATACGAAGTGGATCAGCCGCTCCACCCTTTGTGCTTCGCAGATCAACCCGCCGGTGCAACGCCGGACCGCTTCTCCTGGGGGACGGACGGCGTGGCTGCCGCAAACCGGACAGACTTCCGGGAAGTGATATGGTTTGGCACCCTTGGGTCGCCGCTCGGTCACGACTGAAACGATCTGCGGAATCACGTCGCCGGCGCGCTGCAACACCACGGTGTCGCCGATGCGGATGTCCTTGCGCGCGATTTCGTCTTCGTTGTGCAGAGTGGCGTTCTGCACCAACACGCCGCCGACATTGACCGCCTCCAGCCGTGCCACGGGTGTCAACGCGCCCGTGCGACCCACCTGGATATCGATGCCTTTCAGCACCGTCATTGCCTGTTCGGCTGGGAACTTCCAAGCGATTGCCCAGCGCGGCGCACGCCCCACAAAGCCAAGCCGCGTCTGCAGCGCCAGATCGTCGATCTTGTAGACGACACCATCGATGTCGTAGCCAAGACCGGACCGTTCAGCCGCGATGCCGGCCTGGAATTCGGCGGCTTCGTCTTCGCTCTTCAGGTGCTTGGACAACGGATTGACCTGAAAGCCCCAGTCGCGCAGACGCTGGAGATAATGCCAATGCGTATCGGCCACCGGCTCGCTTGATTCGCCTTGTGCATACGCAAAGAGTGACAGCGGACGTTCAGCAGTGATCTTCGGATCGAGCTGACGCAGACTGCCGGCCGCGGCATTGCGTGGATTGGCGAAGATTTTGTGTCCCGCAGCGGCCTGCGCCTCGTTCATTTTCAGGAAGTCGGCCTTGGTCATGAACACTTCGCCGCGGATTTCGATCAGTGCGGGTGCGCGGCCCTTCAGCTTCTCTGGGACGGTGTCGATGGTGCGAAGATTGGCTGTGACGTCCTCGCCCTCGACGCCATTGCCGCGCGTAGCGCCGCGTACGAAGTGGCCGTGCTCATAGGTCAGGTTGATGGAAAGGCCATCGATCTTCGGTTCGGCAACGAATGCCAATGGTCCGTCGGCCGCGCGGCCAAGAAATCGCCGCGCGCGGGCGCAGAATTCCGAAAAATCCTCGGCGTTCATCGCGTTGTCAAGCGACAGCATCGGCACGCGATGGCGCAGCTTGGCGAAGCCGCCTTCGGGCGCACTGCCGACGCGATTGGATGGTGAGTCTTCGCGGATCAGATGCGGGTATCGCGCCTCGATTTCAGCATTGCGGCGGCGCAGCTCGTCGTACTCCGCGTCGGTGATCTCTGGTGCGTCCTGCTGATGATATAGGAGGTCGTGGTGCGCGATTTCGCGCGCTAGACGTTCGAGTTCAACGGCGGCTTCTGGTTCGGTCAGGGCTGGGGGCTCGGGCGGGAGTTGCGATGTGCGCGGGCGGCGGGTCATGACGTGGGGCCCTCCCAGTCCCGTTGCGAGAAGGGGTCGGGTGGAGGGGGGGCTGCGATGTTGGCGTGGCCCCCTCCCCCTACCCCCTCCCGCAAGGGGAGGGGGAGGTCAGCGATGCTGGTCCACTCTGCGCTCACACCGGCGCTCCAAGCAGATCGTCGGCGGCGGCGCGGGCGGCTTCGGTGATCGTTTCACCAGCGAGCATGCGCGCGATCTCTTCGCGGCGGGCATCAGCGTCCAGCGGATCAACGCGCGTCGCCGTGCGGCCACGTGCTGTCTGCTTCGAGACGCGCAGATGCGCTCCGCCACGCGCCGCGACCTGAGGACTATGCGTCACCACCAGAACCTGGAGACGCTCCGCCACGCGCGCCAGGCGTTCGCCAACAGCCGCCGCGGTGGCGCCTCCGACATCCGCATCGACCTCATCGAACACCAAAGTCGGCGCGGGCGATCCGGCCGACAACACCACCTTCAGGGCCAGCATCAAACGCGACAGTTCGCCGCCCGATGCAATGCGACCCAATGGGCCGAGTTCCTGTCCTGGGTTGGTGGCGATCAGGAATCGCACGGCATCAGTGCCCGACGGGCCCCAATCGTTTTCCTCCAACGCGATCACCTCGGCGCGGAAGCGCGCCTTGTCCAATCGCAATGGCGGCAGCTCGCGCGCGACCGCGCGATCAAGTCGCGCCGCGGCAGTACGGCGCGCCGCACCCAAGGCGGTGGCACTTTCGCCATACGCCGCGCGCGCATCGCGCACGGACTGTTCCAGCGCCACGACTTCCGCGGCACCAGTCTCCAGCGCCGCCAATCGCGCGCACAACGTGTCCAGCAGTTCGGGCAGATCCGCCACCGCCACAGCGTGTTTGCGCGCCACCGCCCGAAGCGCGAATAGCCTCTCCTCTGCCTGTTCAAGCAGACGCGGATCTGCCTCGGCGTCGTGCGCGAGGCGCATAAGGAAGCTTTCCGCTTCTGCCAGAGCTTCCTCCGCGCGTTCAATCGCGGCGAGTGCAGGTCCTGCGGGATTCGCCGCATCCGGCTGAGATGGCGCGACCAACCGCTGCAACGCCCGGCTCGCCGCCCGCAATGCGGCTGCGGGACCGGCGTGGCGACGATCCTGCGGTGTCAGTTCGGTGAGGGCCGTCGCGATCGCCTCGGCATGACGCTCGCCTTGCTGCAATCGCTGACGTTCCCGCGCAAGTCTTTCCTCTTCACCTTGCTGCGGGGCCAAGCCGGCCAGTTCCTCGACGGCATGGCGCAACCATTCCTCGTCGCGTTCGGCTGCGGCGATTGCCTCGCGTGCGGCTTCCAGCGCGGTGATTGCATCGCGCCACCGCCGCCACGCCGCCGCGGAGTCGTCGCGCAACTGCCGCGGCACACCGAATGCGTCGAGCAATCCAGCGTGGCTGGCGACATCAGCCAGACCAATCTGCTCGTGCTGGCCTTGGACTTCCACCAGCAACGACGCAGCGCGGCGTAGCAGCGCGACACCCACAGGCTGGTCATTGATGAACGCGCGCGAGCGGCCATCGCGACTCACGACGCGGCGGAACACCACGTCATCTTCAGCATCCAAGCCCTGTTCCGCCAGCAAGTCGGACAGCGGATGTCCGGATGGCGGCGCGAAGCAAGCCGTGACGCTGGCGTGTTCCGCGCCCGCTCGCACCAGACCCGCATCCGCGCGCGCGCCGAGCGCAAGGCCAAGGCTGTCGAGCAGGATCGATTTGCCGGCGCCAGTCTCGCCAGTAAGGACGGTCAAGCCGGTGCCAAACGACACATCGAGCCGCTCGATCAACACCACATCGCGGATCGAAAGGGCCGTGAGCATGCGGCTATCCCTGCCGCGATGACTTAGAAGATCGAATGCCAGGCGCGGGAGAAGAAGCCGCGCTCAGGCGGAGGCGTGGGACCCTTCTGCTGCACCAGTCCGGCATCGAACAGGTCGTTGTAGCTATCCTCGTACCAGGAGCTGCCAGGGTAATTGTACCCGAGCACAGACGCAGTCTTCCGTGCCTGATCCTTGAGTCCGAGAAGCAGATAGATCTCGGTCAGCCGATGCAGCGCTTCGGGTACATGGTTGGTGGTCTGGAAGTCGTCCACCACACGCTGGAAACGGCCAATAGCCGCTTCATAGAGATGCTGGCTCTCGTACCAGCGGCCGATTTCCATCTCCTTGCCGGCGAGGTGGTCGTTGCACAGGTCGATCTTCAAGCGGGCATCGCGTGCGTAGGAGCTGTCGGGGAAGCGGTTGACCACGTCCTGTAGCGCATTCATCGCAAGCTGCGTCCCACGCTGATCCCGCTGAATGTCGGCAATCTGCTCGTAGTAACAGAGGGCGCGCAGGTAGTAGGCATACGCCACGTCCCGGTGCGTCGGATGAAGCTGAATGAACCGATCCAAGGTGCCAATGGCGTCGGTGTATTTGTTTTGCAGGTATTGCGTGTAGCCCTGCATGAGCTGGGAGTTCACCGCCCAGGTGGAATAGGGATAGTTCTGCTCAACCAGGTTGAACTGATCGTTTGCCGTATCATAACGCTGGGCATTCAGGGCATCGATGCCGTTGTTATACAGATCCTCGACCGGGGCGACCGGCTTGTCGGCGTCGGCATTCGCGTCCTTTGAGCCGCCGCAGCCGGCGAGCAGCGGCAGACACAAAATGAGGCCGACGGCGACATTGCGGAGTGAGGCGCTGGCGAACATACGTCCGCTTATACCATGGGGCGGCGCGGCGCGAAGTGGCCGATCAGGCGGCCGCCGCCGAAAGCGGCACCGCCAATATCTCGCGCCATGCCGTGCGATCGGCGAACAGCGCTCGCAAGAGCCGGTTGTTCAGTGCGTGGCCCGATCGATGCGCCACGAAACGGCCGATCAGCGGCGCGCCGGCGAGGGCCAGGTCACCGACGGCATCCAGCAGCTTATGGCGGGCAAACTCGTCCGGCATGCGCAGGCCAGCGGGGTTCAGTATCCGCGCCTGATCAACCACCACGGCATTGTCCAGGCTGCCACCCTGTCCAAGGCCGGCGGCGCGAAGCTGGTCGATTTCCTCCAGCAGTCCGAAGGTGCGAGCGCGCGCCAACTCGTGACGGAAGGTCCGTGTATTCAGGTGCAGCGACAGCGCCTGACGGCCGATGGCGGCGGCGGCGAAGTCGATTGACAGCGCCATATCCAGGCCGTTCGTGCCAGGACGCAATTCCGCAAATGCCTCGCCCTCGGTCACGCGCACGACGCGGCGGACTTCGATTGCGGAGCGCGGCGCATCCTGTTGGACGATGCCGGCGCAATCCAGCAGGAAGACCAACGGCGCAGCCGAACCATCGAGGACCGGCGGTTCCGGGCCGTCGAGTTCAACAACAGCGTTGTCAATGCCACATCCAGCGAGCGCGGCCATGACGTGCTCGACTGTGGTGACACGCGCGCCGCCCTCGCCCAGAACGGTCGACAGGTGGGTATCCACGACATGGTCGTGGCGCGCCGGGATGTCGCGCCGCAGGTCGGTACGCCGGAATACGATGCCGTGGTCGGCGGGAGCAGGCCGAAACGTCATGCTGACACGCTTGCCAGAATGCAGGCCGATGCCGACACAGGAAATCGGCGCCTTCAGCGTGTGCTGCCAACCGGTTGTCAGCTCCACGCAGCCGTCTTCAGACACGGGAGAAAGCAGCAGACCGTCCATGCGCCTCGTCACCTAACCGACGCGGCGCAGGCTAATTGTGCAACGCGGCACTGACCAGTCAAGGATTGTTTCTGAATATTTCCGTACAACTCATTGATTTTGCGGATTTTGTGCTGGGCCGCACAGTGATGCCGCAACAATCTGCGTGACGAAAGTCCGAACTCGCGGGACGAATCGTGGGATCAATCCCCATAGGCGCCAACATAAGGGCGTCGGCGCCCAAACCACCGTCATGGCCGCCCGTAACGGCACAACCGTTCGATCGCGGGCGCATCAAGTTGGGACCTATCGGCGGTTGGCCGCACCTACCAGCAACTTGCACACGCCCGGCCATGACGGTGGGTAGGGTGGGTACGGTGGGTTAGCGACTCCGCTTGCGGATGAAACCAAGGCCGGCAAGACCGGCACCTAGCAAGGCGAGCGATGCCGGCTCAGGTACCGGTGCGAACGCGACACCGCGGATCGAAGTGCCGGCCGGCGCGGAGTACAGTGTCAGGAACTGCTCGCCGGCGGCCTCTGAGATTGATGTGTCGCCCAGCGTGTCCGTGACCTCGTAAAGGTAGCTTGGTGACAGTTCGTTCAGACCATAGCTCGTGGCGAATAGTTCGACTTGGCCGTCAACGACTTTGCCAGTCAGGCCGAAAAGGCCGGTCACGCCGGGGGATTGGGGTGTCGCGGCGTTTGCTTCATCGTTGTTGTAGAGGTTCAGACCCTTGAACAGGTCGTAGTCCAGGGTCCAGACGCCATCCGTCAGCACCCATTTTTGCAATCCCCCTTCGCCTTCGGCAGCCGCGTCGGTATTGCCATTCTTCGGCTGACCGCTATCCGCCACGTACAGCACAGTCGGGCTGGCGAAGAAATATTGTTCCGGGCTCAGATAGACAAACTTGCCTACTCTGTTTGTCGCAGAGCTTTCCTCGTTGGCAGTCGCTTTGTTATTGACCCCATTGGTCAGCCCGGACGTCAGACTGATCGAGCCGTTGTTACCGCCTAAGGAGTTCGGACTGGCTGGCGGAACGATATGCGTATCAACGACGCTGGCGGATGACGTCGGCAGGCCGCCGGGACCGATCAGAGTGTCAACGTTGGTGTTGTCCTGACTGCCGCTGCCCGGCGGATTGTAGTCGCGCGACACATACAGCGTGTCTCCGCTGCCTTCGTTGAAAATGGAGACGACGCGCGTATCGGTGCTGTTGTCGATGGGCGTTGCGGTCGAGGATCCCTTGTTGACCAGGAACACGCCCTGAGTCGGGTCCGTCTTGCTGGCACCTTGGCCCGAAATATAGAAGGACGAACCGTTCACCGTTGCCGCGCTACGTGCGTTGTTGGTGTTGAAGACACCCGTCACAGCGGTGCTGGTGTCGGCACTGGCGTTAGCGCCGATCAATGCGACAACGCGAGGCACTGTCGTGACACTTTGTCCTGTGAGGCTAGTGGTCTGACCAAGTGCGGCCGTGCCGTAAGTCGAGAGCGGGGCGTTGTTGAACATCGAGGCATTCACCCCATAGCCCATCATGGTGAGGTAATGGCCGTCGGCGGAAAGCTGCAGGATGCCTTCAGAGGCTGAACCGTATTCCCCGGAGATGGCTGACTGATTGCCGACGCCCGTCTGACGCAGCGTCAATGTTCCGGCGAGAGAGGCCGAAGTGCCGCCGGCGCCAAGGCCGAACTCGTCGAGCGTGATCGGCGACGCGGTGTCTAGCCCGCCGGAAGTGCTGCTGCACGCCGAGGCGCTGACCGAACAGGACACAGTGCTGATGACCAGGTCGTCCGGCGTGAAATAACTGATGGTCGCTGCCAGCGCGAGATGTGGAAACGCGAGGCTGGCGAAGGCGAAGGCAGTGGTTCGCAGCATAATGTGCGATGGACAGCGTACGATTGGCATGGCGGCTCCCCGGTTTCGCCATGGCAATTACCGGCTAGCCGCGATGCGATCAATGTCGCTTTTGTGACAATTCCGGCGGTGTTGTGTAAATTTTTCGGCGTCGCATGAAGACTACGACGACTGGCGGCGGAGGAAGGCGGGAATGTCCAGTCCGACCTCCTCACCAGCAGTCTGCCGTACCGATGCCTGTGGCGCATCGGCGCGTGCTGCGTGCATCATTGGCTCCGCCCGTACCGGCGGTTGCGGCTCGGCCGTTGCCGCAGCGGCGGACTGGCGGCGGCGGAAGGCGCCGGTGACGGTGCTGAACAGGCTGGGGCGGACAAACTCCGATGCATGTTGCTGGGCCGCCCGCGGCGCTTCCGCGAACAACCCGGCGCGCGAAGTGGCGGGGGCCGCGTTACGTGGCGGGGTGACGCCAATAGCCTGAACGCTCGCGGTGACCGAATGGACGGGCGTCATGCTATGAACTGGCGCGACTGAGTGCGGGATCGGCTGCGCCGCTGCGGCAGGCATCGCCTCCATCATCTGTGCGTTTTCCGGCACGGTGTCGGCGACGGCCACCAACTGCGGTGCTGGCTGACGCAGCAGATGCGCGCTCATGATCGGCGCAGGTGCCGGAGCCATACCCGCTGGCATGGCTACCGCGGCTGCGGCCGCATGCATTGGCAGCGGGATCGGCTGCGGAAGGGGCAGCGAATTGCCGCCAACCGCAACGAGACGTGGACGTTCACCCTGACTCTGCGCGGGCGAATCTATACCCGTAGCTACGACGGATACGCGGATGCGTCCGGTTAGCAACTCATCGATCGCTGAACCGAAGATGATGTTGGCTTCCTCGTCCACTTCCTCGCGGATACGGTTCGCTGCCTGGTCCACCTCGAACAACGTCAGGTCGTCGCCGCCGGTGATGTTGATCAACAGCCCCCGGGCACCCGACATCGAGGTGTCTTCCAGCAGCGGATTGCTGATCGCCGCTTCAGAGGCACGGATGGCACGGTTCTCGCCCTCGGCTTCGCCGGTGCCCATCATGGCCTTGCCCATCTCCGCCATCACGGTGCGGATATCGGCGAAATCGAGGTTCACCAGCCCGGGCGCCATCATAAGATCGGTGACGCCGCGCACACCCATATAGAGGACCTGA
>CAVTEC010000086.1:0-17454 GCA_963733475.1 uncultured Alphaproteobacteria bacterium | reverse complement strand
GAGGCGGCCCAGTAAGCGTCAAACCTCCAGCCACTCCCGCCGCACATCGCGGGTTCGCGTCGATTTCGGCCGGCGTGCCCTCGAACACGATCCGGCCGTGGCCCATGACGTAGAGCCGCGAGCGAAATCTTCAGCGCGATCGTGAGCTTCTGCTCCACCAGCAGCATCGACACGCCGCGCCGCGCGATCTCCGCCAGCAGCTCGCCGACCTGTTCGACCAGCATGCGGCGCCAGGCCCTCGGTCGGTTCGTCGATCAGGATCAGATCGGGATCGCCCATCAGGGTCCGGCACATCGTCAGCATCTGCTGCTCGCCGCCCGACAGCACGCCGGCCGCGTTGTTCTGCCGCGCCTCCAGGTTGGGAAACAGCCGGAACACGTCATCGAAGCTCCAGCGGCCGAATTTGCCGGCGCGCTTCAGGCCCAGTTCCAGATTTTGCCGCACCGTCAGCGTCGGAAAGATCTGGCGGTCCTCCGGCACATAGCCGATGCCGCACTGCGCGATCAGGTCGGGGCGCAGCCCCGCGATATCGCTTGCCCGCGATAACGGACGTGCCCTGCGCGGCGCGACCAGCCCCATGATCGCCTTGCAGGTGGTCGACCGGCCGACGCCGTTGCGCCCCAGCAGGAGACGATCTCGCCCTCGCCCACATCCAGATCGCACGCCATGCAGGATGTGGCTCTTGCCGTAATAGGCGTGGAGATCGCGGACTTCCAGCATCATGCGGCGTCCAGCGCCCCGAGATAGGCTTCCTGCACCGCGCGGTTGGCGCGCATCGCCGCCGGCGGCCCCGAGGCGATCACCTGGCCGTAGACCACCACGGTGATCGTGTCGGCCAAGCTCGAACACCACACTCATGTCGTGCTCCACCATCACCAGCGTCTTGCCATCCGTCACGCGGCGGATCAGCGCAACGGCATATTCCGTCTCGCTGTGGCTCATGCCGGCGGTCGGTTCGTCGAGCAGGATGACGCTCGCGCCACCTGCCACCGTCATCCCGATCTCCAGCGCGCGCTGTTCGGCGTAGGACAGCAGACCCGCCGGCAGGTCGCGCCGCGTCATCAGGTTCAGGTCCTCCAGCAAATGCTCGGTCGCCTCGTTCAGCGCGCGCTGCCGTGGCAGCAGATGCCAGAACGAGTAGCGATAGCCACGGCTCCACAGCAGCGCGCAACGCAGGTTTTCGAACACCGAAAGCCGCGGGAAGATCGAGGTGATCTGGAAGCTGCGCGACAGGCCCAGCCGGTTGATCCGCTGCGGCGGCAGCCCATCGATGCGTGTGCCGTTCAGCTCGATCGTGCCTGCCGTGATCGGAAACCGGCCCGAGATCAGGTTGAACAGCGTGGTCTTGCCCGCGCCGTTCGGACCGATGATCGCGTGGCGTTCGCCGCGTGCGATCTCCAGGTTGACGCCGCGAATGATCTGCGTGACGCCGAAGCTCTTGCACACATCGTCCAATCGGATCGCCGCGGAGGCAGTCATGCGCGCACCTCTGCAGATCGCCCGTCGACTGATTCCCATGACGCGAGAGAAGCCGCGTGCCTCCTTGCGCAGCCAGACGCCGCCGACCAGCAGCAGCGCGCCGGCGACAGTCCAAGGCCACACGCTGCTGACATCGATCGGTGAGCCGAACAGCACCAGCTACTTGCCCTGCTCTGCGCCGATGGTCAGGAACGACAGCAGTTCCACCAGGCCGATGAACCCTGCGCACGGTCGCAATGCCGCAGGCAACAGCCGTAGATACGGCACCAGCAATCGCGACAGCCGTCCGGCGCGCCACGACCGGCCGATGCGCCAGGATCATGCCCGACGAGGCCGGCCGGCGCGAATGTCACCATGGCGATGAACAGCACGCCGACATAGACCAGCCAGGAGTTCGACATCAGGCTGACGCCGCTTTGCAGCAGCGTGATCAGCACCGCGCCGAGGACCGGCCCGGCGAACACGCATGCTGCCGCCGATATACGCCATCAGCAGCGCGTTCGCCGACAGCGGGCTGGCGACAGCGTCGAAGGTGACGATCTCGTAGGTGATCGCGTAAAGCCCGCCGCCGATCCCGGCGAAGAATCCGGCCAGCGAGAACTGCAGGAACCGCACGATGCGCGGGTCGTAACCCATGAACTGCGCGCGCTCGAAATTGTCGCGGCAGGCATTCGCCATGCGCCCGAGCGGCGTGATCGTCAGCAGGCGCATGGCAATCGCGGCGATGAACGTCCATGCCAGGATCAGGTAATAGACCTGGATGCCGGACGAATAGGTCAGACGAAACAGGCTGTGGTTGATCATGCGGTCGGTATTGACGCCTCCCTCGCCGCCGAAGAAGTGGTGGAACATCAGCGCCGCGGTCGCCACAAGTTCGCCGATGCCCAGCGTGATCATCGCGAAAGCGGTGGCGCGCTGCTTCGTCGCCATCGAGCCGAACACGATCGCCAGTCCGAGGCCGGCAAGGCCCGACAGCAGCGGCATCAGCTCCATCGGCACCGGCAGCATGCCGTCGCCGCGCGGCGTTGAGGAAATGCACCATCGCGTAGCCGCCGAAGCCGAAGAACGTCGCGTGGCACAACGAGAACAAGCCGGCCTGCCCGAGCAGCATGTTGTAGGACAGCGCCAGGATGGTCATCATGCCCATCTGGCTCAGCATGCCAACCACGAAGCCGGCGTGCCGGTGATGCGACCAGTCGTAGAACGCCCACGGCACCGCCGCCGCGATGACGGCCAGGATCAGCCACGGCACCCAGTCGCGCCGCGTCATGTGTCGCGTGTTCCCATCAGGCCGCGTGGGCGGAACAGCAGGATCAGCACCATCATCAGCAGCGGCAACAGCGCGCCGATCCGCGAGACCGGCACGGTGAGGATCTCGCCAAGCAGGTCGTCCGCGTGCAGCGTGATGCCGAGCGGGCGCAGCGCGTCGGCCACCGAAGCATCGATCACCACCGCGAAGGTCGATGACCATCCCCATGATGATCGAGGCGATGAAGCAGCCGGCCAGCGATCCCAGCCCGCCGAACACCACGACGACGAACACGATCGGCCCCATCGCGTCCGCCATGCCGGGTTCGGTGGATTGGTAGTTGCCGCCGATCACCCCGGCGAGGCCAGCCAGCAGGCAGCCGCCGGCAAACACGATGGTGAACACCCGCGGCACGTTATGGCCGAGCGACGCCACCATGTCCGGATGGGTCAGAGCCGCCTGGATGATCAGGCCGATGCGGGTGCGCTTCAGCAGCAGCCAGATCGCGCCCAGCATGCCGGCGGAAACCAGCAGCATGAACGCGCGATATGCCGGGAATTGCAGCCCGTACATCGTGAACAGCGGGAAATCGAGCAGAGCCGGCGGCGCGATATGGCTCCGGCAGCATCCCCCAGCCCATCTGCACCGAGCGGCCGATGATGAACACCAGACCGAAGGTGAACAGCAGCTCAGCGATGTGGCCGTTGTGGTGCACGCGGCGCAGGCCCCACACCTCGATGGCGGCACCGATCAGCCCGCACAACACCGGTGCGACGATCAGCGCCGGCCAGAAGCCGACCCAGTGGCTGGTCTCGTAAGCGAAGTATGCACCAAGCATGTAGATCGACGCGTGCGCGAAATTCAGCACGCCCATCATGCTGAAGATCAGCGTCAGGCCGGACGCCAGCATGAACAGCAGCATGCCATAGACAAGGCCGTTCAGCAGGGAGATGACTAGAACCTCCATGCGGAACGACCTCGTCGATACGCTTGCAGTGCGGCGCGCTCTATTGCGTCGGACGCTTCATCTTGCAGGTGGTGGGCAGGGTCAGGTCCGCCGCCGTCAGCTTCGCCTCGGTCTTCCAGCCAAGGCCGGTGTGCTCGGCATCGAGCTTGGCGGTGCGGGTGAACACTGCCTCGCGCAGCGGGCTGAGCAACTGATGGTCCTCGGCGCGCATGATGTTCTCGTCGCCCATCAGGTCGTTTACCTTCATGCCTTCCAGCGCAAGCGCCACCTTCAGCGCATCGGTCGAGCCGGCCTTGTTGATCGCAGCGGTCAGCATGCGGAACATGGTCAGATAGTCGAGCGGGATGAAGTTGAAATCGGCGTGTGCGCGGAAGCCGTCGACGAATTTCTGCGCCGCCTCATTATGTTCTTCCGCCGGCACGTTGTCATTGAATTCCATGACCGAGGTCAGCCGGTTGTCGCCGGCCGCGCCGATCGAGGTCGGGCCGCCAGGCTGATGCGCGAGATACGCATCGTAGCGGATCTCCAGTCCGGCATCGTTGCCGGCCTTCATCAGCAGGTTGAGGTCGCGGTCATAGTTCGATGTCACCAGTGACTGGGCGCCGGATGCCTTGATCTTGGCGATGTAGGGCGAAAAATCCTGCACCTTGCCGAATGGCACCAGTTCATCGCGCGACAATTTTCGACATCGGGCCGGTATTGCGCCAGATATTTCAGGGTTGCCTTCTCCACCGACTGGCCGAACAGATAGTCCTGGTTCAGGACGTAAACGCTGGTGACCGACTTCGGCAGCGTCTTGATGCGCGCGACGGCCCGCTGATCGACATTGGCGGTGAAACGGAAATGCCAGAAGTCGCACTGTTCGTTGGTCAGTTCGGTCGCGAGCGCGCCGCAGTTCAGGTAGATGATCCGGTTATCCGGATTCCGTGCATTATGCTTTGACACCGCGTCGATCATAGCCGAACCGACGTTCGAGCCGACGCAGTGCATCACGAACGGGATGTTCTGGTCGGTGATGCTTTTCAGCGCGATCAGTGCCTCGGCCGGCTGGAGCTTGGAATCGAAGGTGACCAGCTCGTATTTCTTGCCAAGCGGCCCGCCCTCGGCGTTGACGATGCCAAGGATGTAGTTGAAGACCTTGAGGAAGTTGTTGCCGGTGGCGGCGAACGGGCCGGAGAACGGATCGACGTAACCGATCTTGATGGTGTCATCCGCCGCGCGTGTTGGTGCGGCCGAGATCACGGCTCCCATTGCTGCGAAGAAAATCGCAGCCAGTATGCGATGGCGCTTCATGTTTCCCCCTGGTGGCATGCGGCGCCGATCGCGCCCATTGGTTCTTAGGGGGCGATCATACAGTGCCCCGAAGCGGGCCGACAACTGGCATAGACCCTCGCACTAACGCGAACGGATCCGCCCCCATGTCATTGCGAGGAGCGAAGGCGACGAAGCAATCCCGAAGCGATTACGTACTCCGATCGAGGTTGCCGCGTCGCTCCGCTCCTCGCAATGGCAGTTGGACGAAACTAGGCCAGGCCACGGTCCATATCCGCAATAATCCGCCGCGCGCCCGCTGCGGGATCGTCAGTCTGGGTGATCGGCCGTCCCACCACGATGTAGTCGGCCCCTCGCGCGATCGCCTGAGCCGGAGTGGCAACACGCTTCTGCTCGTGCACGTCACCGCCGGGCTCGCGAATGCCTGGTGTGGCGATCAGCAGATGCGGCGCGTTCGCCATCGCGCGGATCGCGTTCGGATCATCGGCGGCTGAGGCGATCACGCCATCGCAGCCGCAGGCCACCGCCTGACGGACGCGCAGCTTGACCAGGTCGGTTACCGGCAGCGCGTAGCCCATCTCGCGCACTGCCGCATCGTTCTGGCTGGTCAGCACGCTGATCGCGAAAACCTTGGTGCGAGTTGAAGTGCCACGGCCGGCGACGGCGGCGCGCATGATCTCGGGATCGCCATGCACTGTCACGATGCTGACGCCGCGTTCTGTCGCGCGAGCGACTCCTTGGCGCACGGTCTCGCCGATGTCGTACATCTTGGCGTCGAGAAACACGCGCTTGTCGTGCGCGATCAGTCCGTCGATGAAGTGCTCGGCGCCAGGGGTGAACAGTAGCCACAAGCCGACCTTGAAGAACGACACGATGCCGTCGAGTTGGTCTGCCAGCCGCGAAGCGGCATCGATCGTAGGAACATCGAGCGCCACGATCAGCCGATCGGCCATTGCAGCGGGAACATCGCGGTCAGGCATGGAGGACACCAAAGAAAATGGAACCGCAGATGGACGCAGATGGACGCAGATAAGAAAGCCACTGTTTTTTATCTGCGTCCATCTGCGTCCATCTGCGGTTCCATTCCTCTTCTCGGCACCACCAGCTTCGGCGTGAAGCTCTGCACTATCTCGCCATGCTGGTTGCGTGTGATGCATCGCACCTTCACCGAACCACGATCCGGCTTCGAGCGGGACGGCACAATCTCCAGCACCTCACATTCCACTTGCAGTGTATCGCCTGGCCGCACCGGAGTCGTCCACATCAGCTCGCCGCCAGTCCCAATGATGCCGCCGGCAATCGGCAAGCCTCCGTCGACGATCAGCCGCATCATCGTGCAGGCGGTGTGCCAGCCGCTGGCGACCAGCCCGCCGAACAACGTCTCCCGCCCCGCCGCTTCGTCCAGATGAAACGGCTGCGGATCGTAGGCAGCGGCGAACCGCTTGATCTCGTCGGCATCCATCGTGTGCGTCGCGCTGACGAAGCGCTGTCCGACGGTCAGATCGTCCAAATAGAACTTGTCCATGGGCGGAAGATAGCGGCCCCGCCACGCCCGGACTACGTTGGCCGCCAGGAGACCTGCCCATGCCACTGCTTGACGCCATCCGCGCCATCGTCGGCGATCGCGGCCTGCTGACCGACCCCTCGGACACCGCCGCCTACACCGAGGACTGGCGCCGCCTGTATCGCGGCCGAACACCGGCGGTGATCCGCCCAGCCTCCACCGAAGAGCTGGCCCGGGTGGTCCACCTGTGCGCCGAGGCGCGCGCTCCAATTGTGCCGCAGGGCGGCAACACGTCGATGGTAGGCGGGGCCACGCCGACGGAGGATGGCAGCGAATTTGTGCTCAGCACGGCGCGGCTGAACCGAGTCCGCGCCATCGATCCGCTCGACCTGACCATGACACTGGAGGCCGGCGTCACGTTGAAGGCAGCCCAGAACGCCGCGGCCGACGCGGGTTGCCTGCTGCCGCTGTCCATCTCGTCCGAGGGCAGCGCCAATATAGGCGGCGTGCTGGCGGTCAATGCCGGCGGCAACAACACGGTGCGCTACGGCAACGCACGCGATCTCACGCTGGGTCTGGAGGTCGTGCTGCCTGACGGCACAATCTGGAACGGCCTGCGGCGGCTGCGCAAGGACAACACCGGCTACTGCCTGCGCCAGTTGTTCGTCGGATCGGAAGGCACACTCGGTATCATCACGGCCGCGGTACTGAAATTGGTGCCGCGGCCGCGCGAGATAGCGGTGGCGTTCTGCGCCGTGCCCTCGCCGGAGGCGGCGCTAGACCTGTTCGGGCGCTTCCAGTCACACGATCCGGCCGCAATCAGCGCGTTCGAGCTTATGTCTGGTCTGGGCACCGAATTCGTGCTGCGTCACATCGAGGGCGCGGTGTTGCCGCTGTCATCGCCGGCGCCCTTCTACACGTTGGTGGAGCTTGCCACGCCACGTCCGGATGCGGGCCTACGCGAAGCTTTGGAAGCGGTGCTGGAAACGGCGCTGTCCGACGGCGTTGTGACCGACGCGGCAATCGCCGAAATCGGAGGCACAACGTGCGTCGATTTGGCGGCTGCGCGAGGAACACTCGGAAGCGCAGAAGCGCGAGGGTGCCAGCGTGAAGAACGACGTGTCGGTCCCGGTATCGAAGGTCCCGGAATTCATTCATCGCGCTACGGCAGCATGTGAGGCGCTGATGCCGGGCATCCGCATCGTGCCATTCGGCCACATGGGCGACGGCAACATCCACTTCAACGTGGAGCAACCAATAGATGCCGACCAGAAACGATTCCTGGCGCACGACCACGCGATCATGGATTCGGTGAACGAGGTTGTGCGCGCGCTCGACGGCAGTTTCTCCGCGGAGCACGGTATTGGCCGGCTGAAGCCCTACATGATGCCGGACTGGCGTGGCGGTGCGGAACTCGCGATGATGCAGAGGATCAAGGCGGCGCTCGATCCTTTGGGCATCATGAACCCCGGTAAGGTGCTGCCTGGATGACGATTACGCAATAACACGGATTACACGGAAAGAAGGATTTGGGCGCTTCGCGCAAGCAGGGCGGCGCCACCGCGCGAAGCGCATAAAATTCTTCTCCGTGAAATCCGTGGCTTGATCTTACTTTCTGTGTAATCCGTGTTAATCCTTCGTCTCTATCCGATCGGCAAGCCGGGAATTGGAGGGCACCGTCAAGCGTCCCTACATCGATAACGGACAGCAGGCGTCGCAACGTGACAGTAGCCTGGCTCAATCGCATCGGCACCGCGGTGCCCGCTTACGACATTCACGCTGAATTTGTTGATTTCGCCCGCACCGCGCTGCCGGACGCGCGCAGCCGCGCGCTGTTCGACCGCATGGCGGACCTCGCCGACATCGAACACCGCTTCTCGTTCTTCGAGCCAGGCCCCAAGCCGCGCGATCA
Source organism: uncultured Alphaproteobacteria bacterium (assembly GCA_963733475.1). Classification (GTDB taxonomy): domain Bacteria; phylum Pseudomonadota; class Alphaproteobacteria; order Acetobacterales; family Acetobacteraceae; genus JAMXLO01. The sequence continues at coordinate 9,071 of CAVTEC010000086.1, read as the reverse complement.
CATCCTCGACATCGGTGGCTTCTACCGGCGAGGCGCCTTCCCCTCCACCGGCGCGCGCATGGCGCTGTATCCCGAGGCCGCGCTGGCACTGGCGCGCCAGGCCGATCGCGGCGCTCGACATCGCGCTGGGAACGCAAGTCGATCACCCATCTGATCGTCGCAAGCTGTACCGGCTTCACCGCGCCGGGACTGGATTTCCAGATCATGCGCGACGCTCGATCTGAACGAGTCGGTGGAGCGCACCGTGGTCGGGTTCATGGGCTGCTTTGCCGCGGTGAATGCGCTGAAGCTGGCCCGCCATATCGTCCGTTCGGAACCGCACGCCAAAGTGCTGGTGGTCTGCGTCGAACTCTCCAGCCTGCATCTGCAGGAGCAGTGGGAACTGGAGAAGATGCTGAGCTTCCTGCTGTTCGGTGACGGCTGCGGCGCGTGCCTGGTATCCGCCGAACCGGCCGGCCTCGCGCTCGATCGGTTCCATGCCGAGGTGATCCCGCGCAGCGACGACCTGATCACCTGGCACATTCGCGACCAGGGCTTCGAGATGCATCTGTCTGGCCAGGTACCTGGCCGGATTCGCCGCTGGCTGCGCGAGCATGGCGCATCGCTGCTTGGCGATCGTGCGGACGCGTTGTGGGCGGTGCACGCCGGTGGACGCTCGATCCTGGATGCCGTGCAACATGCTCTGGCGCTGCCGCCGGATGCGCTGCGTTTCTCGCGCGACGTGCTGCGCGACTATGGCAACATGTCGTCCGCCACGCTGATCTTCGTGCTGGACCGCATCCTGCGGTCATCGCAGAGCGGCGACGGGATGGCGATGGCATTCGGGCCAGGCCTCAACGTGGAAACCTTCACCTTCCATCGGCCATGATTCTGGCGGCGCGCAGCACCGCGGACGAGCGGATGGACACCGACTGCGTCGACTTCGACGATTACAGCCAATGCCTGCGCGATCTGTCTCGTGTCAATACAGTTACATTGACACACCATCCCATGCTGCGCTGGCTGGCGCGCGAGAGTGCGGGATTGCCATCCTTCTCTTTGCTGGATGTAGCGTGCGGCCACGGCGACGCGTTGCGCCGCATCCATCGCTGGGCGGCTCGGCGTGGCATCGAGGCAAGGCTGGAAGGCATCGACCTCAACCCCTGGGCGACCCGTGCCGCTGGCGAAGCTACGGACGCGCCGATCACCTTCCGCACCGGCGATGTCTTCGCGATTGATGCGGCGGAAAGCTTCGACTTCATCATCAGCTCGCAGTTCACCCATCATCTGACCGATGGCCAGATCATCATGTTCATTTGCTGGATGGAGGCACATGCACGGCGCGGCTGGTTCATTGGCGATCTGCATCGGCACTGGCTGCCGTATTACGGCTTCGGCGTGCTCGCGTGGCTGGCGCGTTGGCACCACTTCGTGCTGAGTGACGGACGCATTTCGATCGCGCGCAGCTTCGTCAAGGCGGACTGGCAGCGGCTGGTGCAATCGGCCGGACTGCGTTCAGATGATGTGGAGATCAACTGGCAAATGCCATTTCGGTTATGTGTCGCACGCCGGCGCTGATCATTGGCGGCGGTCCGGCTGGATCAGCGGCAGCGATCGCACTGGCGCGCGCAGGCCGCGACGTGACCCTGATCGAGCGTTCCGCCTCAGCCTGCGACAAGGTCTGTGGCGACTTCGTCAGCGCTGAGGCGATTGCCGCGATTGCCGAGTGCGGGGTCGATCTGTCCGCACTCGCTCCTGCGCCGATAAGCCATGTGCGGCTGATCCACGGGACACGCATGGCGACAGCACGGTTGCCATTTACTGCGCTTGGGCTGACCCGGCGTGCTCTGGATGACGCGCTGCTACGACGCGCCGAAAGTTGTGGCGCGGCCGTGTTTCGCGGCGAGAATGTAAGGGGCATCGACACGACCGGGTCATCGATTCGCGTGGATTGCACTGGCCGGGAATCGCGCGAGGCGAAGGCAGTGTTCCTCGCGACCGGCAAGCACAATCTTCGCGGCATGTCCCGCCCCGCCGGGAACACCGGGCTTATCGGGCTGAAGATGTATTATTCGCTCGATCACGCCCAGGCCGCGGCATTGCGCAATCATGTCGAGCTCGTGCTGTTCCCCGGCGGATACGCGGGGCTCCAGCAGGTGGAGAACAATCGGGCCGTGCTGTGCGCGCTGCTACCGGCAAACAGGCAACGTTCAATCGACACGCTGGCTGACGAATGTCCGCACCTCGCCGCGCGTCTCTCGGGCGCGCGCGCCCTGTTGGATCGTCCGCTCGCCATCGCCGGTCTACCTTTTGGTTACGTCCATCCGGGCGGCAGTGACGAACCGCCCGGCCTGTTCCGCCTCGGTGACCAGGCAGCCGTGATCGCCATCGCTCACGGGCGATGGGGTGGCGCTGGCATTGGCAAGCGGTGCGATGGCGGCGAGGACCTGGATCGGGGGTGTAAACGCTCCCGTATTCCACCGGCGCCATGCTGCTCGGGTAAGGCGGCAGATGCGCCTCGCGTACAGCATCCATTGGCTTTGCCTCAGCCGACTGGCTCAACCAGGAGTTGTTGCGACCTCCCGGCTCTGGCCCGCCCTGATGCGGCTGGCGGCAAACTGGACCCGCACCGGGACTATCTCATCGATAGACGTTTGACGCATATCGGATATGCAGTGTAGCGTTGCCTCCACCTGCCGTCGGGGTGAGGGCCGTGTAGCCCTCATCCGCCGTTCGTGCCGCGCCGTTTTGTGCCGTCAACGACCGTTCGTACGCCGGGGAGGTAATCATCAATGTCTGGATCCGCGACTGCGTCTTCCGTTCCGTGGTGGAAGGAGCCAACCAAGGACCAATGGCTGGCGTGGTGGGCCGCCTGGCTGGGTTGGACCCTCGATGCCTTCGATTTCACCGTGTTCCTGCTGATCATGGTGCCCATCGCCAACGAGTTTAAGGTCCCGCTGACCGAAGTCACCCTCGTCTTCACCATCACGCTGTGGCTGCGCTTGCTGGGCGCGACCGCCTCGGGTTGGTTGGCGGATCGGATCGGCCGCAAGACGCCGCTGATGATCTCCATCCTCTGGTATTCGATCTGCAATTTCATCGCCGGTTTCTCGCCGACCTTCATCTTCCTGTTCGTGTTCCGCGCCCTGCTCGGCATCGGCATGGGAGCTGAATGGCCCGCCGGCGCATCGCTCGCGATGGAATCCTGGCCCGCGCGCTCGCGCGGCTTCATGAGCGGCGTGCTGCAAGGCTCCTGGAGCATCGGCTTCCTGCTGTCCAGCGCCGCCTATGGCTTGCTGTTCAACTCGATCGGGTGGCGCGGCCTGCTGATGCTGGGGATCCTGCCGGCACTCGCGGTTCTCTGGGTGCGCAAATACGTGAAGGAACCAGAGGTCTGGGTGCAGAACCGCCAGTTGCAGCGCCTGTATGAGAAGGAAGTGCGCGTCCCGCTCTTCTCCATCTTCAAGGTCGGTCTGCTCGGCAACACGATCACCGCGTGCCTGTGGATGGCGAGCGGCTTCGTGATCTACTACTCGATCTGGGCGCTGTTCGCGACACACCTCCAGAAGGACCTCGGCCTGTCGCCCGCGATGATTGCGACGCCGATCGCGATCGCCAATCTGGTTGCGTTCCTGGCGAGCGGATTCTGGGGCATCCTGGCGGATATCATCGGCCGCCGCTGGTCGATGATCATACCGGCCTTCATCGGCATCTTCGTCGCACCGATGTACCTGCTGACTACCGATCCAGGCTGGATCGTCGGCGGCTTCATTCTGCAGGGTGCGTTCGCCGGGGCAATCTACGGCCAGAATCCAAGCTACCTGACCGAGCGATTCCCAACCGAGGTGCGATCCACCGCGGCCGGGTTCTGTTATCACCAGGGTGCGATCTGGGGCGGATTCGTGGCGCCGATTCTCACCTACTTCGCCATCAACTATCATCTCGGCTTCGGCATCCCGATGATGATCGGCACCTGTTGTGGTGCCGCCTTGTTCATTTTCGCCTTGCTGCTCGGTCCGGAAACCAAGGGCACCGTGATGGTGGCTGACCTGGATGCGCTGATCCACGAACCAGGAGACTGAAACCCGAATTCGCTTGCAGTAGCCGTACGTTACATGCCGCCGGCTCATCCCCGGCGGCATGATCTTTGTCCGCTCGGCTTCGCTTGCATCGTGCCCTGGCCTGACGCACAACCGTCGCGTCGTCATGCAGGGATCGTCACGCGCAATGCGCACGGGGAAGCTGATCACGCGGCTCGACCGCTACATCTTTCGCCAGCTTGCCCTCGCACTCATCGCCGTCACCGGCGGCCTCACCATGCTCGTGTGGCTGGTGCAGTCGCTGCGGTTCGTCGAGCTTGTGGTCAACCACGGACTGTCGCTCGGCGTCTTCGTCGAGCTGACAGGCCTGCTGATCCCCAGCTTCGTCGCGGTCATTCTGCCGATCACCACGTTCGTCGTGGTCCAGTTCATCTACCAGCGCCTGGCGGGTGATCGCGAGATCACCGTGATGCGCACCGCGGGGCTGTCGCCGCTCGCGCTGTCGCGGCCCGCGCTCGCGCTCGCGGGTGTGGCCATGCTCTGCTGTTATCTGCTCAATCTCTGGTTGGTCCCAGCAAGCCTGTCGGCGTTCCGCGAATACCAGTGGGAGATTCGCAATCGCATGGCCGCCTTCCTGTTGCAGGAGGGCGTGTTCACTCCGGTATCCGACAACCTCACCGTGTATGTGCGCTCGCGTGACCCGGATGGAACGCTACGCGGCATTCTTGTGGACGATGGCCGCGATCCGTCCGCGCATGCAACCATCCTGGCCGAGCGCGGTCGCATGGTGTCGGGAGCCGATGGTCCGCGTGTCGTGCTGCTCGATGGCAGCCGCGAACAAATCGATCAAAAAACCGGTCGGCTCAATGTGCTGACCTTCAATCAGAATGATATCGACCTCACCGACAACAGCAGCAACGGCGGTGCCCGGCTGCGCGACATGTCCGAGATGTCGACAACCGAGCTCCTCCATCCGCAGCCGCTCAACAAGACTGACATCCCCAAGTGGATTACTGAGGCGCACAAGCGCCTGTCGTCTCCGCTTACTGCGATTTCCTATGCTTTCGTTGCGCTCTTGTCGGTACTGACTGGTACATTCCGCCGCCATGGCAGCTTTGTACGGCCGCTGATTGCCATCGGAGCGATGGTCGGACTGCTCGCTCTCGGCTTCGCGGTGGAAAACCTGGCAGCGCGCGATAATACGTTACTGCCATTGTTGTGGCTGCACGCTGTCCTGCCAGGCGTCGTCTGTGGACTCCTGCTTCTCGGTCCGCAGGCGGTGGAGCATTACCGTTACCGCCTGAGTCCTGCCTGATCCCATGAACCCTCCACTCACGCTCTCAGGCTACATTGCCAAGCAATTCACTCTTGCCGTGATCGCCATGCTGCTGGCCCTCTCGGGCTTGGTGGCGATGTTCGATTACATCGAGTTGCTGCGCCGCGCGGCATCAAGGCCCGACGTGACATTCGGCCTCGTCAGCGAGATCGCGGCACTCCGCCTGCCGTATATCGCGATGCAGATACTGCCGTTCGCCGTTCTGCTCGGTGGCATTCTGTGCTTCTGGCGCCTGACCCGTTCATCCGAGTTGATCGTGGCCCGCGCCGCAGGCATTTCTGCCTGGGAGTTTCTCGCGGCGCCGACACTGTGTGCGCTCTTGCTTGGTGTCCTCGCGACATCTGCCATCAGCCCCGTGTCGTCGGTGATGTTCGCGCGCGCCGAAACTTTGGACAACACATTCCTCAAGACCGGGGGCGGCCCGTTAGCCTTGACCGGCGGTCAGCTCTGGCTGCGGCAATCCGATCGAGGCTTCACGCCCCAAGGAGTGGCGATCATTCATGCGCATGCTGTCGAATTGCATGGCAAGCACCTCGTCGCAACCCAGGTCAGCGTGTTCCGTCTGGATGGGCGTGACAAGCTACTCGCCAGAATCGAGGCCGCCAACGCTACACTCGGCGCCGGATCATGGCAGATGCAGGATGCGCGTGTCATTCATCAGTTTGAGATGCCGTCGCCCCCCACCACGCTGACCCTGCCAACCGATCTGACGGTCGCGCGTGTCCAGGAGAGTTTCGCCTCGCCCGATACATTGTCGTTCTGGGACTTGCCTGGCTTCATCGCGCTGCTGGATCGCTCGGGCTTTTCGTCAATACGTCATCGCCTGCATTTCCAGGCGTTGCTCGCGCTGCCACTGCTGGCGGCGACGATGGCGCTGGTCTCCGCCGGATTTTCCATGCGGCCCGCGCGCCGCGGTGGCGTGGCACAGATGATCGGCAGCGGTGTCGCTGCCGGGTTCGCGCTGTTCGTCGTATCAAAGGTCGCCGAGGAGTTTGGCCAGTCCGGCGCGTTGCCAGTCGTACTTGCTGCCTGGGCGCCGGCCGCCGCCGGACTGATGCTGTCCATCGCATTGCTGCTCCACACGGAAGACGGTTGAGCATGCCGCGCCCCCAGACGGCGGCCCGCGCGTTCCTTCGTGGTCTGCTCGTGGCACTGTTGCTGGCCGTGCTATCGGTGGGTGCCCACGCGCAGCTCAGCTCGCTCGCCAGTACAGCGAACCAACCACAGGTCTCACGCGACAAGCCGGTGATGTTCACCTCGGATTCTGTCGAGTACGACCAAAATAACTCCCTGGTGATCGCTGACGGCCATGTCGAAGCCTGGCAGAACGGCACAGTGCTGCGTGCCGATAAGGTAACATTCGATCGCAACACAGGTGTTGTGGCCGCCAAAGGCCACGTCGTGCTGCTGCAACCGGATGGACAGGTGCTGTTCGCGGATTATGCCGAACTGACCCAGGACATGCAGAATGGCGTGTTTCGCGATATGCGTGCAATTCTCGCACAGAACGGCAGGCTGGCGGCCAATGGTGCGCGGCGCACCGCGGGCGAGATCAATGAGATGTCGCGTGTCGTATATTCGACCTGCAATCTCTGCGCCAAGGATCCGACGAAACCGCCGCTGTGGCAGATCAGGGCACTGTCGGCGGTGCAGGACCTCGAGCACAAGAAGATCGAGTACGAAGATGCCGTGATGGAGATGTATGGCTTCCCTATCGCGTACATGCCGTATTTCTGGACGGCCGATCCGTCGGTGAAACGCGCGAGCGGGCTGCTGATTCCGTCGATGGGCTATTCGTCGCATATCGGCGCCTTTTTCGCCCAGCCGTACTACCTCGTCATCGATGATCAGTCGGATGCGACGTTCACACCGATGATAACTTCAGAGGCAGGGCCACAGATCGACGTTGAATATCGCCGCCGATTCAACAATGGTGAGCTGCTGCTGAATGCCTCGGCCGGTTATTTCGAGGGCTCCCCGCAGGGCACGATTTATGGCAAGGGTCAGTTCAACATAGACGATACATGGCGATGGGGCTTCAACGTCGCGCGCGGATCAAACGCCAACTACATCAGCGACTTCCATCTCAACAATGTAACGGGCAATGAACCCGACGTGCTCACCAGTCAGATTTACGGTGAAGGCTTCGGCGAAGGGGCCTATTCCCGCGTCGATGTCCGCTTTTATCAGGCTCTGGATGACAGCGTCGTCAGCAGCGACCTGCCGGTGGTCTTGCCGCGCTACGAGTATAGTTATTTCGGTCAGCCGGATGACTTGGGCGGGCGCCTGAGCGTCGATGCGGGTGCATTCAACGTGATACGCACCGTCGGTACAGATACCCGCCGTGTGAACCTTACAATGAACTGGGAGCGGCCGTTTGTCGGGGATCTGGGCGATCAGTGGAAGTTCGTTCTGCACACCGATGCAATCGGCTATGACGCCAACTCATTCAATGAGCAGCCCAATTTTGGCACTCATCCCAACGTCGATGACGCGCGTGCACTGCCCCAGGCGGCGTTATTTTTCCGCTGGCCGTTCATGCGCGACTCCGGTGATTGGGGCACACAACTGATCGAGCCAATCGCCGAGATCGTCGTTGCACCACAGGTCGGCGACAGTCAGAACAACAAGTACCCGAACGAGGATAGTCTGGACCTCGAGTTCACCGACGCAAACTTGTTCGGCTTCAACCGATTTACCGGAGTCGACCGCCTCGACGGCGGCGTGCGTGCCAATGTTGCCTTGCATGGTGCCTGGTACCTTGGCGGCACTACCTTCGATGGACTGATCGGCCAATCCTATCGCACAAACACGACCAACGTTTTCCCCGAATACACCGGCCTCCATGATGAGGTTTCCGATGTCGTGGCACGTGCCAGCTTCGCGCCGACAAGCTGGTTGAACCTGACCTATCGAACCCGACTCAGCCACTATAATCTCGCAACCAACATGGCCGACGCGGTAGCCACGGTGGGTGTCCCGAAATTTTCAATGAATGGCGGGTACATCTATACCGCCAATGATACCTACACCCTGTTTGATGCGCCGCCGCCGCCGGCGCCCGGCTCGACCTTCTTTATCCCGCGTAATGAAATTACCCTGGGCGCCTCCTCGACCTGGGGAGCCTATCGGTTCTCCACTTGGGTGCGACGCGATCTGCAGTCCAGTCAGATGGTTGGTGTCGGCGCCAATGCCGTCTATGAAGACGAATGCTTCATCGCGGCTTTCAGCTTCTTCCGCCGTTATACCTCGTTCAACGGCGACAACGGATCGACCACGGCGTTGATTACGTTGACGTTCAAGACAATTGGTCAGTTCGGCTTCCGGGCATTGTGAGGATCAGGAGGTCACAAAATGCCGAATAGCTATCGCATCGCCGTCGTCCTGGCAGGCCTGCTCGCCGCGCCAGCGGCCGCGCTGCCGCCAGCGAAGCCGCCCCCACCCGGCGCGACGGAAACCACCCGAATCGTGGCCGTCGTGAACGGCGACGTGATCAGCAATGCCGACGTCGATAACCGCGCGCGGCTTTTCGCCGTGTCTACCGGGCTGCCGCTGAACCAGGAGGTGATCGATCGGCTCAAGCAGCAGATTACGCGCCAACTCGTTGACGAGCGGCTCCGTATGCAGGAAGTGCAGCGAGAGAAGATCGTCATCTCAGACAAGGCGATCGCCGATGCCATCCATGGAATCGAGGCGCGTAACGGCCTGCAGCCCGG
>CAVTEC010000085.1:0-18555 GCA_963733475.1 uncultured Alphaproteobacteria bacterium | reverse complement strand
CGCCCGCGAAAAACTCTGTTGCCCAGGTCGCGGCTCAACCTGCGGCTGCCGCCAGCGCCGGTTCGACCGCCCAACAGAGGGCCGCACTGAGCCAAATGCTGGTCAGGTACACGCGTTACCAATCGCAGGGTACAAACGCCGGAACGTTGTCCAGGCTGGGCAAGCAGATCACGGCGGCGGCGAAGGCGCTCGGCCAGCATGTGACGCTGCCGCATGCTCCAGCCCGTGCTGGTGCAACTTCGGCAACGCCCGCAGCGAGTGCGGTGTCCGAAAAAGGCAAGGTCAACGTGACGGCCTGAGGCCACGGCACGACGAGCCTACTCACACCCTCATACGCCGCACCAGCCGCGGTAATCGGGCTGCCGCTCTGCGAATTGGTTGCCGGGACGCTGTGCGTGGCCGATACCGATCTCGAAGCGCTTATCGCAAGTGAGCGCAACCCAGGTTGCCTCCCGTTAACCCCCGGCCTACCCTCCCCGCACATTTGGCAGTACGGGAGTAGTCCAGATGAAGGTCGGTCAGGCAGTCGCGGAAATCATGAAGCGCGAGGGGATCGAGATCCTCTGCGGCTATCCCGTCAACCATCTGCTGGAATACGCCGCCGCCGCCGATATCCGCCCGATCATCGTGCGCCAGGAGCGTATCGGCCTGCACATGGCCGACGCGATCTCGCGCGTGACGTCCGGCAAGAAGATCGGCGCCTTCTGCATGCAGCACGGCCCGGGCACCGAGAACGCCTATGGCGGCGTCGCGCAGGCCTTTTCCGAGTCGGTGCCGATGCTGGTGATCCCGCAAGGCTATCCGCGGCGCATCGCCCATATCGATCCGAACTACAACGCGGTGCGCGAGATGCGCGGCGTTGCGAAGTCGGCCGAACCGCTGATCGTGCCGGGCGAGCTGTCCAATGTCATGCGCCGCGCGTTGAGCCGGCTGCGCAACGGCCGCAGCGGGCCGGCATCGTCGAGATCCCCACCGATCTCTGGAGCGCCGAGATCGGCGACATCGACTACACGCCGGTCGGCCTTCCGCACCGCGCCCGATCCGGTCGACGTGCGCAAGGCCGCGGCCGAGATCCTGGAGGCCAAGCGGCCGGTGATCTATGCCGGCACCGGCGTGCAGTGGGCGGAAGCCTGGCCGCGAACTGCGCGCATTCGCCGAACTGCTGGGCGCGCCGGTCACCACCAGCCTCGGCGGCAAGAGCTCCTTCCCCGAGAACCATCCGCTATCGCTCGGCTCGGGCGGCAACGCGGTGCCGAAGCCGGTGCATCACTTCGTGCAGAACGCCGACCTGATCATCGGCATCGGCTGCTCGTTCACCGAGACGAACTTCGGCATCAAGTTCCCGAAGGGGAAGAAGTTCATCCACGCCACGCTGGATCCCGACCATCTGAACAAGGATGTGTCTGCGACGGTCGGTTTGGTCGGCGACGCGTCGCTGATGCTGGCCGCGCTGATCGGCGAACTGAAGCAGACGATCAAGTCCAACCGCGATCCGAAGGACGTGGTGGCCGAGATCACCGCGGTGCGCGAGGAGTGGATGGCGCAGTGGAGGCCGCTGCTGAACTCGAACGAGGCGCCGATCAGCCCGTATCGCGTGATCTGGGAACTGATGGCTGGCACCGATCCGAAGAACACCATCATCACGCATGACGCCGGCAGCCCGCGCGATCAGATCTCGCCGTTCTGGGTTTCGACCGAGCCGCTGTCCTATATCGGCTGGGGCAAGACAACGCAGCTCGGCATGGGGCTGGGGCTGGCGATGGGCGCGAAGCTGGCGAAGCCGGACAAGCTGTGCATCAACTTCTGGGGCGATGCGGCGATCGGCTTCACCGGCATGGACTTCGAGACCGCGGTGCGCGAGCGCATCCCCATCCTGTCGATCCTGATGAACAACTTCTCCATGGCGATCGAGCTGAAGGTGATGCCGGTCTCGCACTGAGAAGTACCGCTCCACCGACATCTCCGGCAACTACGCCGACATGGCGAAGGCGTTCGGCGGCTATGGCGAGCGCGTGACGGATCCGGCCAGATCAAGGCGGCGATCCAGCGCGGCATCGAGCAGACGCAGAAGGGCAAGCCGGCACTGCTGGAGTTCATCACCGCGAAAGAGACGCGGGTTTCCAAATTCTAACCAACCGTAGCCGTCATGGCCGGCCTTGAGCCGGCCATCTACCCCGTTGCGTAGATGGCCGGGTCAAGCCCGGCCATGACGTTGGGCTGCACCAGCGCCTGACGACCACGACGGTCTACGTCACGCACGACCAGATCGAGGCGATGACGATGGCTGACAAGATTGTGGTGATGAACAGCGGCAACGTCGAACAGATTCTTTGTCGAGTACTACGTTCTCGTCGATGACTGGCGCCGTCAAGGAATAGCCCGCACAATCCCTCGTCCGGAGGTTGTGAGGTGGGGTCGCATGCCAGCACGCACAGGCGAACAGTTTCTTCGTGGCCTGAAAGATGACCGCGAGGTTTGGCTTGGCGGCGAACGCATCACCGACCCTACAACCCATCCCGCCCTGCAAGGCGCCGCTCACTCGATAGCTGCGGTCTTCGATCTGCAGCACGAACGCGCCGACGTGTGCCTGATACCGGACCCGGAGACCGGCGAGCCGATCAACATCAGCCACATGATTCCTCGTTCGCGCGAGGATCTGCGATGCCGCCATGCCGGGCTGGAGGCGATTGCGGAATACACCGTCGGCCTGATGGGCCGCACGCCAGACTACGTCAACGTCACGTACGCAGGGTTCGCTGGCTGCCATGGCGAGTGGTCACACAGCGGCAACGAACGAGGTGCTGAGAACCTCGTCCGCTACCAGAAGCACATGGCCCGCGCGGATCTATCGTTGACCCACGCGATCATCCATCCCACCACGGATCGCGCGCGCGGCGCCGTGCCGCTCGGCATCGACAACGTCTCGCTGCACAAGGTCTGCGATACGGAACATGGCATCGTGGTACGCGGAGCGCGCGTGCTCGCCACTCTGGCGCCATTCGCCGATGATGTTGCGGTCTATCCGGCCGCGCCAATGCCGGATGCCAACCCGGCGCATGCGCTGAGCTTCTCGATCCCGATGGCGACGCCAGGGCTGAAGTTCCTGTGCCGCGACAGCGTGTCCGTCCCCGGCACGCTGTTCGACAATCCATTCTCCAGCCGCTTCGACGAGCAGGACGCGTTCGTTATCTTCGACAACGTCGAGATCCCGCGTGACCGCGTTTTCATCGACGGCAATCTACCGGTTTACAACGGCATCCTGCGTTCGAGCTGGTGGCCCAACATCATGCAGCAGGCGATGATCCGGGCGGAGACGAAACTGACCTTCGCATGGGGGATCGCGTCGCGCATGGCAGAGGCGATCAACGCGTCGCTGCCGACTGCCTTGCAGATGCTTGGCGAAATCTGGACCTTCGCGCAATTCGCCCGGTCGTCGTTGCGCGCCGCGGAGGTCGATGCGCGTGAATACGGCAATGGCGCCTGGTTCCCTGGCGTGGAACCGCTGATCGCGTTGCGCGCCAGCCTGCCTCGGTGGTTCCCGCGGGTGAACGAGATCATCCGCGAGCTTGGCTCGCACAACCTGCTGACCACACCGACGGCGGCACAATTTGGCAATCCGGCGCTACGGCCGGTCCTCGATGAAATGCTGGGTGGCACATCTGTCGGCGCAGAGGAGCGCGCTCGCATCTTCCGCCTGGCATGGGACTTCGCCGGGTCAGCGCTGGCCAGCCGCAACGAACAGTACGAGCGGTTCTATCTGGGATCGGGGGGGCGCAACCTGATGCATGCACATCAGAGGGGTGATCGGGCGCGGGCTGATCGGCTGGTGGATCGGTTCCTGCACGAAGAATTCACCTTGCCCGGGTAGTGGGAGAGGCCGGGCTGGACGTGCGCGGAGAGAGGCTATTTGTTACGCTCTCAGCACCATCACCCGACGTTTCGCGTCGACCTCTCCCACTACGTGGGCGACGTGAACTTGCTGCTTGGGCGCCTCCGTGCTTGAACTCGCACCGTCCACGGCGCGGGAGGAAACATGAAGATCGAGCGCGTTGAAACATTCCAGGCCGATGCCGGCTGGCGTATGTTCTCCTTCCTCAAGGTCACCACCGACGACAGCATCATCGGCTGGTCCGAGTTCAACGAAAGCTTCGGTTCTCTCGGTCTGTCTGACGTAATCCGCAGCCTCTCTCCCGTGCTTATCGGCCGCGATCCCCGCCGCTACGAACAGATCACCCAGCACCTCCACGTCCTGACCCGCCAGTCCCGCGGGGGGATCAACCAGCAAGCAATCGCCGCGATCGAGAACGCGCTGCTCGATGTGACAGGCAAAGCCTATGGTGTCCCCGTCTATGCGTTGTTCGGTGGTCCGATCCGCGAGCGCATTCCGGTCTACTGGTCGCATTTCGGCACCTATCGCGTGCGCAGCGCCGCTCTGATGGGCGTGCCCGCGATCAACAGCTACGACGATCTTGCGCGCCATGCCGAAGAGGTGACGCGTCTCGGCTTCCGCGCGTTGAAGACCAACATCATTCCGATCGCCGGCAGCACCAGCACCTCGTATGTGCCTGGCTTCGGCCGCACGCCCGGCTGGCCGGAACTGAACTGGGACAACAAGCTGCTGCTCGGCCTTTCCGACCAGCTCAACGCGATCCGCGCCGCCGTCGGTCCCGAGATGGGCATCCATCTCGACATCAACTTCAACTTCAAGACCGAAGGCTTCAAGCGCGTCGCTGAAACAGTGGCGCCCTTCAACCTGACCTGGCTGGAGATCGATACACACGATGCCCCCGCGCTCGCCGAGATCAAGCGCGGCGCGCACTGCCCGATCGCGTCATGCGAGACGCTGCACGGCCGCCGGGAGTTCAAACCGTTCTTTGATCATTACGCTACCGACGTCGCGATCGTCGACGTGATCTGGAATGGGTTGAATGAGTCGTTGAAGATCGCGTCGATGGCTGATGTTTACGAAGTTAATGTTGCACCACATAACTTCTACGGGCATCTGTGCAGCGCGATCAGCGCCACGTTCAGCGCGATCGTGCCGAACTTCCGCGTGATGGAGATCGACATCGACAGCGCACCCTGGCGCGACGAGTTCTATATGACGGTGCCCACCATCGAGAACGGCGAGTTCATGCTGCCCAAAGGCCCCGGCTGGGGCATCGACGTGAATGAGAAGGCGGTGCGCGCGCGTCCGCCAAAAGGGTAACGCCTATCGTCCCCCTCCACTTGCGGGAGGGGGTTGGGGGAGGGGTTAGGCCAATGTTGCAAGGCCCCCTCCCCCTACCCCCTCCCGCAAGGGGAGGGGGGAGCAACCACAAGGAGAACACTCTTGGCCAAATACAAAATCGCCACGCCCGCAGGCGCCAGCTTCACCGTTGCCGGCGGCGGCTATGACCTCGAGATGGAACCGTTGGAAGGCGTCGACTGTGCGATCGTCGAAGGCCCTACCGATGAAGACGGCTTCATCACGTTCTGCCAGGACGCCGATGTCATCTATGCCAAGGGCATCAAGATCACCAAGAAGATCATCGACGGCCTGCCGGCGCGGGTGAAGGGCATCGTGCTGGGTAGCGTCGGCGTGGACAGCGTCGATGTGAAGGCCGCCACCGAGAAGGGGCTGCCGGTCACCAACTGCCCCGATACCTTCATCGAGGAAGTCGCCGACCACGCGATGATGCTGCTGCTGTCAACGTTCCGCCGCACGATCGAGCAGGACAAGATGGTGCGCGAGGGCAAGTGGCGCGAAGGCCGCCCGGCGTTGCTGAACATTCCGCGGTTGATGGGACAGACACTGGGGCTGGTCTCGTTCGGCCACGTCGCGCGTGCAGTCGCCAAGCGTGCCAAGCCGTTCGGGCTGCGCATCATGGCCTACGACCCGTTCATCGAGGAACTGGTCATGGTGGAACACGGGGTGATCCCGTCCACGCTGGAAGAAGTGCTGTCGCAGTCCGACTTTGTCTCGATGCACGCACCGGCTCGTCCGGAAGTGGAAGGCATGCTGGGCGAGAAGCACTTCCGCCTGATGAAGAAGACCGCGATCTTCATCAACACCGGCCGTGGCCCGACGGTGCAGGAAGGCGCGCTGATCAAGGCGCTGGAGGAGAAGTGGTTCGCCTATGCCGGTCTCGACGTGCTGGAGATCGAGCCGCCCGGCAACAACAATCCGCTGCTGAAGATGGATAACGTGATCCTCAGCGCGCACACGGCAAGCGCTTCTGCGCGGTTCGATCCGGCGCGCAAGCGGCATGTGGGGCGCGAACTGGCACTGCTGCTGGAAAGCAAGTGGCCGATGAGCTGCGTCAACCCTGCAGTCCTCCAAAACACCAAGCTGCGCCGCTGGCAGCCGGTGTCGATGGAGCGCGGGCCCAATTCCTGACTTCGATCTGAATGGTCGCCAGGCCCTTGTCACGGGCAGTTCCCGTGGCATTGGCTGGGCGATCGCTCAGGGTATCGCTGTTGCCGGTGCCCGCGTGTTCTTGCACGGCCGCGATGCAGAAGCACTGCGAGTGCGCGCGGACGAGCTCGGCCATGGCGCTCGCACGTTGGCGTTCGATGTCACCGATGCAGACGCAGTGCGCAAAGCCTTTGCCCAGCTCGATCGCCTCGACATCCTGGTCAACAACGCCGGGATCATTCCGCGCAAGCCGGTCTTGGAAACAACAGACGAAGACTGGCAGGCGGTCATCGACTCCAACCTCACCGCCTATTTCCGCCTGGCGCGCGAAGCTGCTCGGCTGATGGTGCGACAACGGCACGGCCGCATCATCATGGTCTCATCGATCATGGGGCTGCTCGCGCGACCGACCATCCCCGGCTATGTCACCACGAAATCGGCACTGCATGGTCTGACGCGCGCATTGGCCGTCGAACTGGCACCGCACAACATCACGGTGAACGCGCTCGCTCCCGGCTTCGTACCCACCGACGCAACGGCCACATTACATGCTGACCCGAAATTCAACGAGTGGATCGCGACCCGTGCACCATTGGGTCGCTGGTGCCGGCCCGAGGAACTCGCCGGCCCCGCAGTGTTCCTTGCCTCCGACGCTGCGTCCTATATCACCGGCCACGTACTGGTGGTGGATGGCGGACTGACGGCGGCACTGTAGACAAGGGTTCACACGGAGGAAAAAGACACGCTGCGCGCAGCGCATTCAATCTTCTGTCTCCGTGGTTCCCCGTGGTCCTCGGTTCCTCCGTGTGAACCCTTCTTCTTCAGATCAAGCGGCGACACGCTCACCCTGTCGGCCGATATGCTCCAGAGCAGCATCCACGCGACGCAGCACAGCCGCATCCTGCCGGAACGTGAGCGCCAAGACTCCACCTATGTTGCGGACCATTCGCGCGACAATGGCCTCGTCGCCACCCGCAAGCACGACCCGAACCTCGGCGCCGACGTCAGCCCGCCAATCGCACCGTAACGCCACCCCGCCACGCGAGATATCGATGATCGCAACCTGCATCGCCTCGCGCCCCGAGCGATGCAGCGTCGCCATCGCGCCATTGCCCGGGATCCGCTCATAACGCCGCCGATCGTCCTCGTCGGTATTGGCCATCGCCTCCAGAAACATGGTCAACTCGGAGCGCAGGACGTCCGCGGTCTTGCCCACCTCATCGGCGTTCTGCTTCACCCTCTCGCTCGCCGCTTCGGTGGTTTCAGACACGGCGGACACGTCCTGCATCGCGCGTGTCGCGTCCTGCGTGACCGCCATCACCGACTGTGCGTTCTGCGCGATCTCGCGTGTCGTCGCGCTCTGCTCCTCCACGGCCGCGGCAATTGCCGTTGCCACCTCGCTCACCTGACCGATCGATGTGCTCACCTTGCGCACAGCGTTCACCGCCTCACTGGTCGCAGTGCGGATCGCGGCCATCTGCGAGGCAATCTCCTCGGTCGCCACCGCGGTCTGCGCTGCCAGGGCCTTCACCTCGCCGGCGACCACGGCAAAGCCCTTGCCTGCATCGCCCGCCCTCGCCGCCTCGATCGTTGCATTCAGCGCCAGCAGATTGGTCTGACTGGCGATGTCGGAGATCAGCCGCACGACATCGCCGACCCGTTCGGCCGCCTCCGCCATGCCTCCGACCTTCGCATCCGTCACCGACACCCGCTCCACGGCCTCCCGCGCCGCATGCATCGCTCGGGCCACCTGCTCGCTGATCTCATGGATCGAGGCGGACAGCTCTTCGGCCGCTGCCGCAACCATCCCGACGCTGCGCGCGGCGCCTTCCGCGCCTTCCGTGGTCTGTGACGCCGCGTCGCGCGTGTGATGCGCCGCCGCCGCCATCTTGCTTGCGGTCTCGCGCATCACCTCCGCCGCATTCACCAATGTTGCCATGACGCCGGAGGCCGACGTTCCGAAGTCCTGCGTGTGCTGGTCCATCGCCGCCTGGCGGCGGTCTTTCGCCGCGCGCACACGCTCCGCCTCGCCTTGCAGACGCAGCGCCTCCTGCGCGTTCTGCCGGAACACCAGCATTGCCTGTGCCATCGCGCCGACCTCATCGCCGCGTTCCAGCGCCGGAATCTCCGCTTCGATCTCACCCGAAGCCAACCGATGCATCGCTTCTGTCATCAGCCGCACCGGCCGAGACACGCCGTTGCCAATCAGCCAGGCCGCGGCGAGACCAAGCATCAGGCCACCCCCTGCGAGTGCCAGCATGAGCTGCCCCGTCGCGCTGATGCGGTCGAGTGTCTCCGTCTCGATTGCTTGCTGTTCAGCAACGACCGAGTTCGTGACCGCGGCGGCTGCCTCGGCGACCACTTCCGCATCGTGCCTCATGCTGCCATTGACGCGCTCATCGAGTCCCTGGGTAAGCTCGATGGCCTTGTGGTAGGCATTCGTATAGAGGCTGAGGTGCTGGCGCAGCGTATCCAGCGTGGCGCGATCTTCGGCGCCTACTTCCACTGCGGCGAGCATGTGGCCAAGGCGCTGCAGGTCCGCCTCGGCATTCGCCGCTTTCTTCGCCGCCGTATCGTCGCGCTGCCGATCAACGACCTTGGTGCCATTCAGTCGGAGCAGCATCAACGCCTGCTGCGCGTCGCGCGCCAGAGACGGAAGCTCCAGACTGGCGCCTTGGTTGGCACTGGCGATGAGCCGGTCGAAGTCCTCACGAGCGGCTGTACCCGCCGGATCCAACGTCTCGCTTACCAGCTTGTCCTTCTCGCGCTTCAACTCGAACACGGTATCGACGCCTTTGCGATAGTCCTCGTACTGGGTCGCGATCTCCTGCATGCGACGATGCCGCTCGGGGTCGACCGTAACCGCAAGGCCCTTGTCGATCGCAATTGTCACGCGCCCTGCCGACGCCATCGCCGCAGCCGCTGCATTTGGATCGCCGGCCATCGCGAATTCGCGTACATGCCGGCGCATCTCTGCGAACTCGCGATCAATCACCCGGCTCGCTTCCACCACGGCAACGCGTTGCACATAGGCACGCAACGAACTCGCCACTCCTTGGAAGCGCCAAAAGCCAATGCCTGCGACTGCCAGCAGGATGACGAGAACGCAGGCAAAGCCGGACAGAATCCTTGACTTGATTGAACGCGCTCTAACCCGAACTTACCTCTGAATTTCCCAAAAGCGGCAGCTGGCCGCCGATTTTGGGAAAATTCGTAGGCATGTAGAATAGTTCTTGCGCGACGCGGGCGGTTCATGAGTTCGATGCCCGCGTGTACATCACGACCATCGCCAACCGGAACTCCCCGCCCGCCGTGCTGCTGCGCGAGAGCTATCGCGAGCAAGGCAAGGTGAAGAGTCGCACGCTGGCCAATCTGTCCAGATGGCCTGAAGCGAAGATCCATGCCCTGCGAAGGGTGCTCGCCGACGAGCCGATGCAGCCCGCGGCGGCCCAGCGCTTCGAGATCGAGCGTGCCTTGGCGTATGGCCATGTCGCGGCCGCGCTCGGCACACTGCGGCGGATTGGCCTTGAGCAGATCCTGCCCAGACGTCCCGACCGTCTGGCCAAGCTGACCACAGCCATGATTGTCGCCCGCGTGGTCGAACCGGCCGCCAAGCTCGCCACCGCGCGCCAGCTCAGCGACGCCACCGCATCGCACGCGCTCGGCGCCTTGCTCGGTCTCGGTGAAGTCGATGCCGACGAACTCTACGAGGCACTGGATCGGCTGCAGGCCGCCCAGCCGGAGATCGAACAGGCACTCGCCCGCCGTCATCTCAAGGACGGCGTGCTGGTGCTCTACGATGTCAGCTCGAGCTATCTCGAAGGCGAGCATTGCGAACTTGCGCAGCGTGGCTACAGCCGTGACCACCGGCCCGATCGTCCGCAGATTGTCTATGGCCTGCTCTGCAACGAGCAGGGATGCCCGATCGCGGTCGAGGTGTTTGACGGAAACACCGCGGACCCGATGACGCTCGCGGCCCAGATCACCAAGCTGCGAACACGCTTCAACCTCAGCCGCGTCGTGCTGGTCGGCGATCGTGGCATGATCACCGACGCGCGGCTTGAAGCCGATGTCAAACCTGCTGGCCTGGACTGGATCACTGCGCTGCGCGCGCCCTCTATCCGCGAGCTCGCTGCCGATGGCGGTCCGTTGCAGCTCTCCCTGTTCGACCAACGCGACATGGCCGAGATCACCGCCGACGGTCGATCCGCTTCGCGGCTCAACCCCGGCGAACGCCTCGTCGTCTGCCGCAATCCCGACCTAGCCGCCAGGCGTAGCCGCAAGCGCCAAGAGCTACTGGAGGCGACCGAGCGTCTGCTCGCTGCCGTGGCCGCCAGGCTGCAACACAAGCGCCGCCCGTTGCGCGGCGCGGCCAGGATCGGCATCGCCGTCGGCGCCGTGCTCAACAAGCATAAGATGGCCAAGCACTTCGATGTGGTGATCAGCGACACCTCCCTGTCATGGTCACGCAAGCAGGACGCCATCGCTGCTGAGGCCGCACTCGACGGGTTCTACGTCGTCCGCACCAACCTGCCAGCCAAGGTCTTCCCCACCGAGCAGGTCGTGCTCGCCTATAAGGGCCTGAGCCAGGTCGAGCGTGCCTTCCGCAGCCTCAAGACCACCGATCTCGATATCCGCCCGATCCATCATCGCCGCGCGCGGCGCGTGCGTGGCCATGTACTGCTTTGCATGCTCGCCTACTACGTCACCTGGCACATGCAGCAGGCGCTGGCGCCCATGCTGTTCGCCGATCACGACAAGCAGGCGGCTGCACTCCAGCGCACCTCACCCGTCGCCGCCGCGCGCGTCTCGCCGGCCGCGCGCGCCAAGGCCGCCACCAAGCGAAGTGCCGATGGCCAACCCGTTCACAGCTTCGCAACACTGCTCGCCGATCTCGCAAACCTCACCCGCAATACCGTCCGCTTTCGCGATGCATTGCCGGTTACTGTCCTCTCCAGACCAACCGCCGTGCACCAGCGAGCCTTTCAACTACTCGGCCTCAAACACGACACGTAGGCAGGACAATGCCAAAAACACGAGGCTCCTCAGCCTGTTGGCAGGGACGTTGGGGGGAACTTCGGTCTAACCCACGGGCCGGTTCGATCCATGTGTGACTCTCCCAACCTAAGCCGCGATGCACTGCGACCGCGCGGCGATCTGTGCCAGGGCCTTGTCCACATGGCGCAGCACACCCTCGTCCTGGCGGAATGCCAGTGCCAGCGCGCCTGCCTCCGACCTGACTACTCGGGCGACCACACCATCGTTGCCGGCTATCTCCAATTGCACCTCGATGCCTGCGGCGAGTGGCCAGTCGCAGCGGCATGCAGCGCCGCCGCGGGAAATGTCGATGATGACGGCGCGCTGCGCTGCCCGTCCGGTCGCATGCAACGCCGCGTCCGCGCCATTTCCCGCAATCCGTTCATAGCGGCGGCGCTCTTCTTCGCCCGCATGCGCCATCGCCTCCGGGAACTGCATTCTTCCGAATCAGACCGGCATTGGTTCCATGTGCAACCACGACACCTTTGGAATCCTGCACGATGACGTACAGGTCGCGGTCGTGGTGACGCCTGGTCCGCCGCATGAACCGTCGGAGCGCACAGCACGGCGGCCCCGATCATCAGTGCCGACAGACCATGCTTCACCATGACTGCGTCCTCAGATTGATGAGGCATAGACAGACCACATCGGAGTTAAGGTTTGCTTTATGCCGCGGCGTTGCTCGCCGCCACGCGGCCAGGCCGTTGCAGCTTCGGTCTAGACAGAAACTGTCGCAGCGGGCGTGGGCGTGAGGGAGCAAGTAAATCCAAGCCTGGCGGGTCACGCCCTGCCATGACGGAAGAAGGCGGCGAGCAAACGAAGCCACACGCAGTGTCGCGCCGGCGCCACTCCCTACGATCTGCTCATGGCAGGGGCATTCCTCATCGCCCTCCTGTGCCCATCACCTCAAAGAACTGGGTCATCTCGGCACGCAGCGTGTCGGCATTGCGACCGAGCTCGGTTGCGCCACTCAGTGACCTTGCCGCTCGCCACCGGCGCACTCGGCAAGCCGGTCTGGCTGTTGAACCGCTATGCAACAGATTGGCGCTGGCTGCTCGATTGTGAGGACAGCCCCTGGTATCCCACCTTGCGGCAATTCCGGCACGAGCAGGCAGGACGCTGGGAAGCTCCATTGGCGAAGCTTCGCGATGCGCTGCTTCGTGTCATCGCGGGCGATCGGGCGGGACTGCGATCCAGCGCATCCGTGGCTATAGGATGTCCAGTCTGACCGGAACAACGCACGATCTGTCAGCGAGGATCGCTTAAGCCGATTTTATCACAAAGAAGCAGGAAAGGCGCAGGAAAGTGTTACTGTGGCGCTTCCTGATGCTTCTTTGTGATAAATACGACAGCCATAAGCCGCACCAGTCCTATCCGGGGGTGACGCGGAGCGCAGCGACGGAGAGGCACTCCCGACGGTAGCTGGTATTTGCGCGCCCCCGTCATTCACCCACTGCATACACTCATGCCGAAAAGCCGGTTCAGGTCCCTCATTGGCAATCCCTATCTGGCGCGGAGCAGGCAATGCTGCGCTGCAACATGGCGGGATCCCTGTCGCTGACGCCGCACGGAAACGCATCAAGAAACTCGCCAGAAACGTGATGTAGGTGTCGCGATGCTCCGCGCGTCGCCGGGAGCTTCGCCGCATGTGGATCGTTCGTATCGCGCTGGACCGGCCTTACACGTTTGTCGTGCTCGCGCTGCTGATCCTGATCCTCAGCCCAATCGTGATCCTGGCCACACCGACCGACATCTTTCCGAATATCAACATTCCGGTCATTGCCGTGGGATGGACCTACACGGGCCTGAACCCGGAGGAGATGGAAGGCCGGATCACCACGGTTTTCGAACGTTCGCTGACCACGCTGGTGGACAACATCCAGCATATCGAATTGACCACCTACGACGGCCTTGCGGTGGTCAAGATCTACCTGCAGCCAAACGCCAGCCTTGACACCGCCAACGCACAGGTCACCGCCGCATCGCAGATGCTGCTGCGGCAATTGCCACCAGGCACCCAGCCACCGCTGGTCCTCGATTACAGCGCCTCCGAAGTGCCGATCCTGCAGCTCGGCCTGTCGGGCCAGGGCATGTCCGAGCAAGCGCTGAACGACATTGGCCTGAATTTCCTGCGCACCCAGTTGGTGACCGTGCCGGGCTCTGTGATTCCCTATCCGTACGGCGGCAAGCAGCGTCAAGTGATGATCAATCTGGTTCCGCAACTGCTGCAGGCCAAAGGGCTGTCACCCAACGACGTGCTGAACGCCGTCGGGTCGCAATACCAGGTGGTGCCGTCCGGCACCGCGAAGATCTCGCAGTTCGAATATGACGTGCGTGTCAATGGCACACCGCGCACAGTAGAACAGTTGAACAACCTGCCAATTCGCACTGTCGGCAACGCTACAATCTATCTGCGGGACGTCGCCACCGTCAGCGACGGATTCGCGCCGCAGACCAATATCGTGCGGCAGAACGGCCGGCGCGGGGTGCTGGTGTCCGTGCTGAAGGCAGGCAACGCCTCCACCATAAGCGTGGTGGATGGCATCCGCGCGATGTTGACGCGCATTCGCTCGACCTTGCCGCCGCAGTTGCGCGTCGAGGCGCTGGCGGACCAATCGATCTTTGTGAAGGCCGCCGTTGTCGGCGTGATCCGCGAGGCGGTGATCGCTGCCTGTCTCACCGCGGCGATGATCCTGGTCTTCCTTGGAAGCTGGCGCAGCACGCTGATCATCGCGGTATCCATTCCACTATCGATCCTGACCTCGGTGATAGTGCTCAGCTTCATCGGCCAGACCATCAATATCATGACGTTGGGCGGCCTGGCGCTGGCGGTCGGCATCCTGGTGGACGACGCCACGGTGACGATCGAGAACATGGAGCGCTATCTGGAGGAACGAAATCCCCTCCGTGAAGCGGTACTGCACGGCGCGGCGCAGATCGCAGTCCCCGCGCTGGTGTCCACGCTATGCATCTGCATCGTCTTCGTGCCGATGTTCCTGCTCAGTGGTGTGGCGCGCTACTTGTTCGTGCCGCTGGCGGAAGCGGTGGTGTTCGCCATGCTCGCCTCGTACGTGCTGTCACGCACGCTGGTGCCGACGATGGCGATGTACCTGCTACGTGCGAAGCCGCATCACGGCGTGCCATCACGCAATCCGCTGGTGCAGGCGCAGCGCCGGTTCGAGCAGTCGTTCGAACAATGGCGCCTCGGCTATCGCGGCGCACTGACCGGCATCATGCGCCACCGCGTGGTATTTATTCCGGGATTCCTGTTGTGCTGCCTCGCGATCTTCTCGCTGGTGCCGTGGCTGGGACAGAACTTCTTTCCCAACACCGACAGCGGCCAGTTCATCCTGCACATGCGCGCCAAGACCGGCACGCGCATCGAGGACACCGCGCAACTCGCCGATGAGGTCGAGACCTCGATCCGCCGGATCATCCCGCCCCGCGACCTGGACACCGTCCTCGACAATATCGGCCTGCCCTACAGCACCATCAATCTCGCCCACACCTCGTCTGGTGTGATCGGTGCGGCGGATGCCGACATCATGGTTTCGCTGAAACCCGATGACCGGCCGACGGACGATTACGTCAGGGCGATCAGGGTGGCGATGGCGCAGCAGTTCCCCGGCGTCATGTTCTATTTCCTGCCGGCCGACATGATCTCGCAGATTTTGAATTTCGGCCTGCCGTCGCCGATCGACGTGCAGATCGACGGCGCCGACATCAACGGCAATCGCGCGGTGGCGGATCGCATCCTGAACCAGGTGCGGAATGTGCCGGGCGTGGTCGATGCGCGCATCCAGCAGGAGTTCGACTATCCGGACTTCAACATCGATGTCGATCGCACCAAGGCGCTGCAGGACGGGCTGACGGAGCGAGACGTAGCGGACAGCGTCCTGAATACTCTGAGCGGCAGCTTCCAGACCGCACCGATGTTCTTCCTCAATTGGCAGAATGGCGTCAGCTACAATCGCGCTGCCCAGGCGCCGCAGTATGACGAGACCTCGCTACAGGCCCTGCAAAATATACCTGTCAGCGGCCCCACGGCGCGCCAGCCGGCGATCCTGGCGGATGTTGCGACCATCAAGCGCTCGCAGGAGATGGCGGCGATCGACCATTATAACATTCGACGCGTCGTCGATGTGTTCGCCAATGTGCAGGGACGTGACCTCGGCGCCGTTGGCCGTGATGTGGCACGCATTGTCGATGCCAACCGCCATCTGCTGCCGCGCGGCAGTTTCGTCACGCTACGCGGGCAGCTCGAAACGATGCGTGGCGCCTATATCGATCTGATCGCCGGCCTCGGATTCTCCATCCTGCTGGTCTATCTGCTGATCGTCGTAAACTTCCAGTCCTGGCTCGATCCGTTCATCATCGTCAGCGCATTGCCGGCGGCACTGGCGGGCATCGTGCTGTGCTTGTTCTTCACCGGTACCACGTTGAGCGTGCCCGCGCTGATGGGCGCCATCATGTGCATGGGCGTCGCGACAGCGAACAGTATTTTGCTGGTGTCGTTTGCCAGGGAGCGGCTGGCGCTCCATGGCGATGCGGTGCGCGCGGCCATCGAGGCCGGTTTCACCCGCTTCCGCCCCGTCCTGATGACCGCGCTGGCAATGATCATCGGCATGGTGCCGATGGCGCTGGGTCTCGGCGAAGGTGGCGAGCAAAACGCTCCGCTCGGCCGTGCGGTGATCGGCGGGTTGCTGCTGGCCACCATCGCAACGCCGGTTTTCGTTCCGTCGGTGTTTGCCCTGCTGCATGCGCGGCACGACACCGCACTGTCTTCCCAACGAGGGATAGGGCATGCTGAAAAACCGCTAGCCAGGGAACCAGAAGCGCGGGAACCTGAATCGGCACCGCCCGATGTAGCAACGGCGCGGGCCGGACGCCGTGGCCGAACAGGCTGGGTGACCGCGATCATCGCGATCGCCGCGCTCGGTGTCGGCATCTATCACGGCATCCGCGGTCGTATGACTGCCGAGGCCAGCCTCGCCACTACCACCACCGAGACGGCGATTCCCATCGTCGATGTCGTGCATCCTCAGGCCGAGGCGCCAGACCAGGAGCTGACGCTCCCTGGCCAGACCGTCGCCTTCACCGATACACCGATCTATGCCCGCACCAATGGCTATCTGACGCAATGGTATTTCGATATCGGCGCGCATGTTCGCAAAGGCCAATTGCTGGCGCAGATCGAGACGCCGGAGCTCGACGCGCAACTACGCCAGGCGCGCGCCGATCTGGAGACGGCGCAAGCCAACGGCAAACTGGCCGGCATCACGGCAGAACGCATGGCCACTTTGCTGGTCACGCGGGCAGTTTCGACGCAATCGCGTGACAATGCCGCCGGTGCCTATGCCGCGGACGAGGCGATCGTTGCCTCGCGACAGGCGGACGTGGCACGGCTGGAAGAGCTACAGTCCTACGAAAATGTCTATGCGCCGTTCGATGGCGTAATCACCCAGCGCAACACCGATGTTGGCGACCTGATCAATGCCGGTGCCGGAACGCCGAATACGCAATTGTTCCACATGATGGCGACGACCGTGCTGCGTATCTACGTCGCGGTGCCGGAGAATGACGCGCCCGCCATCCGTCCCGGCGCGACGCCGACGGTGACGCTGGACGAATTCCCCGGCCAGGTATTCCACGGCACGCTGGTGCGCACGGCCGATGCGATCGACCCGCAATCGCGCACGCTGCTGGTCGAGGTCGATGTCGATAACTCCGCGGGCAAGTTGCTGCCTGGCGCCTATGTCTTCGTGCATTTCGAATTGCCGGACCGTGTGCACTCCGTGACCGTCCCCTCTAACGCACTGTTGTTCCGCAGTGAGGGTCTGCGTGTTGGCGTCGTCCGCAGCGGTGTTGCGCAGTTGGTGCCGATCAAGATCGGACGTGACTATGGTGGCAGCGTCGAGGTTCTGACCGGCCTGCAACCGGGCGACCAGGTGATCGTCAATCCCTCCGATGCGTTGATCAGCGGTACGGCGGTACGGATCGCCTCCGGTAGCCCGGACGGAGCGGCCTGATGCTGCGTTCGTCCCGTCGGAGTGGTGAGAGAAGCCGTAGGATGTGGTTGAGCGCAGCGAAACCCATCGATCTCGGTTTCTCACGGCAAAGCGTCGCCCATCGTCATGCCGACGACGATCGGCATCCACGACTCATATCAAAGCTCACTGACCCTGACCCATCTGTCGCCCGGCCATGACGGCTAGTACCCGGAATCATTGAAGGACGATACGTCCAAGACTGTCATTGCGAGGAGCGAAGCGACGAAGCAATCTCGGACGAATTGGGCAATCTCGCCGAGATTGCTTCGTCGCTTCGCTCCTCGCAATGACACGGCGTCAGGGTGACTCACGCTCTTCCGATCGCGGGTACTAGAGCGAATGGGTCGCGGCCAGCGAGTAGTGGTATCATACGAAATCTCAGTTGGCATGACCCATTGAGCAGATCAGTGTCGCTCTCAATTCGTCATTCCCGCGAACCCCCCTGCGCCATGCGGACGCACTTGCGCATGACGGACGGCAGTGCCTCCTGCGCCAGGCTTGTGACCGGACGGACAAAGCCTGTCGCATCGATGCGTCCAACCCGCGCCGCGAACAAATCAATCGTCAGCTCGAAATGGGTGAAGCCGTGGCGTACCTGCCCGGACGGAACCCACTCTGCGAACATCGGAGCATGCAACAAGGCATCCGCCGCAATCCACGGTTCGGCACGCCAAACGGTGCCCGGCAATTCGGTCATGCCACCCAGCAGACCCTCTGTTGGCCTTCGCCGCAGCAGCACGTTGCCGTCCTCATCCGCGAGCCAGAAATGGACGCCGTGCCGCAGCGGCCGCGCGCGCTTTTCGGCCTTGCGCGGCAATTCCGCCGCGATGCCGGCGCGCCGTCCGGCGCAGTCCTGCATCCAGGGACATAGCGCGCATCCGGGCGACGCCGGCGTGCATATCGTTGCACCCAGATCGAACAGTGCCTGGGCGAAGTCCGATGGCCGTGCGTGCGCCGCAGGATCCGAACCGAGCCGCCCCGCCAAGTCTCGCAGCTTCGGCTTCGCCTGCGGCAGCGCTTCGGTCACCGCGAACAGCCGCGCTACCACCCGCTCGACGTTGCCGTCCACCG
>CAVTEC010000084.1:0-18259 GCA_963733475.1 uncultured Alphaproteobacteria bacterium | reverse complement strand
GTCTCGCGCCCGTCCCTAATCCCCTCTCCGCCCCGCGTGGGGCGGAGAGACGGGTGAGGTGGAGCCCTTATACCAAAGCTCACTGACCGCAACCCATTCGGTCTAACCGTCATGGCCGAACCCCGAGCCGGCCATCAGCCTCATCGGCACAACGGTGCCAATGTACGCTGGTGGCCGGATCAAGGCCGGCCATGACGACAGTGCGACAGATAAGTCAGGATCAACGAGTATTAGTATTACACCAACGTCACCTTCCCACTCGCAATATCATAGACCCCACCAGCCACCTTCACCTTCCCACTCGCAACCATCCCCGCAATCATCGGCTGCGCGTTCGTCACATTCTTCATCGTCTGCCGCACATTCTCCGCAATCGCCGCGTCGAGCAGATTGGCCGGATGCGTCTGTTCCGCCGCCAGCACCGCGGGCTTGATTTGATCGATAAGCCCCGGCAGATGCCCAGGTAACGTCGCATTGTCCTTCACGACCTTGATCGCTGCATCTACAGCGCCACACAAGCCGTGCCCCATCACAAAGATCAGCGGTGATCCAAGGAATTGCGCGGCATATTCGAAGCTCGCGAGCCCTTCGTCCTGCAGGATATTGCCGGCCACCCGCACCACGAACAAGTTGCCTGGCTCTTGATCGAACACAAGTTCCGGCCCCACGCGTGCGTCCGCACAGCTCAGGATCGAAGCGATCGGCCGATGCGTCGTAACGCGTGCCGCGCGTCCCGCAGCGAAGTCTCGCATATTGGTCTTATTGCTATGGTATCGCGCATTGCCTTCCATCAGTCGTTGCAATGCCTGGTCACCAGTGATCGTCGGTTCCGGTGCAGGTCCTGCCGCGGCCGCGACCAGCGCCGCGGACATCACCCCCAGCAAGCCGCGGCGCGACAGTTGGGATCGCGCTGGAACGACGCATTTCTCACACATGATTTTCCCCACTCTTCATGACCGCCATGACATCGGCGCTACGTGGTATTGGTGCGACAGCGCCATAGCCAGTGCATTTCAGCGCCGCCGCTATATTGGCATAGCGTGCCGCCTGCTCGGGCGTATCGCCAGCCAAAATCCGCGCCAGGAAACTGCCGCAGAATGCGTCACCGGCGCCAGTGGCATCAACCACTTCCACCACGTGCCGCGGTATCCGCACGCGCTGATCCGGAGTCGCGACCCAAGCGCCGTGCTCACCCATCTTCAGCACGACAACCTTTGGCCCCAGTCGCAGGTAGAAATCCAACATCGCCTCTGGCTCGGTAAGCCCGGTCAATGTCTGAACGTCGTCAATTCCCGGCAACGCATAATCCGTCTGTGCCATCGCCGCATGCATCACCGCGGCCGCTCGCGCCGGAGGCCACAGGCGAGGGCGATAGTTGGTATCATATGCAACCAGCCTGCCGTTGCGCTTCGCAATGTCGATGGCCGCGAACACCGCGTCCGCAGCCATTGTCGAAATACCCTGGCTGATGCCGGACACATAGAACATCCGCGCCCCGCCGATCGCTGCCACGGGCAAATCAGCGACCGTGTACATCGCCGCCGCCGAATTGGTGCGATAGTGCAGGAAATGGTGCCCCTGCGCGTCGTGCGTGACGAAATACACGCCCGTCTGCCAACGATCGGTCCGCAGCACCGTCGATGCGTCGACACCTTCGCGTGCCCACAGAGCCAAAAAACTGTCGCCCGGCATGTCGTTGCCAAGCGCGGTGATGTAGCCCACCCGAGCGCCCGTCCGAGCCGCGGCAATCGCCGCGTTCGACGTATCGCCGCCGTGGCCCTCGAGGTAGTGCTGCGTGCCGTCGGGCTGACGTGGAAGCTGGTTGAACTCCAGCATCGGCTCGCCCATGCACAGCAGGTCGACGCTCATGACACGGACAGCACAAGATGCGCCGCGGCCTCGATGGCAGCGCGATCACCGGCTCCGATGCGCTTCTCATCCACGAGTGCGCCGCCCATGCCGACGAACGCCGCGCCCGCCGCCAGGTACGCGGCGACGTTGTTCGGCTCCACGCCGCCGGTCGGGCAGAACGCAACATCTGGCAGCACGCTGCGCAGTGCCCGGATATGCGCCGGTCCGCCGACAGAGGATGCAGGGAACACCTTCACCACATCGGCGCCGGCGGTCAGCGCCGCACGTACTTCCGTCGGCGTTAGCGCTCCCAGCATCAGCACGGCATTCGCCGCGCGGCACGGTGCCGCCAATGAAGCATCGACCCAAGGCGCCACAATGAACCGCGCTCCGGCCTTCAGACAGAGTTCGGCGGTCGCCTGGTCCGGCACCGTCCCCGCACCGATCAGCAGCGAGGGATCACCCGCCAGTTCGCGGATCAGCGACGGCGCATCGGGTATGGTCATCGTGATTTCGAAAATCCGAAGGCCGGCGTTTCGCAGCCATTCCACGGCGGTGGCGGCATGCCGCGTCTCGTGCGTGCGCACGACCGGAACGACGCGGGCAGCGCGCAGTGTCTGCAGCAGCGGATGCGGCATGGTCCCTCCCTCAGCCCAGCTAATCTAATGCCGGACTGTGCGCAACGCGCCAATGGACCGTGGTTAGGCCTGCTTGGCCACGGGTTTCGCCGTTCGCTCAACCTATCCTACGCAGCTACACCGCCCTTCCCACACCGTCCTTCGTAGGATGCGGTTGAGCGCAGCGAAACCCTCGATCCCGGCTTACTCGCCCTGGCGTGCCAGCGCCGTATCCGCGATCCGTTCGAGCATAACAGATTGGGTATGCAGCCCCGCCACCCGATCACCTAAACTATCGAGATTGCCCCGGTACCGCTGCAAGCTTTCCCCCAGACCCGACACAACCGTGCCCAGCTCGCCCAACGCCTTGCGCCATGCAGCCACCGCAAGCCGCTGGCCCGCGAGCGCGCTATCCAGCCCGGCGAGCGCACGCCGGAGCCGCTCTTGCCCCTCATCATCCGTCGGCGCGCTTTGGCGGGAAGGAAACACAATGATCTGCGCGGTGCGGGCTGTGTCGGACATCGTCATACGCCTACTTTCGCTATTGGTTAATAAACCATGAACGCCGCTCAAAATCAAGACGAAATTCAGAATGCAATGGTCTGTCCCAGAATACGAACAGTAAACACGGTCACCAGCATCGCCACCGCGGGAATGGTAAAACCCCACCGCAGCCAAAGATAGCCAGTCGGCAACAGGCCGGACCGGGCAGCGCGATGCTCCACCACCGCTGCACCGATATAGGCGACAATCAACACGATGATCGACCCTAACGGCGCAAGCAGCATCGGCAACTCAAGGGCCAGCCATGCAGCAAGCAGCGCCCCCACCGGCGCGGCAAGCCGCAAACGCCCCGCCCAGCGGTCGGCATGCGGCGATTGCAGCTCGAAACCCCAATGCACCCCGCCGGCAAATGTCAGGGCCAGAGCAGCATAGCCGATCAGCGCGCTGAGCATCCGAGCCGCCGTCGCCGCATCCGGCCCAAGCGCCGCCAGCCCGCAGATGACGAGCGGAACCAGACCAAGCACACTCAGCAGGATAGCGAGCACCGGCATGACGCCCATCAGACGCCGGTTTCGCAATAGCTGACAACCGCCCAACCGAGGTTATGCTCAGGCCCATGGGCCTCGGTCTCGAAATCGTCATCGTCCT
Organism: uncultured Alphaproteobacteria bacterium; assembly: GCA_963733475.1. Lineage (GTDB taxonomy): Bacteria > Pseudomonadota > Alphaproteobacteria > Acetobacterales > Acetobacteraceae > JAMXLO01. The sequence goes on along the minus strand of CAVTEC010000084.1, from coordinate 14,639 downwards.
GCTGCTGATCCTGGTGAACGGCCTGTTCTCGCTGAGCGAGCTGGCCCTGGTCTCGGCGCGCCGCGCACGCCTGGCCGTGCTGGAGCGGAAAGGCGTGAAAGGCGCAACCATGGCACGCGAGCTCTCGCAGGACCCCCAGCGTTTCCTGCCAACGGTCCAGGTCGGCATCACCTTGGTCGCCATGTTGACCGGCGTCTTCGGCGGTGCCCGGATCGCCGCCGACATCGAAGCCTGGCTCGCCGGTTTCCCGTTTCTCGCCTCGGCCGCCGAAAGCCTGTCCCTCGCCCTGGTGGTGGTGGTCACGACCTACCTGACGATGGTGCTCGGCGAACTGGTGCCCAAACACCTGGCGCTGCGCCGCCCCGAGATGGTGGCCGCGCGCGTCGCGCCCATCATCGCGCGGTTCACACGGTTCAGCGGTCCGATCGTATGGCTGCTGAACGCATCTTCCGCCGGCGTCTTGCGCCTGTTTGGCCTCAACAGAGTGCCCCAGCCAACCGTGACCGAGGAGGAGCTGAAGGCGCTGCTGGTCGAAGGCGCGCAGGCCGGCGTTCTGGAAACCGAAGAGCGCGACATGATCGAGCGTGTGCTGCGCCTCGCCGACAAGCCGGTGCGCGCAATCATGACGCCACGAACGGAAATTGCCTGGATCGACCGGACCGATGCGCCGAAGGACATCGCCATCACGCTGAAATCGGCCCCGCATTCACGCTTCGTCGTCTGCGACGGGTCGGTCGACAATGTCGTGGGCGTCGTGCATGCGAAGGACCTGCTCGATAGCATCCTTGACGGTGGCGACCTGTCGCTCGCCACCGCATTGCGTCAACCGATGGTGGTGCCTGACACAGTGACCGCGCTCGATGCGCTGGAACGCTTGAAGTCTGACACGCTCGGCCTGGCCTTGGTGATGGACGAGTACGGCAGCTTCGAGGGTGTCGTCACCGCCGCCGACGTTCTGGAAGCTATCGTCGGCGACCCAACCGACACCACACCACAGCCAGCGGGAGGGGATGGCAACGAGCAAGGCGCCCTCGTGATGGACGGCATGATGCCGGTGGATGAGGTGAAGGCCCGGCTCTCGCTGCCTGATCTGCCCGCGGAAGGCAGCTATCACACCTTGGCCGGCCTGGTTTTGGCACTCCTCCGCCGCGTTCCGCGTGTCGGCGAGCGCATCGTCTTCTCCGGCTGGCGCTTCGAAGTGCTGGCGATGGATGGAAGGCGTGTGGAAAAGGTGAGCGCCAGCCGCGAACCAGCGACGGAACCCTGATCAGAAAAGGAACGAGTCATACTTCGTAACAATGGTACCTTGGTTGCCCAATGCGCCGTGCTGGTGGGTGGTCGTGGCGCGCGGCTCGGCGAGCTTACGGTTCAAACACCCAAGCCTCTGCTACCCTGTGGCGGCCGGCCGTTTCTGGCGTGGCTGCTGCGCGAACTAGCCCGCTTCGGGATCCAGGAGTTCGTGCTGTTGGCTGGCTATCACGCCAAGGCCGTGAAAGCGGCAGTGCCAGCCCTGTCGGCGCTGTTGCCGCGGCCGGCCAGCATCATCGTTTCCGAGGAGCCGCAGCAGGCCGGCACGGGGGGCGCGATCTATCACGCGCGCGCATTGCTCGACCAGCAGTTCCTGCTTTGCAACGGCGACTTTCTGTTCGACTGCAACATCGCCCCACTGCTCGCCGGAGAAACCGGCGTATGCCGGATGATGCTTCGCCGGACCGCCGATGCATCACGCTACGGCGTGGTCTCCTTGGATGGTGACCACGTACGCAGCTTCAAAGTGCGGCCAACGTCGCCTGCGCCTGGCATCATCAATGCCGGCGTATATCGCTTCGATCGCGCGTTGCTCGATGGACTGACGCCTGTCTGCTCGCTGGAAACTGACATTCTCCCACGCTTGGCTGCACGCGGAGCGCTGTTCGGCACGGTGCGCGAAGGCTATTTCCGCGACATCGGCATTCCCGCTGATCTGGATCGCTCACAGCAAGATCTGCCGCGAGTGCTGCATCGGCCAGCGCTGTTCCTCGATCGCGACGGCGTGGTGAACGTCGATCATGGCTACATCGGCACGCGTGATCGCTTCGAGTGGACACCAGGTGCCCGCGAAGCAATCCGTGCCGCCACCAACGCGGGATGGCACGTGTTCGTCGTCACCAACCAGTCCGGCGTCGCGCGTGGCCATTACGACGAAGCGGCGGTGGTCGCGCTACATGCCTGGATGGCCGACGAGGTCCTCCGGGCAGGCGGCACGATCGACGACATCCGCTACTGTCCTTTCCATGAGGAAGCAACCGTACCCGCCTATCGCCGCGCCAGCGACTGGCGCAAACCGGCGCCCGGCATGTTGCTCGACCTGATGCACAAGTGGGAACTGGATTCCACTCGCTGCATCTTTGTCGGCGATCAGCAAACCGACATGCTCGCCGCGCGCGCAGCCGGCATTGAAGGCGTGCGCTTTACCGGTGGTAATCTGCTGGAATTTGTCAGTCCCCTACTGGAAAGATTCGCATGTCGTTGCTGACAGGTTTTCGCGTCGTCCAGATCGGCAAAGGTTTGGCAGCCGCCGTTTGTGGCCGGCTGTTTGCCGATCTCGGCGCCGAGGTCATCTGCGTCGATCCAGATACTTCGACGCCCCTCGCCGCTTATCTCAATCACGGCAAGGTCATCGGCACGCGCGACGCCCTTTCGACCGCCAATCTCGTCGTCCGTGAAGACGAGAACACAGGCGCCAATACGACAGCGGCTCAGGTGTTCATTGGGCCATTCGGCCGCTCGGGACCTAAAGCCAGTGCGCCAGCCAGCGATCTGACACTGATGTATTCCAGCGGCATCGCGCGTCTGCTCACTGGCCAGGTCGATGATCTGAACGAATTGCCGATACGTCCGGTGGGCAAGCAGTCCGCATTCATTGGTGGACTGGCCGCCGCGTGCGCCGGGATGCATGCCGCGCAACCGCACATGAAAGACGCAATCATCGACGTCTCGATCGAGGAAGCGCTCGCCACCATGGCGATGACCGAGCTTGCCAGTGCCGCGCTGCGCGCCCGCTCGCGTCCACGCAAGCGTGTCAGCGATGGCAATGGCGCCACCGTTTGCATCCTGCCCGCGCGCGATGGCTTCACCGCCATTTCCCCCCGCGAGGATCGGCAGTGGTCCGCCTGGCTCGAGGCTATGGGTTCGCCCGCCTGGGGCAGTGACCCACGCTTCGCCACCAAGGCAGATCGCGTCGCCAATTGGGATGCGCTGCACGCATTGATCTCGGAATGGAGCCGCCAGCAGGACAAGCAGTGGATTGCCGACACCGCGCAGGCCGCACGCGTGCCAAGCTTCCCGCTACGTGAACTCGCCGAGCAGCTTGCGTCGCCCCAGCTTGACCATCGCAGGTTCTGGCAGAGAGTGACGACGGGATGAAGCTGCCCGGCTCGCCGTTCGGACTGACCATCACGCCGGCGCAGAAGCTGTCGTCGCAAGGGCCATTGCCACTGTCTGGCGTACGTGTGCTCGACTTCAGTTGGGTGATCGCAGGTCCAACGACGACGCGTTATCTGGCCGCGATGGGAGCCGATGTGATCAAGGTAGAGGCGCCAGGTCGTGGCGATCCCGGTCGTGCATCGGAACTGCACACCGTGCTCGGTCAAGCCAAGCGCGCGATCGTGCTCGATCTGAAGCAGCCCGAATTGGTGAAAATCGCACGCCAACTGGCGGAACATTGTGACGTCCTGGTGGAGAACTTTGCCACCGGCGTGATGGATCGGCTCGGCCTCGGCGCATCGTCGCTGCGCGAGCGCAATCCGGGTCTGATCTACGTATCAGCATCAGGCCTCGGCCGCACCGGCCCTGAATCGCACGCGGTTGCCTACGGCACGCTGCTGCAATGCTATGCCGGATTTGCTGGCCTGAATCGCCATCCGGATATCCCGCCACGCGTCGGCTTTGCCTGGCTCGATCCAATGTGCGGTCTGATGCTGGCCTTCATTGTGGCGGCTGCCATTTGGCGCCGGCGCATGACGGGTGACGCCACGCGTGTCGATTTCTCGATGATCGAAGCGATGCTGTGGACATTGGCGGACCCATTACTCGCAACGCAGAGCGGCAATCCACCCAAGCCACGAGGCAACCAATCCGACCATCACAGCCTGCATGGTGCCTGGCGCTGCGCCGGTGATGACTTATGGATCAGCATCGCCGTTTCCAATGATGTCCAACAGCAAAGCTTGCGTGACCTGCTTGGTGATATTCCACTCGAACACTGGTTGCGTGAGCGCACTGCAAGGGAAGCCGAGACACTGTTGCTCCAAGCCGGCGTGCCAGCCGCAGCTCTTGCAAGTTCGCTTGATCTGCTGGCGAGCGACCATCTGCGTGCGCGTGGCTTCTGGGACGATGGCCTACCCGGCTTGCCGTGGCGCGCCAGCTTCGGTCGAAAGCACGGCTCCGCGCCGGAGCTCGGTGAGCATACCGACGAGGTACTCAGCGAGATGCCCGAACTGTAGAAAGTAATAATAACCCAGATTGGCACGAAGCTTTATTGAATGCACTCCGCCTGGCGCATAGTCGGGCTGACTGTCCTCATGTCATTGCTTCGCTTCAACCGTCATGGCCTGGGTTGCCCCCATAGGCGCTACCGTCCAAACCATCGTCATGGCCGGGCGTGTCCCGGCCACCCGTAGCGGCACGAACGTCCGATCGCGGGTACATCAGGCTGGGGCCTATGCGCGGTGCCGTACATGCGGGCAACTTGCCGTTACGAGTGGCCGGGACACGCCTGGCCATGACGGTTGAAGCGAATGAGTCAGGGTCAGTGAGCTTTGGTGTTGGTCCTGATACTCAACCCAACAACCGCTCCGGAATCCGCATCCCCAGCCGCAGCGGCACGTTCCACACCTCGCGCACCTGCCTCACTGTCCAAAAACCAGCCCGCAAATACGTCGGCAAGGCGCGCGGATGATCCGCCGTGCACGTGTTGACAGTCATCCCGCGAGGCCGCTGCCGCCAAGCCTCGTCAACCGCGCTGCGCAAGAACGGGTACCCCACGCCGGTCCCGATCGCGTGCGGCATCAGTCCAAAATAGCTGAGGTTCACATCCGGCCAACCGCGCCCATCCAGTTCATAAAACCCCGCCGGCTCGCCATTGCAGTACAACACATGAATCGACACCGACGGATCCGCGAGCAGCGCCGCGATCTCCTCATCCGGCACGGTCCGCCGCAGCCACCAAACGTAATCGGCGCCCACCGTGTTATACAAATAACGATAGAACCCGACTGTCGGCGTCGTTGCCCGCACCACCTGGAAATCTGACGGCAGGCCGGGTGACGGGACGGCCGGTGGCCGATCCATCCGCAGAAACGTCACCGTCACGGTGACGCGCGCCACCGGTTCCATACCTGTCCGCCTCCCCGGCGTACGGTTGACAGACGTAGCAAGACGCCACGCCGGCACTGCGCGGTCAAGGGACCGGCGCCTTGATGAAGTCGATGAAGGCGCGCAGTGGAGCCGGCACATGGCGCCGCCCGGCATAGTAAAGGAACGGCCCCGGAAAGCTCTGCCACCAGTCCTCCAGCACCGGCACGAGCGTGCCTGCCGCCAACGCCGGCGCCACAAACTCCTCGAAGGAATAGATCACGCCAAGGCCGGCAACCGCCGCGCTGACCTCCAAATGGGTGTTCGAAGCCACCAGCCTCCCGCGAGGGCTGACGCGCACCAATTCCCCGCCACGTTCGAATTCCCAAGGGGGCGTGACGCCGTGCGCGAAGCGATGCCGAATACAAGAGCGCGACAGCAGATCGCGAGGATGCTCCGGCCGTCCATACACGGCGAGATAGGCCGGTGCAGCCGCCGCGACGAAGCGCTGCGTCCGTGGGCCGATCGGCACAGCGATCATGTCCCGTTCCAGCCGTTCATCGTAGCGCACGCCCGCATCGAACCCGGCCGCGAGTACGTCGATGAAGCTGTCCTCCATGATGACCTCGACATCGATCGCAGGATGCGCCGCAAGGAACCGCTCGATGATCGGCGGCAGAATCATCGCACCGACAACGGTCGGCACATTGAGCCGAAGCGTGCCGCGCGGGCTGTCGCGTACACTGTTGACCGCGTCCACTGCCGCCGAGACTTCCCCCAGCGCAGGCATCAGGCGTTCCAACAGCCGCGCGCCAGCCTCCGTCGGCGTCACACTGCGCGTCGTCCGGTTCAGCAGCCGGACACCGAGCCTCGCCTCAAGCCGGCGCACCGCCTCGCTCAACGCGGATGCAGACGTCCCGCGCACCGCGGCCGCGCCACGAAAGCTCCGATGACGCGCGACGGCGGCAAACGCTTCCAGGTCGCCAAGGTCGAGTTCGGCCATTGTTCGAAATTCCGCACAGCCCGTGTGGTTGGTGCTGGATTATCGAACCGCGGGTCCGTCGCCAACTTCCAGCCCATCACGCAAGCAGGAGTTAAACCAATGCAACAGCGCCACCTGGGAACAAACGGTCCGACGGTGTCAGCCTTCGGCCTTGGCTGCATGGGCATGTCGGGCATGTATGGCCCCGCCGATCGCGCAGGAGTGCATCGCCACCATCCATGCCGCACTCGATGCCGGTATCACGCTGCTGGACACCGGCGACTTCTACGGCATGGGCCACAACGAGATGCTGATCGGCGAGGCACTCGCGCGGCATCCCGCGCCAGCGCTACCTGGTCAGCGTGAAGTTCGGTGCGCTGCGCGGCCCCGACGGGCGCTGGGTAGGCCACGACGCACGGCCCGCGGCGGTGAAGACCTTCCTCGCCTATTCGCTACAGCGCCTGGGTCTCGGATCACATCGACATCTACCGGCCCGCGCGGCTCGATCGGGACGTGCCGATCGAGGACACGGTTGGTGCGATCGCCGAAATGGTGAAGGCCGGTTACGTGCGTCACATCGGCCTCTCCGAGGTAGGTGCGGACACGATCCGCCGTGCCGCCGCAGTGCATCCGATCGTCGATCTTCAGATCGAGTATTCGTTGATCTCCCGTGGCATCGAGGACGACATCCTTCCCACACTCCGCGAACTCGGCATTGAAGTCACAGCCTATGGGGTTCTGTCGCGTGGTCTGATCAGCGGCAACTTCCAGGGCACCGCCGGGGCAGGGGACTTTCGCGCGCATAGCCCGCGTTTCCAGGGTGCCAACCTGGATGCGAACCTCGCGTTGGTCCAGGCGCTGAACCGCATCGCAGCGGCGAAGGGCATAAGCGTTGCCCAACTGGCGATCGCCTGGGTGGCCGCGCAGGGCGACGATATCGTCCCCTTGATCGGGGCTCGCCGGCGTGATCGGCTCGCCGAGGCATTGGGCGCGTCAGATGTTGCACTGAGTGCGCAGGACCTCGCCGAGATCGAGCGGGCCGTGCCGAAGAATGCCGCGGCAGGTGAACGCTATCCGGCAATGGCCATGGCGGATCTTGATAGCGAACGGTAATGAGAAGGCGTACGGGCGACGGCGTCCATACCACCGTCATGGCCGGGCCTGTTCCGGCCACCCGTAGCGGCACGAACGTTCGATCGCGGGCACAAGGGTTGCCGCGCTGCGGTGTCCTGGACACGCCCAGCCATGATGGTCGAGCGAGGCCCGGGCCTCACTTCCCGCGCCGTAGCAGTGGAAGGACCTCGTTTCCTACCATCTCGACGCACTCCTCGAACTGCGCAAAGCGCGTGCGGAAATCGAACACGAAGTGCTCTACCCCAAGCTCGTGGAATGCGTTGACGTGTTCTACGATGACATCGGCGGGACCGGCGATCGCCGCCCCGTCGAGATCCTCATACGAGTGGAACGCACCGGACGGCGGCAGGATGAACTGCTTCATCGCCGCACAAAGCTCGGGAATGTTGAACGAGCGCGCGGCCTCCTCCACCGTGCGGCCGGGGCTCATGTAGGGGATCGCGGCAACGATCGGACGATCGCGTCCGGCCGCGGCGGACAGGCGCTCCATGCGCGCGATCCGCTCCTCGACGTCCCGACGCGGAATCCGAGAGACGATCCAGCCGTCGCAGAATTCGACGGCGCGCCGCGCTGCCGCCTTGCTGGCGCCACCGATCCAGATTGGAATGCCGGTGATAGTGTCGGGAACCGGCCTGATAGCGACGCCGTCGAAACGATAGAATTCGCCCGCAAAGTCGATCTTTTCACCGTGCCACAGCCGTCGGATCACATCGATCTGCTCGGGCAGCAGCTTCTTGCGGTCCAGTCCGCCCATACCGATCGAGCTGAAATCGATAGCGTGGCCGCCGATGCCCCATCCGGCGATGACGCGCCCAGGTCCAGTGAATTGCAGCAGCGAGCCGAGCACCAGGGCAGTGTAGATCGGATGGCGATGTGGGATCAGCGTCGCCGTTCCCAGCACCAGCTTCCGAGTCACCGAGGCCAGCGCCGACAGCACAACGAACGGCTCGATGTGCGTCGTGTCCGGATTGTCGTAAGGGCGAGGCTCGTAGACCAGATGGTCGCGCACCCACACCGCGTCGAAACCCAGTTCCTCGATGCGCCGCGTCGAACGCAGCAGCAATTCGGCACTGGCGTGCGGGCCGAAATGCGGCAGAACAACGCCATAACTCCGGGTGCCGCGTGCGATCACTGCCGTTCTTCCTACCGCGACTTCACAACGCGGTTCCACTGGTCGACAAGGTCGGCAAAGCCGGCGAACACCGTCTGCCACTTGGGGACGGAAAGCGCCGCGAGATCGCCGGTCGGAACCTTCTTCGCCAGGCTGGGATAATCCTTCAGCACCTCATCGAGGCTGCGGTTCACCGGACCGTACGGGAAGTAAAGCAGCGCCAGTTGGAACAGCGGGTCGAGGGCGTAGTTGATGTACAACTGCGCCTCGCGCGGATATTTCGTGCCTTTCACGACATCGATCGTCGAGGTGTGCAGGAAACCGCCTTCCCTCGGATAGACAAAGCGACCAGGGAAACCGGAGTTGATCAGGTTCCACGAACGGCCGTTGTTCCACGGCGCAGCCCAGACATCGCCCGACATCATCTTGGTGCGGATGTCGTTAGACGATGAAAAATAAGACTGCACCTGCAACTGCGCGATCTTCTTGAGGCCGGGTTCGAGATCGGATTCGCTGCCGCCCGACATCTGCGCGGTCTTCGAGTACGAAATCCACGCCGCCAGGACCGGTGATGTCGGCAATCGCCACCTTGCCGGCGAGCTTGGGGTTCCACAGATCGGACCACGACGTCGGCTCGGGGATGCCGTTCTCGCTGAACGCCTTCTGGCTATACAGCAGTCCCCACGACCAGAAGAGGACCGAGGGTCCGTAGCCATCGGGCTGTTTCGCACTATCATACAGGAACGCCAGGTTGGTGACGACGGACGGATCGATCTTCTCCAGCGTTCCGGCGGCAATTGCCTCAGGCTGCGTCTTGTCGTCGAGGCCAGCCAGATCGCACGGCACCGGCCGACCGCGGCTGGCAATCAGCTTCTGCACCATGTTGGGTGGATTGGCGGCCATGTGGACGATCTGGATGCCGGTCTCGGCAGTGAAACGCGCGCCAAGATAGCGGCTCTCGAACTGCTCGAAGTCCCCGCCGTTCGTGCTGATGCGTAGCGTGACCGATTTTGCCCGAGCGCGCGTGGCGGCGGCGATGCTTCCCGCGGCAACCAAGCCCGCGAAGCCGCGGCGCGTGACACCAGATTGCGACATCATCGTGCTCCTCCCGCAACGCGGCGCATCGCTAGCCTGGTGGGTGCCCGCGCAGGAAGTGCTCAAGCCCAAACACGTGCTCCAGCGCAAGCACCAGAGCCACGGAGGCCAGAATGACAAGCGTCGATATCGCCATGATATCGGGCTTGAGGCTGTATTCAAGCGACTCCAGCACCTGCAATGGAAACGTGGTCGAGTGTTCGCCGCCGCCCATGAACAGCGCGACCGGCACGTCGTCGAACGAGGCCAGGAACGCCAGGAACGCCCCCGACACCAAACCGGCCCGGATCGCCGGCAGCACCACTTCGAACAAAGCGCGCCACGGTGAGGCGCCAAGCGACACGGCCGCCTCCTCGATCTGTGCCTCGACGTGTGCGTGGCCAACAAGCGTGCCGCGAACCACATACGGCATGGCAATGACGCAGTGGCCGAACACGAGGCCCCAGAACGTGCCGGCAATTTCCAGGCCTGAGAAGTCCCATGACAGTTGTGCGGCCTGGTACAGCGCGATGCCAATGGCGAGATGCGGTACCGACAGCGGCGCAGCCGAGACGGCGCGAAGCAATCCGCGGACCGGCCCCCGGCCGCGCGCAATCGCCAACGCGATCCACACGCCGAGAATCGTGCAGATCACGGTGGTAGCTGTCGCAGCCTGCAGGCTGACCCAGAGCGAATTCAGCAGCTCCGGCGAAATCTGCCGGTACCAGCGCAGCGTCAGATCGTGCGGCGGGAACGCCAGCATCGCGGCGCTGCCAACCGAGGAGATGATGACAAAGATCAGCGGCGCCATAAGGAATAGGTAGATGCCCAGGATCAGCAGGCGGAACAGCACTTTCATCAATTAAGCTTCCTCCCGCTCGAGCCATTTCGACGCCAGCGTGGACAGCCCCAGCGTCACCACGAATAGCACGATGGTTAGCGCCGAACCGAACGCATACCGCAGCACGCTTTGGATTTGCTGCGCAATGAACGTCGCCATCACCAGCACGCGCCCGCCACCGAGTATCGTCGGCGTGGTATAGGAACTGACCGCGATCGAGAACACCAGCGCGCAGCCGGCAGCGAGCCCGCGCAGGCTGAGCGGAAACACCACCTCCCAGAACGAGCGCCAGCGCGTGGCCCCGAGCATACGCGCCGCCCCCTCAAGTTCCGGACGGATCGACTGAATCACCGTCATCAGCATCAGCGTCATGAACGGCGGCAGCGCATGCACCAGCGCAATGATCACGCCGGTGAGGTTGTTCATCAGCACCAGCGGATGGCTGATCAGACCGCATGACAGCAGAACGAAGTTCACCGCGCCATGATCGCCGAGGATCGGGATCCAGCCGATGTTGCGGATCACGCTGCTGACCATCAGCGGCGTGACCATCAGGAACATCAGAGTGCCGCGCCAGCGCGACGGCGCGTGCACCAGGAAATAAGCCAGCAGATACGCAAGGCACGCGCAAATGACAGTTACGGCGAGGCCAAGTAATACGGTGTCGCCAAGCACGCGCAGATAGAGCGGATCGGTGACGATGGTGGCGTAATTGACCGAGCGTGATCGGCCCCTTGACCTGGCCGTCGGCGCCGTCGTGCTGGACGCTGTAACCGGCAAGCAGCACCAACGGAACCACGAAACCCACCGCCAGCAGCAGGATGCCCGGCAACGCCGGTCGGTTCCAGTGAATCCCGCCACAGTTCGCGCGGCATTGGCTCGGCTCAGTCCACTCCCTTGCCGGTGGGCGACACCGCGACACGTTGCGTGATCTGCTTGTGTCCCTCGAACGCGACCGACAGCTCGTAGAACGGCAGCAGATCACGCAGGCGACGCAGCAGAAACGCATAATACACCATCATCGCGCGGCTTAGACGCAGCAGCGCCGCACCATCTAGATCGGCCCCGAGCGCAGCCGCCTCCTCGTGCATGTCGGCGGTGTCGCGCATCGCATAGCGCGTACGCAGCGCGTTGATGGGTCGGCGGAACTGCTCGGCGGCCACCGTGCCGAGCCACTCCTCAGCCGGATACTTCTGCGCCAGGTCAGCCAGGAACGCGACGCCGTCGCGCACCGTGCTCGCTTGCTGAAAGGAAAAGATGGTCGTCGTGAAGGACTGGCCCATCGCGCCAAGAAGCTGCGACACGCGGCGAATGTCCTCGGCCTCACCGCGATGCACCGCTGCGGTGGCAGTCTCGATCCGGGCAATGAATTCGTCGAGCCGCGCGGGTGTCGTTGCCATGTCACGCATCCTTCCGGCGCAGTGCAATGCGATTGCCCGGCTCCTTCCAGGAGCGGCGGGCAATCTCCTGGATGCGCGGCAGGTTCGTGGCAATGCGGCCGAACACGTTGCCGGGGCTGATGACGCGCAACGCGCCATAGTAGATACAGATCGCCGGTCCCTGGACGAAATAGCCAAGGTCGCCGGGTTCGTTGTCGTAAAGCTGATGCTCGCGCTCCCACATCAGGCCAAAGGTCGGGAATGACACCTCCTCGCCCGAGAAGTTCGCGTGGTTGATGGTCTCGCGGAGCGGCAGTGCATTCCACACCGCGGCACAGGTCTTCGGCGCACGGTCGTCGAAAATGTCCGCAACAGCCTCGACGCCACCCAGCGTGACGATGATCTGGCGCGATGGCATTGCTTCAGCTCCTCATGTTCATGACGCGGGGATCACACGGCAGGCCTCGGGGGAACAGGCGACGATCACCGTTTCGCCTTGCCGCGGCACATCATCGCCGTGGTCCTGGTTCGCTTCGCCCGCTTGTTGCATGACGCGCAGGCTGATCGCGGCATCGATGCGAACGGACAACATGGTGCGCGAGCCGAGATAGCTTGCCGTCTCGACGACGCCCTGAACCCGTTGGCATATCGTTCGGATCTGGGATCATCACGCCGAAAGATGTGCAGGCTTTCCGGTCGCAGCGTCGCCATCGCCGTCATGCCGGCGGATATACCGCCTTCCGCTATGGCGCTGAAAGCGACTCCGGTGTCCGTCACAAGCCGCGTGTTCCGTGTGTCCAGCGGCTCCAGCCGCCCTGCGATAATGTTGGCCTCACCAATGAATTGTGCGACGAACAACGTACGCGGCGCGCGATAGATCTCGCCGGGCGAGCCGATCTGCTCGACGCGGCCGTGGTTCATCACCACGACGCGGTCCGACATGGTAAGCGCCTCTTCCTGGTCGTGCGTGACGAAGATCGTCGTGATGCGCAAGGTCTGCTGCAACTGGCGGATTTCCATGCGCAGTTCCTGGCGCAGCCTCGCATCCAGATTGCTGAGCGGTTCGTCGAGCAGAAGCACCGACGGGTGAATCACGATGGCGCGGGCCAGCGCCACGCGCTGCTGCTGTCCGCCGCTCATCTGACGGGGATAGCGATGCGCGAAATCGCGCAGGCGCACGAGGTCAAGCGCCTGTTCGACACGCCGCCGCCGCTCGGAACGCGGCACACGCCGTATCCGCAGGCCAAAGGCGACATTGTCGGCGGCGGTAAGATGCGGGAACAGCGCGTAGTTCTGAAACAGCATGCCAACGTCCCGCTTGTTCGGCGGCACATCGGTCACGTCGGCATTTTTCAGCAGCACCGTCCCGTGGTCCGGCTGCACGAAGCCCGCGACGATGCGGAGCGTGGTCGTCTTGCCGCAACCGGACGGCCCAAGCAGAGACACAAGTTCACCAGGCGCCACGGTGAGCGACACGCGCTCAACCGCGGCGGCTTCGCCGTAGCGCTTGGCGATGTCGCGCAGCTCGACATCCGCGAACTGCGTCTCGGGCTGGCGCAACGTGTCGGCCATCCTTCAGGTTCATGCGGTCCGCGAAAAGCGGCCAGTTTGCTGGATAGTCACCGTAGCAGCCGTTATAGCGGAGGTCACCATTCGTCAGGCCGGCGGCCCCTAAAACGTATATTCCAATCCGAATGTGTCTCCCTGAAAGAGCGCATTCGAGCTGGCCCATCCGGCGTGACCTGAAAAAGATTGCAAAGCGGACAAGTCGTCTTCCACGTAGGCGCAGTGCGATCCCCAGGGAGCAATGTCCCCTGAAGATGGTCATTCAATTGGAACCAACGAAATCCCGCCAGCACGGCTACTCGGCGGGAAAGATCGAAACCTCCGTTGACCTCGGCACTAGTTAAATCTCCGGAAGTGAAGAGATCACCTGGCGGAAGCATCGAAGGTGACGAACCGGCCGTTCCGACTCGTCATGCCGGCGACGGTCGGCATCCACGGCTTTCGCGGTCGCAATCAGCAATGTCGTTGTTGGCGGGCCACATAACCCCGCACGTGTGACCATCATTCCGATGTTCAAGCGAGCCTTAGCGCTTCTCTAACCAAATTCCGCGACGATGCCTGGACGAGATCCCACGCGGTGGCCGTGCGATGGCGAAGCCCGCCCGGCGGCAACTGCACGGCACACCTTCCGTGCAGCGAGCCGCGTCTCGCTCGCGAGGTACTACCATGCGACGCATCCTGCTCGGTGCGACACCGGCCGTGTTCTGGCTGGTGATTGCACATGCCCTGGCGCAACAGGCGATCACCACACCCATCCTGGCAAGCGATGAGAATTTCCGCGACATCGCGGGCATCGCCGCCCAATTCGGCGGCACCGGCTTCGCCGACACGACCGCCAATAATGGCGTCATGCGCACTGGAGTATTCTACCGCTCGGAGGTGCTCTCGCTCAGCAATGCGGACCTGGCGACGTTATCGTCCCTGGGAATCACGCTTGACATCGATCTGCGCACACCCGGCGAGATCGCCTCGGCGCCCGATCGGGTGCCGCCTGGCGCGGCCTACATCAACATCAATATCTACGGCACAGGGTCGCCAGCGCCCGTGGTGATACCTCCCACCCAGGCCGCAGCGATCACCCAGTTCCAGGGCTTGTACAGCGCTTTCGTCACCAATCCAGTCGAGCGGGCGGCCTTCGGCACCGTGCTGCTCGCTCTGGCCCATGGCGATCCTGCGGAGCTGTACCATTGCTCGGCGGGCAAGGATCGCACGGGGTCG
>CAVTEC010000083.1:0-16642 GCA_963733475.1 uncultured Alphaproteobacteria bacterium | reverse complement strand
AAACCGGGAACGGAACGAGATGGTCACCTTGCGGAACTTCGTATGTTGAACAACGCCGGATCGCTTTGCATCGCGCAGATTGACTTCCGGATTTAAGTATTGGGTCGAGACCAGACCAGCGGATCCGGGTCGGTTTCGGTCCGGCCGAATCACCCATCAATTGCCGCAATAAGCGACCTTGTTGAATTGAAGGTCGCCACGGCGATCGACGACATTCATCGCGCGCAGTGCCTGAATTATCTGAAAGCGTCCGGCTTGCATTTCTGCCTGCTGCTCAACTTCGGCAAGCCCCGGCTTGAAATCAAACGCTTCGTCCTGACCCAGTAAGGCACCGCCGCCATCAGCATGTTCCGCGTGTTCTGTGCTTCCATTGTCCTTGCGGCCAATGGAGGGACACAGTTTGTGGTGCAACGACCTGGACCTAGGGATTTACCCGTACATACACCCCGGGGGAAGCCGGTGCATGCGTCATGGCCTGCCGCATGCGCGGCGAATTGGGCGAGGAATGTTGCTGTTGCTCCTTCCACTCCGGGCTTTCGGGCACGGCCGTAGAGGCAAATTCATAGACAGTGCCGTAGCCACTGGTACCTTCGAGAACCCGATAGCGGCGCGCGCAGATCACTCCCGGCACCTTGCGGTAGCCCGGCACATACTCCCCGCTGTACCAGGCGTTCCACTCGGCATCGACCTCGGCAGGGACGGACATTCGGCCAATCTGCAACACTGGCGCCATGCCACGCTCCGGCAATTCTATGCCGTCGGGGTAAATCTGTTCCCCGACAATGCGTGTCAAATTCTTCCCAATCACGGACGGCGAGACTTTCTGTCCCCACGGCGTCCGCGGCCGGTTGGTAAACGCCGGCGTCTGCAGCACCGCCACGCTTTCCAGTTCATAGCATGCCAGGTACTGCGGCCCACCCTTGACTGCCTCGTAGCGGGAAGCTGAGAGAATGCCCGGCACCGACAGCAATTCCGGCAGATGTTCCTTGTTATACCACTCATTGAATTCCGGCGCGTCCCTGGCGTCGATATCGACGTACACCATGAAAATCCCGCGACCTTTTTGTGCCATGTTTCCTCCGGTTCGATCAGCGGCAGCAGGAAGTCGATTTACGACGGCATTTGGCCGATATAGTCGAGCTTGGCGAGGTTGACGCCGGTGCTGCGGATAATGTCGTACGCCGTCGTCGCGTGGAACTGCACCTGCAACATCGCGAAATGGTACAGGTAGTTCTGACACTTGAACTCGCGTGGCCGGCCACCCATCGGGACCGTGATGACGGTATCGTCCTTGCCGTCGAGCTGATCCGCGCGCAGCCCCTTCAGAAAGTCGACGGTGTTGTCGATGCGCGCCTGCATCTCGGCGAAGCTGTTGTCCTGATCGGGGAAGGACGGCAGGCTGATCCCGGCGACCCGGCCGGCTCCGCAGGAATGAGTGCAGACCTGCCGCACCTGCCGCTCGAGCGGGAACATGTCGGGAAAGAGCCGCAGGTTAAGCACCACGGTGGCATCCCATTTTTGGGCGGTGGCGTGCTCCTCGGCCTTCCGCAGCACAGTCTTGAGGCCACCGAGCAACTGCAGGCATACCGGAACAAAGCCGCTGTACATCGTGATTGCCATAGGACGCTCTCCTCGTTGGGCATGATTGCGGGCGATCTTAGCCCGTGCCATCGAGGAGACAAGCCGTTGGTCACCTCAATCCCGCGACCTCCGCGTAGGCCCTCAGCTCCCGCTCGACATCGTAACCGCTGGTGCCACCGATCGCGCGCGCCCACGCATTCGCATCGTCTGGCAGCAGGCCAGCATGATGCGCCGCGATATGGAACACGATCGCCCCCGACTCGAACAGCACGAGGTCGCCGTCTTCATAGGTCGGGATCTGCCCGAACGGATGCAGCCGGCGATGCGCGGGTTCCTTCATCGCACTGAACGAGAGAAGCCGGACCTCATAAGGTTGCTCCACTTCCTCGAGCGCCTAACGGACACGCATATCACGCGCCAGTCCCCTGCCGCGATCGGGTGAGCGATCAAAGGCGGTGATGGTAATGGTCATCGTAAAGCCCAGATGGTGGCACGGTGCCCGGCGAAGCCGTTGCCTGGCAATAATTGGAGACGCTACTCGGGGTTGGTGATTTCATTCATGCAGTACCACATTCCCACATAGGCGGTGCGACTGTCTTTAGCGCAGCGATTTATGACCGCTTCAGCAAACTTGTTCGCGTCGATCGCCGAGGCAATCACAATGCGAACCTGATCCTGATGTTCGATGCAGGATTCGTAAAGCGGGCCCATGACCATTGTGTCGCTCTTCCGTGTCGACAAAATACAGTAGGTTACTGTATCGAATAACGGCATATTGTCGCTGGTCATGGGCGTGTTCGGTGGTCTTCTCCCCCATTCTACCGGAACGATATCCTCTACAGGAGGCGCCGAGACCGCGGCCTTGCCATCCGCCTGGTTTCCCTGTGGCTTGTTCGGCTGACCATGACACGCCGCAAGCACAGCCACGACCGGCAGGACACTTCGGAATCGCATCATCTTTGCCACAGATTCATATTACTGTTGCCCCCTGAACGTCCGCGCAGGATGCAGTGGTGACGCCTACCTCAATCCCGCAACCTCCGCGTAGGCTTTCAGCTCCCGTTCGACATCGTAACCGCTGGTCCCGAAGATGATGCCGGTGGCGCCCCTGGCCTCGAGCTGGATCAGACGTTCGCGCAACTCCTCGCGGGTCCCGGTGAAAGTCGTCTGTTTGGCGGCGGACACGTCGACGAGCGGGTCGTGGCCGTTTGAAACGTCGAGGTTATGACCGCGGTGAACGGAGAGGTGGCGAACGTTCTCGCCCACGCGTTCGACACTCGCCAACCACGCTTCGCCGTTCGGCAGCTCCTTCACACTTTGGGGATCGGTTGTGTACCGATGGTGATAGGCAAGCGCGATGATCGGTTTGAGAGCGGTCGAGGCGCGCGGCGAGGTGACGTCCTCGCCATCATCGAGGACGGTGCCGTTGGTTGACACAAGGCAGGTCTCGAACCCTTCGGCCGGGCCGCCGAGGGAAATCAGGCCGTCGGTCATCTCTTTGGCGAGCGCGCGTGCCTTGGGGCCTTGGCCTGCCATGTAGATTGGCACGTTGATCGGACGGTCGGGCAGCCAACCGTCGGACGCGAGGATCTGAGCAAGACCGCCGTCGATGTCGGTAACCTCGCCGCGCAGCAATGCCTTAACCTGCGCGATATGCGTACGCATGCTCGCGAGGCTCAAGGGCTTCTTCCCCATCCCCGCGCGGCCGGTAAAGCCGGTGCCAAACCCAGCCATCAGGCGTCCCGGCGCGATCTGTTCGAGTGTTGCGATGGCAGAAGCCTGAGCCATCGGGTGGCGATAGCTCGGGATCAGCACGGCGGGGCCAAATTTGATGCGGGTCGTCTTTTCGGCGATGCGCGCGAGAGTGACCCAAATGTCGTGGCCGAAGGCGGGAACCTCGGGGCACCAGACCGCTCGAAAGCCGAGCTCTTCTGCCAAAAGCGCGTACTCGGCGGTTCGCGGACCAGGCGGCAGGCGGAAATCGTAGGTCAGCACGGGGCGCTCCAGGCATGAAGTGTTTTCAACGAGAGCATTACGATGTGTGAGGTGGTCAAGCCACTGCGCGTTGAACGCGGCCTGATGCGTTGTCGTTTGCCAGGCCAGGATACCAGCACTTGAACTGCGACCGGAGCCAACGTCGCTGTTGATGTCCGCTTCGGAGAGCCTGAGCAGCCGAGGCTAAGTGGCCGATCTGGGTCGGGAGCCGCCGAACCGAGCCGGTGGCCTTGCCGCTTCCCAGGAACCCGGTGAGTATCGTCACCGGCACAGTGTTCGCCGCATCGCTCATCAGGCGCAGCATCGGGGAGAAACGCGCATGGCACAACCGGAAGCCCATAATTTCCGCCTGATCTCGCACGATCTGATGAACGGCTTCGGCAATGTCGGCGAGGGCATGAGTTTGCAGCTTGCGAAGGGCGGGCGGCGAATCATGTGGATGGCGCATGAGTGTGCGCCGAAGAATTTTACCGCCGTTGAAGTGACCGATCCGCGCAAGCCGCATGTCATCGCGCAGACCGACCTGCCGCATCGGAATGTGCGGTCGAATTCTCTGGAGATCTGCGGCGACATCATGGCGGTGGCGTATCAGACCGGCACACATGGGGCGACGCCGGCGGGGATCGAGCTATTCGACATTTCCACGCCTGAGCAGCCGCGCAGCATTTCGTTCATCGATCGGTCGGGACCGCGGTCGCGCGGCGTGCATCAGCTTTGGTTCATCGATGGCAAGACGATTCATTGCTCAAGCGGGGCGGCGGACTTCATGCCGCGGAATCTGAAGGACGATCAGTGCTATACCGCGTTCGATGTCAGCGATCCGGCGAAGCCGCGCGAACTGGGCCGGTGGTGGTATCCGGGGACCGAGGAACGTGACGAAGCGCCACCGGTGCCGCGGCATCCCAAATTCGATACGGGCTGGCGGGCGCACAATACAAACGTATATCCAGAACGGCCGGATCGGGCGTATGTCGGGTATATCGATGGCGGCGCCTGCGTGCTGGATATATCCGATATCAGCAGGCCGAAGCTGGTGGGGCACTGGAATCCGCACCCGCCCTTCCCTGGGTTCACGCACACGGTGATGCCGCTGTTCGATCGCGATCTTTACGTGGTGAGCGACGAGTGCGTGCGCACCGAGGGCGCCGACTGGCCGAAGCTGGTGTGGCTGCTGGATGCTCGGCGTGAGGACAACCTGGTGTCGATGGCGACGCTGCCGATACCGCCAATGGAGGACTATGCGCTCGGCGGGCGGTATGGCGCGCATAATCTGTGGGAGAACCGCACGGGGCCGGCGTTTCATTCCAGCACGCTGGTGTTCGGCACATATTTCGGCGGCGGGCTGCGGGTGCACGACATCAGCGATCCGCTGCAGCCGAAGGAGGTGGCGTCGTTCATTCCCGACCCGCCGGAGGGTTCGCCCATGAAGGCGGGGATGATCAATGACGTGTACGTGGACGAGAACCGGCTGGTATACACGGTAGATCGCTTTGCCGGCGGGTTGTATATACTGGACCTGACGCTCTGAGGGAGGAGATGATGAAGTATACCTGGGAACATATACATCTGCGCTCGCCTGATCCCGCGGCGACGGCGGAGTGGTATGCCGACAAGCTCGGCGCCGAGGTGATCCGGACACCGCAGCCGGATGGGTCCACGCGGATCGATCTGGACCTGACTGGACAGAAGATCTTTATCGCGAAAGCGGATCCGGCCACCACAGGCGTCTCGCCGCAGACGCCGTATATGGGGCTGGAACACTTCGGGCTGACGGTGCCGGATATCGATGGCGCGGTGGCGGAACTGAAGGGCAAGGGCGTGGTGTTCACCATGGAGCCGAAGGCGATACGGCCTGGTGTGCGAATTGCGTTCCTGACGGCGCCGCAGAATGTATCGATTGAACTGATACAGCGGGGTTAGGAAAAAGGGTTCACACGGAGAATACGGGGAACCACGGAGGGCCACTGAGAAGAAAGGATTAGGCGCGCTTCGCGCGCGGAGCGCGCCGAATTTGCTTCCTCCGTGTTTCCCCGTGGTTCTCCAGTGCCCTCCGTGTGGACCCTTTTTAGCCTCACGGCCGTAAAGTGCGTGACGATGATACGCTCAGCGCCCTGGTCGGCCGGCGATGCCGGCGCGGAATAGCAGGGTCAACGGCACCAGACAGAACGCAGCGACCGCCGTGTAGGCGTAAAGGTCCATGTAGGACAGGATCGCGGACTGCTGGTCGAGCGTGTGGTTGATCAGGCCCATCGCCATATCGTGCGCGCTCTGCGCTGTGTGGCCCATGGACCGCAAGGTCTGCGTGTCTTGCGACAGCAGCGACTGATAACCCTGATCGTAGGGGGTCAGATGATTTGCCAGGTAGGCGCGATGGGTCTGCTCACGCTGGACGCCCAGTGCGATGATGACCGAGATCCCGACCGAGCCTGAAATGTTGCGGAACATCGAATAGAGTGCTGCCGCGTCGGCATTCAACGAGCGTGGCAGCGTGGAGTAGGACAGCGTGCTGTTCGGCACGAACAGGAAGGCCAGCCCGACGGTCTGGAAGGCGCGGAACATCGCAAGGGTCCAAAAATCTATCTGCGGCGTGAGGCGGTAGGCGAAGGCACTGGAGCAGCCCAGGGCGAAGAAGCCGAACGCGATCACATAGCGCGTCTGCACATTCGGCAGGACGACACGGGCGACGATGGGAATGAACAGGATCATCACCGCGGCCCCGGGGGACAGCAGCAGTCCGGCCCACAGTGCCGTATAACCGAACCACTGCTGCGCCATGACCGGAATCAGAACGTTACTGGAATAAAGTATTGCGCCGATACCTGACACCATTATCACACCGACGCCGAAATTGCGGTCCTTCAGGCAGCGCAGGTCGACCACCGGCTTGTCCACCATCAGCAGCCAGGCAGTTCCGCCGATGATGCCGATGGCGGCGAGCAGGCCGAAAAGCTGGATGCTGGGCGAGCTGAACCAGTCGAGGTCCTCGCCGCGGTCGAGCATGATTTGCAGCGAACCGAGGCCGAGCGCGATCAGGCCGACCCCACCGTAGTCGATGTCGCGCAGACGGGCGCGGTCGCGCTGCACCCAGGGCGGGTCCTCGACCAGTTGCAATACCGAGATGAAGGCGACGATGCCGACGGGCACGTTGATCAGGAACACCCAACGCCATGAGTAATTGTCGGTGATCCAGCCGCCGAGCGTCGGGCCGATGATTGGCGCGAAGATCACGGCGATCGCGACCAGCGAGAAGGCCTTGCCGCGCTGCGATGGCTCGAACGTATCGAGGATGACCGATTGCTGGCTTGGCTGTAGTCCGCCGCCGAACAGGCCTTGCAGCAGGCGGAACACGACAAGCTGGGGCAGGCTGGTGGCGATGCCGCAGAGGAACGAGCAGACCGTGAACATCGCTATGCAGGTGAGGAAATAGCGCTTGCGGCCGATCAGCTTGCCGAGCCAACCGGCGACGGGCACCACCATGCCGTTGGCGACCAGGTAGGAGGTCAGGGTCCAGGTGGCGTCGTCGTTACTGGCTGATAACGTACCGGCGATGTAGGGCAGGCTGACATTGACGATGGTGGTGTCGAGGATCTCCATGAACGGCGCGAGCGTCGCGGCGCCGGCCACGAGCCAGACACTGCCGCGTGGACGCCATGTTGCGTCGTGGAGATCCGCGGACAATAAGCCCCCACCTCACCCTAACCCTCTCCGCCCCCAGGGGCGGAGAGGGGATTTGCGGGGAGGGGATGGGCGGAGAGGGAGACGGTGGGGACGACGGAGATGCCGAGGGGCAGTGGCAGGCTGGGATCCATGCCGCTGTCGATGACGATCTTCACCGGCACACGCTGTACGATCTTGACGAAGTTGCCCGTGGCGTTCTCTGGCGGGAACGCGGTGAAGCGCGAGCCGGAGCCAAGCTGGACGCTGTCAACATGGCCCTTCAGGTGAAGCTGTGGATAGGCATCGATGCTGATGTCCACCTTCTGGCCGACACGCATGCGTTCTAGCTGCGATTCCTTGAAGTTGGCTGTGATCCAGATGTCGGGCGTGACGATGGAAAGCACGGCCTGGCCAGCCTGCACGTAGTTGCCCTGCTCGACATTGCGCTTGGTAATCCAGCCGTTCTGCGGCGAGGTCACCTTGGTCCACGACAGATTCAGCTCCGCTTGCTCAAGCTGCGCTTGCGCGAGCGCGACCTGCGCTTCGAGCTGGTGCACCTGCGCCTCTGCCTGGCCGATCAATTGCGGCACCAGCTCGGCTTCGCGCACATCGGCCTCCGCCTGATCCACCTGCGCGTCGGCGGAACGCAGTGCGGCCTCGGCGTTGTCCACATCCTGCTGCATGGTCGCCTGCTTCGGCAGGCTGCGTTGGCGCTTTTCATCCGCCGCGGCCTTGAACTGCGTCGCCTTTGCTGCCTCCAGCTTCGCCTGCGATGCCGCCAGCTTGGCTGGGTAATCAATCCGCGCGGACTCCAACGCGATGCGCGCGTTGGCGAGCTGCGCTTCTGCCACCTGCAAGTTGCCGTGCGCCTGATCGCGCGCCGCGACATAGGCGCGCGGATCGATCTGCATCAGCAGTTGGCCTGCCTTGACGCGCTGATTGTCGGTGATATCGAGCGAGACGATGGTGCCAGATACCTGAGGCGCGATGGTGATGGCGTGACCATCGGTATAGGCGTCGTCGGTCGTGACCTGGTCCTTCGTCACGTACCAGTAGGTGGTCGCGGCGCCGGCTGCCAGCAACACGATCAGCAGCAGCACCCATTTGGCACGCGCGGCACGCCGGCTGCTCTGCCGGGTTGACAGAAGGTCCGGATCGAGGCGCGCTGTCCCCCGCGCGGTAATAGGCGGGGCCAGATCTGAGGTCGTGTGGTCGTCCATTCCCCCGACATCCGGTGACAGACGCAACGCATCTATAATTGCAGCCAATTCTGGCAAAAATGCTGCAACACGAAACGTTACGTAAGGCTATTTCTACTAGTTGTGAACGTCCATCAAGGTCTGGCTGCGCACCAGCCTCGCATAATGGCCGTCTTGTTCGAGCAGTGTAGCATGAGTTCCCTGCTCTACTGCACGCCCTTCGTGCATTACCACGACTAAATCCGCGTCACGAACAGTGGATAGCCTGTGGGCGACCACAATGGTGGTGCGACCCTGGCGCAACCGGGCCAAAGCGAGCTGGATCGCAGCCTCGCTTTCCGTATCGAGTGAACTGGTCGCTTCATCGAGCAATAAAATCCGAGGGTTACGCAGCAATGCTCGGGCGAGCGCAACACGCTGGCGCTGGCCGCCGGAAAGCCGCTGGCCGCCAGGACCAACCCGGGTCTGATAGCGCTCCGGCAGAGCGGCGATGAATCCGCCTGCTGCCGCGGCGTTCGCGGCCGCTTCGATTTCAGTATCCGGCGCGTCTGGATGACCCATCCGAATATTGATCGTTATTGTATCGTCAAATAATAGTGAATCCTGAGCCACGTAGGCGATGGAATCGCGCAGGCTCGCCACGGTGACACGGCGCACATCGGCGCCATCGATCCGCACGCTTCCGGAGGTGGCGTCGTGCAGGCGCGGGATGAGCGCGAGCGCGGTTGACTTGCCGGCGCCGGAGCGGCCGACCAAGGCCACTGTCGTTCCGGGCGCGGCAACGAAGCTGAGGCCTGCCAGAGCCACTCGACCGTCGGGATAAACGAAGTGGACATCGTCGAACTCGACCAGGCCATGGCCTTGCGGCAGTGGCATGGCATTGGGGGCATCAGCGATCCGTGGCTTTTCGTCCAACACGGCGAACACGCGTGTCAGCCCCGCCAGTCCCTCTTGCAACGCCGCGTTCAACGAGCCCAACGCGCGCAGCGGACGTGCCGCGATCAGCAGCGCGGCGACAAAGCCCGTGAAGTTGCCGATGGTCTGCGAAGTGATCGCGGCACGCCAGCCGGCGAAACCGATCACTGCGGCGACGGCGGCACCGCCCAGCACCTCCAGCACGGGATCGACGCGCGCGCGACTTTTCGTCATGCGCATCAGCGCGTGGTAGAGGTGGGTGAACGCGTCCTCGGCGCGGCGCGTCTCGGCTGCCTCGAGCCGATAGGCACGCACGGTACGTGCCTGGGCGAAGCTTTCGTTCAGCATGGCGGCGGTTTCGCCTATGCGCTCCTGCATGCCGCCCGAGGCGCGGCGAATGCGCTTGCCGATGCGCTGAATTGGCACCGCGGCGATAGGATACAGTGCCGCCGCGATCAGACTGAGCAGCCAGTCGAGATAGAGCATCGATGCGACCAGCCCAATCACGGTCACCACGTCGGCGATGCCGTTGACGGCGCGCGTCAAGGAGTTGCGGATGATGGTCGCGTCGGTGGTGAAACGCGCGGCGAGCTGCGCCGGCGCCTCGCGTTCCAGGCGCGCGAGATCGGCCTGGGTGAGCTGCGCGAACATGCGGGCTTGCACCTCGCGGATCACCAGCAGCACGATCTGCTGCACCTGCACACTTTGGAAGTACTGCGCCGCGGCCTTGACCGAGGTGATCGCCAGGACCAGCAGCGGGATCTGATACAGAATGCGCTGATCCCGATCGGCGAACATTTCGAAGGCGTGGTCGATCACCACGGGATACAGTGCGGTGGTGCCGGCCATCAGCGCGGTCAGCACAAGCACGAGGACGAGGCGCGGCTTGTAGTGGCGGATGTGCTCGCGCCATAGCCGCACGAGCAGCGCGCGCGTGGTGTCGTCGCGGCCGGCCGTTACCTCGATGCGCGGCGTGGCGGCATCCATGGTGGGGATGTATCAGGGGCGGCGTGGGGTGGCCAGCGGTGGCGCTGTTCCTACACCTCGCGGAAGAAGTGGGAGAGGGTGCTGCCGGAGAGACCCTCACCCGGCGCTTCGCGCCGACCTCTCCCGCGAAGCGGGCGAGGTGATGTGGCGGGCCAGTTCAGCGAGGCATGCCTGGCGATCGGCGAGACAGCCGCCATCCAGCCACCATTGGCGCACGGTGCGGAGCAAGGCACCGACTTGCGGGCCTTCGGGCTCACCGAGTACCAGCACGTCGCGGCCTTCCAGGGGAAAAACGGGGCGCGGCATGGAGGTGAGACGCTGGCGCAGAGATACACCGGCCAACCAGCTTCGGTCGATCAGCAGCGCCGGTTCGTTGTCGGCAAGCAGGCGGCGAAGCTGCGCATCATCGTCGCTTGGGCTTGGCACCGGTCCGGTGCGCAGCGCGAGGAGCCGGTCGCGATCCACCGTCGAAAGCCGCAGGCGGGCGGCGAGCGACGCAGCATCGCCCGTGAGAAGCGCGGCGAGGCGGAGCAGCGGGTCCGGCGGTGCGCCTGCCTCGACCAGCCTCGCGAGGCACGCTGGTTCCGCGCCTTCGGGCAGGACGGCGGCCAACACACCCAGCTCCGCCATCAGCGCAATCGTCGCGCGCGGGTCCGGCGCGGAGAGAATGCGGACCAGTTCACTCCACACGCGTTCGGCGGAGAGACCGGCCAGTCCGGGAATGCCGGCGCGGATCGCGGCAATGGCAGCCGTATTGGCGGGACCCGACGCATAGTGTGCGAAGAAACGAAAGAAGCGCAGGATACGCAGATAATCCTCGGCGATGCGTGTCGCCGGATCACCGACGAAACGCACAAGACCGGCGCGCACGTCGGCGATGCCACCGAAGTAATCGAAGATCGCGCCGTCGCGCGTCATCGACATCGCGTTGATGGTGAAATCCCGCCGCGCCGCATCCTCGCGCCAGTCATCGGTGAACGCGACAACCGCGTGGCGGCCATCGGTTTCGACGTCGCGGCGCAGCGTGGTGATCTCGTAGCCGCGCCCATCGGCAACCGCGGTCACAGTGCCATGCCCGATGCCCGTCGGCACCGCACGAATGCCCACTGATTGCAAAGCCTGCGTGATCTGCTCAGGTGTGCGCGGTGTGGCCAGATCGATGTCGGTGACCCCGCGCTGCGCCAGTGTATCGCGCACGGCACCGCCCACCACGCGTGCTTCGGGCAATGTGGCCAGCACCGAGGCGAGGCCAGGCGCGTGCAGAAACTCGGGCGGCGAAATGCGCAGCGCCGGCGTGTCGTTCATCGCGGCACGCCGTGACCGGAGACGATGTGCCCATTCTCGTAATGCGCCGGGGCATAACTGGTGTCGGGCGGCATCGCTCGGTCCTCACTGAGCCAGATCAACGCGCCCGCCAGCAGGGCAACGAAGCATGCGGTGCCAACGACCAGCGCTTTCGAGGGGCCGTGCTCCATCGCGAAAAAGCGCCAGATGATGAAGGCCGCGAATGGCGTCAGGAATAGCGCCAGCTCAACCAGCCGCAGCATGCGGCCCCACAGCCCGCAGCTTCTGCGCCAGATGCACCAGGATCGCGGCTGTCGCGCCCCAGATGTAGTGGTCAGGATGCGGCCACACCCGGTACTCGCGCCAATTGCCTCGGACGTGTTGCCGCTGGCGTTTGGGTGCGTCCGGATCCAGCAGCACGTTGATAGGCAGTTCGAACACCGCCTCGACCTCGTCCGGCGCGGGCCGCAAGTGGTAGCCAGGGCGCAGCACGCTGAGGATCGGTGTGATCCGATAGCCGGTGCCGGTGACATAATCGCCCATCCGCCCCAGCACTTCGACATGGGCGCGATCCAGCGCGATCTCTTCCTCGGCTTCGCGCAGTGCCGCCGCTTCGGCATCGGCGTCGGTGGCGTCGATGCGACCGCCGGGAAAGCTCACCTGACCGCCATGCTTGTTGAGATGCGCGTTGCGCTTGGTCAGCAGCACTCCAGGCGCCGGGCCAAGGATGATGGGCACCAACACGGCCGCGGGCACCGGCGGGGTATCGAGAATACCCAGCACGTCGTCGCCATGCGCGACATCGCCAGGCAGGGGTTCGGCCACGATTTCGTTCAGCCGCGCGCGCAGCTCATCAGCGGTCATCGCGCGATCATAGCCCGATCCAGGAAATTGACAAACTGATTACACATCACTGATTTTGTGCGGACGTCTTGCCTCTTATCATCTTTAGTCAAATATTTAGTTGTACTCGCAAAAAATTCACGAAATGTGGCGATGACTCATTCGCTCGTCATTTGAACCTGCACAATCAATTCTACTTTGCGAAATTGCATCAGCAAATGAATGGATTCGCAAATCTCGCGTATACTGAAGTTGGTACGGTGACAATTTGAGACAAAGAAAACGCATTCAAGGTTTTCGAAGGAGAAATTCGACAGTCGAGAAAGTTCATCAAGATCAGCAGTGAAAGCATTTGTCGAGCCTCAAAATTCAAGCTGGGTCAACTATGCACTCCATGAAAGAGTGCAAGTGACTGGAAAAATCAAAATCATGTTTGATTATAAAAAGCAAAAACAGAAATCATTCCTCAAAAGCAAGCCAATTTAAACTGCAGAGTTAATTAGCAGCGAAAAGTGTAAATGGAGAGATTTTTAGCCAGCATTCTAAGTTTACAAGTTTAATCTCAAATTCCAAAGAAGTGAATACGCGTTCCAACGGATCTATGAACTGAAAAAGACCCGACGCCAGGTGACCGGCGACCTGGTCGAAGTGAATTGCGCCACCATCCGCGGCGACGGGGCGATGTCCAGCCTCTTCGGGCATCGCCGCGGCGCATTCACCGGCGCCGTCGCCGATCGGCCCGGACTCTTGCGCCGCCAATGACGGATTGCTCTTTCTCGACGAAGTCGGCGAGTCGGCTCGACGAGCAGGCGATGCTTCTGCGCTCCCTGGAAGACAAGCGGTTTCTTCCCGTCGGATCAGATAAGGAAGTGCAAAGCGATTTTCAGTCCATCGCCGGCACCAACCGCGATCTCATGTCCGCGGTGCAGCAAGGGCTGTTTCGCGAAGACCTGCTCGCCCGCATCAACCTGTGGACGTTCGATCTCCCGCCGCTACGGCAGCGGCATGAAGACATCGAGCCCAACCTCCGCTTCGAGTTGGAACAATACGCACGAAAAACCGGCAGCAAGATCACCTTCAACAAGGAAGCCCAGGAAAAATTCCTTCGCTTCGCCAAGTCCCCGGAATCGACCTGGTCCGGCAATTTCCGCGACCTCAATGCCGCGGTGACCCGCATGGCGACGCTCGCCGCCGGCGGGCGGATTACCGTCGACATTGTCGGGGAAGAAACCGATCGCCTGCGCGCTCAATGGTCGCCGCTGCGCGGCCGATCCCGCCCACGCGATCCTTGAACAACATCTCAGCCCCGATCAACTGCTAGCGCATCGACCCCTTCGATCGCGTGCAACTGGCCGAAGTGATCCGCGCCTGTGCCGCATCGCACACGCTCTCTGAAGCCGGCCGGCTTTTGTTCTCCGCATCACGCCAGCGCAAAGAATCAGGGAACGATGCGGACCGCCTTCGCAAATACCTGACCCGCTTCGGCCTGGATTGGCGAATCCGCCCCGAGGCCGCCGAAGGATAAAGCACCCGGCCGCTACAGCTTTCCCCCGATTTGCCCTAAAATCATTCCGATGGCGGAGAAGGCTCTTGATCCTCTTCATCCAGATCGCAGTTCATCGCGGGTCTTCCTCCGCCTCCTGCGGATGCTCCGCCCCTATTGGGGAATCATCGCGATCGGCATGCTTCTGCTCTTCCTTTCCGTTCCCGGCGAACTCTTTCCCGCCCTGGTCTGGAAATATGTCACCGATGACCTGATCCTTCACGGCCATTCCAAGCCGACCCCCGTGCTCGCAACCCTCTTCTCGCTCAATGGCCGAATCCACATCGATCACCGGGTTCATCTGCTCATCTCGGCACTCGTCTGGCTCTTTTTCATCTACGAAAGCGGCGAGGTGTTCGGGACGCTCAGCACCAACCTGATGAACCGCGTCGCGCAGAAGTTCATCTTCGACCTTCCGCAACCGCGTCTATCACAAGCTCCAATCGCAGAGCCTGGGCTATCTCCAGCGCCAGCGCACTGGGCGACCTGATGAGCCGGGCCATGGGCGATGTCGACGAGATCCAATCCTTCATCGTCAACGGCATCGATCAGATCATCGGCGAAGGCATCCTCTGGCTCGCCACCGTCGTGCTGGTGATGCTGATGGATTGGCGGGTGGCGAGCGATTTCGCTGGCGCCGCTGCTCATGGTCTACTTCCTGCTGCGCGTACTTCAACGCGCAGGATCAAGCCGATCTATACCGCCGCCCGCGAACGACTTGGCGATGTGACCACCCGGCTGCAGGAAAATCTCTCCGGCGTCGTCGTCATCAAGATCTTCGGCCGCGAAAAACAGGAAGCCGAGCGATTTCGACGACGCCACCGAGCGGTATTACAAGCAGCAGATCCGGGCGATCAACGCGCGCAGCATTTTCTTCCCCTTCACGCGCGCCGTCGGCTTTTTCAGCAATGTCTTCATGATCGGCATCGGCGGATATCTGATCCTCACAGATCCGCACGGCCGTTCACGCTCGGCACGCTGCTCGCGTTCCGCGCCTATTGGTGGCGGCTTTTCGGCCCGGTGCAGACTCTGGCCCGCGTCAACGACATGGTGCAGCGGGCGGTCGCCGCCGGCCGTCGCGTGTTTGAAGTTCTCGACGCCCCCGATGAACTTGCCCGATGCGCCGGATGCCGGTGACGATCGGGCAAATCCGCGGCGAGATGGAACTGCGCGACGTCTCGTTTCAGTTACCCGGCCGAAGTCGACGGCCAGGAACCCGCCCGATCGGTTCTTGCAAGACGTCAACCTCGACGATTCGAGCCCGGCCAGACCGTGGCGCTGTGCGGGCCCAGCGGCGTCGGGCAAATCACCATGCTGAACCTGCTGCTGCGCTTCTACGATCCCGCACGCAGGCCAGGTCCTGCTCGACGGCCGCGATCTCCGCTCGATTCAGCCGCGACAGCTTCCGCGAGCCATTTCGCGCTGGTGCAGCAGGAAACGTTTCTCTTCAACGACAGCATCCTGGACAACATCCGCTACGGCCATGCCGAGGCGACGATGGAGCAGGTGATCGCCGCCGCCAAGGCCGCCAACGCCCACGGCTTCATCAGCCAATCTCCCCAACGGCTACGACACCAAAGTCGGCGAGCGCGGCGTTCGCCTCAGCGGCGGGCAGAAACAGCGCATCAGCATCGCCCGCGCCTTTCTGGCCAATCCCGACGGTGTTGCTGCTGGACGAGCCGACCAGCAGCGTCGAGCCGGATAGCGAAGCCGCGATCATCGCCGCGCTGGATCGCCTGATGGCCGGCCGCACCACCGTGCTGACCAGCCATCGCCCCAGCCTGATCAATCAGGCGGATCTGGTCTATGTGATCGAGGACGGCCGCGTCACCGAGCAGGCCCCACCGAGACTCTCCGCGGCGACGGCTGGTTCGCCCGGTTCATGCGCTCGGCGGAAGAAGCGATGCCGGAGATGGATGGGTCGACGCAGGTGATCGGAGATCGGACCAAATCGGAAATCTGAGATCGAACGCGGAAGAAGGGGAGTACTCAATCCGCCTTGCAGATTTGTCCCAGCCGCAGAACCAGGCCGGGGAACAGAGAGGGGCGCACCTTCTCATCGTCCTGTCCCGCAGCATCGTCATGGTATTTGCCCCATCGCCAGAACAAGGCACTTCAATGTTCGTTTGAATGGATCAAGCAGCCAGTAATTCGGCACGCCGAACTCGGCATACCAGCGGCTGGCTTTGTTCGGTGATCGTGCTTCTCATGACCGGGGCTTACGCATTCGATGATTAGCGTCGGGGGAATGAGAATGCGCCGTGCGTTTCGGATCTTTTCGTCCCGCGGCCAGAGCGGCCTCCCGTTGCCGCTGCTTCTCCGCCTGCGTCAAGAAGGCGGCATTAGCCCGCGCAACACGATCCTCATCCACCACAATTTCGACTTCTGTGCAAAGCTGCCAACTTCTTCCCCAATGTGGGCTGTAGACCCGACGGATCAGTCTGAGAAACGCTGGCCGCCGATGAAATATGCGGGAGGCATTTGGTGAGGACTCCTTCCACGATCTCATAACGACCGTTGAACCACTGCCGCTCGATTTCAGGATCGTCGAGGTCGTCCGCCGTCCACCCGGTGGTGCCGGGCTCGAATGGGCGAGATTCTGTCAGACTTGAAGGCATATGGATGATTATAAAGGGGC
>CAVTEC010000082.1:0-198248 GCA_963733475.1 uncultured Alphaproteobacteria bacterium | reverse complement strand
TGCGCATCCACCTATGTCACTGAAACTCAAGGATCTGCTGCACTGGATTGGGTGTTACCGGATCAGTTGACGAGCTCGGGGTGTCAAATGCAGGCACATCTTCTGCCTTGATGACCCAGGGCGCACCTTTGCAGGCTTGGCGTCCCTTGAGATCGCCTCTCCGAATCATGCGAAGTGCCGTCATCTTGGCGACGCCAAGGGTCTCTGCGGCTGCATCAAGGGTGATCTCACCCCGTTCGGCCCATTCGTCGTCGCGATATACCGCGATATCATGGTGGTTGCGGAAGCCACGCACGCGCTGCTCGGTCCAGCCATTGCCATATCCGGTCGACTTGCCTGAACGATTGAGGAGACGGGCGATCTGTCGATCTGGCATCAGTCGTGCCAACTCGTGTACGAGCGCTACCGTGTCCTCAGCTGGCGGCCAATGATGCCGGCCGGCGGCGTTCAATCTCAGCTTGACCTGCAATGCAGTGTGGTCTCCGCCCTTCCAGTGCAGAACCGCGTTGATGACTGGTCCCTCCTTGCGCACCACGATCTCGTTGAGCGCCGTGCGCAAGATGCGCTTGCGCGTGGCGGCTGTGGCAGCAGGATGTGACCAAGCCAGCTCGAGATCTGCGCCGAGCCGTATCAGCTGCTGCCGCTCCCGTTCGCCCAGTGGTGGAGGCCTGGCCGCTACGGTGGCAGCGATTTCTGCTTCTATCCTGCGCACAGTCTGCAATGCCTCGTTCCAGCGGCGCTCCAGCTCGGCGGCCACCAAGCGATTTGCCGGATCGACCGCATCGTATTGCCGACGAGCGTGCGCGGCCTGTACCGCGCCTGTTCAAGCGATAGCTCAAGCTGCCGCTGCACGGCCGATGTCGTGGTCATCTGAGTCTCGACTGCCTTGGCGGCGGCCTTAATGCCAAGCGGCTTCAGGATGCGCAGTACCTCTGCGCTGACGGCACCATCGATGCTCAGGCCGCTGATCGAGATGCAGTGTGCCGTACCGTGGTTCATGCGGGCGCCGTAGCAGCTGTAGCGACCGAGCTTGCCACTGTAGGACGCGTGCAGCTTGCGGCCGCAATGACCACAGCGCAAAAGGCCGGGCAGCAGCAGTTCACCGCGACGTACTGCGCCCTTGACTACGGCGCTGCCTTTGCCGGTTGCATTGTTGGCGATCACGCCCTGGTTCCTCTCGAACTCCTCCCAGGTGATGTAGCCAGCGTGATGATCCTTGATCAGAATGTCCCATTCGGCCATTGGCCGATGCACGCCGCGCCTGACACGTTTGCGTCCTTGCTCAATGCTCACTTTGCTTGTCGTGCGCCCGAAGACATAGGCACCCGCGTAAATTGGATTTGTCAGAATGTTATGCACGATGTTATAGGCCGGCAATCGCCAAACGACACCCCGCGCTTCCCCTTCGCGCGACTTTACCGGTAACTCGATGCCATCCTCGCGCAACCAGATATGGACCTGACGGGCGCTTTGGAACTCGGCAAATTTTGCGAAGACGAGCTGCAAAGCCTCCTGAACGCGTTGGTCGGGGTTCTTTTCGATCCGGTCGCGCCCAACTCTGACATAGCCAGCAGCAACCCCGAGGATCAGTGCACCACGGCGCGCCTTCTGCTTTAATGCCTCTTGCGAGCGCTGGCGAAACAGCGACAGCTCAAGTTCGCTCATCGTGCCCTTCATTCCGAGCAATAATCGGTCATTGGGATGGCGAGGGTCATAGATCCCATCTTCGTCGACGATAAGCGTCCCGACCAATCCGCAGAACTCGATCAACGTGTGCCAATCACGGCCGTTACGTGCCAATCGGGACGCCTCGATCGCGAGCACGGCGCCCACGCGGGCTTCGCAGATCGCAGCCAGTAAGCGCTCGAAGCCGGGCCGAGCGATGCCGCCGCCCGAGCGACCAAGATCATCGTCGATGACCTCAACTGTGGTCCAGCCGAGCTGACGGGCGCGATCGGCGAGACCATATTGCCGGCGTCGGCTCTCATGGTTGTGCGTCAGCTGATCGGCCGTCGATTGCCGGATATAGACGCACGCACTGCGCGCAAGATGCTCAGTCGTGATCTTGCTCATCGCTGGCCTCCCCGTTTGCCAGTGCTGTCGCGATCTCGCGCAGAAGGGCTTCCACCTGTGCCGCCAGATCGACCATTTGCGTGGCCGCCAACACGACACGGGGTGCCTCCTTCCCCTCGAACAGGCTTAGTTGCAGATCTTTCGATCGGCACGACATCATTCGCTTCCTCCGCCTTCGATTCGGGCTGGAGGAAGCCTAAAAGCGCGTCGATCTCGGCACGCACGGATCGTAAAATGTCGATGGAGAAGTTGGGCTTCTCACTGAGCATATATTGACCCGCGGACTCATGCGTCATCCACGCCGGAATGCAGGCGAGCGAACTGTCCGGTTGCAAGATGACCACGAGCTCGACGCCGTGGTACTCAAGCTGTCGCTTGATTAGCACGGTCTCGCCGCATTGCGGATGGAACTGATAATAGATCCGCCCCTCAATTAGATGTTTGTGGGCAGTATGTCGCCGTTCCGAACGGTCACATTAGTACGATCTGCTTCGGCAACAGCCTGCCCAGCGATCTTCGACGACTGATCGACCTGCCGTCCGATTTCGAGCACCGACGCCGAAAGCTCCTCGGCGGCGGTCGCAACGGTCTGCACATTGGCCGAGGCCTGCTCGACCGACGCGGCCACCGCCGTCGCCTGCTGCGTCGCTGTCCCGGCGGTGTGGGTCATAGCCTGTGCGGCCGACTGCATCTGCGTGGATTGCGCTGCCACCGAGTTCACCACGCCCTTGATGCCAGACTCGAATGTGTCGGCCAGTCCGGACAGCGCCTGCTTCCGCTCCTCTGCCGCGCGCTTCTTCTGCGTTTCCTGTTCGGCACGCAGGCCTTCCATCTCGACGCCATTCCGGCGGAATACTTCGACCGCCTGTGCCATTTCCCCAATCTCGTCGTGCCGGTCGAGGCCTGGGGTCGTGATGTCATGCTTGCCATCAGCAAGCACAGCCATGGACGCACGCAACGCGGCCAGTGGGTAAGTTATGCTGCGTGTGGCGACAAACGATGCGATGCCGCCGAGCAGGATGGCGCCAACGAGCAACAGCAGGTTCGTCCGCACAGTCTGGTCACGGGTGGCCTCCGCGTTTTGCATGAACGCGCCGGCCTTGTCGTTGGCAAAAGCCATCAGAGGGTCCATGGCAGCATTCATCTGCTCGACCGCCCGGGCGCCGGGACCACGCAACGCCGCGAGCGCATCCTGCATCTTGTCCTGGCGGAAGAGTTCGAGGATCGAATTCGCGACCTGCCGGTAATCGGACAATGCCCGGTCGGCCACGTCGAATTTCGTCACATCGCCGAGGAATCGCGAGCGCGCTACCTTCAGCGACTGCGCCGCGACAGTGAATTGCGCATCGGTCTCTGCGGCGAGTTGGTTCCGCTCGGTTGCGTTCTGCGCCAAGGCGGCGTCGCGCACTGCCCGCTGCATCGTTCGAATAGCAACGCGGGCTTCCAACAGGTTGTTGGTGACAGCGAACGGGTGCTCGTAAAGATTGGCAGTCAGGGCCGCGACCGAGTTGACGCTTCGGATCGCAAAGCCCCCGACTATGAGGGTCAGGATCAACAGCAGGCCAAAGCCGACACTGAGCCGAAAGCCGATCCGCATGCTCAACAATGAACCAAAGCGCATGGCCACACACCTCATTTGCTGGGTCGGACCTCAATTCATATGCGCCATGCCGGTTAAGACTTCCTGAAGCGGCGATCCATGCGTCACGCTATGGGCGTGCCGCTTTCAGGCGGCACGCACCGTCGCCAGGAACTCATCGACGTCGCGCCGCAGCGTCTCCGATTGCTTCGATAGTTCGCCCGCCGCGCTCAGCACCTGCGTCGCGGCCGCGCCGGTGTCGCTCGCGGCTCGACTGACGCCTTCGATGTTGGTCGCGATATCGCTGGTGCCTTGCGCCGCCTGGTGCACGTTAGAGGCGATCTCGCGCGTCGCGGCACCTTGCTCCTCCACCGCCGAGGCGATCGTCGTGGCAATCTCGCTCATTTGCCGTATCGTCGCACCGATGCTGCGGATTGCTTCCACTGTCTGTCCAGTCGAACCCTGGATTTCGCTGATCTGCGCCCTGATCTCCTCGGTCGCCTTCGCCGTCTGATTGGCGAGCGACTTGACCTCGCTCGCGACGACGGCGAACCCCTTGCCGGCATCGCCCGCGCGCGCCGCCTCGATCGTGGCATTCAGCGCCAGTAGGTTGGTCTGGCTGGCGATCGTCTCAATCAATTGCACCACGTCGCCGATGCGCTGCGCCGTCTTGGCAAGGCCCTCGACGGTGGAATTCGTCTTGTCCGCCTCGATCACGGCCTGGCCTGCGATCTTCGAAGAGTGCTCGACCTGCTGGCCGATCTCACGCACCGACGCCGACAGTTCCTCGGCGGACGACGCGACAGTCTGCACATTGGCCGACGCTTCCTCGACCGAGGCGGCCACCGCCGTCGCCTGTTGGGTTGCCTGTTCGGCGGTATGGGTCATCGCCTGAGCGGACGATTGCATCTGGGCGGACTGCGAGGCGACCGAACTCACCACGCCCTTGATCCCGGCCTCGAATGTATCTGCCAGCCGCATCATGCCGGCCTTGCGTTCCTTCTCCACCTCGGCCTTCTGCCGCTGAGTCTCCTCGCGCAGGCGATCCGCCTCGATCATGTTGTTCTTGAACACGGCAACCGTGTCGGCCATCTGGCCGATTTCGTCCTTGCGCCCGACGCCGGGGATCTCGACAGTCTTATTGCCCCCCGCGAGAGCGCGCATCGCCGCGCACATGCCGACCACAGGGCGCGAGATTCCGCGGCCGATCAGCCATGCAAGCACCAGACCCACAGCCAACCCGGCAACTCCCAACCACATGACCAGCGTTTCGCCGTTGCCCGTGACCGACTGCGCTGCCTTCTCGGTGACGGCCTGATAGCCCAGGTTGAGATCCTTAGCTTTGGTGGCGTCCTCGGCCAACGCCGTGCCCGCCTCCATCATAACGCCGTTAACCAGTGCGATCTGCTCGGCATCCAGGCTCGCGGCACGCGTGAAGGCTGCCTGATAGGTATCGATCAGTTTCGTCTCGGCTGCTGCCGGAGCGTTCACATTCGTGCCCTTGGTCGCGGAGTCGATCTGCGCCAGTGTGTGCCGCAGCGTCTCGAATGTCTGCGCGGCAGATTTCGCTGCTGCCTCATCATGTCGACCCAGGCGCTTGTTCGCGTCCAGCCGCGCCATCAGACTCAACCGTCGCCCTTCGATCGCCAATGGCAGCAGATCCGCGATGCCAATCGCGTTCGCGCCGGTGATGATCGTAGTGAACCCGTCGGTCATCTGATTGCCAACCGGATCAAGCACGTCGGCTTCCAGCTTTTCCTGCTCGACGTTCATCGCGTGTACGTGCTCGAAGTTGGCCGCGTAAGTGTCTGCCCGTTTGGCCATATCTTCCAACAACCGGCGCGGATCCGGGCGGGTGACCTTCGCTAGGCCCGAGGCGATGAGTTGGCGCAGCCCCTCACCTTCCTTGACTGCCGTCGCCGCGGTCGCTTCAGCGTTCGAGAAGACATATTCGCGAACGTGGCCGCGATACCCTGTCACTTGCAAATCGATATCGCGGAAGATCGCTGAATTTGTCACCAGCCCGGTGTAGTCGCCAAGGGCGCCCGACGCCCGCCCAAACGCGAGCCAAGCGAGGACCGAACTTACCGCGAGTATGAGCAGAACAACGGCGAAGCCAGCCGCAACCTTGGTGCCGATGGTGCGGTCGGAGATAAATGACAGGGCAGACGTGCGATTGTCCATTGATTGCATCCTCGCGTGCTGCAGCATGGCGATTGCCTCAGGGGGCCGTAGCCGCGAATGTCGCCGTGCGAAGTGAAGATTTGGCTAACGGCGACCGAGCCAGCTATCGTCGTCACAAATCAACCGACCCGGAGGGACAGATGGCGCCGAAGATGCTGGTCATGGACAACCCGCTGAGTGCGATGGACATCGCGCGCGAACTGGCGCCGCCAGGTCTCGAGACGATCATTGCGCGCGCCGGCAGCCCTGAATTCAACGCAGCGCTGCCCGATGCCGAATACATAGTCGGCCTTGGCGAAGTGAAGATGGACGATGCGTTCTACAAGTCGGCGCCAAACTTGCGCCTCGTGCAGTTGCTGAGCGCCGGCTACGACCGCGTCGATATCGAGGCAGCGCGCCGCGCCGGAGTGCCCGTGTGCAACAACGGCGGCGCCAATGCGATCGCGGTAGCGGAGCATGCGATCCTGCTGATGCTTGCCGTGTGCCGCCGGCTGACCTGGCTACATGAGATGGTGAAGTCCGGCCGCTGGCGCGGCAACGACGTCGCGAATGTCCGCCTGTACGAACTGCACGGGCGTACCCTCGGCATCATTGGACTGGGCAATATCGGCAAGAAGGTCGCGCGGCTGGCGCAAGGCTTCGGCATGGCGGTGCAGTATTTCGACATCGCGCGGCTGACCGAGGATGCGGCCGATACGCTCGGGGTGAAGTTCCGGCTGCTCAACGAGGTGCTGCGCACCTCGGACATCGTATCGCTGCACGTGCCGCTGTCGCCCAGCACAAAGCACATGTTTGGCGCGGCGCAATTCGCGCTGATGAAGCCGGCGGCGTATCTGATCAACACCTGCCGTGGCCCGGTGGTGAACGAGCCGGAGCTGTACGACGCGTTGGTCAACGGCACCATCGCCGGCGCCGGCCTCGACGTGTTCGATCAGGAGCCGCCGCCGGCCAACAATCCGCTGTTCACCTTGGATAACGTGATCCTGACGCCGCACTACGCCGGCCCAACCTGGGACAACCAGAGCGCGCGTTTCCGCAACGGATTTGATAATGTGCAACGCGTGGCGCGTGGCGAGAAACCGTTGTGGGTGATCCCCGAATTGCGAGAATAGCCGATCCCCGCGGCCGGCGCACCGATTTGCGCCAACTCGCATTGGATTGCATCTACTCTCACCTACACGCGCGCGATGGTGTGGCGCTAACTACACATCGAACACGCCGCCGGCAGCGATCCCCCAGTCGCTGTCCACCGGCGCCGAGGGTCAGTTGATAACGGCCATCTCGAACCAGCCAGCGATGG
Source organism: uncultured Alphaproteobacteria bacterium (assembly GCA_963733475.1). GTDB lineage: Bacteria > Pseudomonadota > Alphaproteobacteria > Acetobacterales > Acetobacteraceae > JAMXLO01. The sequence goes on along the minus strand of CAVTEC010000082.1, from coordinate 191,112 downwards.
AATGCTGGCCCGGGCGTCCAGCGGCGTGTTCGCTTCACCCGTTTCAGTTTGATGAAACCGAAACGGCCCGATAAGCTTTGCCTATGGGGGAGCATCGACCGGACTTCGCCGCCCGGCTGCGGCAGGTTATGGCTGAAATCAATGTCAGCCGGATCACCCTCGCCCGCGAGTTAGGCGTGGACAAGTCGGTGATCGGGCGGTGGCTGGGCGGCGTGAACCAGCCGACGGATCACAACCTGACGCGGCTCACCAGCGTGGTCCGCCGATACCGCCCAGAGATGACCCTCGATTTTTGGGACCATGCGCCGTCGTCCCTACCCCCGGTCCCCGAGCGATCCCTGCCAGCACGATCCGCAGGTCTGATGATTACCGGCCTGCATGCCGAACGCCAAGCCAGGATCGACGCCAACTATCTGGGGCTGTGGGGCGGCTTCTATCAGTCCACGCAGAACCGCGGCTCTGTCGTGATGGCGGTGATGCACATCGAGGACAGCGAGAACGGATTGCGCTGCATGTTCACCGAAGGCAAGGTCAGTGCCTCCGGTGCCGCCGTCGCCATGGGTCCCCGGCTGCACGTCATTCTGGAAATCGAGCCGCTGCACGATCGGCTGTGCCTCTTCATCTTCAACGGCGTGCTGACACCGGATGGAATTGGCATGGACGGCGTATATATGATCAGCGCTGGCGATACCTCGACCTGCGCGACAGCGAGCCCGATCGTGCTGTTCCGTATTGGCGATACGGACGACTATGCGCGTATCGGCGGTCTGCCGGTCGTGATGCAATCACTGTATCCGGTGAACGCACAGAACATCCAGGATAGCATCCTTGCCGGCGATCCGATCGCTGGGCTGTCGCCTCTCGTGCCAGAGCAGGTTCTCCGCGCCGTTTGCATGCAAGTCGGCGTGCCGCGTGCTGACGGCGATTTCGATCACGTTATGCGTATGCCCGCGTCGCGGTCCTTGCCGCAAAGCTACTTTGGCTTGCCCGAACTGCCAGCAAGTTCGCCACTCGCCATGACGCGCAACTGCTTTCGGCGCATTCTCGGATTGGAGTCGCCGAGCCTAGAAGAACGTGCCAGGGTCGATGCCGAGTAGGACCTGCCCCACAACCTCGAAATGCGCGGCGCGCGACTGGAGCTGCTGAGACAGCGTGTGAATGTCGCGGAACCGCCGTTCGAATGCAGTGCCCAGGAAAATCGCATCGACGCCGGCTGACTTGTAAGCATAGTCCGCGACGGCTTCCGCATTCTGAATAGCGAACGCGCAACCCAACCGCACGCGGGCACGCGCGGGAATGTCGATCACCCAGGAGTCGTCAGCCGACCAGATAGTGGACAGCGTATCCACCAGATAGGCGCGCGACGCGTCGAGCCGCGCCTGCATCTGCGCGACATTCGATTGCACCACGGCGTTGTCGGCGAGGCGGCCCAGATTGCGCGGCGACTTGCGCATCGCCAGATCCTTGAACCCATCCAGCATCGCCCCCGCGATGCCCATCGCAACACTTGCGACGCCGACGGCGTAGATGCCTTGCATCGGATACGCATACAGCCTTCCAGGTTCGCGCCGCAGCGTGGGATCTTCACGCGTGCTGCTGAACGCCTCGGGGATGAACGCATCATCCAGCCGATAGGCGCCCGACATGGTCCCGCGCATGCCGATGACGTCCCACGAGCCGTCGATTAGCTTGGCTTGCTCCACCGGGAACAGCAGCGTGCGCACTGTCGGCTTGTCCGATGCATTCAGGCGCAGCGAACCGTCCGGCTCCATGACATTGCAGTGCGCGCCCATCCAGGTGGCCTGCCGGCAGCCAGATGCGAAATTCCACTGGCCGGTGACGCGATAACCGCCGGGCACGGCGGTCGCCTTCGATGCATTGGGCGGTCCCCACGCCACCACCGCCCGCGGATCGGCAAAGATCGCCCGCATCGATTCGGGCGGCAGGAATGGTGCGATCAATGCGGCACTATTGGCAACGAACACATTCCAGCCAACCGAACCATCGTGCCGGCTGATCTCCTCGATGGCGCGCAGATAGACCCACGGTTCCACCTCATCGCCATCCACGGAGCGCGGCAGCAGCATCCGGCACAGCCGCGCCTCGTGCATCTGCGACAACAGTGGCTCCGGAATGCGCTGCGTGCGCTCGATCACGTCGGCGACGGCCTCGATCGCCGGGCCAAGGGCGCGCGCACGGGCGGCGGGATCGGACGTGGTTGGGGTCAGATAGTTCATGCGGCATTAGCGGCGCGCGGGCTGGCGGATGTCAACTTTGGAACGTGTCGTACGGAAGGCGCCCCGCGTGCTTCTGATTGCAGGCACGAGTTGAATATGTCGGCCTGGGCAGAAGTGTTCGCTGTTGACGAATGCATCGCCCTCCATGTCCACTCAGCCTATGACGGCAGCCATCATCTACGAGGCGCCGCGTGGCAACGCGCGGCCAGGCGAGACCATCGTGACCAGCACCTGTGGGCACAACTGCGGCGGGCGCTGCGTGGTCAACGCGCATGTCCGCGACGATCGCATCGTGCAGATCACCACCGACGCGCGTCGCTGGAATCCGGACCATCCTCCGTTAGCGGCCTGTGCGCGCGGCGTCGGCCAGATCGAGCGCACCTATCATCCCGATCGGCTGCAACACCCGATGCGGCGTGTCGGTCCGCGGGGCTCCGGCCAGTTCGAGCGCATTTCCTGGGACGAGGCTCTCGACGAAGTTGCCCACCAACTGCTGCGCGTGCGCGACACCCACGGCAATGCGGCGATCCTGGACGCCTCCCGCACCGGCTCGCACGTCCATGCTGCACGGCCGCGTCGCGGCGCAACGCTTCCTCAACATGTTCGGCGGCTGCACCGACCTCTGGTCGAACATGTCGGCCGAGGCCGAAGTGTTCGCCGTGCACATGACCTATGGCGCCAAGGCCGACTACAAGTCCTCCGGCCGCGAGCCGACCGATTACGTCAATTCACCGCTGATCCTGATGTGGGGCTGGAGCCCCGGTGACGGCACGTTCGGCACCGGCACCATGCCGTATCTCAAGGCGGCCAAGCAGCGTGGCACGCGCGTTCGTCTGCGTCGATCCGCGGCGGACGATGACCAGCCGGCAGCTTGCCGACGAGCATATCTTCATCCGCCCCTCGCACCGATGCCGCCGCGCTGATCGCCATGGCCTATGTCATCGTGTCGCGAAGGGCCTGCACGACCAGGCCTATTGCGATCGTCATGTGCTGGGCTTCGATGAGGCACCTGCCGGATGCGCCGGCCGTCCTATCGGTCCTATCTGCTTGGCCTGCCGACGGCATGCCGAAGACGCCGGAATGGGCGGAGGCGATCACCGGCATTCCGGCCGCGACGCTGCGGCGTCTGGCGATCGAGTTCGCCACCACGAAGCCGGCCGCGTTGCAGACTGGCTATGCGCCCGGCCGCACCGCCGTATGGCGAGCAGTTCCATCGCGCCGCCTACGCGCTGGCCGCGATCACCGGCAATGTCGGCATCGTCGGCGGCAATTCCGGCATCAGCAACGGCGCCACCGGGCGGTGCGGCATCAGCAGCCTGCCGATCGGCCGTAACCCGATCGAGCCCGTGTGGCGATCGCCGCTGCTGGCCGACCTGCTGGCACGCGGCAAGGCGGGCGGCTATCCGGCCGACATCAAGTTGATCTATTCGGCCGGCGGCGATCTGTTCAACCAGTGTCCCGAACGTCAACAAGATGGTCGCCTCGCTCGACGGCGTGGAGTTCTTCGTCGCGCAGGACCACTTCCTGACCCCGACCGCACGCCACGCCGACATCGTGCTGCCAGCCACGACCTTCTGGGAACGCAACGACGTGCATACGCCGTGGGCCGGCGCCGGCCACTACGCGATCTTCATGCGCCAGGCGATCGCAGCCGATGTATGAGTGCCGCAATGACATCGACATCTTCAGCGACCTGGCGCGCCGCTTCGGCATCGACGGCTACAACGACAAGACCGAGTTCGACTGGCTACGCGATCTGACCAGCGACGCGATCGACGACTTTCCGACAGTTCACCGAGCAAGGCGTCGCGCGCTTTCCTGCCCCGGAAGATGCGGTCGCGTTCGCGCGCCAAATTCGTGATCCGGCAAATAGCAAGTTCTCCACCCCATCGGGCAAGATCGAGATCTATTCGCTGACATCTGGCGGCCAATCCAGACCCCTATGGCCTTGGCATCATTCCGCCAATCCCAACCTGGATCGAGTCCGATGCGCCGCCGTCCGACTATCCGCTCAGCCTGTGCACGCCGAAATCGCGAGCCCGCACGCATTCGATCCACGGCAACCAACCGGGATCTGGCTCGCGTTGATCCGGACAATGTTTGGCTGCATCCGAGCGATGCCACCGCACGCGGCATCAAGGACGGCCAGCCGGTCCGTGTGTTCAACCAGCACGGAGCGACTGTGCTGCCGGTCAAGGTCACCGACCGTATCGCGGCCGGCGTCATATCCATCAAGGAAGGCGCCTGGTTCATCCCCGACGATACGGGTGTCGATACGCAAGGCTGCGCAAACGTGCTGACAGTCGACCGACCAGCGCCATGCGGAGCGACGACGTATAACAGCAATCGGGTGCAGGTGGAGGCAGTCCAATGATCGAGCAAACCCTGGATATCACCACGAAAGCGGGTGCGATGGAGACGTTCATCTGCCATCCGGAGCGCGGCGGCCCGCATCCTGCCGTCATGCTACTTATGGATGCGCCTGGCATCCGCGAAGAGCTGCGTGATATGGCGCGCCGGTTGGCCACTGTTGGCTACTATGTCCTGCTGCCCAACCTGTATTATCGCGCCGGCCGCGACACGATCTACGGGCCGGATGTGTTGCAACACGGTAGCGCCGAACATCAACGCATGCGCGCCGTGCGCACCAAGATGACGATCCCCCCAGTGATGGACGACGTGGCATCAATCCTGTCGTTCATCGACGCGCAGGACGCCGCGAAAAGTGGGCCCGTCGGTGCCCATGGCTACTGCATGAGTGGCCCTTATGCACTCGCCGCCGCGGCACGCTATCCGGATCGCGTGACGGCGGCAGCTTCGTTCTACGGTACCTGGCTGGTGAGTGACGCGGAAGAAAGCCCGCATTTGAATCTCGGCAAGATCAAAGGCGAAGTCTACATCTCCTGCGCCGAACACGACGAACTCGCACCCTTGCCGATGGTGGAGGAGCTACGTGGCTCGCTTGCGCGCTCCGGCGCCGCGGGCGAACTGGAGCTGCAACCAGGCGTGCACCACGGTTTCGCATTTCCACAGCGCTGGTGCTACGACAAACCGGCTGCGGAACGGCATTGGGAGCGATTGATCACGCTCTATCGCCGCCGGCTGGGCTAAGCTTTACGCGCCGAACCTCGTGGCGCTAGGCTTGCGCCAAGAAGAAACGAGGAACGACCATGCTGCAAAGTCGAGACGAGATCCGCAAGGACAAGACTGTCGACGCGTTCACCGACGCCATCCTGCAACGCGATCAACCGCGCACTGCCCAGCTTTTCTTCAATCTGATTCGCGATGGCCGCTCGATGGGCGACGCGCTCAGTTTGGTGACAGAGGCGGAAGCGCCATTCGTCCAGGTACCCAATCACGTCGATGTACGGGACGGACAGATCACGCTGATCAACAACGACCACACGATCCTTGGCTTGCGGACGTCGGCCGACCTGACCTCGTACCTGCCAGAACAGTATCGCCTGCTCGGGATGTTGCAGAGCGTCTGGTACATTCCCGCTGGTCTCGACATCTGGAATCAGTTGCTGGGCAAATATCCCGGCCGCTACGCCACGATGAAAGGCATGAACGTGCCGCCGCCGAGCTATGGTCCGGTGGTATGGAACGAGGATCAGGAGCCGATCGTCGAAGCCGGCACGATCGATCAGCGCCTGCATTCACACATGGTCGCCACCATGAGCGGCGACGTGAAGCGCTCTTATGGGCTGTTCCTTGGTCTGGCCGCCGAGGAATCAGCGCGCACGAAACTGCGCGATCAGATGCTGTTCCTTGGTCTGATCGACCTGCAGGACACCGTGATGGGCCGCAAGGCCCGCAACACCGGCCACAAGGCCTTGCGGGCGCGTGCGGTGGTCGATCTGGCCGGTCATATCGGCTGGGATCGCGCGCATGGCGTGTACTATACCGGCGTGCCGGACATGGCAGTCGGTCCGCTTTACTACTCGCTATACGATGCGGCCTGCGTGACGGTGACGGAGGCCTTCCCCGACGCGGGCAAGACTCTGAAGCAGACCAATCAGACACCGCTGACGCCGCAGCAGGTGGAAGACATGGTTCGCCTGCTGATGGAAGCCGATGCTCAGACTTTATGGGATCAGATCACCACGCACCTGCGCAATGGTATTTCACTGCGCAGCCTCGGCGATGCGATCCAGCTCGGCGCAGCGGAACTGGTGCTGCGCACCACGGTCCCGCGCAAGTTCACCGAAGGCCAGCACCCGTTCGACTACTGCAATACCGCGAACCACTGGTTCCGCACGTCGGACAATCCGTACCAGCCGCGTATCCTCTATCTGATGGCGAACTTCGTGAATGATGCTGCCCGCGCGAACAAGCTGTTCAGCTCGGTGATCGAGCAGGAGTTCGCGGCGCACGACCTTGGCGGCCGCACTTCCGACGCGCTGCTGCACGAGCAGGATGAAGCCATCATGGCGTTCGACTTCGCGCGCGCGACGGCGGTGGCAAACGCGTATCTACAATCCGGCGCGGACCGCAAACGACTGCTGGAAAGTCTTGCAGTCACTGCCTGCAAGTTCCAGGACGATCCGCACAACCAGAAGATCAGTCACTCGACCTTCGAGGAGTACGGCCACAACTCGACCCACCTGCGCGATCGGCTGCTGCTCGCGACCGCGCGGCTGCTTGCCGGATGGCCGAAGATGCCGGGCGAACGCGACTGCTGCGCCCGTTACATGAAGGAGTGGATCAAGCACTAACCACAACTGAGGAGACGGGTCATGAGTCGAGCTTTGAATGTGATCGATGCCGACGGACACATCCTGGAGCCGCTAACACTCTGGGATGACTACATGGATCCGAAATTCCGTGATCAGGCACCGAAGCTGATCCGCGACAAGGACGGCAAGCAGCGCCTGCAGGTCGGCGAACAGCTCCTGGGCAGCAAGAAAGGCATTGGCGCCATTGGTGGTGTCGGCGCGCGCGACGGCACCGTGGTGGACGACACGCTCGAATACGAGCAAGGCCGCAAGGGCGGCTTCGATCCTCATGCGCGCATCCCCGACATGGACCTCGACGGCATTGATGCCGCGTTCCTGTATCCCAGCATCGGCCTGTTTGCCGGCGCTGTGCAGGACCCACCTCTCGCCGCGGCGATGTCACGGGCCTACAACCGCTGGCTCGCCGACTACTGCAAGCCGTATCCTGATCGTCTCTACGGCATAGCAATGTTGCCGATGCAGTCAGCAGATCTCGCCATTGAGGAAATGCGCTTCGCGCGCGAGAAGCTCGGCTTCCGTGGTGCGTTCCTGCGTCCCAATCCCTACAATAATAAGATGATCCACCACCCGGACTACGAGAAGTTCTGGACGATGGTCGAAGAGCTGGACATGTCCATCGGCTTCCACGAAGGCGCCGGCGGCGGCATGGCCCAGGTCGGTATGGACCGGTTTGAGGAGCGAGGCGCGCGCCATATCATCACACACACCATGGAAATGATGCTGGTGTGCATGAGCGTGATCTGGGGCGGAGTGTGCGAGCGTCATCCCAAGGTTCGAATCGCCTTCCTGGAATCAGGCGGTGGCTGGATCGCCGGTTGGCTCGATCGCATGGATCGTCATTTCGACGACAAGGGCTTCAACAACTCTGGCCTGAAGACGCGGCCCAGCGAATTGTTCCAGCGCAACTGCTGGATCGCTTTCGAACCGGTCGAGCACTGCCTGCATGCGCTGGTCGAATACGTTGGGCCTCACAAGATCCTTTGGGCCACCGACTATCCGCATCCCGATGGATTCTTCCCCGGCGCACCGGCGATGGTACGAAAACTGATCGAGGATAAGCCACAGGAAACGGTAGCCCAGGTTATGGCTGGCAGCGCAAAGGGGTTCTACGCGCTGCATTGATCGGGCGCCCTGTCATTGCGACCCCCGCGAAGGCGGGGGGAAGCAATCTCGGTCGGGATTGCTTCGTCGCTCTGCTCCTCGCAATGACAGTGATCGTCAGCTTCCGTACACCAGTCGCGGCAGCCAAAGTGTTAGCTCCGGGACATACGTAATGATGCCCAGCACGATCAGCAGAATGATCAGGAACGGCAGGATACCGCGGATCACCTCGCCCACCGGGGCGTCGGATATCGTGGACAGAACATAGAGGTTCAGACCAACCGGTGGGTGCACCAGCCCGACCTCCATATTGTGCGTGAAGATGATGCCGAAATGCACCGGATCGACGCCAAGCGGTAACAGTATTGGCGCCAGTATCGGCATCACCAGCAGCAGCGTGCTGACCACCTCCAGGAAGCAGCCGATGATCAGCAGCAGCATGTTGATCGTCAGCAGGAATTCCCAGGTGGCGAAACCACGATGCGCCGCGAAATCGACCATGCGTCCTGGAATGCCCGATCCGGTCATCCAGTGTCCGAACACCAGCGCCGTTGCGATGATCAGCATGATAACGCCGGCGCTGCGCAGTGCCTCGGCGATCACCTCGAGCGTGCGGCTGACCGGAAATCCTCGATACACGCCGACACTGACGATCAATGCGGTCACCGCGGCCAACGCTGCGGATTCCGTTATGGTCATGAAGCCGCCGTAGATACCGACCAGCACCACGAACGGCACCAGCATCGCGGGCACCGCGCGTAGCGTGACCTTCAGCCGTTGAACGAATGGCAGCGGCACTTCCGCGGGAAAATTCTTGATCCGCGCGTAGTACAAGACCCACAGGAAGAACGCGCCCGCTTGCAGCAATCCGGGCAAGATGCCAGCGAGAAACAGCCGCGGCACCGATTGCTCGGTGACAATGCCATAAAGGATCAGCGCCAATGATGGCGGGATCACCACGCCGATGGTGCCTGATGCGCCCAATACGCCTAAAGCGAAGCCGCGCGGGTAACCGCGCTCCAGCATGGCCGGCAGCAGGATCGTTCCCATCGCCAGCGCCGTTGCAATCGATGAACCGGAGATCGCCGCGAACAGCGCACACGACACAACGGCAACCAGCCCCAGCGAACCTTTGATCCCGCCCAGCCACGCTGCCGATAGATCAACCAGTGCCTGCGCCACGCCGCCACGCCGCATGAACGCAGCGGCCATGACAAACAGCGGCAACGCCATCAGGGTGGTGGAGTTGAGCTGGTCGATCATGTTCTGCGCCACGCCGATCATCGGCTGGCCAGAGACGAAGAACAGTATTGCGGCGCAGACGCCGAGTACCAGGAATATCGGCATGCCCGCGGCAAGCAGGCCGAAGAACAGCACGAGGAAACCGGCGATCCACATGGAGCGTGCGCTACTCGGTCGCCGGCAGTGTCGTTAGGTCGGGCGGCGCCTCGTGTGAAATGGAGTGACCAATCGTCATGGTACTGGAGTCAAAACGGAACAGATACATGAACAGCCGAACGCAATAGCGGATGAACATCAGCCCGCCGCCAACCGGCAATGCCAGATAGTAGATCCAGATCGGAAACTGCAGGTCTGAGGAACTGCGCTGATCAAGCAACAACGCTGTGTTCACCACGTCCCAGCCGTACCATACCATGCCGAAGGTGAAGGCAAGCGCAACCAGACAATTGAATGACTCGACCCACCGCTGTGCCTGCGGTCCCAACAATCGCAACACAAGGTCGGGCCGCACATGCCCGTTGGTGCGCACCAGATCGCTCGCTACGATCATCACCGCCCATACCGCGACATAGACGATAACTTCCTCGGCCCAGGTGATTGCGTCCCCCGGATCGACATAGCGGCCGAAGACCTGCAGGACAGCGATGACCAGAGCGAACGCGCCGAGCAGACCGACAATGATCCGCTCGGCTCGGTCCCAAATTGGCCAAAAGTGCGCGAAGGCGCCTCGCGCGCGCGAAGCCTCAGGCGCCAACATCCGCCATGACCAACTCGACCAGCTTGGGCGAGATGTGCGCGTCCGCGACTGCCTTGTCCTGCACCTTCAGCATGTCGGCATGCACGCGATCCAGTTCCGCTTGCGGCACATCGACAAACGTGACCCCCTGCTTCTCCAGTGCGGCACGGCCTGCCTTCTGCGAGTTTGCGGTATTCTCCCGCCAAGTGCCGATGCTGTCCGCCCAGATGCCCATGATCGTCTCCTGCAACTTCGGGCCGATCTTCTGCCAGAAGTCAGGATTGGCCATCGGCACATAGAGGCCCATCCCTTGGTTGTCCTGTAGCGAATGGCGCACACCGGAATCGAACAGCTTGGCGCTGTTGACGCTCTCGTTGCTGCTGATCAGTCCATCGAACGTGCCTTGCGACATCGCCAATGGCACATCCGGCCAGGCGGTGACATTCGGAATGCCACCGAAATAGCGGATGCGGAAAGAGTTCAACACGCCGCCAGGGCTGCGCAGTTTCATGTCCTTCAGCGATGCCACTGAGTTCGAGCGGCTTGCGCGTCGAGAACCACTCATTGAAGCCAAGATCGAACCACGAACCAAGCACCTCCACATGCAGCTTGTTGTGGATCTCCTCGTTGACGAACTTGCCACCGGCGCCGCCCACGGCCTTGTGCACGATCTCGACCGGCCGGCCATAGAATGCCGGCAATTGCGAGAAGTCCGCATCGGCGACGAAGCCAGTGATGGTCCATGTTCCAGGACAGGCCATCTCGACCTGCCCCTGCACCAGCGCTTTCAGCACTTGCAGATCGGGAAACAGCGAGCCGCTCTCGAACAGCTTGGTCTTGATCTGGCCGCCGGACGCCTGCTCTATCTTGGCCAGGAAATCGTGGAACGCGACGTTGCGCGGATGCGATGGCGCCGTATCCAGCGAGCACCGCAGCTCGATCGGCGCGTCGCCGCGGGCGTGCCGCAGAATGGCGAAACTGCCAAGTGTCAAAACTGATGCGCGTGTCAGTGCGCGCCGCGAGATGCCCTGCGACATGGCCGTGTCCTCCGATCTTTTGCGCGGGATTGCGGCGGGTATGGCGGCGCAGTCGCCTCACGTCAAGACGATGACGGGCTACCGCTGCGGCGGCATGGGCGTGGGCGGCGTGACTTGAGGCGTAACATTCAGCGGCTGCTGCTCAACCGGCGCTTGCGCGGCACCCGCCGGCAGCAGCCATCCACCAAGCGACCGCCGGACCTGATATTCGAATTCAACATTCATTCGGTCCATCAGTCCGCGCGTCATGTCGTAGAGCCGTTGCGGCAGATCATCCATATCGCCGCTGTAACTCCCGGTGACACTCGCGTCGGCGTATCCGGCGCGCACATTGGGCGATGTGTATACATCGAGTTCTACCTCGAACGTGCCGGTAATGGTGTCCTCTTGCCGCGTCAGTCCAGCATTGAGAATGACGAACACAGCATATCCACTGGGGCCAAGTGCCTGCAGCCTGTCCGCGGCCATGTTGCGCAGCGCCACGACGGGCGGCACTGGATCGAGCTGACTGACGTCCGGCGGCACGCCAGCCGGCACGAAACGCTGCTCGATGCGGATCTCCGCGACATTCAAACGGAACGGCAGCAGATAGTTGTAATGCAAAGGCGGATACTCATGCCGCTCGTCTCCGCCGCATGCGGCAAGGAACACCGGCAGGAACAACGAAGAACGACGCGTCAGCATCAGGACGCTGTGCTCCGCCCGCGCACGTCCTGGCGCTGGAACCGAAAGTCGTAGTTGCAGAATTCGCACGTCATGACGATGTCGCCATCCACCGCCATATGGTCCAGGTCATCCGGCGGAAAGCCCTCGAGGATCCCTACCAGCCGCGCACGCGAGCATCGGCACCCGTACGACAGCGCACGGGCGCGATCCGCCGCGACGCCCACGCTATGGAACAGCCGGTACAGCAGCCGTTCCGGCGACAGATTGTCGTCCAGCAGTTCGGCGTCAGTCACCGTGGCGGCGAGGACAGTGGCGGTGCGCCAGCTCTCGTCCTGCGCCTCGGCATCGAGTGAGGGGTCAACGCCGCCGGCGCCGGCGATCTTCTCCAGGATCAGCGCGCCGGCGCGCCAGCCCTCGGCGGTCTGCTCGCAGGCCAGGTGGACGAAGCACTGAAGCTGCTCGCTGGTGCGGAAATAGTGCAGCGCCATGTCCGCCAGGTTGCCGCCCTCGATGGCGACGATCCCCTGGTGCCGGTTCTGGTCAGGCCCCTGATCGACGGTGAATGCCAGGTAGCCCCCACCCAAAAGCTGGCTGGCCACCGGGGTGGGGTCGGTCTCCAGCAGCGCCTCGAGTTTCTGCTGCTTGGCGCGTGCGTAGCCACGCAATGCGCCGGTGTCGGTGCAATCGGCCAGCAGCATCGGAACCGGGCCGTCGCCCTTCGCCTGAACACTGAACGACCCACGGAATTTGAGCGCCGTGGACAATGCTGCCGCCAGCGCGAGCGATTGGCCAGCCAGCCGGGTCACTGCCGGATGGTTCGGATGGCGGGTCAGCAACGCGTCGGCCAGCGGGCCAAGCCGCACCAGCCGGCCGCGCACCGGCTGCTTCGGCAGATAGAACGGTGTCACGCCACGCGGCACGACAATATCGGGCACCGGCGGACGATCGCCGTCCAGGAAGGCGGGCGTTTCGGACATCGCCACAACATAGGCATAGGTGGGCGCACCGGCTACCGTCCCTCCAACATGGATTATCGCCTCCGCCCCATGACACCGAATGACGCCGCCGCGGTCGCAGCACTTATCCGCGTGGCTTTCGCCGCGCAATCTCTTGTGACCGATCCGCTGCCGTCGGCTCTGCGGGTGACCCAGGACGATATCATTGCACATTTGCCGATAGGCGGCGGCGCGGTGACCGAGGCCAATGGCGAAATCGTGGGTTCAGCCCTGTGGACCCAGCAGGAAGGCGGGCTGTATTTCTCACGCTTGGCTGTGGCGCCAGCCTGGCGTCGTCGCGGCATCGCACAGGCGCTGGTCGCCGCTGCTGAGGCGGCGGCGCGGACAATGGGTCTCCCACGCATCCATCTCAGCACCCGCATCCCGCTGCTCGACAACCGCCGTCTCTTCGCCGCCTGCGGCTTCGTCGAGACGACGCGCGAGGCGCATCCCGGCTATGCCGAACCGACCTCGGTGCACATGGAGAAGCGGCTGCTAGACTAGCAGCGCAGTTCGGGAGGAAATATGGGCAGCCGCCCTTGGCTCATTCTTGCCGCGGTGGCGCTCGCCCGCATCGGCTTCGGTTACCAGTACCAGACGGTTGCCTCTCTCGGCCCCGAACTGATGCACCTGTTCCAGCTCGACTACGCGGCGCTGGGCACGCTGATCGGCGCATTCATGTTGTTCGGCGGCTTCCTGGCACTCCCCCTTGGCCTGCTCGGCCGCCGCTTCGGCGATCGGCTGATACTGGGTGGGGGTCTCGCGCTGATGGTCGTCGGGCCGCTGATCAGCATGTTTTCCGTAGGACCAGCGGGCATTGGCATCGGCCGAGCTGTCGCCGGCGTCGGCGCTGTGGCGATGATCGTGCTGCAGAACAAGATCATCGCCGACTGGTTCACCGGCCATCGGCTGATGTGGGCGCTCAGCACTTCCTCGGCGGCCTATCCCGTTGGCGTCGGCCTCGCCCAGTTGGTGCTGCCGCCGTTGACGCAAGCCTATGGTTGGCAAGCCGCCTTCCTATCCGATGGCCTGCCGATGGCGATCGCACTTGGCCTGTTTCTGCTCAGCTATGGTCCGTCGCCCCACATTGCCGCGCAGCCGCGCACGTTTTCACTGCCGAGCGGCCGGGAGTGCCTGCTGCTCCTGGTCGCCGGCCTGATCTGGACCGCCTATACGGCGGGCTACTCAGCGTATCTGGGATACGTCCCGTCGCTGATGGCAGTGCGCGGCGAGGGACTGGTGTTGACCGGCGTCGTGCTGACCATCGCGACCTGGGGCAATGTACCGGCCACGATGCTGGGCGCGGGCCTTGCGACACGATTCGGCGGGTTTGGCGTCTTTCTGTTCAGCACCGCGGCGCTGACGATCGGCATCGGTGGTGCCGCATTGCTCGACTGGCCCCTGACCTTCGCAATCATGATTGGCATAGGCGGTTCGCTGCATCCGGGCATCATCATGGCGGTAGGTACGCTGTCGGCGCAGCCAGAAAATCGCGCCGTCGGCATGGGCCTGTTTTATTCGATGTACTACGCAGGCGGCGCCGTGGTGCCTGCATTGTGCGGCTGGGCAGCCGATGGCTACGGCAGCCCAGAGGGCGCGCTGCTTGCCGCCGCGGTCGTGTCAGCGCTGGCGCTGCCGATGTTTTTGCTGCATCGCCGAATGGCGGCAGACATGATGCCAGTCGGCGCAGGTCACGTCGGGCGTCGCGTGACATAACTGATGCGCACCCCAGGTTCGAACCCCAGCTTCTCGTAAAAACGATGAACCCGAGGGTCCTGCCTGCCGCTTTGCAGCAGGACATGGTGGCAATGGCGCGCCCACGCTTCCGCCAGCGCAGCCTGGACGACCGCATAACCATGACCCTGACCGCGATGGTCGGGATGGGTCACGACATTCTCGAGAAACCCGTGCTTGTGTCCACGGCGCAAGAGGTTCGGTGCGGTAATCAGCAGGCAGGTGGCCGCGATTTGTTTATCAGCCTCGGTAACGAAGAGCGCCAGGTCATCGCGCTCCAGCGTCTCAGACAGGATGCGCTCGGCCCGCTCGAGCGGTTCCGCGGTGGGGACTCACTTCTGATGCACGAAACAGGTTCAACAAACCGGGCAGATCAGGTGTTCGCGCCAGGCGCGCAGTCGGCATATTGGGCTCCCGATTAAACCCGGCGGCTCAGCAATATCATTCCTCGAACAACCGATCCTTTTTCGGGATCAGATCGTAAGGCAACCCAAACCGCGGCATCGCCGCCAGATGCTGAGACCACGCCTGCACATTCGGCCAACGCTCGATCTCCAGGCCACCTTCCGCCATAAAGACCATGCGGCCCCAGCATCCGATATCGGCAATCGTCGGCCCATCGCCCACGAGCCACTGCCGTCCCTCCAGTGCACGATCGACAAAGCCGATGGCGGCTTCGGCCAGTGGCCGGAAATAGTCCATTACCGCCGGATCGACCTGGCGGAACCTGCTGTAGTGACGCACCTTCGCGACGTTGGTGATGTTGTCCGCTTCCCAGGACAGCCATTCGCGCGCCGTCCATTGCTCCTGCTCGGTCGCGCCGGCGAACTGCCCCGTGGTGCGTGCCAGGTAATCCAGGATCACGTTCGACTGTACGATCGTCAGCCCGCGATGCCGCAGCGCCGGCACCTGGCCATAGCGGTTCACCACCAGATAGTCCGCCTCCTTCTGTGCACCGTATTTGAGGTTCACGGTGCGGAAGGCGAACGGCAATCGTGCGAGAGACAAGTACAGCATCGGCTTGTACGTTGAGCTCGAGGTGAAGCTGCCGAACAGCGTCAACCCATCGTATGGTTCCGTGTTGGTCATCGTAGTGCGATAGTCGCCCCGATGCAGAGTGGCAAGGTGCAGTACCTGGAGGGCCTCCGCGGCATCGCGGCCATGCAGGTCGTGTTGCTGCACTTCGTCACTGGCTTCATGCCGTACACCGCCGAACATGCCTGGGCGCCGTTGCGTGTTCTGTTCGACGGCCATACCGCCGTTTATGTGTTCTTCCTGATCAGTGGCGCGGTCCTGACGCCATCGTTCGCACGGCCGGGCTCGTTCGCTGCAAAGTGCGTGAAGCGTGTGGTGCGCCTTGTCATTCCAGTTGCCGCTGCCGCGGTGATTGCCACGGGGTTGCTCGCTGCGATGCCGAGCGTCCATGGCAGCGCTGCCGCGCTGACCGGATCGAGCTGGCTGGCGATGGATTCCAGCGGTGCTCCCACACTCGCCCATCTTGCGCGTGAGATCGGGCTCGACAGCTTGCTGCTCGGCTATCGCGAGGCGACGCTGTTCAGCCCGTTGGCATCGCAACTGGCACCGATGGAGCAGTCACTGGATACACCGTTCTGGTCGTTGCATCTGGAGCTGTACGGTTCGCTACTTATCCTGTGCCTGATGTCACTGCGCACATATTCGAGACGTATACACACCGTAACCATTCTGCTATGCACGGCGACGTTCGCAGCCCACCCCATGTTTCTGTTCGTGCTTGGCCACTTGCGCGGCCCCCTCCCCCCAACCCCCTCCCGCAAGGGGAGGGGTAGCATTGGAGTGGGGCTCCTGCTTCTGGGGCTCGCGCTGTCGGCCTTCAAGAACTGGACGATTGTCGAATGGCTTCGTCTGCTCCTGAGCCATACCGAGCTGCTCTATGCACCAAATCTGTACCAATTCCAGAGCCAGCTCGCCGCTGTCGCGCTGTACCTTGGCGTCCTCTATTGCGCCCCGATCTGGCCGATTTTGGCGAGCGCACCGTGCCGCCATCTCGGCCGTTTGTCGTTCAGCATCTACCTGCTGCACTTCCCCATCCTGTTCACGGTAGTCTGCTTCGCCTTTACGGTGCTGCCCTCAGTCATTTTCGCATTGGTGCTGTTTCTCGCCGCCACATTCCTGGCGGCCATCGCCTTCGAGCGCCTGGTCGATCGACCGGCCATTGCACTCAGCCGTTGGGTCGTAGGTCAGCGGCGAAACTCGTTAACCAGCGTCTCTGCCTGATCTGCCTCCATCGCGAGCGCCTGTCGCGCTACATCCTGCGCGAACCCAGCACGCGCCAGCATGCCAAGCTCTCGCCTCCGACCAGCTTCGTCGGGCACCGCGCCGCGCCGGAACGGCCCAATGCGCCGCTTGCGCGCCAACACCAACGCCGCAGCCAATTCAGTCTGAGCGTTCTCCGGCAACACCGATTGCACAGTCGCCGGATCTACTCCCTTCGCGACCAAATGTGCGCCCGCCGCGCGCCGGGACCGCCCCGATCGCACCAGACTGCGTGCGCGGTTCTCAGCGTACGCCACATCATTCACCGCACCCGCAGCGACAAGACGCGCCACAACCTCGCGCACGACGACGCGCGCAGCATTGGCCTGTGCGGCGGCTGCCTCCGGATCAGCATCCGTCGCTTGGCGCGCCCAACGATCGACGCGACGTTCCAGCACGCGTCTCAATCCCGCCTCGGTCGCGGCATATCGCGCAAGGTAATCAAGTGCCGCGTCATGCAGTGTCGCTGCGTTTGGGGCAGCGCCTAAAATGCTGGAATCCCGCTGAGTGGACATCGTTCGATAATGGCAGGATGCATCGGCCAGGAGAACAAGCTGACTGGAGCGCACTGCAAACCAGTACCCGGAATCATTGAAGGACGATACGTCGAAGACTGTCATTGCGAGGAGCAATGACATGGCGTCAGCGTGACTTACGCTCTTCCGATTGCGGGTACTGGATGAAGTTCGTGCTACAGTGATGCAGGAAGATCCATATGAACGAAATGCGCCCCACCGAACCGGACAATGAAGCTCAAGCACAGCTTTCGGTTCCTTCGGCGCCCCTTGCGACATTGACTCATCTGTCGCTCTGTCGTCATGGCCGGGCTTGCCCCCGTAGGCGCTAACATAACATCGAATGCATTCGTGAGCCGGCCATGACGGTTGAAGCGAATGGGTCACCGTTAGTGAGTAGTGGTATAAGGCCATCGACCATCTGCTCCTCGGTGGACGATGAGGGCGTTCCAGCCGTCGCCCCCACGGTTCCCACAGGGACCGCCTCAAGCTAACTTCCGCGCCCTTTCGAAAGGTCCAACGCTCATGCGTCCCTCCGGCCGCGCCGCCGACACTCTACGTCCCATCTCACTGACGCCTGGATTTGCCCGCCACGCCGAAGGTTCGTGCCTCATCCGCATGGGCAATACCGAGGTGCTCTGCGCGGCCAGCGTCGAAGGTCGAGTGCCGCCGTTCCTTCGCAATTCCGGTCAGGGCTGGGTTACCGCCGAATACGGCATGCTGCCGCGCGCCACTCACACGCGTGGCGACCGCGAGGCGGCCCGCGGCAAGCAGTCCGGCAGGACCCAGGAAATCCAGCGCCTGATCGGCCGCGCCCTCCGTGCGGTGGTGGATCGTACTCAAATGGGCGAGGTCTCCATCACGCTCGACTGCGACGTGCTGAACGCCGACGGCGGCACGCGGTGCGCGGCCATCACCGGTGCATGGGTGGCACTCAGCCTCGCCTTTCGCCACATGCAGAAGATGAACGTGATCAGGACCGTCCCACTCATCGGCCAGGTTGCCGCGGTGTCCTGTGGCATCTCCGCGGGAGAACCAGTGCTCGATCTAGACTACGCCGAGGACTTTTCCGCCGATGCCGACGCCAACTTCGTGCTGACCGACAGCGGTGGCATCGTCGAAATCCAGGGCACCGCCGAGAAGACCGCGTTCACCGAGCCGCAGTTCCTGAGTATGCTCGGTCTTGCGCGCCAGGGCGTCGCCGCACTGTTCGAGGCCCAACGCCAGGCTGTCGGCACGGTGTGATGGCGCGAAAGCTCCATCGCGGCGAGAAGCTGGTGATGGCCAGCCACAATCCAGGCAAGCTGGCGGAACTGGTCGAGTTGCTGCGACCACACGGTATTGATGTGGTCTCCGCCGCAGCTCTCGGCCTTCCTGAACCGCCCGAGGACGCCCCTGACTTCGTCGGGAACGCGCGTATCAAGGCGCTCACTGCGGCGCGTGCGAGCGGGCTGGCCGCTCTGGCCGACGATTCCGGCTTCTGCGTCGCCGCGCTGGGCGGAGCGCCAGGAATTTATTCCGCACGCTGGGCCAGGCCAAGTGACGACTTCGCCGTCGCCATGGCGCGCGTACATCAGGAAATGGGGACCGCGCCGGATCGCCGCGCCTGGTTCGTCGCTGCCCTTTGCCTCGCCTGGCCGGATGACCACACAAGGACTTTTGTCGGCCGTGTGGATGGTACGGCCACGTGGCCGCCACGCGGGTCGCACGGATTCGGCTACGACCAGATGTTCATCCCGAACGGGCACACCCTGACGTTCGGCGAGATGGACAGCGCCGCCAAGCATGCGCTCAGCCACCGTGCCAGGGCATTCGCCCAGTTGATCGGGACTTGCGCTCCATGCGGGTTCTAGCGCTCGATGCGGTCCTTGCGCGTTGCTCGGCCGCTGTCGTTGTCAACCAGCACCCAGTCGCGGTTCGCCAGGAAGATGCCACACGCGGTCATGCAGCTCTGCTGCCAGTGATGGCGGATGCGGTGCTTGAGGCGTCCGGAATCCCAGCGTCCGGGCTTGACCTCGTGGCGGTCACGGTCGGACCTGGTAGCTTTACCGGGATTCGCGCGGGCCTGGCCCTGGCCCACGGGATCGGCCGTGCCGCCGGAATCCCGGTGGTTGGCGTCACCGTCGGCGAAGCGCTGGCCGATTCACTTCCTCACCTTGGTGGGCGGCAACTCTGGTCGGTTATCGACAGCAAGCGCGGGCGCGTATTTATCGAGCGAGACGGCGAGGTCATCGCGACTTCTCTCGACAGCGTCCCGTTCCCGTCCGGCAGGATTGCGTTGGCCGGTGATGCCGCGCCCGTCCTCGCCGCGACGCTGGCAGCTCGCGACGCGGATGTCATGCTGACCGATGCGCGTTTGCCGCTGGCGCGGCACATTGCGGTCGTTGCTGAACGACGGTTTGCCGGCCAGCTTCCACCCCGCCCTGCACTGCCGCTTTACGTGGATCCGCCGGAAGCGCGTCTCCCTGCCGGAGGCTTGCGCCCGGCGCCGCAAGGATGATTCTGCTGGCGACCCAGGCCCACGTCGCACCGCTGGCCACGATCCACGCCGCAGCATTTCTGCCAGCCGAAGCGTGGGGGGAGGACGCAATTTCTCTGCAACTCGCCCTCCCAGGTGTCTTCGGCTTCATCGATGAGCGCGGTGGCATGCTGCTGGGTCGCGTCACGGTGGATGAGGCGGAAGTATTGACCCTGGCCGTCATGCCGGAGGTTCGCCGGCAAGGTATCGCCCGGGAATTACTCCAGGCCGCCGGCGCCCATGCCCGCTCAGGGGGCGGCCAAACGATGTTTCTCGAGGTTGCCGTGGGGAATGTCCCGGCGCGCGAACTCTACCGCCGATTCGGCTTCGCCGAAGTCGGCCATCGCCACCGCTATTACGCTGATTCGTCCGACGCGCTCGTGCTGCGCATGAACCTTTCGTGACGCGACGGGACCTCCCTATCGCCTTACGCACCCCGCCGCAGCAGCAAAATCGCAATCCCGTCCGGGCCAGTTTCCAGCGACAGCACCTCGTGTCCCTGCTCGCGTGCCGTTCGGGGCACATTGCGCAATGGCTCGTCACCCCGCAGCCTGACTCGCAACGTCTGCCCAGGTTGCATCCGGTCGAGAGCTAATCTCGTACGCACAAAGGTCATGGGGCAGACCTCGCCCGTTATGTCCAATTCCTGTTCTGCGGCTTGCTTGTCTGTCATGTTATTGACCACTTCCTAGAAGCGCCAAATATCCGTTGCGAAACGGCCGGACCCGCCCCTATATGGCCACAGTCTTTGTTGCCGGGAAGGAAACGCAATGCCGGAGCCAATGCAGGCTGATGATGTGCTGGGACTGACGGCACAAATCGTCTCGGCGCATGTTTCAAACAACGCGGTGGCTCCGGATTCGCTGCCATCGTTAATACAAGAAGTGTACAAGACGCTTGCCGGTGTCGGCAAGGAACCGGCAGCACCCGATCGGCCTCAACCGGCAGTATCGGTAAAAAAGTCGATCATGCCGGATCACATAGTCTGTTTGGAAGACGGCAAGAAGCTGAAGATGCTCAAGCGGCACCTGAAGACCGCCTACAACATGACACCGGAACAATATCGCGAGCGCTGGGGGCTCGCGCCCGACTACCCCATGGTGGCACCAGACTACGCCAAACACCGCTCCACGCTGGCGAAGAAGATCGGCCTCGGCACCAAGCCGCGAGGTGCCCGCCGCTAGCCCACCCCCAAGCCCCGGATTGGACAGCATCGGGCCGGATCGGCTACGCCACTGCCGCCCGGTCATCCCGCCTATCCGCCTCCGGCGGCGTTGATCATGGGGGCTGGTCCAAGGCGACCGGGCCGGGCTAGGTTGATCGCAGGGGATCCGATGGAATCGCGCATCGAGCGCCTGTGCGTCGAACGAGGCCTCAAGATGACCGGGCAGCGTCGGGTCATCGCCAGGGTTCTGTCCGAGGCCTCCGACCATCCCGACGTTGAGGAACTCTACCGCCGAGCCAGTGCGCTCGACGCACGCATCTCGATTGCCACCGTCTACCGGACGGTGCGTCTGCTGGAGGAGAAGGGCATCCTGGAACGCCGAGATTTCGGCGGCGGCCGGGCCCGCTACGAGCCGACCGAACACGGCCACCACTATCATCTCATCGATATCGACACCGGAAAGGTGATCGAGTTCCAGGATCCAGAGTACCGAGCGGCTGATGCAGGCGTTGGCCGACCGCCTGGGCTTCGACCTGGTTTCTCTCCGTCTGGAACTGTTCGGACGCCGCCGCCAGCCGGCGCAGGCGGCTCGCGAGCCCGAGGCGCAGCGGCCCGCACGACGGATCAGCACCCCAGGAGGTGAGCCTGACGAAGCCATGCAACACGGAAGGGCGGCGCGATGACAGTCGAGCAGATGATCGCCAGGACCCGCGTGGATGCCCTGCCATTTCCCGAACTCCGCGCCGGTAATCTCGGGGTCCGCATCGCAGCCGGCGCTGCCGAACTCGATGCGGTGCAGGCGCTGCGCTATCGCGTGTTCTATGAGGAGATGGGAGCAACCCCCGACGCAGCGGCCGCCGCCAGCGGGCGCGATCGCGACGACTTCGATGCTGTCGCCGACCACCTGTTGGTGGTCGACCACGCGATCGGCCCCGGCCCCGAGGGGGTCGTTGGGACTTACCGGTTGATCCAGCGCGAGGCCGCCGCGAGCCTCGGCCGGTTTTACTCGGCCAGCGAATATGACATCGCGCCGATCGAGAGTTTTCCCGGCCGCATCCTTGAGCTCGGCCGCTCGTGCGTCGATGCCGCATACCGCGGCCGTGTCGCTATGCAGCTTCTGTGGCGCGGCATCGCGGCCTTTGTCTTCCATTATCAGATCGATCTCATGTTCGGCTGCGCCAGCCTGCACGGGACCGATCCCGACGCCCTCGCGTCCGAGCTCACCTATCTTTATGACAATCATCTGGCACCGCCTGCGCTGCGGCCGCGAGCACTGCCACATCGCTACATTGATATGCGGCGGCTGCCGCCGCCTCTCGTCGATTCCAAGCGCGTGCAGGCGCAATTACCTCCTCTCATCAAGGGATACCTTCGGCTTGGTGGCTTCATCGGGGATGGCGCGGTGATCGATCGGCAGTTCAACACCACCGATGTGGCGGTGGTGGTGAAGACCGATCTGGTGACCGACAAATACTACCGCCACTACGAGCGGCAGTTGCGCGACGCGCTCGAGTGAATGCTGACAGACGTCAATTGTTGCCTTTCAGGGTCGAAAAGTTGATCGTAAAAAATTGCCAATTGGCATCAGAAATCGCGTAAGGGTACCGTGGTTACTCATTGACGAAGCTGTAACGTCTCCCGAAGCTACGCCCAGGAGCGGTCCTCCGGACCACTCGGGACAGAAGGCAGAAACGTGAACCTAGGGGAAATCGGTCTACGCAGGGGCCGGCAAGCGCGATCGCCCGCCCAGTTCTTGCGTGAACTCGCCATTGCGCTGGGCTTTGTCGCGTGGCTGACGGCGCCGATGGCGGTAGCGCAGGTTCCGCCGGGAACGGTCAATCCTGTCCCGCAGGGCTCGCCCATCCCACGTGTCCTGCCGCCGGCGCCACCCTCAATCGGGGCGCCTTCGGTTATCCCGCCTGTGGCGGCGCCCGGTGCCGAGGTGCCGAATAAGCCGGTGCGCGTGGACTCGGTGGCGGTCGAGGGTGTCACGGCCTATCCGCCGGCGGAGATCACTGGTCTGACCACAGGGCTTGTCGGTCCTTCAGTGCCGTTGCCCACGATCGATGCGGCCCGCCAAGCCATACTGCAGCGCTATCGCAGTGACGGTTTCGTCCTCACTACGGTTTCGGTCCGGCTCGACAGCAACTACCATCTGAATTTCGTGGTCACCGAGGGCCGCATCGCCAGCGTCAAGCTTGATGGCGATATTGGACCCGCTGGCACCCAGGTGCTGCGCTTCCTAAACAAGCTGACGGAACAGCAGCCGATCAATTCGGCGACGCTGGAGCGGTATCTGCTGCTCGCACAAGACGTGCCAGGGGTGAGCTTGCGCGCGGTGTTGGAGCCTTCCACGGATCAGCCCGGAGCCTTGAACCTGATCGCTCAGGTGAAGCGGCAACCGGTCTCCGGCTTGGCGAGCATCGATAACCGCGCCTTCAACGAGACCGGTCCCATCGAAATTCTCGGGCTGCTGGATTTCAACAGCTTTAGCGAATATGGCGAGAAGACCGAGCTTTCTTTCTACCACACCCTCCCGAACAGCGAGAATTTCGGGCAGGCGTCACTCGAATCGTTCGTCGGCGCCTCCGGGCTACGGGTCAAGGCCTACTTCGGCTACGGCATCACCAATCCCACTGGCAGCCTTGGCGCAATTGGCTATCAGGGCACGACAACGGTATTCGGCGGGCAGGCGACATACCCTGTCATTCGTTCGCGGCAACAGACACTGAACGTCTATGCGGTGTTCGACGGCATTGAATCGAACATCAGCACCACGACGACAGGGCCCCGTTTGCAGGCCAGCTATGATTCGTTGCGCGTGCTGCGCTTCGGCGAAGACTACGCGCTCTCTGATCTCTTGCTCGGTGCTGAGCGCAGCGCGATCAACCAGGTCTCCGCCAGGATTTCGCAAGGGTTGCCCATTTTGGGAGCTACCACCAATCCGACGGCCCGGTTGGGCGAGCGTACCGATTTCTTCAAGGCGAGTTTCCAGGCCAGCCGCACGCAAACCCTGTTCACGCCGTGGGAAGGCGCCAGCGTCGGCCTGATGGGCTTGGCTACCGGGCAGTGGACCGACGACATCCTGCCGCCGGAGGAACAATTCTATCTCGGCGGCTCACAATACACGCGTGGCTACTATTCAGGTCAGGTGCCCGGCGACAAGGCTCTGGCGGCGACTGTCGAATTGCAACTCAACACGGGGTACGAGACGACGCTGTTCGGCAAAGGCTTCGACATCTCGCAACAGTTCTATCTGTTCTACGACTGGGGCGAGACCTGGCAGAACCTCAGCACTGACCATGCTGCCATGATCAACTCGGCCGGCGGTGGCGTCCGTACCCAGCTGACGCGCTACGTCGAGGTCGATTTCGAAGGATTGGCACGATTTAATCGTTTCCCTACTGGTGGTAGCACCACCAGTGGGGTCTCACCGCTGTATGGCGGGGCATTCTATTGGCGAGTGCTCACTCGATTCTAAGCCGTGATCGCAGAGGAGTTATTTGATGGCTAAGGCACGGCGCAGGGAGAGAGTGAAGCTGCTTGGCTTCGTCCGTCACGGACGTACCGCACTGATGATGGGCACCGCCTTGCAGGCGACCGTTTCATTGGTGCTTGCTTTTCCCGTGCACGCGCAACCTGCTCCGAATGCCCGTCCGACCGGAGGGGTCGTGGTGGGCGGCGTCGCCTCGATCAGCCAGGCTGCCAACAACACCGCGATCAACCAGTCGTCGCAGCGCGCCGCGGTCAACTGGCAGAGCTTCAATGTCGGCAGCCAGCAGAGCGTCACCTTCAACCAGCCCTCGGCGCAGTCGGTCACGCTGAACCGCGTCGTCGGTTCCAATCCCTCGCAGATCGCCGGCCGCATCGATGCCAACGGCCAGGTCGTGCTGGTCAACCAGTCCGGCGTCACCTTCTACAAAGGCGCGCAGGTCAACACCACCGGCCTGATGGTCTCCGCCATCGGCATGACCAACCAGAGCGTGCAGAACTTCGTCAACGGCGGCCAGTTGGTGCTGGACCAGCCGGGCAATCCCAACGCCGCGGTCATCAACAACGGCAACATCACCGTCAGGCAGGCAGGCCTTGCCGCGCTGGTGGCGCCCCAGGTGGCCAACAACGGCACGATCACCGCGACGCTGGGCCATGTGGTGCTGGCAGGCGCGAAGACCGCGACGCTAGATCTGTACGGCGACGGACTGCTGTCGCTCGACGTGAACAATCAGGTGACCCAGACGCCGGTGGGCAAGGACGGCAAGCCGGTCACGGCGCTGGTGACCAACACCGGCGTGATCATCGCGGACGGCGGCACCGTACAACTGACTGCGCGGGCGGCGGACGGCATCGTGCAGAACCTGGTGCAGGCGGGTGGCAAGATCCGCGCGGCCACGATGGGGGACCAGACCGGCACGATTGCACTGAACGGCGTCGGCGGATCGATCATCGTCGAAGGTCAGTTGTCGGCGGTGGGTGCGGCGCCTGGCACCAAGGGCGGCGCGATCGAGGTGGTGACGAACGGCAATGTCGGCATTGCCTCGACTGCCCGGATCAACGCGTCGGGCAAAGCGGGCGGCGGCACAGTGGCCGTCGGCACCACGCTGGCACGCGCCAAGGGCGGACCGAGCGTCACGGCTACGCAGACCGCGAAGAACGTCACGGTGGCCAAGGGAGCCACCATTGCGGTGAACGCCACCAGTCCCGGCGATGGCGGCCGCGTCACCGTCCTTTCCACCGGAACCACGGTGATGAACGGCACGATCACCGCGACGGGCGGTGCGACCTCCGGTAACGGCGGCTTCGTGGAAACCTCCGGCCAGATGCTCGGCGTCGGGACATCCGCGCTGATCGACGTCGCGGCGCCGGCGCCAACGGGGATCGCCGGGACCTGGCTGCTCGACCCGTTCGACGTCGCCATCACCGGTGCTGACAGCAACACGTCCCAGACCGGCACGACCTTCACCGGTTCGGCTGATCCTGCAACAATCGCCAATACGACATTGCAAACCGCGTTGGCCGGCGGGAATGTCATCATCTCGACGACCGGTTCCGGCAAAATAGACCAGGGCAACATAACAGTTTCGTCCACGGTTACGTGGACGAGCGCCAACTCGCTCACTCTCGCTGCCGACAACAACATCCTCATCAATGCGGCAATCAGCGCCAGCAATGGCGGGCTTGTCCTCAATGCTGGAACCAGCACCGCGACAGGTTCCATCACCATCAGTGCCCCAGTCGCCGCGCAGAGTTTTTCCGCCTCAACCGGCGTCTCGGGGACGATCAACCTGGATTTCAACACTTCCCCGGTCGTAACCACGAGCGGCGGCGGCCAGACCTACAGCAATCCCGTCGTACTGCAGGCAAACGCCAGTGTCGCCGATAGCGCAAATGGCGCGATCAAGTTTGCCAGCACGGTCGATGGGACGACGGCGGGCGCCCAGGGCCTGACCGTAGGCGCCGGGACCGGAGCGGTGACCTTCGGCGCTGCCGTCGGCGGTGCGCAGTCGTTGGCAAACCTGACGGTGACCGGCCCGACCACGCTGTCGGGCAACATCACGACGACGGGGACGCAAACCTTCAACAACGCGGTGACGTTGGCCGCGGACGCCACGATCGCAACGACCAACAGCGCGGTCGATTTCGCCGGCACCGTTGATGACACCACCGCGGGAGGCCAGGCCCTGACGGTGAACGCCGGAACCGGGGCGGTCACGTTTGGCGCCGTCGTGGGCGGCACTAAGTCGCTGGCAAGCCTGACAGTCACCGGCCCGACGACGCTGACGGGCAGCCTCACCACCACCGGCCCGCAGACCTTCGACAACGCCGTGACGCTAGCCGCGTCCACTGCGCTCACCACGACCAACGCGGCGATCCAGCTTCTGGGTCAGGTGACGGGCGGGGCGCATTCCTTGTTGCTGAGCACAGGCACTGGCAACCAGACGCTCAGCGGGGTCACGACAAGTGGCAATCTGGCCCTGATCACGACAGGTATCGTGACGCTGGACGGGGGAACCTACAGCATCACTGGCGGCGCTTCGCCCTTTGTGTTCCCAGCGATTACCACGAACGGCGCGCTGACGCTGGGCCAGGCGACAAGCTTCGGTGCCGTCACGCTGGGCAGCGACACGAAGTTTGACAGCAGCGCTGTGAACGGCGCGATCGATTTCACCAGCACCGTTGATGACACCACCGCGGGAGGCCAGTCCCTGACGGTGAATGCCGGGACGGGGGCGGTGACATTTGGCGCCCCAGTGGGCGGCACTAAGTCGCTGGCAAGCCTGACGGTGACCAGCCCGACGACGTTGACGGGCAACATCACGACCACCGGCACGCAGACCTTCGACAATGCCGTGACGCTGGCTGCCACCAGCACCTTGGCAACCACCAACAGCGCGGTGGATTTCGCCGGCACGGTAGACGCGGCAGCAGCGGGCGCCCAGGGCCTGACCGTAAGCGCTGGGACCGGAGCGGTGACCTTCGGCGCTGCCGTCGGCGGTGCGCAGTCGTTGGCAAACCTGACGGTGACCGGCCCGACCACGCTGGCCGGCAACATCACGACCACCGGTACGCAGACCTTCAACAGCGCCGTCACCCTGGCAGCGGACAGCACGCTGGCCACCACCAACAGCGCGATCGACTTCGCCAGCACGGTGGACGCGACGACGGTCGGCACCCAGGGTCTGACAGTAAACGCGGGCACCGGTACAGTGACCTTTGGCGCCGCTGTCGGTGGGGGGCGGGCCTTGGCAAGCCTGACAGCCAGCGGTGCGACCACGCTGTCGGGCAACATCACGACGACGGGGACGCAAACCTTCAACAACGCGGTGACGTTGGCCGCGGACGCCACGATCGCAACGACCAACAGCGCGGTCGATTTCGCCGGCACCGTTGATGACACCACGGCGGGAGGCCAGGCCCTGACGGTGAACGCCGGAACCGGGGCGGTCACGTTTGGCGCCGTCGTGGGCGGCACTAAGTCACTGGCAAGCCTGACAGTCACCGGCCCGACGACGCTGACGGGCAGCCTCACCACCACCGGCACGCAGACCTTCGACAACGCCGTGACGCTGGCCGCGTCCACTGCGCTCACCACGACCAACGCGGCGATCCAGCTTCTGGGTCAGGTGACGGGCGGGGCGCATTCCTTGTTGCTGAGCACAGGCACTGGCAACCAGACGCTCAGCGGGGTCACGACAAGTGGCAATCTGGCCCTGATCACGACAGGGATCGTGACGCTGGACGGGGGAACCTACAGCATCACTGGTGGCGCTTCGCCCTTTGTGTTCCCAGCGATTACCACGAACGGCGCGCTGACGCTGGGCCAGGCGACAAACTTCGGTGCCGTCACTCTGGGCAGCGACACGAAGTTTGACAGCAGCGCCGTGAACGGCGCGGTCGATTTCGCCAGCACCGTTGATGACACCACCGCGGGAGGCCAGACCCTGACGGTGAGTGCCGGGACGGGGCCGGTGACATTTGGCGCCCCAGTGGGTGGCACTAACTCGCTGGCAAGCCTGACGGTGAGCGGCCCGACGAAACTGACGGGCAACATCACCACCACCGGCACGCAGACCTTCGACAACGCCGTGACGTTGGCCGCGCCCGCTACGCTCACCACGACCAACGCGGCGATCCAGCTTCTGGGTCAGGTGACGGGCGGGGCGAATTCGTTGTCGCTGAGCTCGGGCACTGGCAACCAGACGCTTAGCGGGGTGACGACAAGTGGCAATCTGGCCCTGACCACGACAGGTATCGTGACGTTGGATGGGGGAACCTACAGCATCACTGGCGGCGCCCCGCCCTATGTGTTCCCGGCGGTTACCACGAACGGCACGCTGACGCTGGGCCAGGCGACAAACTTCGGTGCCGTCACTCTGGGCAGCGACACGAAGTTTGACAGCAGCGCCGTAGACGGCGCGATCGATTTCACCAGCACCGTTGATGACACCACCGCGGGAGGCCAGGCCCTGACGGTGGATGCCGGGACGGGGGCGGTGACATTTGGCGCCCCGGTGGGCGGCGGCAGTAAGTCGCTGGCAAGCCTGACAGTCACCGGCCCGACGACGTTGACGGGCAACATTACCACCACCGGCACGCAGACCTTCGACAGCGCCGTGACGCTGGCCGCTACCAGCACCTTGGCGACCACCAACGGCGCAGTGGATTTCGCCAGCACGGTGGATGGGACCACCGCAGGCGGACAGGCCCTGACGGTGAATGCCGGGACGGGGCCGGTGAAATTTGGCGCCCCGGTGGGTGGCACTAACTCGCTGGCAAGCCTGACGGTGACCAGCCCGACGACGCTGACGGGCAACATCACCACCACCGGCACGCAGACCTTCGACAACGTCGTGACGTTGGCTGCGCCCACTACGCTCACCACGGCGAACGCGGCGATCCAGCTTCTGGGTCAGGTGACGGGTGGGGCGCATTCCTTGTTGCTGAGCGCAGGCACTGGCAACCAGACGCTCAGCGGAGTCACGACAAGTGGCAATCTGGCCCTGATCACGACAGGGATCGTGACGCTGGACGGGGGAACCTACAGCATCACTGGTGGCGCCCCGCCCTATGTGTTCCCGGCGGTTACCACGAACGGCACGCTGATGCTGGGCCAGGCGACAAACTTCGGTGCCGTCACTCTGGGCAGCGACACTAAGTTAGACAGCACCGCCGTGAACGCCGCGGTCGACTTCACCAGCACGGTGGACGGCGGGTTCGGGCTGACGGTCAATGTGGGTTCGGCAACTTTGACGTTCGGCTCCACGGTTGGCGGCACCAACCCGCTGACCACCGCGATCGCGACAGGCGGCTCCATCGTGATCGGCGGCGCCATCACGGCGGGCGCCTTGACGCTGGATTTCGACGGGCATCGGCAACGGGCTGGCGATCGACACGACCATCTCCACCGGTGCACTCAGCCTTGCCTCGGCCGGCGCCATCACCGAGAGCGGCGTGATCACGGCAACCAGCCTGACTGGCAGTGCGGTCGGCACGGTTGGCTTGCTAGGCAGCAACCTCATCGGCTCGGTCGGCAGCTTCGCTGTCACGGGTCTGGGCAGCAGCTTCAGCCTGACCGAGGCCACGAACGAGGGTCTGTCTGTCTCCGGCCCGCTGACGGCGAGCCAGGATGTGGTGTTGAACACCAGTGGGACGGGCGGCATCACCGTCACGGGCAGCATCGGAGCCGGGCCTTCGCTGGTTGCCATGGCCGGCAGCGGCGGCATCCAGCTCAACACGGGTGCTCTGTTGAGCGCGGGCGTGGTCGATGTCGATACCACCGGCGGCGGTGGCGTGAAAGAGTCCGGCAACGGTGTGATCCATGGATCGACGCTGCTCAGCAGCGCGGGCGTTACCAACACCGTCACGCTGGGCAACGCCAACACGATCAACACTGTCGCGCCGTTCACTGTCACGGGCGGCGACTTCGACCTGACCGATAGCGGCGTGACGACACTCACCGTCACAGGTCCGCTGAAGGCAGGCAACATCGCCATCAACGGCGCGCCGACGATCAGCGTGATCGGCAGCATCGGCGCAGCGGGCGTCGGGTCGCTTGCTGCGACCACGATCAACCTGAGCACAAATGCGATTGTGACCGGTGCCACCGTCGACTTGGCGGCTGGCTCCGGCGGCATTGCTCTGACCAGCAGCGCGTCGCTCGGCCAGACCGGCGGCGTGGTCGATCTGTCTGCGATAGGCACGGGCGTGTCCGAGGCCGCCACGGCAACGATCAACGGCGCGACCCTGCAAAGCACCGGCAATGTTGCCGGCAATGTCGACCTGCTCGGCACCGCCAACGCCATTGCCGGCCTGGGCAATTTTGCGGTGACTGGCGGGGTCAACCACTTGGCCATGCTGGATGCGGCGCCAGTGACCGTCAATGGTACTGTCACGGCGCCAGGACAGGTGTATCTACGGAACAGCTCGGCAGGCGGCATCGCCGTCACCGGCAAGGTCGCCGCCGGCGGGCTGGCGAGCTTCCAGACGGGCGAGCTGTCGAACAGCGGCACGATCGCCGGCACCTCGATGGAATGGGCGCCGATCAGTGGCACGCTGACCATAACCTCGCTCGGCGGCATCATTCCCACAAACGTGTTCATCGGCGCGGTGACGGTGCCCGGCAGCCCGCAGGCGACGACGGCAAGCGCCCTCGTCGTTGGCAGCAATTTCGGCAACACCTCGACAGTGCTCGACCTGCTCAGTCTTGGGACCATCAGCGAGTCCGGCGCCGCGGCGATTACCGCTGCCAGCCTGGCTGGCACCGCGGGCATCGGCGGAACAAGCGGGGATGTCTCGCTGACCAACAACAACACGGTCGCCACGCTCGTCGGTTTTAACGACAGCGGCTTCAACTTCACTTTGACAGACACGGGGCCGCTCGGCGTCTCCAACACCGTCAGCGCCAACAGCGCCACGATCACCGACAATAACGCGCTGACGATCAACGGCACCGTCACCGCGACGGCAGTCAGCCTGACCGGAAGCAGCATCTCGATTCCGGGCGACGTGAATGGCGGTCTGGTCGGCTTGTTCGGCACGCTCGGCGCCGTCACAGAGTCCGGAATGTTGATCGCCACCACATTGACCGGCAGTGCGGCCGCCGCGGCAAACCTGATCGGCGCGACGACGACGATCAATCAGGTGCAGACGATCGCCAATTTCTCTGCCTCGGGCTTCACGCTGGATGATGGTGTCGCGGTCAATGTCGCTGGAACACTGTCTGGCGGTTCAAGCGCCACCATCCTCGACAGCAGCAACATCGCCGTCTTGTTCGGTGGCTCACTGACTGCCGGAGCTATCAGCCTGACCGGCAGCAACGTGACGATCGGTGGCCTGTCGAGCGACGGCGGCGCGGGCACCACCAAGCTTGTCGCTACGGGCGGCACTGTCGGCGTTACGGGCACGCTGATTGCAGGCGCTCTGTCCGGCAGCGCGGCGACATCGGCAAGTCTGCTTGGCCTGACACCGACGACGAATCAGGTCACCACACTCAATGGCTTTAGCGCGCCGTCGGGCTTTACGCTGAACGACGACGTCCCCCTGCTGACCGTCAACAACACAGTGTCTGGCGGACCGAACGCCACGATCCTCGACAAGGGCGCACTTGCGATCAATGGCACGGTAACGGCAACAGCGGTGAGCCTGACGGCAGACAGCATCACCATCCCAGGTTTGGTGAATGGCGGCTCCGTTGGGTTGTTCGGCACGGTGGGCGCGGTCAGCGAAACCGGCACGCTGATCGCCGGGACGTTGACGGGTAGCACTGCCACAAGCGCTTCTCTGACCGGCACGACCACGACGGCGAATCAGGTCGGCACGCTGAACGGCTTCACTGCGGCGTCTGGCTTCACGCTGAATGATGGCATCGCGCTGACCGAGACCAACACTGTCTCCGGTGGCACGAGCGCGACGATCCTGGACAATGGCACGCTGGCCATCAACGGCACCGTGACCGCCACGTCCGTCGGACTTACGGCGAGCACCATCTCGATCCCCGGCACAGTGAACGGCGGTACTGTGTCGCTCGTCGGCAGCGTCGGTGCCGTCAGCGAAACGGGCGTGCTGAACGCGGGAACATTGACAGGCAGCGCCGCCACCAGCGCGAGCCTGATCGGCGCGACCACAACGACGAATCAGATCGGCACGATCACCAACTTCACCGCACTTTCCGGTTTCACGTTGGATGACGGCATGGCGCTCACCGTCGCGAATACTGTGTCCGGAGGTCCAAGCGCGACGATCCTCGACAAGGGAGCGCTCGCCATCAATGGCACGGTAACCGCCACATCGATCGGTTTGACTGCTGACAGCATCACCATACCCGGCCTCGTGAATGGTGGCGGCGTCGCGTTATTCGGCACCGTCGGCGCGATCGGCGAGACGGGCACGTTGATCGCAGGAACACTCACTGGCAGTGCGGCAGCCAGCGCGAGCCTGACAGGCGCCACGCCGACGACAAATCAGGTCGGCGCCGTTAGCGGGTTCACCGCCGCCAGCGGATTTACACTGGACGACGGGACTGCGCTCGCGGTGAATGGCACCCTTTCGGGCGGTACTGGTGCGACGATCGCCGACAGTGGCACGCTCACGATAAATGGCACGGTCACGGCCGCAGCGATCGGCTTGACGGCAGACAGCATCGCCATCCCCGGCTCGGTGAATGGCAGTAGCGTCGCGCTGACAGGCACCCTTGGGGCGATTGGCGAGACTGGCACCATCACGACCGGAGCATTGACCGCAAGCGCCGTCACGACCGTGAGCCTGACCGGTGCGACCCCGACCACAAACCAGATCAGCTCAATCACCAGCATCACCGGGGGTTCAGGTATCACCGTCGATGATGGCACCGGCCTGACTATCGCTGGCCTCGCGTCCGGTGGCCCAAGCGCAACCATACTCGATAAAGGCGAATTGGTGATCGACGGCACCGTAACGGCGACGTCCATCGGTCTCACGGGTGACAGCATCACTATCCCGGGTCTCGTGAACGGAAGCTCCGTGACCCTTGCAGGAACCGTCGGCGCAATAGGCGAAACCGGCACTCTGATCGCTGGAACGCTGACCGGCAAAGCGGCAACCAGCGCAAGCCTGACCGGCGCCACTGCGACGACCAATCAGGTCACAACACTTGATGGCTTCACTACCGGTGCTGGATTCGCATTGAATGATGGTACCGCGCTGACCGTGACAAGCGCTCTGTCCAGCGGGTCGAGCGCTACAATCCTGGATAACGGTGCTCTCGCTATCAACGGCACGGTCAGCGGGACTTCGGTCGCTCTGACTGGCGACAGCATCACCATTCCCGGCTCGATCGGTGGCAGCACAGTCGCTCTGTTCGGCACCATTGGTGCGATCAGCGAAACCGGCGCGATCACGGCGGGCTCACTGACCGGCAGTGCCGCAACCACCGCCAGCTTCACTGGCGCGACTCCGACAACAAATCAGATCACCACTGTGAACGGCTTCACCGCGCCGTCCGGGTTCGCGCTGAATGATGGTACCGGCCTGACAGTGACCAGCACCATCTCGGGCGGCCCAGGCGTGGCGATCGTCGATAAAGGAGCGCTCGCCATCAACGGCGCGGTAACCGCCAGCAACATCGCCCTGACCGCTGGCAGCATCGCTATTCCCGGCAACGTCAGCGGCAGCACGGTCTCGCTGATCGGCACCACCGGTGCGATCAGCGAAACCGGTGCACTGATTGCCGCCAGCCTGACCGGGAGTGCAGCGACAGCAGCCAACTTCGCCGGCGCCAATCAAGTCAGCACGCTCAGTGGCTTTACTGCGCCTGGCGGTTTCGCGCTGACTGACGGCATCCCATTGTCCGTTTTCGCCACCGTCAGCGGCGGTCCTGTCACTGCCATCGCCGATGTCGGCACGCTCTCGATCAATGGCATGGTGACTGCAACCGCAGTCGGCTTGAATGCCAGCAGCATCGCGATTCCAGGCAACGTCACTGGCGCCACCGTGGCACTGGTCGCCAACAGCGGACCGATCACCGAGAGCGGCGTCCTGAACGCCGGTAACCTGACTGGCTCCTCAACTACATCCGCCAGCTTTACCGGCACCAACAGCATTGCCGCGCTTGGTGCCTTTACCGCGGGCGGTCTCACTCTGATCGACGACAGCAACCTGGGCATCATCGGCGCAGTCAACGCTGGACCGTTCGCATCGATCAGCGTTGGTGGTTCGCTCAGCGTGAGCGGCGCGCTGGTCGCCAATGCCATCACGCTTAACGCCACGAATGGCATCGCAATCCCTGGCGTGGTGCAGGACGCGAATAGCGTCAGCCTCGTCACCAGTAGCGGTTCCATCACCGAAACCGGCTTGCTGGTTGCCAATGTGCTGACGGGGAGCGCGCCCGGCGACGCCGCGTTGACCGGCGACGGATCGAATCAGGTGGCGGTGCTTGGCAACTTCATTAGCGGCGGCACCTTCACCCTTAACGACGCCAGCGACCTGCTGATCGCAGGCGCGCTCGCTGCGCCGAAGATCGTCATCAACGCGCCTGAGAGCAACGTCACGCTTGCCGCCGGCGCCACGATCGCGACCGGTGGCACGACGCGTCCACCAGGAACGGTCACCAACTTCCCCAGCGCAGCCACCAGCAGCGCTGGCGCGTTCCTGTCCGTTGGCGACTTCTTCCAGCTCGGCGCCAGCACCGTTGTCGGTTTCGCTACATCGAGTAGTCCGAACATTGTTCAGATCGCCGTCACGGGCGGCGGCAACATCACATTCTCGGTGGTCGGCGGACTGACTGGAAATACCACCTGGATGATCCTCGATATCGGTACTGGCACAGCCACAGGTGGAATCTTCGTCGAGAACCTCGATATAAACCGCTCAGGCATCACGGGCAGCACAGAACTCACTGGCACCGTCAATGGCATTGGTGGCGCGGCCGCCGCCGGTGTAGCAAACATTGGTCCAACGGCCAGCTCTGAGTTCCGCTTCAATTCATGTCCGATTCATTCGGTGAATTGTGTTCTCTTGCCCAGCCTCGCCCTGCCAGTGGCGAACCCGCTGAATGAAATCTACATCGGCAGCATCTACAATCCGAATGATCAGGACGATCTGCTGCTGCCCATCGTCTCCGACCAGGACTACTGACCATGCGTGCGATCGCCTCGCTCCGCCTAGTGCCACTTCTGGCACCGCTACTCTTGCTGGCATGTCAAAAGCCCCCCGCGGATGCGTATGTTCAGGGCGCGCAAGTTGGCGGCAAGCCTGCTGCGCAGGTTTCCATCGGCAAGAATTCGGTGGGCGAGGACTGCACTCAATCGGCGCAAGCCGGCCAGAGCGCCGACGTGTTCTGTGGCACCTGGCAGCAGCCCAGCGCACGCGTGCGCTCTGGTGGACCAGGTAACCCATCCCAACTGGCCGATCTGGCCACGGCCAGCCAGTGGCGCAGCGGTATCGAGACCAGGTTCCATTGCGAGCCGCCCCAGGCCACAACGATCCTCGGAGGCGATCCCGCCGAACTCCTGCAATGCACGCAGTTGATCGGCGGTTGGGCGCATGTCGCGATGGTCGCCTATGTCGGCGGCCGTGTCTGGTACGCCGATGGCGTGCTGCCGGCGGCAAGCATGATGGAGCGATCGATTGGCGTGCTCGCCGGGGTCGTTCGCGCCGATGCGGCGGTGCCAACGTCAGGCGCCGATGCGCTACTGGCAAACCGGCTCGCTGCCAAGGCATTCAGTTCCGGCGATATCGGCCAATTCGACGGCCTGATGGCCGCTGGCACACGCGCCAATCTCGCCGACAACCCCGGAGCCGCGGAGACTGCGTTCCGGGCCGCGCTGGCGTTGCAACAAAAAGCCTTGGGCAAGGACAATCCCAACACCGCGACGGCGCTTATGTCGCTGGCGTTGCAGCTTTCCAATGAGGGCCGCTACGCCGAGGCCGCAACGCTGTTCGCCGACGCGGAGAAGCTCGCGCCCGCCTCAGCCGATGCGACCGCCAAGGCGAGGCTGCTGCACTATCGTGGCCTCGATGCGCTCAACCAAGGACATATGCCGCAGTCGCGCGATCTGCTTACGCAGGCGGAGGCCGCCTATGCCGCGGAGGTGCCCGCAGACGCACTGAAGGCCCGCGTGCGTCCGAACCAACCAGGCAATGCATTCGTGCAGACCGGTGACATTCGACTGGCCGATCTCATGCCAAGCCAGGACCTGCTGACCGACCCGCGTGCACAGGCCGCACTGCTCGGCCTGGTCGAGGCGCGGCGAAACAAGTCTGTCGTCCTGCGCATGATGGACCAGCCTGAACAGGCCGATGCCGAATTGAAGTCCGCAATGGACCTCGCGCGAGCCAATGGCCTCGCGCGCCCGATCCTGAATGCGCGGCTGTATCGCACCAGTGGCGTGACTGCCGCGGCACAAGGGCACGCCGATGCCGCGCTCGACGACCTGGCGCAGTCCACCGATGCATTCGATCGCTCGCTTCCTGGCTCGAAGCCGTTGGCCGAGACCTACCTGTTGCGCGCACGCGAACTGGCGAGAGGCGGGGACCGTGACAGCGCCTTGCCGATCTGCCGCAACGCCGTGGAAATGTTGTCTGCGTTGAAGGCTGGCACGACGCCGGAATTGATGGATCCGTGCCTCGACGTCTACGCCGCCGAAGCCGATCGGCTGAAGGATCAGCGCCAGACACTGCTGGCCGAAATGTTCACCGCGGCGCAGCTTGCACAAGGCGGCATCACCAGCCAGCAGATCGCGCAGGCCACCGCGCGGCTCTCGGAGAACTCGCGCGATCCGAAGGTCGCCGAGGCGATCCGCAAGCGCCAGGATGCATCAGCGAAACTGGCGGATTTGTATCGTAAGCGCGATGATCTAGCCGTCGCGCAGAAGCAGGGGGCAAGCATCCCAACTGGCACGGTCGTCGGTCCGGAGCTCGACAAGCAGATCAGCGATGGGCAGGCAGCTTTGGCCGACGCCGACGCAGCATTGCAGGCAGCCTCACCCAACTATGGCCAGCTCGTGCAGCAGGTCGTGCCAGCGAAGGACGTGTTCGCAGCCCTGCATCCTGATGAAGCCTTTGCAGCGATCACGCTCAGCGAGGATGAAGGCTGGGTGTTCCTGCTGCACAGTAATACCATCACGATCTCCAAGGTCGATGGCGGCATCAAGCAGATGGGCGAGCTTGTGCGTCGTGTCCGCGCCGGCATCGAGCTGACCACGACATCGCTGCCAACATTCGATATCGCAGACGATCAGAAGATCTATCAGATGACCCTCGGCGGGGTCGCGAGCTCGCTGAAGGGCGTAAAGGCGCTGGTGGTCGCACCCGCCGGCCCACTGCTGTCATTGCCTTTCGAGGTGCTGCTGACCGGCCCCGCACAAGACACCGATCTCGCCAACGCACCGTGGCTGGTCCGTGAGTTCACCATCGCACACGTGCCGGCGCCGTCGAATTTCGTCTCGCTGCGGAAGATCGCCGGCGGCTCGCGCGCAACGCGTCCGTGGTTCGGCTTCGGCGACTTCATCCCGGTGAGCCTTGCGCAAGCCAGCAGGACATTCTCCACCACGACCTGCGGTGACAGCGCCCAATTGCTCGCCGGGCTTCCGCTGCTGCCTTATGCGCGCAAGGAATTGGAAGCGGCGCGTGCATTGCTTGGCGCGGATTCGTCGGATGAGCTGCTTGGCCCCGCGTTCACCGCCCAGGCAGTGCTGAAGGCGCGGCTCAAGGATTACCGGATCCTGCAATTCTCGACCCACGCACTGCTGCCGACCGACCTGCGGTGCCAGAGCGAGCCGGCAATCGTCACGTCGGCGCCGGCGGGTGCGACCGATGCGTCTGGCGCACTGCTCACCTCGTCCGAGGTGGTCGGTCTGGACCTCGACGCCGATCTGGTGATTCTCTCGGCGTGCAATTCCGGCGGCCCGGGCGGTACGACCGCCGGTGAAAGCCTGTCCGGTCTGGCCCGCGCCTTCTTCTATGCCGGCGCGCGCGCGCTCGCTGTGACGCACTGGTCGGTGAATGACCAGGTTGCCGCCTTCCTGGTGGCCGACACGCTCCGACGTCTGCGCGAGACGCCCAATCTGGGCATCGCCGGCGCGTTGCGCGACGCGCAGCTCGCGATGCTGGCGGACGCCGGAAAAGGCTTGCCCGCCGAAATCGCCCATCCGTTCTTCTGGGCGCCATTCGCGGTGATTGGCGAGGGCGGCGAGCGCCTCGGCGGCGTAAGCGCCGAGAACCACGTTTCGCGCCAACCCGCAGCCGGTTTATAAGCGCCGCCGGACGGGGTGGCGGAACGCGTATGGAGACGATCGAGTCGCTCGGCAAATATGAAATCAAGCGTCAGCTCGGCCGTGGCGCCATGGGCATCGTGTACCGAGGGCTGGGATCCGATCATCGCCCGCCGTGTCGCAATCAAGACCGTCAAGCTGCCCGAAAACTCGGACGATCCGGAAACCGAGGAAGCGCTCGCCCGCTTCCGCCGTGAAGCGCAGGCCGCCGGCCGATTGATCCATCCCAACATCGTCGGTGTCTTCGACTATGGAGAGACCAATGATCTCGCCTACATCGTCATGGAGTTCGTCGACGGCCCACCGCTGAAGAACCTGCTGGACAAGCAGGAACGCTTCGCGCTGCCGGACATCGTCCGGGTCATGGACGACCTGCTGGCCGGCCTTCAGTTCAGCCACGACCGCGGCGTCGTCCATCGCGACATCAAGCCGGCCAACGTCATGCTCACCAGCACCGGTCAGGCAAAGATCGCCGACTTCGGTATCGCGCGCATCGAGAGCAGCTCGATGACCCAGGCGGGCACGCTACTCGGCACACCCGCCTATATGTCGCCCGAACAATTCATGGGTCAGGTCGTGGACTCACGCACGGACATCTACTCGTCCGGCGTGATGCTCTACCAGTTGCTGACTGGTGATCGGCCCTTCGAGGGCGGCTTGTCGGCCATCATGCACAAGGCGCTCAATACCGAGCCGCCGTGGCCGTCACAGCTTTCCGTTACTGCGCCGCCCGCGTTCGATACGGTCGTGAAGCGTGCGATGGCGAAGCGGCCAGAGGATCGCTTCCCCTCGGCCACCGCATTTGCCGAGGCGATCCGCGCCGCGGTGAGCGCCCCCCCCGTGCCAGTTGCGCCAGTCGAAAGTGAAGACGAGGCGACTATGGTCTCCTCGGCGCCGTCGTACGGCCGGTGGCCCCCGCACCACCACCACCGCCTCCTCCGCAGCCTTCTGTCATCAGTGCGCCGGCGCCACGGTCAAAGCTGCCGCTGATCGCCGCTGCCGCAGCGGTGGTTGTGGTCGGCGGCGGCGGCGGAGCGTGGTGGTTCCTGTCACCGTCTTCACCGCCGCCCACCAGCAAGACCGCCTTGGCGACACCCGCAACGCCATCGCCTGCGCCAACACCAACGCCAACGTCTCCCGCGCCCGCGCCCGCGCCTGCACCGCCGCCGACGCAACAATCGGCGCAGGCTGTCATGCCCACCCAACCGCCACCCGCACCGGCGCCAGGACCTCCTGTCACGGCGCAGCAAACGCCGCTCGCGCCGGCCCCACAACCGGATACGCAACAGACGGCGGCCGTCAGTCTTGCTGCACTACGCAACCAGGTCGCCCAATGGGTGCGTGATCAGCATTGTGCATTGCTGGGCGGACAGGTTGGCGACACTGGCTCCGTCACGCTTGCCGGACTCGCTGGTGCACCGACGGTGGACCAACTACGCCAGGGCATCACCTCATTCGTCACCCCCGGCCAGATCAACTGGCAGGTCAATGGTGTGAACGCGGTGTTCTGTCCTGCGCTCGACCTGCTGCACCCGATCGTGCCCGCCTTCGGCGCCGCCAGCGTCTCCCGTCTCGAAATGCAGATGGTGGACGGCAAGACAAGGCTGCACGACGGCGAACCAGTACGCGTTAGGTTGACCATGCCGGACTTCGCTGGCCGCCTCCGCGTGGACTACGTCGCGCACGACGGAAGCGTGCAGCATCTGTATCCACAGATTGCCGATCCCAAGAACGACATCACCACCGATGCCCCGCGGACCTGGGCCGCGAACCAGACGATCAACCTGGCCAATCCCGCCTGGACGATCAGTGCGCCATACGGGACCGACATGATCATCGCCGTCGCCTCATCTCAGCCATTGTTCGATCGCTCCCGTCCCCAGAATGGCGAGACCGCTGCCACCTACCTGAGCGATCTCCAGGCAGCGATCGACACGGCGCGTCAACGCGGCGACCGGCTGGCCGGCGCCGCGATCACATTGGACGCACTACCAAAATAGCCAGATCCACTGTCATTGCGAGCGCAGCGAAGCAATCTCGTTGGAATTGGGAGAATTTGCGCCCTTGTACCAACGGCCCAATAGGCTGATGCATTGCCCGCTACCTTGTTCCGTCATGGCAGGGCCTGACCCTGCCATCTGTATCCATTGGCACGGTCGTGCTGTTCGAGGCGATGTCCGGCTCAAGGCCGGCCATGACGATAGGAGAACGGTCAGCGCTTTGGGGGTCGGGATCATGCCGCCATTTGCGTTCTTCGCTTTATGATTTTTGTTCGCCTCCCGGAACCCACAGCACCTCCTCGGTGCCCTTCCCATTCAGCACCCGCGCCAGCACGAAGAGATGGTCCGACAGCCTGTTCAGGTACCACACCACCACGGGGTTCACCGTCTCATCCGCCGCCAGGCGTACCACCTCCCGCTCCGCTCGCCGAACAATAACCCGCGCCATATGAGCATGTGCCGCGCCGGCACTTCCGCCAGGCAGCACGAAGCTGGTCAGCCGAGGCAGCGACGCATTCATCGCCTCGACCTCCGCCTCCAGCCGCATCACCGCCGCATTGCCGACGCGCAACCGATCGCCGCCCTCCCCCGGCACGCAGAGATCCGCCCCGACATCAAAGAGGTCATTCTGCACCCGTGCCAACATCACATCGATGTCAGGCGAACCCCGTGTCTCCAGGCGCAGCATGCCCACGGCTGCATTCGCTTCATCCACTGCGCCAATAGCAACAATGCGCAACGCATCCTTACGCACCCGTTCGCCGTTGCCGAGCGACGTCTCGCCAGCATCTCCACCGCGTGTCACCACCCGATCGATCCGTACCATCAAACCCCCTCAATCAAGGTGGAACACAATGCGCAGCGGCATATCGAACGGGATCGGCTGGCCATCCTTCACCGCTGGCAGAAAGTGCCACGAATTGACCGCATCCCGCGCCGACTGGTCGAGCGATTCGTAGCCGGAACTCTGCTGGATATCGACGCCCGTCGGCAGTCCCTCCGGCGAGACGTGAATCAGCAGGACCACTGCCCCCTGCTCGCCACGCTGCGCGGCTGTCGCCGGATAAATCGGGTTCCGGTTGTGATGGGTGGAATCCACGCTGGCCGGGATGACGTAGGGGCCGACGCTGGTCACGACGGTATTTGTGTCGCTGTTGTTGCCGCCGATGTTCATCTGCAATGCCTCCTGAGTATGCTCGGCAGGAGGCTCAGGGGGCGGCACAGGCGGGACTGGCAACGCCTCATCGACTTGCGGCTGCTCTCTTATCAGGGGCGTCGGCTCCGTTCGCTGCGCCGATTGCGGCGTTGGCACCAAGCCGGGAACGTTGGCCTTGTCCAACACAAGCTCCACCGCCACCTCGCGATCCGGCGCGTCGGCGATGTGCGGGGCACGATTGAACCACCATAGGAACCCGACCAGCACCGACCCGTGCAGCGCCAGCGACAGCAGCCCCGCAAGTTTCAGGCGTGACGACCCGCCATCAGTCACTCGAGTCCGGTTGTCGGCTCCGATCACGGGGACCAGGCTTGCGACGGGGTGGTCCAGGTTCAGCACCTCCAGCATCGATTCGGTCCAGGCTACGGCAAAAGCCCGAGCATCTGGTTACTGCGATACGCTTCACCGCCCATCACAGCACCGGCACGCCATGCTGCTTCGCCTTCTCCTCTGGCTCGACGTGGATCGTGATGGCCAGGTGCGGCATCTCCTGTCGCAGCGTCTCCTCGATGTGGTCGCAGATCGCATGTGACTCAGCCACCGTCATTGCGCCCGGCACGACAAGATGAAACTCCAGAAACGTCAGCCTCCCGGCGTAGCGCATCCGCAGATCGTGGGCCTCGATCGCCCCTTCGGCGCTGTCGGACACCAGCTCGCGTACACGTCGCACCACTGTCTGCTGTGGGGCCGCGTCCATCAGTCCGCCCACCGAACTGGAAATCATATGGGTGCCCGCCCACAGTACATAGACCCCCGTAACGCCTGCCAGGATCGGGTCCAGCACCAGATACCCGGTCAACACCGCCAAGCCGACGCCAATGGCGACGCCCACAGATGTGATGACGTCGGACAATAAATGCCAGCCATCGGCTGACAGGGCCGGCGAGCGCAGTTGCCGTCCGACGCGGATCAGCACCGCCGACCACGTTCCATTCAGCACTGTTGCAATCGCGTTCAGTGCGATGCCTTGTACCGGCAAACCGATTGAGCGTGGTGCCAGCCAAGTGTCCCAGGCATGGCGGAAGATCGACAGAGCCGCGATGACAATAAGGACGCCCTCGATCACGGCCGCGAAGAACTCGACCTTATCGTGGCCATATGGATGGTTGGCATCGGGCGGGATGGCGGCATACCGCACCGCACCCAGCGCGATGACAGCCGCCGCCATATGCACCGCGGTTTCCAGCGCATCAGAGTAGAACGCCGCGCTTTGGGTGATCCACCACGCGACGCCCTTCATGGCCAGCACGAGGCAGCCAACGCCAATGCTGCCGGCAGCGATACGCTCCGCTCGGCTCAAAGTTTACTCCATCCGCGGCCCCGTTATTGGACCGAGGTAGCAGACGGAGGCCGATGCGTCAGCCCGCCGGCGATTCGAGCATCCGGTGGTGCCGCACGCGGATGGGCAGCAGCACGAAGAGCGCGAGCAGGACCACCACCATGTTCATGCCCGCGGCCGCCAGGAACACTGCTTCCCAGGATCCCGTCGCAGTCTTCAGCACATTGGCCAGCGGCACCAGGAATGCCGAGGTGCCCTTGGCCGTATACAGGAACATCGCATTGGCCGTCGCGTATTTGGTGCCGAACAAGTCCGTGCAGGTTGACGGGAACAGGCTGAAGATCTCGCCCCACGTGAAGAAGATCAGCGCGGCACACAGTACAAAGGTCCAGGGGCTGGAACCGAATACCGCCAGCAGCCAATAGCTCAGTGCGCCAAGGGTGAACGCCAGCGCCATGGTGTACTCGCGGCCGATGCGATCGGATATGGCGCCGAAGAATGGCCGAGCCAGGCCGTTCATCACGTTGTCGACGACCAAGGCGAGGCTCAGTGTCGTGGCGCCAAGCATCAGTACCGTATTCGACAGGCCGAAATCCTTCGCGATGGGCGCAAGCTGCGCAGTCGCCATCAGGCCGCTGGACGACACCAGCACCAACATCACGTAAAGCAGCCAGAAAGCCGGCGACGCCAGCATCTCCATGCTGGTGTAGCTGCGCGCCGTCTGCGGCACCGCAGCACGAACGGCGATCGGCAGGCGCACACCGGGCAGCGGTCCCTGCAGAGCAAGTGCCACCAGCACCAATACAATCCCTTGGAACACGCCGAACCACAGGAAGGCCGACGCATAGCCGTATGACTCAATCACCATGCGGATTGGGATCACGGTCAGCGCGGCACCAGCGCCGAAGCCCGCCGCGGTCAACCCAACGGCAAGTCCTCGCCGATCCGGGAACCACTTCACCGCGTTACCGACGCAAGTGGCATAGACCGCACCGGCGCCAGTCCCGGATACCGCCGCTCCCACATACAACAGCGTGAGCGAGGTCGCGTAGGCGTTGATCACCCATGCTACGCCCACCAGGACGCCGCCAAAGATGACCATCAGACGCGGCCCCGTGCGCGGGCCTAGCCAATCCACAAGATAGCCTTCTATCGGTGTCAACCACGTCTCGGTGGCGATGAAGATGCTGAATGCCACCTGGATCTGGGCGATGCTCCAGCCTTGCGTCTGATGGATTGGGTTGACGAACAGCGTCCAGGCGTACTGCAGGTTGGCGATCAGTACCATGCACAGCACGCCCAACCAGAGCTGGAGCCAGCGGCTTCCTGTATTAGTGTCGGAC
Source organism: uncultured Alphaproteobacteria bacterium (assembly GCA_963733475.1). Lineage (GTDB taxonomy): Bacteria > Pseudomonadota > Alphaproteobacteria > Acetobacterales > Acetobacteraceae > JAMXLO01. The sequence continues at coordinate 146,550 of CAVTEC010000082.1, read as the reverse complement.
ATGTCTCATCTCCCGGCTACGACATTTTTGCTTATTGCTAATCTGGATGGGTTGCCAGACCGTTACAAAGTTACTCCTATCGGAGCGTCATGTAAAATTCGTACCACCGGTTGCCAATCGCATGTGCCATGAGCCTCGGCAGCGCCGGTCGTCAAAGCAATTCAATGGGAGGTTGTAACTTGCATTTCCGTAATATCCGCTCCACCAACAGAGCGGATTGCCTGGAGCGCGCGGGCGGTATAAGCGGGGCTTATATCCGTCGTATCGTGCCTGGGAGGAATAAATGCCCATCACCCGCCGTCGTGTCCTGGCTGGCTCTGCCCTAGGGACAGTTTCACTTGCAACCGGCCTGGCCAGACCGGCGATCGCCGAATCCGAACCAATCCGCATCGGCTTCCTGCCGGCGCTGACCGGACCCAGTTCCTCCACAGGCGTCGCGATCAATCGCGGCACGCTCCTCGCCGTCGATGAAATCAACGCTGCCGGCGGCATCAACGGTAGGAAAATCGAGCTGATCGTCCGCGATACGCAGAGTGATCCAACCAAGGCAGTGAACGCCGTCGCCGAGCTGACCAGCCGGCAAAAGGTCAACGTCGTCTGGGGACCGCTGAATTCCGGCGAGGCCCTTGCCGCGACGCCGCTGATCGCCCGGAACAATCTGCCGCAGATCGATCCATGCTGGGTCAACTCGCTGACCGACCCGACGAAATATCCGCTGGCGTTCCGCAATGCGCCCACCAACCAACAAGTCGGCGGCGCCGCAACGCACTACATCGTGGACGTGCTCAAGCTCAACAAAGTAGCGGTCATCGGCGACACCACAGGTTACGGAACTGCCTCGGTTGAGGCCTATGTGCCGATGCTGAAGGCGAAGGGCGCCGCCGTCGTCTATCAAGGCGAAACCGATGCCAGCAATCCGGACGTGAAGCCCGAGCTGCTGCGGATGCGTGACGCAGGCGCTCAAGTCATCATGCCCTGGAGCGTCAACGCCGGCTTCCTCTCGCGCATCATCAACACGCGTGGTGAGATGGGCTGGGACGTACCGATCGTCGGTCAGACCACGCTCGGTTCGGGCCAGACCAAGGCGCTGCTGGCGAAACCCGAATACTGGAACAAGGTCTACCAGAACAACTTCCGTCCGTGCAGCTATACCAGCGACGGCAAGCTGCCACCGCGTGCGGAGGCTTTCGTGGCAAAGCTTCGCGCCAAGAACATCGAGATGGGCGACACACTGCTGTGGTGGATCGCCATCGGCTACGACACGCCGCATCTGATCGCCGACGCGGTGAAGGCCGTCGGCACCGATCCGAAGAATTTGGGCGAGCATTACAGTGCCCTGAAGGCTTGGCCGGGCGTCTACGGTGACCTCACCTTCAGCCAGACCAACCACAACGGCTATCCGGACAGCGAAGTCGTGATGTGCGAGGCAAACTCCTTCCGTGACGGAGCATTCAATCTGGCGCCTGGCTACAGCGCCTGATCCGATGCTCGAGTCGATCGTCTCCTATGGCCTCGCGGTCGGGGCGATCTATGCGCTGATCGGCATCACCTACAACGTGATGTTCACCGCTTCGCGCGTGTTCAGCTTCACCGCGGGTGCCCTCGGAATGCTGGGTGGCGTGTTCGGTTCGCTGTTCATCCACAGGCTCGGTATGCCTGTTGGCGTTGGCTTTCTCGCCACCCTCGCCTGCGGTGCCGTGATTGGCATTGTGACAGAGATCGTCACCGTTCGTCCGGGTACTGAAAAGCCTCGAACAGCATTTATACGTGCTCTCCACACTCGCGTTCGCGCTGCTGATCCAGCAGTTCACCGCAATCGAATGGAGCACCGAACCACAGCCGTTTCCCCGCCTGCTCCCGATCGGTCAAGGCATTGTAGATCAGCAATTCTGGTTGCCGGTGCTGGCGTGCATCGCCACCGTCGTCGGTCTTGAACTGCTGTATCGGCATACGCTGATCGGTCGCGCGTTCCTCGCGATCTCCGAGGATAATTACGCGGCGCGCGCCCTTGGCCTGCCGGAACAGCGTTTGCGCATGACAAGCTACGCCATGGCCGGAATGATCGGCACGCTCGCCGGTTTTGCCGGCGGCGAGATGCTGCTGGCGTTCTTCGCGAACGAGCCGATGCTGAACTTCTATGGCTTCGTGCCCGTTGCGCTGGGCGGCATGGGCAGCAATCGCGGTGCTGTCGTCGGCGGTCTCGCGCTCGGCCTGTTCCAGCAGGCGGCAAACTTCCTGGTCGGTGGCATCTTCGCTTCGGTCGCCGTGTTCGTCGTCTTCATCATTGTCTTGCTTGCGCGGCCTGAGGGCCTTGCCGGCGCTACAGCGGCGCGCAGGGTCTGATGGACGCCACCACGACGGCGCCTGATGTTCGCGCGCCAACACGCAGCCGCTTCTCCACGCTTGAGGCCGCCGTGCCGTTCATCGCACTGGCGATCCTCGGCATCGTTCTGCCGCTGTTCGGCGAGGACTATTGGGGCGTCATCGCCACGCGCGCCTGCATCTACTGGGTGCTCGTCTCCGGCCTGAATCTGGTTGTGGGATTCGCCGGTCAGATCGCCATCGGCTGGGTAGCTTTGCTGACGCTCGGTGCCTACACGACCAGCGTGCTGGCTGCCGGTAACGCGACGCCCGCACTATCTCCCTATCTGGCCTTGGCAATTGCCGGCGTGATGGGTGCGATCTTTGGCGTCATCGTCGGCCTCCCCGCCCTGCGTCTGCGCACGTTCTACTTCGCGATGACGACGCTTGGCTTCGCCACCATCATCACGCAGGTGGCGCTTGCCTGGCAGAGCGTGACAGGCGGTGGCGTCGGCGTCTCTGGCCCTGTCTTTCCCGGATCGTTCGCCAGCCCCTGGGGCTTCTACTATTTCTGCCTTGGCCTCGCAGCGATCTGCACCTGGATGACGGCGAATGTCGCTGCCAGCCGCTTTGGCCGCTCGCTGATCGCGATCCGCGATGCCGAGGTCGCAGCCGAAGCCTCAGGCATCGCGAAACCGGCGCTGTTGATCCTGGTCTTCCTGTTCAGCGGCGCCACTGCCGGTGTCGCCGGCGGACTGTTCGCCTCACTGCAATCCTACATCACGCCCGACGCCTTCACCTTCGATCTCTCGGTCCTGTTCTTCATCGCGATCCTGATCGGTGGCCGCGGATCCATACTCGGCCCGCTGCTAGGCACCATTCTGCTGACCATTCTTCCGGAATTCGCCGCCCCACTGGTCGCATGGTCCACCTTCCTCTACGCGGCACTGCTGTTGGTCATCGTGCTCGCCATGCCGGGCGGTATCGCCGACTTGCTGGACTACAAGAATCGCCGGCCGTTAGAGCGCCACCGCGAGATTGTGCCTCGTCCGGAATTGCTGCCGCGCCTGCTCGACCGCGGCGTGGACGGCAAGGCCCTCGCGTTGGAACAGGTCGAATTGCACTTCGGTGGCGTGCGCGCGATCGATGGTCTGGACCTGGAGATTCGCGCGGGTCAAGTACATGGCCTGATCGGACCAAATGGCAGCGGCAAGACCACCGCACTGAACGTCATCTCCGGCTATTACGCGCCGCATTCGGGGCGCGCGCATCTAAGCGGTGCCGCACTGCCCCCTGGGGCGCCACACACGCGCGCCGAATCGCGCATCGCGCGCACCTTCCAGACCCCCCGGCTGATTGGTGCAGCCTCGGTGCTGCAGAACGTGATGATTGGCGGTACCGTCGATGGCCGAGGCAGCTTCGTCGAATCGCTGCTGTCTCTGCCTCGCCATTGGCGTGACGAAGCGATGTTGCGCGATGCCGCCCTGCTGGCATTGTCGATCGTCGGTCTAGAGCAGCTTGCCGGGGTGCGTGCCGATCGCCTGCAGCACAGCGAATTGCGCTTCATGGAAATCGCGCGTGCCCTTATGTTGCGGCCGGCCTTCCTGCTGCTCGATGAACCAGCGGCCGGACTTTCCGCCGAGGAAATCCGCCGCCTCGGCGCACTGATTGTCGCGATCAGCCGGCAAGGCACTGGCGTATTGCTGGTCGAGCACCATGCCGATCTCATCTTCGACATCTGCGACCACGTGACCGTGCTAAATCTGGGCAAGATACTGGCCGCCGGAACTCCCACCGAAATCCGTTCGCATCGGGATGTGGTCAATGCCTATCTCGGCGCATAAGCCACTGCTCGAAATCAAGGGCCTGTCCGCCGGCTATGGCAAGATCGGTGTGCTGCACGGCATCGATCTGACGGTGGGCGAGGGCGAGGCGGTCGCATTGCTCGGCCCCAATGGCGCGGGCAAAACCACATTATTGCGCGCCGTGTCCGGCCTGTTGCCATGGTCCGGACAGGTGCGCTTCGGCGGACAGGATTTCGCCGGTAGCAATTCGCGCGACACAGTGCGAGCCGGCCTTGTCCATGTCGTTGAGGGCCACCGCGTCTTCGCCCATCTGACGGTGTTCGATAACCTGCTCCTCGCCGGTTATGGCATGCCGCGACGCGACCGGGCGCTTCGGATCGACGAGGCGCTCAGCTTCTTCCCCGAGATCGCCGAAAAGTGCCACGACCGTGCCGGCACGCTATCCGGTGGGCAGCAACAGATGCTGGCGGTCGCGCAGGGCTTGGTACGGCGGCCCCGCTTATTGATGCTGGACGAACCGTCCGCAGGTCTGTCACCCGTGCTGGTCGATCGCGTGCTCGCGGTTGCGGCGCGGCTGCGCGAGAATGGCACCGCGGTGCTGCTGGTTGAGCAATTGATCGAGAAGGCGCTTGCGCTCGCCGATCGCGTGTATGCGCTGGCGCGCGGCTCGATCGTGCTGCAAGCGAACACCGGCGAAGCCGATCTACCAAACCGGCTGGAACGCGCGTATTTCGGTCAGGATGTGAACGCGCCGCTGTGGTCATAAGAAAGAAAATGGAACCGCAGATGCACGCAGATAAACGCAGATGAGCTGAAGCTAACGGATTGGCCGCCGCCAGCCGGCCACAATTCTTAAGGGCGCTACACGCCAATTAAGCCAAATCTAATCTGCGTCCATCTGCGTGCATCTGCGGTTCCATATCCTTCCTTCTCTCACGTCTTCTCAAAGTCGATGCGCTCATTCACTGGCAGGTGCTGCAAGTAGCGTCGCAGGCAGTCGAGCCCCAATTCCACCGCGCCGAGCCGCACCCATTCGCGTCCGCCCAGAATGCGCGAACGCCGGAACACAACCTCCTCGGCTGTGGCAATCCCAATATAAATCGAGCCACCGAAGTCTATCCGATCCGGACCTTCATCGAGATCAATCAGCACAGCGAGCGCGTGCGTCGCGCCAGAATGTTCGCGCGCAGCCTGGGTAACCGCCTCGGTCATCTCCTGCGTCAGTTCGCCCGCAAGCGGCACCGCGCTGAAGTCCAATGCCTTGTGCAGCGCTATCCGGTCGCGCACGGTCACACCGCAGCGCAGCATGTGTTCGGCGCCCGGCAGATGGCCAATGCGCGCCGCGATTTGTCCACTGGTGAACGTCTCCACCAGCGCAAGCGTCGCCTGCTGCTGCGTCAGTTCCGCCAGCACGACGCCTTCCAGCGTCTTATCATCCTCCGCCAGGATAAAGTTGCCGAGCCGCTTGCGGACCTCAGCTTGCACGGGGCCGACCTTGCGCTGCACGTCGTCCATGTCGCTGCCCCGTACCGTCAGCTTGGTCTCGAGTTGCGGATAGTGTGCACGGAAGCCGAGCTTCACGCTGCCATCAGGAACCAGCGCTTCCAATCCATCCAGCAGCGCGTCAGCATGCGATTCGCCGATGCCGTAGGAGTGGAATCGCTTCAGGTAGATCGTCGCAGGAGAACCGCTGCGAGCGAGCAAGCGAGGGATCACCTGCTCCTCCAGCATCCGCCGCAACTCGCGCGGCACACCCGGCGTGAACAAGAAGCGCGCGCGGCCAATATCCAACGCGAAGCCACAAGCGGTGCCGATGGGATTGTCGATGACCTCCGCGGTCGACGGCAGCATCGCCTGCTTGCGATTGTTCGGCGGCATGATGCGGCTGCGCTTGGAGAAGAAGTCCTCCATCTTCGTCAGCCATTCTTCGTTCAGCACCAGCTCCACGCCCGCCGCCTGTGCCGCGATCTCCTGTGACAGGTCATCGACCGTGGGTCCCAGCCCGCCGTTGACGATCACCGCATCAGCCCGCTGCGATGCAAGCTGAAACGCCGCCAGCAGGCTTTCCCGATCGTCACCAACGGTGGTGCCCCAGTGCACCGATAGTCCGACATCCTCCAGCTTCTGGCTCATGTAGCTGAAGTTGGTATTGACGATCTTGCCGGTGAGGACCTCGTCTCCCGTGCAGATGATCTCGATGCGCATGGCGTTTCCTGTGGACGTGACGGAGGGTTGTATCCTGCGGGTTATCACCCGGGTGCGTCCAGATGGCGCCCAAGGGCCATGGAATCGTGCAGCAGGCGGAGGATCACCACAGCCTCTTTTGTCACACGGAAGACGAGGACGTGCCGTGGCGACTGCACAACACCGTTTTCTGCGCGTGCACGGTGCCTGCTGTGGCGGACGTGATAAAATCGCGTCGAGCGGCCAAGTAGGACACGCTCTGTCGTCCCTGTCCGACTCGGATCACTCACGATATCTCCCAGCGCAGCGTTTATGAGCGCTTCGTATCGCCGCCGGGCCGCCTCTCCGAAGCGCTCTTCACTCCACTCAAGAACCTCTTCTATATCGCGCCGAACTCGGCGGGCGAATTGAAGACGCGCCACTCGCTATTGTTCGGATCGAGCGGTCCGGGGTTTTCCAAGACTGGCTAGATACGCCGGGAGGTCATCCAACTCGACCTCGTCGTAGTCGCCGCGCGCCACGTCCCGTTCCGCCTCGCGAATGGCTTGGCGGAGACGCCGCAACTTCAGCATGTCCTCTTGCTGGCGCTGTTGAAGCAAGCGCAGGCTGTCACGAACAACCTCGCTGGCGTTCTGGTAGCGGCCCGTCGAGACGTTGGTTTTGACAAACCTGTCGAGCTGGTCAGTCAGGCTGATGTTCCGCGTCGGCATCGCCGTCACCCACTTTGGCAAAGTTTGCCATAATCCTGGGACAATGACTAGATGAAGTTCGTCCCCCCGTTCAACTGCACCGTCTGACCGGTCATATATTCGTTGCCGACGACCATCAGCACCGCCTGCGCGACCTCCTCCGCCGTGCCCATCCGCCCCAGCGGAATGCGCGCCACATACTGATCGCGCCGTGCGTTCATCATGTCGGTATCGATGAGCGACGGCGCGACGGCATTCACGGTGATGCCCTCCTTCACCAGCCGCGCCGCATAACCGCGCGTCAATCCTTCCATTCCCGCCTTCGACGCATTGTAATGCACACCAATCCCACCCGCGCCGCGCGCGCATACCAGGCAGCACTGCCTGCGTACACAGGAACGCCGATTTAAGGTTCACCGCGATCGTCAGATCGAAATCCGCCTCGGTCAGATCGTCCACGCCGCGGATGATCGCAATGCCGGCATTGTTCACCAGTACATCGACGGCGCCGAGTTCCGCCTCGATACGCCCGATCATGCCACGGACGGCGTCACCGTCGGACACATCGGCGCGCACCGCGATTGCGCGCCGGCCCTCGGCACGGATCGCGGCGACGACCGCTTGGGCTTCCGCCTCGCGGTCGCGGTAGTTCACCGCGACATCGGCGCCCGCTACAGCCAGCGCCAATGCCACCGCCAGGCCGATGCCGCGCGATCCTCCGGTAACCAGGGCAACTCGTTTCTGGAAATCGGGGAGCAGGTCCATCGGCACATTCCATGATTCGGATGGGAGGGCTTACGTCATGCCAACGCATAGTACAGAGTTAGGTCAACCATCGTAACATGACGGTGAGACCGTGCTGAGATATCCGTTGTTGCTCTTGCTGTTGGTGCTGTGTGGCTGTGCAGATCAATCCAAAGGGGCCGCACTCAATGAGTGCCGGACCAGGAACTACCTTCTCGATCCAACCGCACAAAGCCAACTCACACCGGATTGCATGAAAGCAAAATCGTACCGGTTCGTCGCCGACTGCGCACCCACGCCGGATGAATCCGACTGGGATCCGCAGGTGCCGGCGTTCCCCTTCAACAACCCCCGTTGCTATCAGCCGGTTGGCGCGACGAACTGGTTTGCCACGCTGCTGTCTCCTATGTGATAGGCCGGCAGGCAAGTGCGCCCACGGACGTGCCACGCTTGGTGCATGGTCCAGAGCGGATTGCGCGTGGTGCCAATGAGCCCGCTACTCTCAAACGATTGAGTAGCCTTGGCTACGATCCAAGGGCACGACTCCTGTCAGCTTCCAGAACGAAGTCGCAGGAAAGGTCCCAACATGCGATCCTTGCATTACCTCACGGCCGCCCTGGCCGTCTTCGCCATGCTCTCAGGTGGCGAAGCCCTGGCCAACATGTGCCAAACCGATCATCTGCTGTGCGCGACGACCATGCCGGTTGACGGCTACTGTGTGTGCCGCGGACATGGCACCTCGGAAGACGGCACCGTCGTCTCCAGAGGTCCATCTCATCAGGGGATCAATTCGACCGCCGGCGGCTGTGGCGCGAATCCAGGGTCACCCGGCTGCCGCTAGCCCTCTTCACTTCGTGTATGAGGTTCACGCGGTAGTTCGCGGACAAGACTTGCCTCTTTGTTCAGAATTGCCGTATGTCCTGGGGGGCCGACTACGTGGAGGATCCGCATGCGCCGTCTGTTGTCCGGCCTGGCCGCCTTTGCTTTGCTGACCGTCCAACAAGCACAAGCGCAGCTTCAGTGCCTGCCGCCGCAGGAACGCGCCGAGATCGAGGTCGCGGCGTTGCGCAGCCAGCTCATGGTGCTGGCCACTGGCTGTCACGACGACGACGGCTACAACGCCTTCATTCACAAGTTCCAGCCGGAGCTGATGGGCAACGAGCAGGCCGTCGGCGACATGTTCAAGAAAAAGTACGGCCGCCGTGGGCAGCAGGAGCACGACCAGTTCGTCACCGACCTGGCGAACGCGGAGTCCAGTGCCAGCATGCGCCTCGGCACCGATTTCTGCGCGCACAATGGCATGATCATCCAGGAGGTCCTGTCACTGCGCAGCGCCAGCGAGCTTCCCCTCTACGCCGCCGGCAAGGATCTTGTCCCGGCCTCTCTGTCAGTGTGCAGCATAATGGCCCTGCCCACCCCGGCGCCGCGCCGGGTTGCCGCCGTCAAGCACCACTGAGTTACGGCCGGCTCACTGTCACACCGGTCGTGAGCGTCGCGTCGCCAGGGATCAGCCGGACCGCAAAGGAGTCCGTCCCCGCGTACTGCACATCGGGGGTGTAATCGATCCGCGTGGCATCTCCCACCGTGTGGACCAGCACCTTGCCATGCGCTGGCTCGGTAACCAGCAGGCCCGCTGAATACGGCTTCCCGCCGTCGTCCACGGTGATCGCGCACCAGCCGCTATCGTTGCCGACTTTCATCGCAACCGGTGTCCGCTGACCTGCCGCCGGCGTCACTTTTGGCACCGCGCATGACTTAGCCGCCCCCGCCAGATCAGACGCGAAGACGCGCGCTGTCGGCGCCGGCGGCGGCTGCGCGCAGCCCTGGAGCAGCAATGCCAAGGCCGTGACTGCCAGCCCGGCCGTCGCATAGTCCCGAAAACGCATGGTTCGCGAATCCCCGTCCGTTGAGACCATGCGTGATGTAGGGCAATCGCGTTTTGCGCAAGCCACGTTCGCGAGCAAGCTGGCCTCTTGCCAGTTTAACCCGTCTGTGACGACGCCGGCTCCTTGCTCAGCGCGGCCAAGGCCTCCGCCTCGGTATCCACGTGAATTGTCGTGTAGCCGGCCTGCTCCGCCGTGCGCTCCATCTGTGTCGAGGCAATACGGGCGCCCCCACCCTTGCCAACAATGCGCACAACACGCCCATTCCAGACCCGTGCAGGAATGCCTGTAACTTCTCGATCCGTTCGGAGATGTGCCGCGAGGTCGGTCGCATGTTGGCTGTGTCACTGAGGCAGTCGAACCCTGGCCGCAACTTTGGCAGCAGCGTCGTAACCTCTGCCTGCAGCAGATCGACCTCAGAGAGACTGAGGGAATTGACCCAACGCAGGATCAACCGATTGTGCTCCGGATCAACCTCGGCGCGATGCATGACCTGGTTCCTCCCCGCTGTTGCGGATCACGCAATTGCAGTGAGGCGTCGCGATAACAGGCCAACAGTTAACAAATTCGAAACGTCGGCGGGCATTGCACCTTTCGATCAGCTCAGCTCCATCTCTTGTAAGAACAGTGCCAGCTCGCCCAACGGCGGCAAGACGTGCTGCTCGGGGTGCGCTCCGAACATGAACGCACTGTTGCTTCCGTCAGCCAGTGGCGCAGCGTAGCCATGGTGGACAACCGCTATCGGCTTGTCTGATCCGGTGATGTGAAGGAGCGCTTCGCCCAACAGGACATCTGGCCCCGGCGCGTCGACGTCAAAGCGGCCAAACATGAACGTCGGCTGGTCGAACGGTGGCGGCCAACTGGATATGTTCAAATGGTCGCTGGGCGAAGTCGTGACACGGCTGATGTACATTTGTGGGTTCCCACTCCATGTTTCCCAACGCTTCATTTTAGGTGGGACGAATGAGAACTCCGTTAACCGTCAGGCATTCGGGAACACCTCAGTCCAGCGCCTGCATTCGTGAGCCGTCGAAACCACAGTCATGGCTGGGATACTCCCCATAGGCGCTAACATAACGGCGACGGCTTCCAAATCATCGTCATGGCCGGGCGTGTCCCGGCCACCCGTAACGGCACAAACGTTCGATCGCGGGCATATCGGGCTTGAGCCTGTCGGCGGTCGGACGCACTTGCCAGTGCCCTGACGCACACGGATGATGCACCAGCTCCATCGTCATTCCCGCGCACAGGCGCGTAATTGAATCTCAATTCACCGACTGCGGCTTGGTACGCCCGGAAATCGCAATGCGCATGGGCTATTCTTGCGGTCTGTGGTCGAGTTAGCGATGCCCGAGCCCGGAAGATTGTGCCCAAGGTGCCCATTTCCCAACCGCAAAACGTCGGAAGGGGATTGGATTACATCCCCGAACGCGGGAACCCAGGGCCACGGACACAAACCTCGCCCTGGATTCCTGGTTTCGCAGGAATGACGGGAGAGTAGTGCCAGCGAATCATCGGAAAGCGTCTGAGGGCCAGGAAGTTGGCGCTACGGGTGGCCGGGACCGATCCCCGGGACAAGCCCCAGGGACTTCGCCCGGCCATGACGATGATTTTGACCCCGTCGCCCACATGTTAGCGCTTATGGGCCTTCGCCCGCTCTATCGCCGTCGTGTCGCCGCAGCGTCAGAGGTTTGGACCGTTCGTATCACACCGAGAAGTACTTCGCCCTTGGATTAAGCACGACGACGGCGCTGGTCGATTGCTCCGGATGCAACTGGAATTCATCGGATAGCGATACGCCAATCCGCTCCGCACCCAACAGCGACAAGATCGGTTCCTGGTCTTCCAACCGCGGGCACGCCGGATAGCCGAACGAATACCGCGATCCCCGATACCCCTGCGACAGCATCTTCTCCATGTCGCGATCATCTTCGCCGGCATAACCCAGCTCGGCCCGTATGCGCTTGTGCACATACTCGGCCATCGCCTCGGCCATCTCCACCGATAGTCCGTGTAGATAGAGATAATCCTGATAGCGATTGTCCGAGAACCACTCGCGTGCAATCTCGGACGCCTTCTGCCCCACTGTCACCACCTGCAATGCAATCACATCGCGCTGCGCGTCGTCCACATCGCGGAAGAAGTCGGCGATGCACTCGCCATCCTCCTTCGGCTGCCGCGGCAGCGTGAATCGCACCAACTCGGTGCTGCCGTCGGTATCGAAGATGATCAGGTCATTCCCCTGACCCGCCGCCAACCAGTACCCGTACGCGGCTTGCGGCTTCAGGATATCCGCTGCCTCGCACATCGCCAGCATGCGGCGCATCACCGGCCGCAGCTCCTGCTTCGCCCAGCCGAGGAAATCGTCCAGCGACCGCCCTTGTTTCCGGAACCCCCACTGGAACTGATACAGGCTGCGCTCATTGACGAACGGCACGATCGCCTTCGGCGCCGCCTCGATCACCCGGGCGCCCCAGAATGGCGGCTCGCTGACCGGCACATCGCGCGTCAAACGCCGCCGCCGTTCCTGCACCACACTGACATCCACCGGCCGGAACGCACGCGTATCCGCCTGCCCTAGCGTGCGCGACGGATTGCGCGTCTTGCCGACACGCTTTGCCTGCATCGCCGCCAGGTAATCGTCGAACGCGTTCCCAGTGACCTTGTCCATCAGATGCAAGCCATCGAACGCATCGCGAGCATAGGCAACGCGGCCGCAGGCATAGGCCCGGACACAGTCCTCTTCCACGTAGCCGCGGGTCAACGCCGCGCCGCCCAGCAATACGGGAACCTCCAGGCCCTGGCGCGACATCTCTTCCAGGTTCTCGCGCATCACCACGGTGGACTTCACCAATAGGCCCGACATGCCGATGGCATGTGCATGATGCTCTTTCGCGGCGGCCAGCATGTCTGCCAGCGGCACCTTGATGCCGAGATTGACCACGCGATAGCCGTTGTTGGTCAGGATGATATCGACCAGGTTCTTGCCGATGTCGTGCACGTCGCCTCTCACCGTGGCGAGCACGATGGTGCCTTTCTCCTGGCCCTCCACCCGTTCCATGAACTGCTCAAGATACGCCACCGCCGTCTTCATCGTCTCGGCGCTTTGCAGCACGAACGGCAACTGCATCTTGCCCGCGCCGAACAGATCACCGACAACCTTCATGCCGCCCAGCAGCACGTTGTTGATGATGTCCAGCGGTGATAGCGTCTTCAGCGCCTCATCCAGATCTTCCGTCAGTCCCTTCCGATCGCCATCGACGATGCGGTCCTTCAGCCGCCCTTCCACGGTATCCGCGAGCTTCTTCGCAGTCGCATCAGCCGCTTTGCGATCAGCGAAGATCTCCAGCAGCCGCTGCAACGGATCATAACCGTCGGAGCGCCGATCGAAGATCAGGTCCTCAGCAACCTTCACCTCCTCCGGCGCGATCATATGCAGCGGCCGGATTTTCGACACATGCACAATGGCGCCCGTCATCCCCGCGCGCACCGCATGATCCAGGAACACGCTGTTGAGCACCGCGCGAGCCGCCGGATTCAGCCCGAAGCTGACATTCGACAGCCCGAGAATGATCTGAATATCCGGAAACTCCGCGCGGATCGCCGCGATGCCCTCCAGCGTCCACATCGCCAGCTTGCGATCGTCCTCATTGCCAGTGGCGATGGTGAAGGTCAGCGGATCGATCAGCAGATCCGATTGCGCCAAGCCGTAGCGATTGCAGGCGAAATCCACCAGCCGGCGCGCGATCTCCACCTTGCGCTCGGCCGACTTCGCCATACCGGTCTCGTCGATCGTCAACGCGATCACCGCCGCGCCGAACTGCTTCGCAAGCGTCAGCCGATCGGCCGCATGCTGTTCGCCATCCTCGAAGTTGATCGAGTTGATGATCGCCTTACCGCCATGCAGCTTCAGCGCCGCCGCAAGCACCGGCGTTTCCGTGCTGTCGATCACCAGCGGCGCATTCACCGAGGAGGTAAACCGCCGTATCACCTCGGTCATCTCGGCATTTTCATCGCGGCCGACGAACGCGGTGCACACATCCAGCGCATTGGAACCTTCGCCCAACTGCTCGCGTCCCATCGAGACGCAGCCATCCCAGTCGTGCTTCTCCTGATACTCGCGCCATTTCTTCGATCCATTGGCGTTGCAGCGCTCGCCGATGGCGAAAAATGCATTCTCCTGCCGCAGTGGCACCGCCTGGTACATGCTGGCCACCGACGGCATCCACACCGACTTGCGAGCCACCGGCGTCGGCCGCACACCGCCGCGTTTGCGCAGCATCGCATCCAGTGCGGCGATGTGCTGTGTATTCGTGCCGCAGCAGCCGCCAATCAGGTTGACGCGGTCTTCCTCGATGAACCGCTCCAGCCAGGTCGCGAGTTCAGGGGCGCCCAGCGGATAATGCGGCTCGCCATCCACCAACTCCGGCAACCCGGCGTTCGGCTGCACCGACAGGAGCCCCGGCCAATTCGCCCCGAGCCAGCGGATATGCTCCGCCATCTCCTGCGGCCCAGTGGCGCAGTTCAAGCCAATCATCGGCACATCAAGCGCATTCACCACAGTGGCTGCGGCGGCGATATCCGGACCGACCAGCAGCGTGCCAGTCGTCTCCACCGTCGCCTGTACGAAGATCGGAATGTCGCTGTTGGCTTCGGTGCGCGCTATCTTCGCGCCGTTCACCGCCGCCTTGATCTGCAACGGATCCTGGCAGGTCTCGATCAGGATCGCGTCGACGCCACCCGCGATCAGGCCGCGGCATTGCTCCACCAGCGCAGCCTCCAGCGGGTCGTAGGCAATGTTGCCGAGGCTCGGCAGCTTGGTGCCTGGACCGACGCTGCCGACCACCCAGCGATGCGCGGCCATCGGTGAACTGTTCCGCCGCCTCGCGCGCCAACTCGCCGCCGCGGCGATTGATCTCGAACGCGCGGTTCGCGAGGTCGAATTCCGCCAACGTAACCGGCGAGCCGCCAAAGGTATTCGTCTCCACCATGTCGGCGCCGGCCTCGAAGTAGCCGCGGTGGATTTCCCGCACCAGATCGGGGCGCGAGATGTTCAGGATGTCGGTGCAGTTCTCGCGCCCATGAAAGTCCAGATCGACATCCAGCGACATGCCCTGCACGCGCGTGCCCACGGCGCCGTCGCACAGCAGCACACGGTCGCGCAGCGCATCGAGCAAATGAGGTCGGGACATCGGTATTCCTTCAGGAGTGGACCCGGTGGGCAGCAACGTAGGCATCGAGCCGCGCGACATGCCGCGCCGTCTCGGCTGGGGCGGTGAAGGCGGCAGTCAGACTGTTGCGCGCCAGCGCCACCATGTTTTCGGCCGACAGACCAAACATTTGCCAGCACTGGATGAAGTTATCGTTCACATAGCCGCCGAAATACGCCGGGTCGTCCGAATTCAGCGTTACGTTAAGCCCCGCCGCCAGCATCGCCGGCAGCGGATGCGCCGCGAGCGACGGCACACCTTTCAGCCGCACGTTCGACAGCGGACACACGGTCAGTGGCGTGGCTCGTTCAGCCAGCGCGCGCACCAGCGCCGGGTCGTCCAGGCATGAATTGCCGTGGTCGATGCGATCGGCATCCAGCAGTTCGACCGCCTCGCGCACATAGGACGCCGGCCCTTCCTCGCCCGCATGGACAGTGATGCGGAAGCCGCGTTCGCGGCAGGCACGGAAGTAGTTGACGAAGCGCGCCGGCGGATTGCCGCGTTCGGCACCGCCCAGTCCGAAGCCGGCGATCCGGTCTGCCCAGGGCATGACGCCATCGAGCATCGCAAGTGCCTCTGCCTCGCTGCGATGGCGCTGTGCGCTGACCAGCAGGCCAGAGCTGATGCCCTCGTCGCGTTCGGCGTCGTGCATGGCCGCCAACACGCCGTCCATTACCGCCGCCAATGGGATGTCGCGCTCGGTGAAGCCCTGAGGCCCCAGGAACACCTCAGCGCGCACCACTGCGTCCGCATGGGCGCGGCGCAGATAGGCGCGCGTCATGTCGTAGAAATCGCGTTCCCGCACCAGGACCCGGCAGCCCTCGTAGTACAGATCCAGGAACGATTGCAGTTCGTCGAACTCGTAAGCCGCGCGCAGCGCCTCGGCTGTTTCCCAGCGCGGCCGCAACCCGTTGCGCGCGGCGAACTCCAGCAACAGCTCGGCCTCGATGCTGCCCTCGAGATGCATGTGCAGCTCGGCTTTCGGCAGCCCGCGGATGAAGGAGTCGAGGCCCATTACACCGCCAATTCGCGCGACTGGGCGATGGGAACTTCGGCCGCGCGCGTGCCAACCCAGATGCGAACCGCAAGCGGCCCCGGAATATCCAACACCTCGGTTGCGTCGAAGCCGGCATCGGCCAACAGCGACCCCATCGCGGCATCGTCGAAGCCCGGCCAGCGATGCGCGAACCGTGTCAGCACGGTGTCCTGATCGTGCCTGGCCAGGTCCACGACGAGAAGGCGGCCGCCAGGGCGAAGCACGCGGGCGGCCTCGGCGAGCACGCCCGCCGGGTCTTCGGCGTAGTGCAGCACCATCTGCAGCACTGCGATGTCGAACGACGTCTCCGACAAGGGCAGCCGGTACATGTCGGCCAAACGAACCGAGCAATGCGTCAGGTCGGCTCGGGCGAGACGTGAACGGGCCAAAGCCAGCATAGCCTTGGAGGCATCGACCCCGACGCCCTGGCTGATATGGTGGGCGAGCAGTTCCAGCACGCGACCCGTGCCGGTGCCGATATCGAGCAGCCGGCCGGCATCGGTCTCCGGAACCAAGCGCAGCAGCGCCGCCTCCACGGCCGCGGCCGGCAAATCGAGCGCGCGCATTTCGTCCCAGTCGGCTCCCTGGCGCCGGAAGCTTTCCGAGGCCACGCGGGCGCGTTCGGCCAGCACCCGGGCAGCCAACCGGCGATCTGCCTCCAGGATCGGGTCATCCCCCGGCAGCCGGGCGACCAAGTCGCGCGCCAGGGCGCCCGGCCCGCCATGCGGCAGCGCGAACCAGACATTGGCGCCTTCCCGCACGCGGTCCAGCAGGCCGCAATCGCACAGCAGCTTCAAATGCCGGGACAGCCGCGGCTGTGACTGGCCAAGGATTTCCGTGAACTCTGTGACGCAGAACGCGCCCCGGCCCGCCAGCGCCAACAAGCGCAGCCGGGTAGGCTCGGCGGCGGCGCGCAGGCTGGACAGTAACTGTTCCATGGCTCATCTATGACATAAACATATCCTTATGTCCAGCTATACCGCCGCTAGGATGTCCAATCACGTCTGCGCGGAGGGGCCGGATGCAATGACACGCGCGCCCAGATCGAAGGCATGCGCGTCCTCGTCATCTACTGCCACCCGGTCGCGGAGAGTTTCGCCGCCGCCGCCCACGCCACCGTATTGCAGGCCCTGCGCGATGCAGGCCACGAAGTCACGGATGTCGATTTGTATGCAGAGCGCTTCGATCCGGTGATGAGTCGCCAGGAGCGGCTGGATTACCTGAATACTGAACGCAACGAGCGCCTCGTGAAGCGCTACGACGATCAGCTCGTCGGCGCCGAGGCACTCGTGCTGGTGTATCCTGCCTGGTGGTACAGCATGCCCGCGATGTTGAAGGGGTATTTCGACCGGGTCTGGCTGCCAGGCGTCGCATTCGACGTGACGCCGACTGGCGTGGTTACCACTGAACGCCTGAAGGCACTGCGGCGCATTGTCGTCGTCACCACCTATGGCGGGTCGTGGTGGTTGGTACGCATCGCGATGGGCGATCCGGCGCGCAAGCTGATCGGGCGAGCGGTGAAAGCGCTCTGCGCACGCAATTGTAAGCTCACGTGGTTCGCGCACTACAACATGGATCGCGCCAAGCCAGCGGAGTTGGCCAGGTTCCTGCACCGCATTCGGCAAGGCATCGCGCGGCTGCCAGTGTAATCGCATCAAACTCGTCATGCCCGCGAAAGCGCGCACCCAGGGACGTGAGACCGGCGACGCCTCCCTAGTGGATGGAATCCCCCTCCACCGTCATTACGAGGAGCGAAGCGACGCGGCAATCCAGTTGTTGCAGCCCACCAACCGCTGGATTGCTTCCCCCCGCCTTCGCGAGCATCGCAATGACGGTCGGGCGCCACCGCCTTGCGGCCGAGCCGGACAGCGAACTCATCTGTCGCACGCATGCCCCCAGTCGTCATGGCCGACGAAGGCCGGCCATCCACGTCTTTTCATCACACCGGCCACAAAGACGTGGATCGCGGGGCCAACCACCGGGTCAAGCCCGGTGGCGATGGCCTACCCCGCCATGACGATAGGACGCGGCGCCGCTGCGCGAGCACAGTCAGGCCGAATGTCCTCTAGGTTCCCGCTAGCGCCGGAACGACGGAGTGCCAAATGCTCCGGCGCAGGCGTCGCTGCAGGCGGCAATCGACGCATTCTGCCCTCGTCTGCTACGGTCTGCCCGAGTGCAGGCCAGCGAGGAATGCCATGAACGACCAGCCAACTCTGTCGGAGCGCGCCGATGCGCTCGAAGACAAGATGAGCCGCGAGCTCGACTACATCGTCATCAAGTCGCGTCTCTATAGCCTGGCCGACGGAAACATGGATCCTCCGCCGAACGCCAACGCGCTTATGGCCGCCAATCCGAACGCGCAGGTGCTGATGGGCGACGATCCCCGCCTGCCGCCGATGCCGGAGAAGCCGACGCTGATCGACTTCTTCGAGCATCGCTTCGGCCCGGCTGCCCATCTCCTGCAAAGCGCCAAGCACGCGGTCAATGCCGGTTTGCCGGAGAAGATGGTGCTCGCCTGCCTGCTGCACGACATCTCGACCATCGGCTTCATCCGCGGTGACCACGGCTATTGGGGCGCGCAGCTCGTCGAGCCCTACGTGGACGAGGAGGTCACCTGGGCCATCCGCGCCCACCAGGTGCTGCGCTTCTACCCAGACCCCTCAGTCGGCTACGAGTATCCGCAATCGTATATCAAGGCGTTCGGTGCCGACTATCGTCCTGATCCCTATGTCGAAGAAGACTACCAGCGGATGCGCAATCACAAATGGTACATGTCGGGTCGCATGATCACGGTCCATGACATCTATTCTTTCGATCCCAATGTACACGTCGAATTGGAAGAATTCACCGACGTGATTGGCCGCAACTTCCGCCAACCTAAGGAAGGTCTAGGCTTCGACAACAGTCCGGTGGCACACATGTGGCGGGCGATGATACGGCCGGCGAAATATCTGTAGCAGAAATAGCGACCACTTTCTCGGTAGCCGCGGTAATTCGGACCTGACGCGCAAGCAAGCGTTGGATACGTAACGTTAAGTGCGACCACGCACAATCGATTTGTGCTGAATTTACTTCCAGGGATACGCCGCCTGGCTAACCGGTAATCGCACCCAGTGGGCGCCGGCCGGTTCGGGAGGCCTCGTCCATGCCAAATGATCTCACCGGCGCGACCGCGGTCACCATCGATGCACCGACCAACAGCGTCGCGATGAGCCAGCAAGACCTCGCGCCGCTACTGCCGGTGCCTGATGCCGCGGCCAGTTCTGCGCCTGTCGGCAGTTCGACTGCTTTTCGCAATGTTGAACGATGCCAAAGGTGTCCCGTTAGGCATGCCGTTGAACTTCAGTCACTGAATTTGGGTTTGGTTTAGGCCGGCGATGCTCATTCGCCGGCCAGGAGGAACAATTTCGATGTCCAGCGGGCCCAGTTTGACGTTGCCCTCATCCGAGCAGTTCACTTCCGACGGCACCATTGCCATTACAGGCGCCAACTACAGCGATAACTTTGCCGCCGGCAATCCTGGCGCTATGTACTTGGCGATCAGCGACACCAGCGGCGACCTCTACGGCTACCATCCCACAAGCGGAAGCGTGCCGAGCGCGGACCCGGCCCCCGGCAACGGTACCGAAACGATCGTCTTTCAGGGCTCCTATGCCGACGTAACCGACATCATCAATTCACTGACGTACGCAGCAACCGCCGCCACCGGCACGGACGACATCCACTTCGACATCTGGAATCAAGCCGGCGTCGAGACAACCGGCGACATTCCGGTCACCATCGGTGCCACCGGCACTGTCGACACCTGGAATGGCAATGTCAGTTCTGACTGGAACACGGGCGCTAACTGGTCCGCCGGCGTGCCACCAACGAGCGGCGACAGCGTTGTCATTCCGGCGGGCACCGCATTCAACGCCAGCCTGACCAACGCCACGCTGAACGGCGAGACCATCACGGTTAGCGGCAGCGCCACGGTCAACTTCACCGATGTGACGTTCAATTCGATCCTGCAAAGCGCCGACACGGGCAACGTCGACATCAGCGGCACTCTGACCATTGGCGCGCAGGGCACGCTCGGGCCGCAACCGGGTTGTTCGTTGTTCGTCGACAGCCTCAGCTCCGCAGTCCCCATCATCAACGATGGCGTGATCGAAGCGCCCTCGGCTTCCCTCCTGACATTCGACAACGGTGGCACCGTGATCAGCGCCACCGCATCAATCGTCAACAACGGCGTTATCTCCGCGAACGGCGGTGCGGTCAGTTTCGACTTTGCCCCACCGCCGTTCGGTCACGCGCCGCCGGAGACGCTGACCAATGGCGGTTCGATCAGCGTCGGCAACGGCGGTGACCTGACCCTGAACGGCACATTCGTCGGCAATGATGTGGCGTTCGTCGGTTCGGGAGCACTGTCCTTGCAGGTCCCGGATGCCTTCGCCGGTGGGTCAACCATCACTGGCTTTGGGCCGGGCGACGAGATTGATCTGTATGGCACGGCGCAAGGAACGCCTCTGGGGTACGCCAACGGCGTTCTGACCGCCGGAACCGCGGCAGCGATTCCGCTTGCCGGCAGCTTCGGCATCGGCAACTTCGAGAGCGAATTCACCGGCGGCAGCGGCAACGCCCAGTCCATCGCCTTCGCCCCGGATGGTGGACCCAGCGGAGTCGTGCACCCTGACATCACGGCCCCTGCTTCCTCAACGGTCGCACAAGGAGCAACGCTGTCACTCGGCGACGTTTCGATCGGCGGCTCCGTCACCGTGCAGGACACGATGAGCATCTCCGCCGGATCCGGCACCCTGTTCATGGATGGTGCGACTGGATCCGGCACCAACCAGCTTTCGTTCGGCCCAACGCCGCAGAGCCAGCTCGATGCGGACCTTGCCAGCCTGACCTATGTGCCCGCTGTTGGCGCGACGTCCGACACGGTGCAGATCGAAGTCAGCCCGCCCGCCCCGGTCACCACCAGCCGGGAGATAGCGATCACCATAACGCCCGGCAGCAGTGGTCCTTTGCTGAACGAACCGTCCGGCGAGACCATTTCACCCGGCGGGACGGTCGCGGTAAGCGGCAGCTATTCTGACAGCTTCGCACAAAGCAATCCTGGCGAGTTGTATGTCGGCATTAGCGACAGCACAGGCACACTGACCGCAACCAATGCCGCGGGTGCGCCGGTCGCCGGGTCTGTCACCAACAGCATCGGTCTCTCGGCCGACTACGTCGATGTCAACGCGATCCTGGCGAGCCTGCACTACACCGCTGGCTCGGCGTCCGGTTCCGACACCATCCAGTTCCAGGTCTGGAACCAGGCCGGGGCGGATACGACCGGCTCAACGAGGGTAATGATCAACCCACCCGTGACGGGTGCCATGACACAGGCTGATTTCGCGGCACCAGTCCCAAGCCACACCGTGACGGAAAATTCCATAGGTGGACCGGCGAGCCTGGCAATGTTCGACAACGCGTCCATCCATCTCGTGCCCATGACGTTCGGTCACTGAGCGGGAAGGCCATCACAGCAGCTCGAATTCGGGCAGACGAGCCGCCCGCCGATGGAACGTCACAGTCGTCGAGCAGCCCGCCCTCGCGTGCACCGCGCCGATCAGAGCGTCGGCGAATGATGCGCGGTTCTGTTTGACGGCCGCCACCGCCGTGAACACGGTTTGTTCAGATTCGACGATCAAGCTGCTGATCTGCAACACTTGCTCGATCGTCGCTGCAAGCTGGGTGGCCGATAACCCATACACGCGTTCCAGCACCCAGGCCGTTTCCGCCATGACGACAAGACTGACAAAACCAGGCGAACCATCAGTGAGCGTCTGCTCGATGAACTGTGTCGCCTTCGGCGACTGAACCGGGTCGTCCTGCGTGAGATGGCGGATCAGGACGTTGGTATCCAGGCCAATCATTCCTCACGATGCCGCCTGAAACGGCCTACCGCCCCCGCGGCAATTGCTTCGTTCATCTGTTCGACGCTCACATGGCGTCGCGCCTGGACGATACCCCTCAAGGCGGACGCCGGCAGCTTGGGCAGCAAGACCACGCTGCCATCGGGGTGGAGGAAGAATTTGACCCGATCGCCCGGCTTCAACCCAAGATGGTCCCGCACAGCCTTCGGGATAGTCGTTTGCCCTTTCGAGGTAATGGCGGATTCCATCAGCGTATCCTTACTTTCCCTTGAATGTAATACTTCTGGGTCGCGTCTGCCAGCCTTGCCCTCCCCAGATGACACCGGCGCCCGGACACTCTATCTGACCACCTCCCATGACCCCGCTCGACCACATCCGCAACTTCGCGATCATCGCGCACATCGACCATGGGAAATCCACCCTGGCCGACCGCCTGATCCAGACCACCGGCGCGCTCAGCGACCGGGAGATGACCAACCAGGTCCTCGACAACATGGACCTGGAGCGCGAGCGCGGCATCACCATCAAGGCGCAGACCGTCCGGCTGACCTACCAGGCGAAGAACGGCCAGGTTTACGAGTTGAACCTGATGGACACCCCCGGCCACGTGGATTTTTCCTACGAGGTGTCCCGCAGCTTGGCCGCCTGCGAGGGCAGCCTGCTGGTGGTGGATGCCTCCCAGGGCGTCGAGGCCCAGACGCTGGCCAACGTCTACCAGGCGATCGAGGCCAACCACGAGATCGTCCCGGTCCTCAACAAGATTGATCTTCCCGCGGCCGAGCCAGAAAAGGTGAAACAGCAGATCGAGGACGTGATCGGTCTGGATGCGTCCGACGCGGTGGAGATCAGCGCCAAGACCGGCCTCAACATCGAGGGCGTGCTGGAAGCCCTGATCCACCGCCTGCCGCCGCCCAAGGGCGATGGCAACGCCCCGCTGAAGGCGCTGCTGGTCGATAGTTGGTACGACCAGTACCTCGGCGTCGTGATCCTGATCCGCGTCAAGGACGGCCGCATCAAGCGTGGCCAACGTATCCGCATGATGGCGACCGGTGGCGTCCACCAGGTGGAGCAGGTCGGCGTCTTCAGCCCGAAGATGATCCCGGTAGACGATCTCGGTCCCGGTGAGATCGGCTACATCACCGCGGCGATCAAGACGGTAGCCGATTGCTCGGTGGGTGACACCATCACCGACGATCGTACCCCTACCGCCGAAGCCTTGCCCGGCTTCAAGCCGTCTGTGCCTGTGGTATGGTGCGGCCTCTACCCGGTGGACGCCGATGATTTCGAGAAGCTGCGCGAATCGCTCGGCCGGCTCCGCCTGAACGACGCCAGCTTCCATTACGAACCGGAGACCTCCGCCGCGCTCGGCTTCGGCTTCCGCTGCGGCTTCCTCGGCCTGCTGCACCTGGAGATCATCCAGGAGCGCCTGACCCGCGAGTTCGACCTCGACCTGATCGCGACCGCGCCGTCTGTGGTGTACCACGTCCACCGCACCAACGGCACGATGGTGGAACTGCACAACCCGGTGGACATGCCGGACGGCAGCGTCATCGACCACATCGAGGAGCCCTGGATCCGCGCCACGATCATGGTGCCGGACGACTACCTCGGCGCCGTGCTGCAGCTCTGCAACGAGCGGCGCGGCGAGCAGGTGGATCTGACCTATGTCGGCAACCGCGCCATGGCGGTGTACCGCCTGCCACTGAACGAGGTGGTGTTCGACTTCTACGACCGCCTGAAGTCGGTCTCGCGCGGCTATGCCAGCTTCGACTACCAGATGGACGGCTACGCCGAGGGCGACCTGGTGCGTATTTCCATCCTGGTGAACGGCGATGCCGTGGATGCGCTGTCGTTCATCGCGCATCGCAACGTCGCCGAGACGCGCGGCCGCGCGATCTGTGCAAAGCTGAAGGACCTGATCCCGCGTCAGTTGTTCAAGATCGCCGTTCAGGCGGCCATCGGCGGCCGCATCATCGCGCGCGAGACTATCGGCGCTCTGTCCAAGGACGTAACCGCGAAATGCTACGGCGGCGACATCACGCGCAAGCGCAAGCTGCTGGAGAAGCAGAAAGAGGGCAAGAAGCGCATGCGGCAGTTCGGCAAGGTGGAAATACCGCAGTCCGCCTTCCTGGCGGCACTGAAGATGGACGCGTGAAGCTTTCCTGACCTAGCGGCCAGGTTGGATGCCCGCGCTGACCGGAAGTCCGAGAAGTTTGCCGGCGCGCAGCAACGTTTTATCGAGACTGTAGATCAGTTCAGCGCCGTGGTTCCCGGCGATCGCCAGGTGCAGGGCATCACCTGCGCGAAGCCTGGTCGCGTAATTGCCCAGATGTCGCCTGGCGAGATCGAAATCCGCAGCCCGCGGCAGCAGAATCACGAAGGACTCGCGAACGATCGTCAGGAACTGCACGTCTGCCTCGCTGGCAACCGAGGCGTCCAGGCCGCCCATACGCACCTCGCGCGCCAGCAGCGATGCGAATTCCACGCAGGTCCAGTGGCTGACCGCCAATTCCCTGCCGGAACCTCTGCTGCCAGGCGCTCCGCCCGGGCGCTTGTCGCCTCTTGCAGGATCAGCGGCGCAAGAAAGCTGGTATCGAAATATCGCATCAAAGCTCTTCATCGCGAGCGGCTCGTAGCAGCGCCACGCTGGTCTCGCGCCAGTGCGGCATTCTGGCGCGGAAGGCGGCGAGCGAGCGCACAGGTTGCTTCGGAGCCGCAACGGCGGACACGCGTGCGACTGGCCTGCCGTGACGGGTGATGACGATATCCTCACCGCTCTCGACCTTGTCCAGCAGTTCGCTCAGATGTGCCTTTGCCTGTGCGAGGTTGACGGTGACCATGCCGACTCCAATGACCAGTAATCTGGTCACAATATAGTGCCATCATCGCATCAGCGCCACAGATGGACGCCCAAGCCTCAGCGCTGCTATGCACCGGCTCTTCCGGAGGGATGGCCGAGCGGCTTAAGGCGCACGCTTGGAAAGCGTGTGTGCGTGAAAGCGTACCGTGGGTTCGAATCCCACTCCCTCCGCCAGAAGCCCTTCCGGCACAGCCCACTACAGTCCGAAGAATGGCGGTTTTCTGCGGTTTTTCTTGTTGGTGGTGTCCACCCTGATCCGCTAAAATCCACCCCTACCCACCAGCGATTTGTGGGTGATTTTGTGGGTTTAGGCGGAAGCAATGATGGCAAAACTCACGGCGTCGGGCGTGCAGAACAAGCGCGAGCCTGGCCGGTATGGCGACGGTGATGGGCTGTGGCTGGAGGTAGCCACGCCCCAGCGGCGGGCATGGTTCCTGCGCTACATGCGGAACGGCAAGGCTCGCACGATGGCCCTGGGGGATGCTGACGGCGTCAGCCTGAAGCAGGCGAGGGAGAAGGCGGCAGATGCGCGCAAGCTGCTCGGGCAGGGGATCGACCCGATCGACCAGCGCCGCGCTAGCCGAGAGGCCGAGACTGCGGCGCAGGCGAAGCGGACCACGTTTGGCGAGGCGGCCCAGCAATACATCGCTGGCCACGAGCCGGGCTGGCGCAACCCCAAGCACCGCCAGCAGTGGCGCAACACGCTTTCGACCTATGCCGAACCGGTCATCGGCAACTTGCCGGTCGGGGCGGTCACCACCGAGCAGGTGCTGGAAGTCCTCAACCCGATCTGGCGCACCAGACCGGAGACCGCGACCCGTGTGCGTGGCAGGATCGAACAGGTGCTGTCCTACTCCATCGCGCGCGGCTGGCGTGACGGCCCCAACCCGGCGGTCTGGCGCGGCCACCTCCAGCTCATGCTGCCGGCGAAGGGCAAGGTCCGGGCCGTGGAGCACCATGCGGCACTCGATTGGCGCGAGGCGCCCGCCTTCATGGTCGAGTTGCGGGCACGGGCCAGCTTCGGCGCGCGTGCACTGGAGTTCCTGATCCTGACGGCCGTCCGCAGTGGCGAGGTGCGCGGCGCCACCTGGGACGAATTCGACCTGGCTACTCGCACCTGGACCATCCCGGCGGCGCGCATGAAGGCGGCGCGGCCGCACCGCGTCCCACTGTCAGAGCCGGCGCTCGGGATCCTGCGAGCAATGGCAAAGCTGAAGGACGGCAGCGGTCTGGTGTTTCTCGGCCAGAAGCATGGCACGCCGCTATCTGACATGACCCTGACCGCGGTGCTGCGTCGTATGGGGCGCAACGACCTGACAGCCCACGGGTTCCGATCGACGTTCCGCGACTGGGCGGCGGAGAACACGCACCATCCCAACCATGTGGTGGAACTCGCTCTGGCGCACGCGATCGGCGACAAGGTGGAGGCCGCCTACCGACGTGGCGATCTGTTCGAGAAGCGCCAAGCGCTGATGGCCGACTGGGCAGCTTACCTCGAAGGCTAAACGGTGGAGGTTGTTGTAATCGCCAGTTTCCGCTTAGAGCGGCGAGCCTTGCTCTCCGCGTGGACGCGGAGGCCGAGCCTTTGCGAGAGTCGCCCCTCCAATCCGCCCACAACCCCGGCCCAGGCAGATGACGCAATCTCGTCAGGCGATAGCTCCGTTATCGAACGAACTTTCTTGTCAAGACCTTCAAGAATCCGAGCCAATCCAGCGCACGCCGGCTTAGACCGGACGGCGGCAAGCGCGGCGTCCGTAGCCCACTGACAACAAGCGAAGCACTCAACAACATCATCGGGCAGGCGATCATGTATCTGATCCAGTTTTAGCCGCCCAATGGGAGGGTTCGCGCCGCCAAAGAAGGCGGCGAGAGTACGCCCGACAAGGCGCGGCCATGTCTCCATCCGATCGCCGTCGAGAACTGGCAGGTACTTGCACCGCGCTGGGCTCGCCGGCACTCGGTCCTGGTCCGTCCCAGCCTGCAACCAGAACAACAGTGAGCAGGGCACGTAACCGTAGGAGTTCTTTGGTAGTTACGATGCGTATGGGAGGTTGCTGAAGGAGGCGGTGAAAGGTTTCTACTGCTTGGCTGATTGCGTTTGCATCGGCGACCCTGCGCCTCTGAATAGTTTGCCCACTCTGCCGTTCCTGAGGAGTGGTAGGTACTATCTGCAACCCTGCCTCAATCGCCGCGGCTGCCCCATCTTCAATTGCATCTCCTGTTTCTACCGCCGCGGCTTCCAAGTCGTCAGAGTCATCGTTCTGCTCGGACGAGTTGTAGCCGAGACCGATAACGCGGTTGAGGAAACCACGGACTAGTGAGACACCACTACCAGCAAGGCTGTTCTGCTCTACCTCGCCAGGCTCGATGCGCCTTCTCCGACCGGCCATAAAGCGAGCATAATCGAGCACTTCTCCCTGGTTCCCCTGCACGTCATCGCCAGCTCTTTTGCCCTGTTCTCAACTCATGCCACCTTGTGGTGGTTCCGCTGAATTGGTTCCCACCGGCGGCTCCTCAAGCGCATTCAATGCCTCGAGCAGCCACAGTCCCTCCTCAGTTTCCACGTCGAGCAGAGCCGCAGCACGTTCGGCGCGCGGGCCTAGCTGTTCACGCGTTTCGCTTCGCAGCAACTCAACTGATGCCACGATAGCTAGGCCCGTAACGGAACCATCGGAAAAGCAAAGACGGCCGTATACTGATTGTGGAGCGTCGGGCTCTGGTCGAAGCCAGCGGGGCTTGTCGCCTGACCAGCCGGCGGGTACCGGTTCAAGCAGAAAGCTGATTGGCTGTCGGCTTCGGTCTAATATCTCCAACTCGGCATCACCAGTCGCGACCGCATGCGATAATGCCGCAGAGGGCGGCCACCAAACGATCCGCTCGTAAACCCGTTCAAACGCCCCTGGATTACGCGCAGAAGCATCCCAAAGGGGAATAGGTTCATCCTGCTGAAATGGTGGGATTATGGCAGGATCCAGTCCTTCCCCACTGGCTACAGAGCTGAGGCCGAGATTTTCGAGGATGAACCCGGATGGCAAGCGACGATATAAACATGCCTCTTCGTTCGCGCCGCCGCCGCTGCGGTCGGCTAATGCTGCAGCAGTGCAGTTGGCACTCCCGGCAAGAACATGATCTGCTTCGGATGAGGTGGCGATCAGCAGCTTCGCATGAACGAAGCGGTTGTTGTGGTCAGGGAATCGCTTTAAATCAAACCCTCGCAGCTGAGCAACCCGCATGCCGTCCGTTCCCTTCAGCGCGACACCAGGAAATAGCGCTTGCTCAGTGTCCACGATCGCAACGATCTCGCTCGGTGCTAATGCGCGAGACAACGCTTCGACCGATCCGAGGTCGTGATCCCAGTAAGGGGAGAGAACGACAAGCTGCGTGATTGGTTCGCCGCCTACCAGTGCCGCGAACTGGTTCGCAATGCCTCGGTTTTCGCCTGCACACAGAAAAGCAGCATGCGTTCCATCTGATAGTTGAACCGCCCCATCCGCTGGCACCGCACGCGCGAGCCATGGCGTCCTCTCGCGCGCCCAGTTCATCTTGTCGGCAACTGTTTGTTGGCGCGCGTCGAGGAATTCCAAAACGTAGCGCCAGCCTGCTGCGACAAGGCGCTGCTCTCCACTGTCGGTCGCATCACATTCGACGGTGCACGCCACTTCGAGATTGCCAGCGAGACCGGCAGCGGTGGCATTTGCGGATGCCACGATCATCCGCCCACGCTCGCGTCCAATCTGCAAAACAAGCTTGGGGTGAAAAACACCAGCGCCACGAGAGACCGCCTTCGCGAGCAGATAGCGTACGCCGGCAACCCGAGGGTTTGCGGCAGGCCTTTCCAGCGCAAGCCCCACCATCCCAGCATCCGCAATGGCGATGACGTTACGACACCACGCACCACGTAGACGGTTGAGAGCGAGAGTTTCGAAAGCGTCGAAATCAATAGCGAACGTCGTGAGGATCGCCGTGTGATAACCTCGGTCGCCGAGCGTCTCGTAAAGGATCATGCTGCGGCGACCTGCTTCCCCTTGTCTGTCACGCCACCGACACCAAGCAAATGGATATCGCGCAGAAACGTTAACGCCGGCCCAAGCCGAGGTCCAGTGAACACCGGCCCATCTTTCGCACGCAGTCGCAGCCTGTTGTCATCTGCGTCGATCAGAAACGTATAGTCTCTCTGGTATTGCAGTTTGCGCATCGCGACCCAGAGGTGTCGCTGTAGCACGCGTTGATCGAACAAGAGGCGAATTACATCGGGCAGAGGCTTCTCCTGATGCATGTCGAGGAATGCAAGCTCAGTCACGATCGACCGGAACGGCGGTCTCACACCTAGTGCGCGAGATAGGATTTCCCGTCTGTGGGCGCAGCGTCGATGAAGGATCGCGAGTAGTTCGATTGCCGACCGAGCACTCTCGACCGACGCCGCGGCCGCGCCACGCCCACTACGCAACGCCAAGTTTACCAACCGCTGTTCCGAGGTTCGCTCAACATCGGAGAGAGGGCTACCTGCATCAGGCAGTTCAAGCACGAGGCCTTGCCAGGAAGCCGGCCAACCGGCCGTCGGTATGTCGAGAGCGTCGACTGCGTTGTTGATGAGTTGACCGGCACCCAATCCGGCCGGGTACGGTTCAAGCGCATCGAGGAGCCACTTGAGGAGGGCTTCGCATGCAACGCGACCCAGCTCGCTTGCTTGGTATGCCCACCAGCGTAGACGATGCGCCTCAAGATCGGCGTCATCTCCGAGATCGAGCAATCGCTTATTCAGGTCGGCGGCAGCGTAAAGCACCCAACGGACGTTATCGGGTGAAGGGTCGCGCCCAAGAAGCCCGGCGACGCGTAGGGCCAGTACCAAACTGCGACGCCGGGCGATGTCACTCTCTCGGGGATCGGACGCCTCGGCAAGCAGCAGGCGTTCATAGGCAGCACGCTCGGCCGTATCCTCGCCGATGGCAGAGGGAAGCAACGGCGCGAGCCCATCTAGTTCAGCGAGGGAGGCACGGCCCAACTCGACGAGCGAGAAGAAATGGTCCGCAAGCGGGCCTGCCGCCTGGGCGAATGCATCCGCCACTTCATCCCCGATCGGGGGAGCCGGCACTGGAATGTCGTGGAGCGCGCTCTCTCCCAGAATTCCGATCTCGAACAACTGGCTCCCGTAAGCCGCCCCGTAGGCACCCCAGGACTGCTGGAGGTAAGGCGTACCCGCGCCATCCGGGTCTGCGTGGTCCGCAAACTGGATCACGTCGCCACCACTCTCCAGTTGCCGTTGCGCCCAGTTCACTCCAGCAACGCCGCCCTCAACGAGGCCGTGGGTGGCCGCTCTGACCGCCGTCAAGGCATACAGCGCCTCTGTTCGGCGGACCGTGCGCCGCCAGGTTTCGACGCCTGTATGCCGCACTCGTTCCGCATAGATTCTGCTTAACCAGGCATACAACCCATAGTAGCGGACCCGGAGGGTCACATTGCTGATACCGGGCAACAAGCGCTGATAGAGCCCAACCGCGCTCGCCTACATGCCGAGGGGATCGAGCCCGTTCCGCTGCCTCAGGTCAGTCCATTCAGGAACTGACGCGAGCACCGGCGTGGACATGGACACTTGGCAAACGCCCCCTCCAGATGGCCGGCACCTCCCAGCGGCGCGATTGTGTCACGCTACTCCTTACGGAGCCGCTTCGACATCCGAGACAGAGCGTCACCTATGCATTCTGCACCACATGGTTCGTTTGCGACTTATCATATGCTATCATAGCAAATGATAAGGTATTGACGCATGCGATGGCGTGTGACAAGAAGGCGCAAGGAGTTCTGCACCAATGTCAGTTCGAACCACCCCCGGCGACCAAGTGAGAGCGCTCCGACTGGCACTCGGTGCCAGTCAGCCAGCCTTCGCCGGTATGGTCGGGGTGACGCCAGTCACGATCTCCCGCTGGGAGAATGGCCAGAATGAGCCGGGCGAACTGGCAATGGCCCGTATCCGAGCCATCGCCGAAGAGCATGCTCTGCGGGAGACCCAGACATTCCGAAGTCACCCCCTCGGCAATCGGCATGGATTTCGGCGGAAACCCCGAGGCAGTGGCGGCTGTCGCGGAAGCCAGCCGGCTCACCTTCGGCCACATCGCGAACCCGGCATTTGCAACCGAAATATCGCTGATCGACCCGCTGCCGCATCAGCGAGTGGCGGTTTACGACCACATCCTCCAAACGTGGCCGATCCGCTTCCTGTTGGCCGATGATGCCGGCGCGGGAAAGACCATCATGACCGGGCTGACCGTGCGGGAACTGCTGTCCCGCCGCCTTGTCCGGCGCGTCCTGGTGGCCGCTCCGGCCGGGTTGGTCGGCAACTGGCAGCGCGAAATGCGCACTCTGTTCCGCCTGCAAACCCGCATCATCCGCGGCAGCGAAGCCGCGAGAGGTAATCCCTTCCTCGGCCCCTCCTCCGACTTCGCCATCGTCAGCATCGATACGCTGCGCTCAAGGAACACCTTTGCCCGACTGCGAGAGGCTGGCCTGGCTGGGCAGGGCTACGACCTCGTGGTCTTCGACGAAGCCCACAAGCTCTCGGCCGATCGGGATCCGATGGACATGACGGTCCGCAAGACCGCCCGCTATCGGGTGGCCGAAGCTCTGGCAGGTATCGTCTCCGATGATTCCGAGTTCGACCTCGGGTGGGCACCGCAATCTCTGATGCTGCTCACCGCGACGCCGCACATGGGAAAGCCCTATCCCTACTTCGCCCTGTGGCGGCTGCTGGAGCCGGATGCGATCAGCACCCCGGAAGCACTCGAAGCGTTCCCCAAGGATCGCCGCGCACGCCACTTCATCCGCCGCACCAAGGAGGAAATGGTCAAGCTGGACGGCTCGCCGCTCTATCCCCAGCGGGTGTGCCACACGTTGGGGTTCGAACTGACCGACGAAGAACAGGAGCTGTACGACGAAACCAGCCGCTACATTCGCGACGCCTACAACAAGGCAGCGACACTCAACCGCTCGGCGGCGCGTCTGGCCATGTCGGTATTTCAGCGCCGTCTTGCATCCTCAACCTACGCACTCAAGCGCTCTTTTGATCGGCGTATCGACAAGCTGAATGCGGCCATCAGGCAATTGGAGGAGGGGGGCGAGGCCGCGTTGCGCAAGGCCCAGCGCGACCTGGAAGGACGCGCGGCAGCCGGCGAACTCGATCTGCTGACCACCACGACGGCCGACGAAGACCAGACCGATGAGACCGAGGCGCACGAAACGGCGGAAGCCGACACGCTGGGCGCGACAGTCACCGAGAACCTCGCCGATCTGATCATGGAGCGCGATCGGGTCATCGAACTGCGGAACATGGCGCAGGCGGTGCTCGATAGCGGACACGAGGCGAAATTTGCCCGACTGCTGGAAGCCATGAAGGACCCGCAATTCGCGCAAGAGAAGATGCTTGTTTTCACCGAGCACCGGGACACCGCCAACTACCTCACCGACAAGCTGGAGGCGCTCGGCTTCACCGGCCGCGTCGCGCAACTGCACGGCGCGATGGACTACGTCGAGCGGGACCGGCAGGTGGAGTTCTTCCGGCGCTCGGATGAGGCCGGCGGCGCGAAGTACCTGATCGGAACGGACGCCGCGGGTGAAGGCGTCAACCTGCAATTCTGCTGGCTGATGGTTAATTACGATATCCCATGGAATCCGGCCCGCCTGGAACAGCGCATGGGCCGCATTCATCGCTACGGCCAGAAGAAGGACCGGGTCTATATCGCCAACCTGATCGCACCGAAAACCCGCGAGGGCAAGGTGCTGGAGACTTTGCTCAAGAAACTGGAAACCATCCGGAAAGACCTGACCTCGGATAAGGTCTACGACGTGATTGGCCGCTTGATGGAAGGGGTGTCGCTCAAGTCGTATTTCGACGCCGCGCTGCGCGGCGAAGATGCCGCGGAGCAACTCGAAGGGGTGCTGACCACCGAGCAGGTCCGGGCATTGGCTTCCAAGGAGCGCGCGATCTATGGCGATGGCGGCGAGGTGAAGTCCCACCTCCCCGCGTTGCGCGACGATCTGGAGCGGGAACGCTATCTGCGTCTGATGCCGGGTTATGTTCAGCGTCTCGTCACCCGTGCCGCGCCTCTGCTTGGCCTCGGCATCGACGGCGACGTGTCGGCTGGCTTTCGCTTTCGTGCAACACGCGCCGGCGCAATGGACGCAATCGCGGCAGAGGTCGAGACATATCCTGTGGCAGCTCGGCGGAGCTTGACGGTGCGCCGCCCGACGCTGGGCGAGGACGTGATCTGGCTTCACCCCGGTGAACCGGTCTTCGACGCACTGGCCGGCGAAATCCAGGACGAGCTCGGTGCGCAGGCGTTGCGTGGCGGCGTGTTCATCGATCCGCACGCACAAGAGGCGCACCTGTTCCATCTGGCTACTCTGTCTGTGGAGCGCCGCACTGATACCACGCCTGATACGTTGGACTGCCGGCTTGTCGGCGTGCGCGAGTTCAGCGATGGCACCATCGAGGAGTGCCCGGTGGAATACCTGATGCTGTTGCGTGGCATGCGCGGTGCCAGACCTGGCGCATACCCTGCCGGCCGCGAATGCGTGCGCCTGACGCAAGTTGCCCATGCCTGGCTGACGGAGACCTATGGCGCAAAGCTCGTTGCCGACAAGCAGGCGGCCTGCCGCGCGGATTTGCCGGAACGCATCGAGCTGGTGAAGGCGGGGTTCAATCGCCAGGAGGCGGAGTTGATCCGTGCCCGATCACGACTGCGGCAGGCCGTTCAGGAAGGTCGCAAGCAGGCGCAGCTACAATTCGATGGCGTCAAGGCGCGTCATGCCGCGCTGTCCAAGCTGCGCGAGGCACGCCTGGCGGCAATCCAGTCTGAGCCCGACGCGATTGCTGTGGGACGGGCCGAGTTCATCACCCATGCCCTGATCGTGCCGTCCACCGATCCTGAAGACATCAAGCGTTTCGATGCTCAGGTGGAGGCGGTGGCGATCAGGCTATCTACCGCACACGAGGAAAGCGCCGCCGCGCGGGTGCGCGATGTCTCTACGGCGATGCGTGCGCGTGCCGCTGGTCTTTCGGACTGGCCGGGCTTTGACCTGTTGTCCGATCGTCCGAATGAACCGCCGCGTTGCATCGAAGTGAAGGGTCGCGCCGACACGGGCGAGGTGTTCATGACCGACAACGAATGGGCCAAGGCCGCGAACCTGCGTGAACGCTACTGGCTGTTTGTGGTGTTGGACTGCGCCACGCCGACGCCGCGGCTGCTGCGCGTGCGCGATCCATTCACTCGGCTGGTTGGGTGCGCGAAGGGCGGACTGACATTGAAGGTCGGTGACATCGTCGCGATGGCGGAAGTGGAATAGGCAACTGACATGAACGACAAACGCCTGATCGAGACCGCCTTCCCGCTGGCCGAGGCCTCCGCCGCATCGCTGCATGAGAAGAATATGCGGCATGGGCATATCTCGACGCTGCATCTTTGGCCTGCGCGGCGCCCGCTCGCCGCCAGTCGCGCGGCCATCGTTGCGGCTCTGCTGCCTGATCCGGGCAACGACGCCGAGCGTGCGCAATTGGTGCGCAGGCTTGGCGGCAAGCTGGTGCCGAAGAAGAAAGGCCGCAAGGAGAATGGCGACAGTGTGGAAGCCGAGAAGGTTGAGGCCGAAGGCGGCATCCTGTGGTGGGGTCATAAATCCAGCCCCGACCTGGCTTGGTTCCGCGATCGCATCTGCGCCGCTTACGGCGGCCGTGCGCCGCGTGTGCTGGACCCGTTCGCCGGCGGTGGCGCGATCCCGCTGGAGGCGATGCGCCTCGGCTGCGAAGTCGTGGCCAATGATCTGAACCCGGTTGCCTGGTTCATTCTGAAATGCACGTTGGAATATCCGCAGCGTCTCGCCGGACAGACCCATCCGTTGCCGATGCACGCGCTGCTGGATCCTGCATTTGCCACTGCCTTCTTCAAGGCGCGCGGACTGAAAGGCGCAAAGCTCACAAATGCAGCGGAACGCATGCTGGCCGCCGGGCGTGGCGAGGCTACGCCGGATGGCTGGTTAAATGATCGGCCATGGGAACAAGCCGATTTTGCCTGGCACGTGCGGGCTTGGGGCAACTGGGTGCTGAGCGAGGCCCGACGGGAACTCGCTGGGCGCTATCCAACGTATGCCGAATGGCAGGCGTTGCATCCGGATGCTGAGGTTGAGGCACAGCGATTGCGACTGTTGGAGCCGGATGCCGATGGCATCGTGTCTGTGGAACTGCTCAACGCCGACATTCCGAAGACGAAGCTGGATGATCGACGCACGCCTCGCTGGGTGGCCAAGCCAACCGTGGCATATCTTTGGGCACGGACAGTGCCATGCAAATCATGCAGGGCAACAATCCCACTCCTGAAGACACGCTGGCTTTGTCGGAAAGACGGTAAGCGGGTGCTGCTGGAGATGAAGCCCAACGACGCGCTCGATGGGGTCATATTTATTGTGCATCGGAACGTGCCTCTATCCGTAGGAAGCGCGGCACAGAGAAGGGCGGCTGATGCGGCACTCGGAGCCGGCACCATGAGCAGGTCGGGAGTAAAGTGTCCTTGCTGCCCACAGATAAACGGCAGTGCCGATATCCGTTACCTAGCAATGCAGGGTCAATTACATACGGTGATGACCGCCGTGGTAACTGATGGTCCATCCGGGAAGGAATATCGGCTGCCAACTCGGCATGAGCTTATCGCCGCGGAAGTTGCAGGGGCCGAATTGGACGCCGTAGCTAGAGACATTCCGTTCGGATTGCCCCTGGAACCAACTCCTAAAAGTGGCAGCGGTGCATCGCGGGCATTTTCTGTTGGCGGCTACGGTATGCTCCGGTGGGCCGACGTATTCACAGCCCGCCAGTTGGTCACGCTAAGTACGTTCGTCCGGACCGTCCGGTCAGTTGCACCCGCAATGATAGACTGTCGCTATCCGAACGAATGGCGAGAAGCAGTGTGGGCCAGTCTAGCGCTCGGTGTGGATCGGATAGCAGATCGCAGCAGCTCCATAGCACATTGGGATGTCGGGTACGAAAAGATCGCCAACACGTTCAGTGGGTTTCGGTTACCGATGAGCTGGGACTTTGCTGAATCTTGTCCGACTGGTGATTCGACGGGTTCATTCCCGGGACAAATAGAATGGATCGCGAAGGTAATCGAGCACACGGCTTAGAGGCTGACCCGGAACTGTATCGGAATGAAGATTGAAGTCATTTCAACGGGTTATTCCGACGGAGCCTGTCGTCCCCGATGACCGTGATCGGCCGAACAAAAAAGCAGTTGCGTGATCCCAGCGGCTACGATTCTCTCGTGGTTGCGAAGACACGAAGGACACACCGATGGCCTGGACTGAAATCACGCGACGCAAGTATCAGCGCGACGGGCTGCGCTACGCAAGCGATACCACCGACCAGGAGTGGCTTCTGATCGAGCCGCATTTGCCGCCGCCCGCAAGCCGCGGTCGAACCCGCAAGGCCTGCTTGCGGGACATCGTCAATGCCATCTTCTTCATTGCCCAGTCTGGCTGCCAATGGCGCATGTTGCCCAAGGACTTCCCGCCGTTCACCACGGTGCAACGCTACTTCTACGCCTGGCGCGATGACGGAAGATGGCAGATCATCAATCAGGCGCTGCTGATGGATGTGCGCGAAGCCGCCGGCCGCGAGGCAAGTCCGACCGCCGGGGTCATCGACAGCCAATCCGTCAAGACAACCGAGGCCGGCGGTCCGCGCGGTTACGCGGCGGAGAAAATGGTCAAAGGCCGCAAGCGGCATATCCTCACCGACACGATCGGCCTGCTGGTCGGCGCGATCGTGCACCCGGGGGACGTGCAGGATCGTGATGGTGCGCCACCGTTGTTGGACAGCGTGCGCAGCGCGTTTCCCTGGCTGCGCCACGTGTTCGCTGATGCCGCCTACGCCGGTGACAAGCTGAAGGGTGCGCTTGAAGCGCTCGGTACATGGACGATCGAGATCGTCAAGCGATCCGACACCGCCAAGGGCTTTATCCTGCTGCCCCGGCGTTGGGTGGTCGAACGCACGCTGGCCTGGCTCAACCGCAATCGTCGTCTGGCCAAGGATTTCGAGGCCACCATCGAGAGCGCGGTGACCTGGCTCTACATCGCCAGCGTCAAGCTGATGTCGCGCCGTCTGGCGGCCGCCTGATACTCCCCCGTCAGCCAATATCATCAATCAATTCAGGCCAGCACGTGTTGCGACCACGATCCGAGTCAAACTCTAAGGCATGCAAGTCCGCGCCCCGTCCAACAATCAAACAGGTGAGCGCCAAGACAATCGAAGGCGAATACGACGCGATCATAACCGATCCTCCATATTATGACGCGATTCCTTACTCCGACTTGGCGGACTTCTTTTACATTTGGTTACGGCGCACGGCGTGGGGATTGTCCGACGAAATTGATGCTGCCTTTGGCGCACAGCTGGGCGTCAAGTGGGACCATGAAACGCGAGATGGCGAACTCATCGACGACGCTAATCGTTTTAATGGCGATCGTGGTGCCAGCAAGCGAAACTTTGAGGATGGTATGGCCGCGGTGTTCCGCAGCTGCCAGTCCGCGTTACGTCCTAATGGCATCTTAGTCATCGTCTTCGCCAATAAGAATCCTGAGGCATGGGAGACATTGGTTGCCGCAGTGATCCGGGCTGGGTTCACAGTTGATGGCAGTTTGCCTATCCAGACCGAAATGGGGAATTGTACGCGCGCGCAATCCTCAGCGGCGCTCTCGTCCTCGGTTTGGCTAGTGTGTCGCAAACGAACAGCGACTGCGCAACCTGGTTGGTCCGGACCCGTGTCGGAGCAGATGCGCGCCAACATCACCGTTCAGATGCGCCGCTTCTGGGATGCTGGCATTCGCGGTCCCGATTTCCTCTGGGCTGCCACCGGCCCCGCGCTGGAAGCCTTTAGCCGGCACCCGGTCGTGTTTCGCGAATTTGCCAGTGACGGCAAGCGGGAGCCGATGCCGGTTGCCTCCTTCCTGCGCGAGGCCCGCCGGCTGGTGGTGGAATTCGCGGTCGGCCGCGTACTCAAGTCGAACTCGGATATCGACGAAGGCGCCGCCGGGTTAGATGACATCACCACCTATTACCTGTTGCATCGCGACAGCTTCGGTTTGAACGACGCGCCGGTGGGTGCGTGCATCCTCTACGCGATCTCCTGCGGGCTTTCGGATCAGGCGCTGATCGACCAGTTTGAAATCCTCGGCCGCATCGGTGGTATCGCAGCGGCCGAGGCGGACGAGGATGCGGTCGGCAACGACGAAGCCGAACCGGACACCTCGGAATCGGAAGCCGAAGTCAGTGGCACTGGCAGCCAGGTGCGACTGCGCCGTTGGGATCAGCGTCGCCGCAAGACGCTTGGGTTGGAAGGCGTTGGCGGCAAACCCGTGCCGCTGATCGACCGCATGCATCGGCTGATGCAATTGTGGAAGGCCGGTGACGTGACCAAGGTGGACGCCTTCATCAATCAGGCCGCGTTGGGTCGCGATCCGATGTTTTCGCAACTCGTTCAAGCTGTGATCGAGCTGGCAGGGCACGAAGGCCACAACGACGAAGCAGTGATGCTTCAGGCCATCAGCAATCATCTTCATGGGCGCGCCGGCATCACGCCGGCACGCCAGGCAGAGCTGCTTTAGCGCAGCAGGGAGGACAAAAATGTCCGGAACCACTCTGAAGCCGTGGAACAAACTGGTGCGACTGCGCGACGATGTGCGCAGCGGCGAACTGTCCTTGCAGGAGTTCGCCGCCGATCTGTTCGACGTGGTCAATCGCACCGGCAAGCGTCCGGTGTACGAGCAGCCGGCTCGGTTCTTCCCACTGACATTTGCCACCACAAGCCTGCGCGACATCGTCGCCGGCACGGCCGAGAGGCTGCGCGGCAAGAGTGCCAAGGCGATCCGGCAGTTGGAGATGACCTATGGTGGAGGGAAGACGCACACTCTTGTCACCCTCACCCACATCTTCCGCGATCCGGACACGTTGCCTGATGTCCCTTCGGTGCATGAGTTCGAGAGTGCGATGGGCGGCAAGGCGCCGAAGGCCCGGGTGGCGGCGGTCTGTTTCGACAAGCTCGACCTGGAAGCCGGTATCCGTGCCATCGCGCCCGATGGTTCGGCGCGCGTGCTGAAGCAGCCGTGGAGCGTCATTGCCTATCAGCTCGCCGGCGATGACGGGCTGCGCATGATCCATCCCGACAACCAGGCTGCCGAGCGCGATACGCCGCCGCGCGATGGCGGTCCGTTGGAGTTGGTGCTGGAGGCGCCTGCCACGCACGGCATGGGCACGCTCATCCTGTTCGACGAAGTACTGATGTACGTGCGCGAGAAGGCCGAGAAAGACAGCCTGTTCCGCACGCAGTTCATGAACTTCCTTCAGTCACTGACGCAGGCGGTGGCCAAGGTGGACACCGCGGTGCTGCTCGTGTCGCTGCTGGCCTCTGACCCCAATAAGGACGATGAGTTCGGCCGCCAGCTTCTTGCTGATATGTCCGACGTCCTCGGCCGTAAGGAAGATGAATTGTTCCTGCCGGTGGGCAAGGACGATGTGGCGGAGGTCCTGCGCCGCCGGTTGCTGGACCCTGAGACCACCAAGGACCCCGAGGCGTTTCGGCCGAGCGTGGTGGCTGTGGTCAAGGCACTGTCGGCACTCGATCCGGAGTTCGCCAAGTCGCCCGCTTTGCGGGATCAGCAGGAAAAGCGCTACCTCGCCAGCTTCCCATTCGACCCTTCGCTGATGGATGTGTTCTACACCAAGTGGACCAGCGGGTTGCCGCTGTTCCAGCGGACGCGCGGCGTGCTGCGTACCTTCGCTATTGCCCTGCGCGATGCCGAAGCGTGGGACACGGCGCCGGTGGCCGGCACCTCGATTCTGCTGGCGAAGCCTGACGAGACGCAGTTGTGCATCGCGTTGCGCGACCTCGCGGACGTGGCACGCGTTGGGCAGGTCAGCGGGTCGGCGCAGGATTGGACCGCCATCCTGCAGGGCGAGCTGAAGTTTGCCCGCAATGTCCAGGGTCAGCATCCTTCCTTGACGGCACGCGAGATCGAGCAGGCCGTGGTTGCGGTGTTCCTGCATTCTCAGCCGACCGGTGCCAACCGTTATGCCCGCATCACGGAGCTGACGGCGATGGTCGGCATGGCGCGGCCGGACCGGATCACCGTGGAAAAGGCGTTGCAGGCGTGGGCGGAAAGGTCCTGGTATCTGGACGAAATCCACCTCGACAGCGCCGACAAACGTCCCGACGGCACGCGCGGACTGCCTAAGACCTGGCGGCTCGGCAATCAGCCCAACCTGAAGCAGATGCACGATGATGCTCGGGTCAATCGGGTCACTGCGACGGCGGTGGACGATTTGCTGCTGGACGAGATCAAGGGTGCGCGCTGGCTCGATCAAGGGGCATCGGCGCTTGGGGCGCGCGTGCATAAGCTGCCGTCCGATCCGAGCCAGGTCCCCGGTGATGGCGAGTTTCGTTACGTCATTCTCGGCCCGAATGCTGTGTCGGAATTAGGCAAGCCGTCAGCGCCGGCGACCCGCTTCTGCGAGGAGGTGAGCGGCCCCGATAACCCGCGTGCGGCGAAGAATGCCATCATCGTAGCGGTTCCCGATCGCACGGGGCTGGCCCAAGCGCGCGAGAAGGTGCGCGATCTGTTGGCATGGCGCGACGTGCGAGCGCAGCTTGCCGGCAAGGAGGTCGATCCGGTTCGCAGCGCCAATCTGCGGACTTCGCTCGAAGGCGCCGAGAGGGACATCGTCGGTGCGATCCGCCAAGCCTACTGCATCGTGGTTACACGCGCTGCGGATGATTCAATCCATGCCTTCAAGGTCACGGTGGACGAGAAGAAGCCGCTGTTCGCCACGATCAAGGAGGACAAGAAGTCCCGCATCGAGGATGTGACGCTCGCCCCTGACCTGCTGCTGCCCGGTGGGCAATACGATCTCTGGCGGCAGGACGAGGAGCGACGGCGCGTCAAGACCATCGTGGGAGCCTTCGCGGAGCGGCCCAAGCTTCCCAAGATGCTGCGCCGCAAGGATTTGCTCGACACGGTCGCGAATGGCGCCATGCAGGGCTTGTTCGTGTTATCGCTGGCGCGTCCGGACGGCAGCGCCCGCACCTGGTGGCGTACGCAGATCGATGAGACGGCGCTTGCCGATGACAACCTGGAGGCTGTTCAGAACAGTGCTGCGACACTGGAGTCGCTGGACCCAACGCTTCTCTC
This sequence comes from uncultured Alphaproteobacteria bacterium, assembly GCA_963733475.1. GTDB lineage: Bacteria > Pseudomonadota > Alphaproteobacteria > Acetobacterales > Acetobacteraceae > JAMXLO01. The sequence goes on along the minus strand of CAVTEC010000082.1, from coordinate 105,714 downwards.
GCCTGGCGTATTGGAGGGGCTGGCATGGGACAGCGGCGTGAAGGTTGCCGACCTGGTTGCCTACTTCAATGGTCACACGCTGAACATCGAGCATCCCGACGAGGGCTGGACCGAGCAGCGCGCCATTCCGCGCTGCCCCGAGGGTGCGGTCTTATCGGCTGTGTCGGGCGCAGTGGCAGCCGGCACCATCTGGCTGACGAGCGGCCCTGCGTCTGTTTGGGCTGAGCCACCGCCGGCTGGGGTGGTGTCCAAGGCTGCGGTGATTCGTAGGCCGCCCGACGATGTCAGCGTGTCAGCGTTGATGCCAGAGGCATTGCCTGATGCATGGACGGACAGCAAGGCGACTGCCGCATCAATCCTGCATGCACTATCCGCGCAGCGTAGCGTTCCCGCTTTGCCATGGCGGCTGATTGAACGCGCAATCGGCAGCGCGCTGCATAGCGGCTTCATTCGCGTTTTGCCCGGTGCAATAACGTGGCCATGCCAGCCGCATGAGGCCGGAGCGCTGGAACTGGCGCTGCCAGAGGTGGAGAAGCCGGCCGAAGGCGACGGCGGAACCGTGAAACCTCATGGCCCGGGCTTCAGCGATAAGCCACAACTGCCCATGGTCCACGTGATCCGGGAGGCGGTATTGGACTCCAGCGAAATGGCGGAACTTGTAGACGCCATCGGAGACATTCTCGGTGCCGCCGGGAGCCTCACACTTCGTTTCCACGTCATGGTCGAGTGCGCGGCAGGGGAGTATCCGACACCAGAGGTGAACAAAGCGATACAGGCAGCGCTTGAGAAGGTGTCGGATCGCTTCGGTGAGAAGAGTGCCGCCATCGCCGCGTAGGTAGGTGCTGTCCCCATCGGGGTGCCTTGACGATGGCTGTATGAGGACCGGTGTAGGTTTGCCTCAGGCTGCTTCGCGCGGCGCTACCTCGGCGCGGATGCGTTCGCCAGCGGCACGCTCCGCAACATCCAACTCATACGCCTTCTGTAGGTTCAGCCAGAAGCCGGCACTGGTGCCGAAGTGACGCGCGAGACGCAGTGCCGTCTCTGCCGTCACAGCGCGCTCGCCAGCAAGGATCGCGGTCACCCGATTGGCGGGCACGCGAAGCGCGAGCGCAAGCGCATGGGCGGTCAGACTGAGTGGCCCCAGGAAGTCGTGCCGCAGCACTTCGCCTGGATGCACCGGCGGCAGGCGTTCGCCCGTGGCCGTATCCGAGAAGTCCACATGCCCGGCATCGAGATCGTCCCGAGATATCACCTGTCGCTTCGCCATCTCGAACCTTCCTTCACCGGTCACCGGCTAATGGTAATCCACAATCTCGGCCTCATGCGCGCCGTCCTCCCGCCACACGAAGGTGATGCGCCACTGGCTGTTGATCCGGATCGAATGCTGCCCAACACGATTACCGCGTAGTGCCTCCAGACGATTGCCAGGTGGAACACGCAGGTCGTCCAGGCGTTCAGCCGCATCCAGCGCCGCGAGCTTGCGGCGCGCCGCCACCGCGAGATCGCGCGCCATGCCCCGGGGCAGACCGCCCGCGAAAACCAGCGCCGTCGCCTTGTCGCGAAAGCTCCGGATCACGGCTTTACGTAGGGCGTAAGACGCAACGCGTCAAGGCCCATCATGCCGACGCCAGCATGAGCAACAATGTAGTCCGTCAATCGATAGCACAAAACCTGTCTCTGACCGCCGGCGCCAATTACCCGTGGCAGAGCGACTCGCGGGGAAGGACCCGCGGCCTACGGCTGCGACGCATAGGGGTGCGCTACGGGCTGGCCGGAGTCGCGGTGCCACCAGGGATCGTCTGAGTCTGCCGTCCGTCTGGATGGCCACTACAGCATGTCCCCGCGACGCCTGCGGGTTTGGCGGTAGCGGCGACGAGTGGCGCTGTCACGCTGTCACACCGCGGGACGTGCCGCGTGACAGCATTTGTGACAGCGCCGAGCACGTCCAAGCATATGACTTACTTACTGATTCAATAAAGAAAGATGAAGCTGTCACCTTGGCACACACGATAACCCTGCGAACACACACATGCACGCACACCTGCGCATCGCACCGAAAAGACGTGACAGCGGTGACAGCGTGACAGCGTTGAATTCGCGGGCTTTTTCCGTGCCAGCTTTAGCGAAGGCGTGACAGGTCCCGGTTATGTCTCCAGCCTCTCGGCCACTGCCAGACTGAACGCCAAGGCGACCGTCTGCCGGATGCCGTAGTCATCGTCCTGATTTGCCAGCTCCGCAACCAGCTCTGCGAAGGCGAAGAAGCCGGTTACCATTCCGGTGTCGCCAGGTATCGCAGCGCGCAGTGCCGCTTCCAGCTTCGTCACGTCGCCCCAGTCGACCATACGCTCCAGCTCGGCGAGTGCGTGGATCGCCTTGCGCGCCGTGCTCATTGGTCGCTCTCGATCTCGCCGAGTAGATCGGCCCGGGAAATCCAGATTGCCTTGCGAACAGTTCTGTCGCCAATCTTTACATAGCGCCCCGGGAGAAGCTCGCGCCCGCTGGGCAAACTCCGAAGCGGATAGCGGAATCGCTGGCCTGCCCATAGGGTAAACTCAAATATTTTCACGACGGGGACGGAACGATAATCGATCCATAGTCCATCACCTGGGCCACCCCGCTGCGGCGGTGGCCGACCAAAGCGGCCAGTGGTCTCGTCGGCACGAATCACGCGCATGCCGTGACGACCGAGATCCTTTTGCGCACTTTCTGCGGTAGCACTGGCCATCATTACCTCGCCCAATTCGGGATCCCGCCGGGTCTCCCATGCGAGTGCAGCAAGCTCGGCCGTCGGCACCTCCTCAGTGGAACGGTCAAGACGAAGTCGATAGCTGGCCAGATGCTCCGCCACCAGACGACCGGCCGATTGCTCCGCTACCTCGCCGGCGTCGAGCACGAAGTCTCGAATTGCTGCCACGTGGTTGAGCGCCTCGCTCTCGTTCGGCACGTCGTCATGACAAAGCGTCCAATGCCCGGCAAGAATTCCCCCGTGCTGGTCCATCTGACGAGGTGGGCAACCGATGCGCGCCAATGCCTCGCGAAATGCCGTGAGTGCCACCACATAACGCTTGTGGCCGGCCAGCATGCGGCCCCAGATCGCGGGCGACTGCGCGCGGCATTGCTCGATCAGCTCCTCCATCTCGGCACGATGATCCTCACCCCGCTCGGGTGCCAGCAGTTCGACCAGTGCTACACGCGCCAAGTGCTGCGGCTGCATATCTGGCGGCGCCACGCTGGCCATGATGACCGCGCCGACAACCAGGGTCGATCGCCCCTTGCCGTCTGCTGTGCCGCGCACGATCTTCGCCCCCTCACCGCCTGTCGCCGCGGTGATCAGGCTCAGCAGAGTTTGTGCGCCGCGCTGGTCAGCCTGATCGGACGCTTCATCGACGAAGGATGGCATGGCACGGCCAGCCAGGTTTGATTCTAATCCCGCCTTTGTCGTGTCGGTGGTGTAGAAGTGCAGCGGGCACATTGCGCGCAGCGTTTCAAGCAAATAGCTCTTACCGCCACCTGAGTCGCCGCCGATGAACAAACAAGGGCGCCATCGCGGCCATGCACCGAGCATTGCACTTGCGACAGCCCCAAGGACCATGATGCCACCGCCGCTATGTCGGAAACGCCAATACTCCTGAATGCGCGACTGTATATTCCGGCCAACGTAGCAATCGCACGAGTCACTAGGCTTCTCCACCGGGGAGTCCGACGGCCAGATGATATTGCCGGTACGCATTCCAGCCGGCCGCCATACGCCGTTAATCAACAGCGCATCGCCACTATGCACCGCTGGCTCGCCGTCTTCCCCCGGCCAGATGCCAGGCCGGCGGAAGACGACGTGGGGTCCGAACATCGGCTGGCGAGCACACTGCTGCATCAGCCATGCCGCTGCAGCAGAGACTGAATAACCAATGGGAACCATCCGGAGCTCGCCCTCGATCTTTCGCGTCGCGAAGCGGGGGAAGCAGGTCCAAAGCCAAGTTGTGTCTCCGAGTAGCAGCCCAAGCAAGTCAGCGTTCGAACCAAGCTGTCGTGCGCTCAGCACGCGATGGGCGCCTCGTGGATTGAGAAAATTGAAGTACCCGTCGGACTCACCCAACATCTTTAACTGGCATGTCGGTCCCGGATCGATTGCGGGGCCTCGCAATTCATGATCTGGCGGCAGGCTCACGCCATCGGCGGCAAGGTCCCAGCGTGCCCAAGCCTGGGTAGGATCATGATCGTCCGGAGGTGTGGTTGACATCAGGCGCTACTCAACTGGTGGCCGTGCGCCCGATCGAGAACATGGTCCCAGCACAGGGCAGCGGACCGCTTTCTGAGCGATCCGCTGCGATGGGCCGCACTGAGCATAGATCGGCACGTCGGTGCACTCTAGAATTGTTCCAGCGCTGCGGGATCACGCATGGCGCCGGCTTCCTGATTGCGCTCCGGCAGGTTGCGGTAAACGGGAGGAACAAACGGATGAGGATTCGCAGGCGGACTCCAATCGCCTGCTGCGGTAGTTGCCTGCGGAACGCTAGCCCGCCGGCCACTGAAGCTTTCCTCACGGGCCTTGGCATTTGCCGCAATCTGCGCTGTTGACCGTTCGCGATCGATGCGACGCATATGCGACGCTACGCGGTCCTCGACCTCCTTGAGTGGCTGAAGCGCACCGAACCAGGCGGCAGCATCGGGATTGTTGCGCCAAGTGGTGGCCAAGTCCTCGCCTGTCCCGAGCCGACCGTCCTGCAGGAGATATCCGTTTTCGAACGGATGCCGGATGTCGATGTTGCCTATCCAGGGCAATCCAACTCCGGCTGCTCGGGCAGCATATGCCCGCTTCAGGACTGTGGAGAGTTGGTCAACTGCATTCACCAGATCGACCAGTACATCACGCTGGATGGCGGTCTTCAGCGGTGCCGCCGCTTCGCGCAAAGTCGCGGATGCCGTGATCACACGACCATCGAGTTCGGCCAACAACCCAGGCAGGGCACGCTTGGCATTCTCCAGTCGCGCCAGCTTCGCGCCGGTCTCCTGCGCGCGCGTCTGCGCGACATCTGCGCGATTGGCCAGTTCGGGATCTGCTGGCGCAAGAAGCGCATCTGCCGTGACCGTATCTCGTGTGGCGACAGCCTGTTCGTATTCGGCTGAGGCAGTTGCATGCTCGGACGCGACAACTGCCGGGAGGCGATCGAGCCTCTCCAGAAGGTCGCGTGTATCCCCAATCATGCGCCGGAGTTCTTCTGGAACGTGTAACATCACATGCCTCCAGTTATGTCTCACCTGCGTGCTGCTTTCCGAAATGCATCGTCCCATGAACGATCATTCTCGGATTGACGCTTGGACGGCACGCTGTTCGTCCAAGATGCGAGTGCTGCCGGACCGAGCCGTGCACGACGGAAGGCCAGGTCCCAGCTTGCCCGGGTCTCTGCTTTGGTCTGAGAGGGCGACGCCATCTTGCTGGTAGCGAGTTGGGCCAAGGCGGAATAATCGGGCCGTGGCTTCCGCGCGTGGGCGTTATGGCGCTTCGATCCCACTGATCGTCGCGTGACAATTCGAGCCTGCGACTTGGGGATCTGGAGCGCCGGCGCGACGCTCGGTTGCGTCGCACTATGGTGTGCGCGGCGTGCGAGGCCGAGGAGATGCGCAACCCGCATGCTCGTCCGCATAATCCGTCCGGGCCAATGCGTACCCTTCGGATGAACGTTAGGCGTGGCTGGATCGGGCATATTTCTTCCCCTCAGTTGGCAGTCGTCCGCGCGATGAGTTCACGGATGCTGTCGACATGGACCAACGTGACACGGCCGATGCGGGACACCTTCAGCTCGCCGTCGTGGATCAGTTCCCATAGCTTGCTATGGCCGACACCGATTACGGCGGCTGCGGCGCGAGGACGGACGGTCAACGGTTGGACGTGTGCAGCTACGTGCTTTGCCGCAGCACTCACGAGAGCCGTGGCGATAGGCCGTTCGCTTGGGTTGGACTTGCTGGGTCTCGCCAAAGTCATCCCCCTCTATGCTAATGCACAGACCAAACCCGCGCCGTGTGGCGCTCAGTCCGGAGGGGGATGAGCCAGTTCCAATTACGACAAAACTATTGACGTTTTGGCCTAATAGGACAACTGCTCTTTCCCTTCGCAAGATAATACTGGTGCGTTCCTTCGGTCAACTCCGTTGTGAGGCATCACGGTCCGTTGCGATACGCCCGGTGCGAGCTGAGGACCACTGATTTGTGGGTGATTTTGTGGGTGACTTGGACCGTGCCGCAACTTATGTATTCTGCGTCAACAGCTTACGGCGGACATCAAACTCCCACTCCCTCCGCCACTTTAGAACAGAACTGCGACCGCCGGGTGTTGCCGGCTTTGCACCGGCATCGGATGCGCACGAAGCCTAAAGGCCGCGGCCGATCGCGTGCTGAGCAATTCCTGGCATCGTTGCCGCATGTGTAATGCCATGGCGCATGCCGACAAGACGCAGTGGCCCCCGATTTGCCCCACAACCGACAGCACAAGGTGGAGCACTTTTGGCGCGGAGATTACGACGAGGCCATGACGGTGAGCGATGGTATCGCGTGGGTCACTACATCAGGCGGTTGGTATATTATTAGCCAATTTCACGTAGGTTCGGACCAATCAGGCGCCGCGCGGCGGGATCTCCGTCGACCGTGGATACGCGCCCGGACTGGTTGAGACTATCGAAGAGCAGGTTTGCACCGACCTGTGGGACCAATCTCGCTCGGTCCGGCCTTTCATCGGTTGCGACCTCGACCTCCCCGCGGCGATCATTGGCTTGCTGCTCGCGTCGGCGATCGCAGCTGGGCGCTCCGCCAGGACACCGAAGAGGATAACTATAGGCTCGGTGTCGTGTTCGCGGAACAAACCGCGCGAACGTTCCAGGCCGTTGATCTCGTCCTCCAACAGGCCACGGATGTCGGATGTGGCCGCCGCATCAACGTGGGACCTGGGAGCAACCCTTGAGTTCTTGCATAACCGCTGTCGTCAACTGGTCCAGCCATTGTTTCTCAGACTCAGCAGTGAGGTGAACGCCATCGACCGTCGTTCCCGCTCGACCAAAGCCGTCGGGCCCGGCAAACATCTGATACGTGTGCACCATTCGGGCGCCCTTCGCGTCGCCGATCCGCCGGATTTCGTCGTTGAACAACCTGATTTCGTCTGCTGAGAACGATGCGCCCAGCAGCTTGTTCTCCACCGGCGGAATGGTGGAAATCACCACAGGAGTACCTGCCGCTGTCAGCTTCGCAGAAGGTATCGGTATTGTTGGGCAAACACCTCCGGCGAGGTGTGGCTGCTGGCCCAGGCATCGTTGCTACCGATCGCCAGGATCACCAAAGCCGGCTTGGCACCAGTCATAAGCTCGTCCGTGGCGCGCTGGAACGTGCCAACCGTAGCGCCGCCGATCCCGGCGTTGATCACGTCCAACCCGCAGAGCGTTCGCGGCAGCAACGTCGCCTCGGTATTCGAATCACCAACCATCAGGATCCCGCCCGGCCTGGACTGACGAATGTGTGCCAAGATCACGAAAAGGCGGGCGGACAAATGGCTACAGTTTGCTTCCGCGCATTTGGCCAGCTTGATGTAGGCTAGGTCGCTGGACATATCGGCAACGCTGGCCGTCGTGTGGCGGCAACGCTGGCCGTGGTGGCGGCAACGCTGGCTGTCGTGGCGGCAACGCTGGCCGTCGTGGCGGCAAGCTCACTCTTTAAAGCGGCAATGTCCGTCTTGGCCTGGTCGACCCCAGCCGAGGTCTGCAGCAACAACTGATATGCATTAAGTGTTACGGCTCTTGCAGTATGAAGCTCACGCCTGACATACATGACGCCCCAGTACATTCCGGCAGCCGTGAGACAGATGGCGGCCACTGCAATGACCCGGCGACCGATCCTTGCGATCAACATGTGCCTCGTCCTCTATCCCCGACGACGTTGCCTCAAGCGATTACAATCGGACGACGCGGATTTGCGACTGACGCCGCCCTAGGCTCTGCACCCGCCAATGAACGCGCGTCCTCGGCGGCCCGTTACCAGATGTCGTTGTGCCGCTTCTGCAACACCATGGCGAGTGAGCGAGGCAGGAAAGTCCGTTCCACCGGCGCGGTGTCGGGCTCCGCCGAATACATATGCTTGACCCTGAACCCGGCATTTTCGACCATTGTCACCGCTTCCGACTCACGCCGGAATTCGTAAATGTGGTCGATCTCGGCCGCCGTCAGCGCGCAAGTGACAAACGCAAGTCCGCCTGGCTTGAGCGCCGCGGCAAGCGTGTTCAGCAACTCGTTTGGCCGCTCCAGATGCTCGAGAAGGAAGCAGGAAATGCCGGCGTCCATGCTGTCCGGTGGACGCCAACGTGTCGCGTCCGCACAGATGTGCTGGATCTTGTCCACGAACGGCAGAGTGGCCGCCATCTGCGTACTCGCATCAATTGACGGCTGGCTGATGTCGACGGCAACGGCCCGCCAATCCGGCAACGCACCAAGGGCCAGCAGGTGCCAGATGCCCGATCCGGCACCGAGATCAAGCAGCGAGCCGGGTTCCTTGCGTTGCGCAAGGGCAGCCACAAAATGGTCCCGGAAGAACTTGTAGATCCGAAGGTGATGTGTCCACACGAATGTCGTGCAGTACACACCCCAATGGTATAGCTCCATGAAGTCGCTGTTCGAGTACGCCTTCTGATATACATCCTCGAACTTGGAATACTCGTAGTGGCCGGCCTTTTCGTACTTGCGCTGCGACCGGTTGACATCCATAACGAATTCGCAATAGCCTTCGATGAGGCGTTCTTCATACCCGGCGCCCAGCGCCGCCTCCGCCCACTGCAGCATGCGGGGTGCCACCGCCAGCAGCGCCTCGCTTTCGGCCGCCTTGGTGCGTTCGTACTCCCGGAAGAATGCCGCCGCCCCTGTACGGAACGCCTGCTCGAACGCTTCGAGATGAGACCTCACCTAGAACCCCTGATAAACGAAATGAATCGGACGCATCGCCGCAACCAGCGAGGCCAGAGCAATGATGGCAATGCCCCAGCCGACAACGAATTCGGCTACCAGCACGACCAATCTATTTCTGAGAGTCTGACTCGGATCGTGGTCGCAACACGTGCTGGCCTGAATTGATTGATGATATTGGCTGACGGGGGAGTATCAGGCGGCCGCCAGACGGCGCGACATCAGCTTGACGCTGGCGATGTAGAGCCAGGTCACCGCGCTCTCGATGGTGGCCTCGAAATCCTTGGCCAGACGACGATTGCGGTTGAGCCAGGCCAGCGTGCGTTCGACCACCCAACGCCGGGGCAGCAGGATAAAGCCCTTGGCGGTGTCGGATCGCTTGACGATCTCGATCGTCCATGTACCGAGCGCTTCAAGCGCACCCTTCAGCTTGTCACCGGCGTAGGCGGCATCAGCGAACACGTGGCGCAGCCAGGGAAACGCGCTGCGCACGCTGTCCAACAACGGTGGCGCACCATCACGATCCTGCACGTCCCCCGGGTGCACGATCGCGCCGACCAGCAGGCCGATCGTGTCGGTGAGGATATGCCGCTTGCGGCCTTTGACCATTTTCTCCGCCGCGTAACCGCGCGGACCGCCGGCCTCGGTTGTCTTGACGGATTGGCTGTCGATGACCCCGGCGGTCGGACTTGCCTCGCGGCCGGCGGCTTCGCGCACATCCATCAGCAGCGCCTGATTGATGATCTGCCATCTTCCGTCATCGCGCCAGGCGTAGAAGTAGCGTTGCACCGTGGTGAACGGCGGGAAGTCCTTGGGCAACATGCGCCATTGGCAGCCAGACTGGGCAATGAAGAAGATGGCATTGACGATGTCCCGCAAGCAGGCCTTGCGGGTTCGACCGCGGCTTGCGGGCGGCGGCAAATGCGGCTCGATCAGAAGCCACTCCTGGTCGGTGGTATCGCTTGCGTAGCGCAGCCCGTCGCGCTGATACTTGCGTCGCGTGATTTCAGTCCAGGCCATCGGTGTGTCCTTCGTGTCTTCGCAACCACGAGAAAATCGTAGCCGCTGGGATCACGCAACTGCTTTTTTGTTCGGCCGATCACGGTCATCGGGGACGACAGGCTCCGTCGGAATAACCCGTTGAAATGACTCCAATCTTCATTCCGATACAGTTCCGGGTCAGCCTCTGAGTGTTTGCATAGCGGGCTATCTCGTTGCTCATGAACCTGACGAACGGGTCAGGCTGGGTTAGGTGGCTGATGTCGTAGAACGACAGTCCCGATAGGAAGCGGCTGGGAGTTTGAGGAATTATGGTCACGTTGCCGCCGCTGTTCTTCGCGGCGAACTGCGCAAACCAGCGCTCCAGCAGTTGAACATCTTCGCTGATCTTCGGGTCGCTTGCAATCGCCGACAGATTGAAGGGAATCATATATATCAGCGTGGGATACCCGAGCGCCGCGCATCGGCTACCAGCCTCCTCAGGATCTCCTTGCCCCAGGCGTGCTCATCCAGGTCCATAATCCGCATGGCAGTCATCTGCACCAACTCGGAGCTAGGCGCCGCCTGAGGGAACTGCGGCCATTGGCCGGTATAGTATGCGCGCCACCGCATGAGGTCGTTCCATCCGGCAGGCGGCGGCGGCACCGACCGCAAATCGAACGGATCCAGCCAATCGCGTATCTGCTCGAGTTTCTGCGCCAGATCGAAGCGTTCCTCGACCACAGGCAGCACCTCGATCAGCGCTGACTGCAGCAGTTGCCCCGGCGAGGCGAAAAGAAGGGTCCATTTGGCGGTACCAAGGGTGCCGAACGGTGCCAGCGATGCGGGAATGTTCGGCTCTGCCATCATGCTCCACGGCGTAAAGTCGAAGGTGGGGTTGACGCCGTAGATCAAGAGATCGGGCTTGAGCGATAATGCATGTTCCGCTTCAAAGTACTTATCGATGGCCTTCGGGCCGAACACCTGCATGTACATCGCGAAATTCAGCGGCCGACCACCCACTTCCGGCATCTGCTTCAGGATTTCCTCCGGAATCAGACCAACGCGCTCGGGCGTATCCGGATTTTTTGGGTCCACGCGGAGAATGGTCGGCGACGAATCAGTCACCCACGCAACGGTAAAAGCGGCGGGATCTCGCACATAATCCCGTTGGACCACGCGAGGATCGCCAAACCCGGTCCCCATGATAAAGAGAGGAATATGCGCGAGGAGCGGCGGGGGCATGATCAGAGGCACGACATATCCCAACACTGCCACGCCCAAGAGCGCCCAGCATATGATTTGCCCAACCGACAACTCGGTCCATAGTGCCCGGAGCCGTGTCATTTTATCATCGCAAGATAGAACGCCGGGAGGTCATGCACGGGAACCGAGATTATTGGGAACCCCAGCACAACAAAGGAGAACAAAAGAAACCAGCTCAAGATCTTGTACCAGCCGGTATCCGTCTGGGCCGTCAGCGTGGCCGGCCGGTGCTGCGCCCACCAACGGTGAACCACAAGCCCGGCACCGTGATACAGGCCAAACAGCGTCCAGGACAGCGTCAGGTCGTGCCACCAGGCGATCACCATCATCGTTGCCAGCAGAGCAATGCTCTGGCGCTTGCGCCGGTACCCCCCCGCAGCGACAAAAATATAGCGCTGTGCAAAGCGCGACAGCGAAGCGTGCCAACTGCCCCAGAACTGCTGCGGACTGCGGCGCAGCAACGGCCAGCGGAAATTCTCCGGCAGCCGCATACCAAACAGCCGGCCCGAGCCAATCGCAATGTCCGAGTAGCCGGCAAAATTCAGGTAGAAGTAGAGCACGAACAGAACGGTCGAGATCAGTACCTGCCAGCCAGGGCGGTTGTATGACTGGAATATATTGCCCCAACTTGGCAGGAAAGACGCCAGCAGAAACACCTTGGCGAAACCAACGGTGATTCGCAGGATCCCCATTTTCACATCTTCCGCGGTCACTCGCCGCGAAAAGTCGACCTCCTGCATCGTTGCGATCGGACCGATCGGCAGCAGCATTGGACAGAGGCCATACGCCAGAACGTCGTCAATCCTCGCTTGATCGAGCGAGCCAAGGTAGGTCTGCAGCACCATATCAACCGCCCGGAACGTTGCGAAGGACAGGCCAACAGGCAGCAGGAGTTCACGGTGTGCGTCGACCCACCCAAGATCGGATTGAATGGACGCGATCAAGGAATTTCCGAACCACGCCAGCCAGGGCAGAAATGTCGGCGCATATAATTTCCAGGTCACCATCGGCGCCAGCAGAATCAGCAGGCAGAGCCAAAGAACTGGGGTAGCCCAGCGGCCATCCCGCGTACGCGCGACCACCGTTTGCAGTGCAGCGGCGGCGAGCCAATAGACGCCATAGAGAAGCACAAAGCGTGGCGCGACGTAGTAGAGCAGCACTATCCCGACGGCAGATAGCAGCCACTGGCGGAGCCTGGTCGAGGATGTGAAATGGTAAGCTGGCAGCACAACGACGCACAGCACCAGGAAATTGGCAAAGTAGCCGGCAGCGTCGAAGCTCATCGAGCCGCCCCCGGAAACCGCGCGTGATTCCGCACCACGCGGTTCTGCTGCATCGGGATGCACTCGCCGATCGGCCGCCGTGCATCGATCGGCGAGGCATGCTCGGACACCAATCGACGGATCACAATTGGTATCGTGTCATTATCGTCGGCACGCTCGTCGAACGCACAATGCACGGCGTTGTCCAGGTCATTGCTTTGTGCGAGATTCCGGGGCGCGGTTGCCCGGACAATCACGGTTTCCCATGACCGCTTTCCATTGACCGCATGTAGGCGTCGAGACCAGCGGGTACCGCATGCAGCCTGTAGGTTCATCTCACAAAATAGATCCCTGTTGGACCCGCAACTCAATCGCGTTGGAACAGGCCGCAAGTTCCGCTTGGAATCACGGTCCGGCGGCGGTTGGCCCCGTCAAGCGATAGTACAATTCTAATGGACACAGAGCCGCTTTTAGCCAGCGGTTCCTCCACTGTCGAGACCGGGGCCAAACGCGACGACGCGCCATGAGACCACATGAAGCCTGTCCGATACAGCATCAATTCTTGTGGATCGAACCGTCGCGATCAGCCACGCTATTCCCAACCATGTCGGCCGCTGATATCAGGAGCCACGACCCATTCGGATTCGCGCCGAACCGATTGTTGCGGATCCGGCAGCGCGACCGAGCTCTGGAGAAGACCGACGTGGACTCGCTCATCGACCTCTTCGCGGAATGCCTCGATGTTGAAGCCAGCAAGCTGTCTGAGGACTCCTCCCCGGGCAATATCGACCAATGGGACAGCTTGCGCGCAATGCTCCTGGTGTCGGCCATCGAAGAGCGCTACGGCATCACGCTATCGACGCGCGAAATCATGAGCATGCAGACGATTGGCATCGCGCGCAGCGTGCTGATTCGCAAGGGTGTATCGATAACGTAATTCTCCACCTGGCTCCGGGGGTTGTGCTTAGCCAGATTCATGCGATCGTTGGCACGAGCCGTTCAATGGGTTCGGTTGTCCGGCGTTGGTATCATAGTTCGACGGAAGGAAATCGATCAGCGGACGATACATGACCTGGAGGCCAAGCTTCAGCACATCACCGATTGTCGTCTGTACGGTCGCGCCGTGTTACGTCGGGTGCCCGACTTCGCATGCCGAACCTGGGAAGCGCTGGAATGTGCACCGATGGTGGTCGCGGGGCCGATCCTCACTGCCGTCCAGACCCGCTTGCTGCAACGATCCGCCAAGCTCGCGCGCCGCGCTGGGACCAAGCCGCCAAACTTCTCGGGCTGCCTGAGCAGGTTGCCGATTGAGAGACAGCGTCCACGAGCGCGACTAGTGCTCGCAGCATCCGAACAGGATTGCCGCGAACATCGCCCGATAGGGCTCCGGCAGCCCGCTGGCGGGCAATGCGGCAGGGTCTGGTTCACGCCCCGCGCGCCGTCGCCGTTCCATCGGCACGAGCCGGACCAGCACATACATTGGACCAACGGCAGCGCTGCTCTGCCGGACGAACTATTCGACGGTCATATCGAGCTGGTGCCGCAACTCACCCGCTCCTCGCGATATATGTTCGATTGACCACGGCGTAGACAGACCACGCATCATCATCGATCGTGTCCCGCCACACCTGCGGACCGCCGCTTGCATGCCCGCCGACATCCCGATCAGCCTGCCGCGTCGCCTGGCGACCCGATTTGCCACCGCAGATCGGTTGCCCTGGGCGTTGCTGGCCGCCGCCTGTTTCACCATGTTCACCGTGTCCTGCAACGGCGCGACCCGTGCACCGTTTCTGCTCGATATGGCGCGCGACCTGTCGGTCAGCGTCGCATTGGTGGCGAACCTCGTCGCGATCAGCTCCATTGCCTGGGGCGTCACCTCGATGTTCGCAGGCACATGTTCCGATCGGTGGGGGCGCCGTCCGTTCTTACTCGGAGGCCCGCTGGCACTTGCCGCAGCATCCACCGGCGTCGGCAATGCGGACAGCTTCGCGTCGGTCGCCACATGGGTGATGCTGGCCGGCGGTTCATGTGGTTTGTTCAGCGGCGTGATCTTCGCCGAGGTGTCGGCGCGCGTGCCGGCCACGCAGCAGGGCCGCGCCCTTGGTTGGGTCATGAGCGGCCAGTCCTTCACGCTGCTGGTTGGTGTCCCGCTCGCCGCCTGGGTCGGCTCCTGGATCGGCTGGCGCGGCGTCAATTTCTGCATTTCGGTTCTGGCGCTGGTCACTGTTGCGAGCCTGTTCGCCGTAACCGCGCGGCGTGGCGGCGACGTGCAAGCCATCGGGACACGTATCCCCTCGCTGCGTACCGCCATGTCCCGCCCGGTCATACGGCTGCTCGGCATGGGGATCTGTGAGCGCATCTGCTACGGCCTGATCGCCGTCTATTACGCGACCTTCTTGCAATCGACCTACGCACTGTCGCTCGCCATGGTGGCGCTGCCGCTCGCCGTATTCGCCTTCGGCAACATCATTGGCACCGTCCTCGGTGGCCAGCTTGCCGACAAACTGCCCGACCGGTTGGCGATCTTCGGGACCGCGATGCTGGCGTCCGGTATCGTCGCCATCGCCCTGTTCGGCTGGCAGCCTGACGCGCAGACTTCAGTCGCCCTCGGCTTCGCCTACGTCTTCTTCAATGCGATCGCACGGCCATCGCTGATGGCGTCGCTCAGCAACGTCCCAGACCACGTGCGCGGCACCGTCATGGGGCTGAACGTCGCCGCCAACAGTATCGGCTGGCTCGGCGCCGCCGCGCTTGGCGGCTGGATGATCGGCAGCTTTGGCTTCTCCGGCTTCGGCCCCTTGACCGCGGCGATCGCCGCCATCGGCGCCGGCCTCGCGCTATATCGCCGGCGCTGAAGCGCTGCCCAGCGAACGGGCAGACTCCGTCCGAGGAATAAGCAGCCCAGCGCCAACCGCCCTCTGTTGCACTGCCGTGGCGGTCCGGCACGAAACATGCAAGATTTGTCCCCGAAGCAGGGCGGCCCAGGAGCGGCGGATGCGACAGGACGGCGTTCTGGCAGACTACGATCCAGGCACGCTGTTCTGCGAGATGCTTCGGCCGGGCCAACCCTCGCACCCAGCGCTGACGCTGCTGCGCGAGCGTCTGAGCAATCTGCCAATAGACTCGCTGCGGCGGCGGTCGGCCGATGCCGAACGCGATCTCCTGGAACGTGGCATCACCTTTACCGTCTATTCGGACGCAACGGCGATCGATCGGATCCTCCCGTTCGACCTGATCCCCCGCGTGATCACCGCCGAGGAATGGCAGACGCTGGAAACCGGCGTGATGCACAACGGGTGCGTGCGATCAACCTGTTCCTGCACGACGTCTATCACGAAGGAAAGATCCTGAACGACGGCGTGGTGCCGCGCGAGCTGGTGCTTGGCAATGCCGCCTATTGCCAGGCGATGGTCGGCTTCAGCCCTCCGCATGGCACCTACGTGCATGTCTGCGGTATCGACATCATCCGCGATGATACCGGTCGCTACCTGGTGCTGGAGGATAATGCGCGCACTCCGTCCGGCGTCGCCTATGTGGTGGAGAATCGCCACATGACGCTGCGGGTGCTGTCCGACCTGATGGCGAAGCTGCGCGTGCGGAGCGTCGACGAATACGGACTGCGCCTGCACCAGGCGATGGCGGACATCGCGCCTGGCGGCATCAGTGATCCACAGGTGGTGCTGCTGTCACCGGGCATCTTCAATTCCGCCTATTTCGAGCATGTATTCCTCGCCCGCGAGATGGGCATTCCCCTCGTCGAGGGTCAGGACCTGATCGTCGAGGATGGCGCCGTGTGGATGCGCACCACCGCTGGGCTGGCTCCTGTCCACACGATCTACCGCCGGCTGAACGACGATTTCCTGGATCCCGACGCTTTCCATCCGGACAGTCAGTTGGGCGTGCGCGGCCTGATCGACGCATGGCGGCGCGGCGCGGTGTCGATTGCCAATGCTGTCGGCACAGGCGTTGCCGATGATAAGGCGGTCTATGCCTACATGCCGCGAATCATTCGCTACTACCTGGGCGAAGACGCGATCCTGCAGAACGTCGATACGCGAAGCTGCGCCGAGCCCGAAGGGCTCGCATATACACTCGCGCATCTGCATGAGCTGGTCGTGAAGCCGGTCGCCGAGTCTGGCGGTTACGGCCTGCTGATCGGTCCGCATGCCAGCAAATCCGAGCTGGCAGAATTCCGTGCCAAACTTCAGTCGAACCCGGCCAATTACATCAGCCAGCCGATGATCAGGCTCTCTGTCAGCCCGACACTGTGCGACGATGGCGTGAAGCCGCGTCACATCGATCTCCGCCCCTTCGCGGTCACTGGCCGCGACACCTGGGTGCTGCCCGGCGGCCTGACGCGTGTGGCGTTACGCGCCGGCTCGCTGGTCGTGAATTCCTCGCAGGGCGGCGGGTCGAAGGACACCTGGGTGCTCGAATGAGCGAGACAGTATTCGTCAGCAAGCACCTGATCGCCCGTCATGCCGGCAGCGCATTGTGGCTCGCGCGCTATATGGAGCGGATCGAGAACCTCGCCCGGCTGCTGGATGTAACCAAGACCTTCGCACGCGACGACGAGAGCCATCGCAACTGGTTGTCGCTGCTGCGGATCAACGGCGACGCCGCCGCGTTCTTCGCCAGCAATTCCGTCGCTGATGCCACCAGCGTAGCGCGATTTCTATCTGCTGGATGGCGAGAACTCCACCTCGGTGCAGTCGTCCATCCGCTATGCCCGCGAAAACGCACGCACGCTGCGTGCGCTGATCTCGACCGAGATGTGGCTCCATATCAATGTGCTCCACGGCCGCATCCGCGCGCTGACCGAGGCCGACATGTCGCCTGAGGAGGTCTCCAATGTTTGCGCCATGCTGAAGGAGGGCGTGCAATCGCACACCGGCATTACCGAGGGCACGTTCTATCGTGACCAATGCTGGCACTTCTACATGATGGGTCGGCACATCGAGCGAGCCGACCAGATCACCCGGTTGATCGACACTAAGTTCAACGCGTTGATGCCGACAACGGCCGATGCAATGATCGACGCCGGTGAATGGAACGAACTTCTGCGCGCCGCCGCTGGCTATCACGCGTACCGCCGCGAATACCCCCATGGCTATCGTCCACCTGAGGTTGCGGGCTTCCTACTGCTGAACACCGCATTCCCGCGTTCCGCCGGCCTGAGCCTGGCGCAACTCGATTGGCATCTGACGACACTGCGCAGTCGCTATCACCTGCGTGGTTGCACGCCCGCCTTGGCACGTCTGGATGAGTTGCAATCGATGCTGGCGGCGCAAACGGTGGATCAGATCCTACGCCGCGGCCTGTCGCAGTTCCTCGATTGGATGCAGCGAGAACTTGCCTCTCTGCACACTGACATCATGACCCGACTTTGTGGCGCCCCAATCGTCACCGAGCAAGAACAAACGCAAAGCTAATGCCAGAGCAACACCTCCCCCGCTTCGCGGGGGAGGTCGGCGCAAAGCGGCGGGTGAGGGTGCCGCCAGGGCAGTCAACCCCATCAACCCCAACTTGCCTGCCCCACCACCATCCGTCACCCTACCCGCGCGTCGCTGCGATGGGAGGATCCGGTGCTACACAAACCCACAGGCACAGGAATTGGCCAGCCCGTACGGCGCCGGGAAGACCTGCGCCTGCTGACCGGCCGCGGTCGCTATAGCGACGACATCAATGTCCCCAGCCAAGCCTACGCGGTGATGCTGCGCTCACCGCACGCGCACGCGAAAATCCATTCTATCGGCATTTGCGCCGCGCAAGCTGCGCCGGGCGTTCTCGCCGTACTCACTGGCCGCGACATGCTGGCGGACGCGTTGAAGGCGATCCCGCACGCTGTCCGCACAGGCCATCCGGTCGACATCGCACTCGACAACAGCGACGGATCGCCGCCGTTCATCCCTCCCCACTATCCAATGGCCACCGATGAAGTGCGCCACGTTGGCGACATCGTCGCCATGGTGGTCGCCACGTCGCGCGCCGCGGCCAAGGATGCCGCCGAACTGATCCTGGTGGACTACGCCGACCTCCCAGCCGTGATCTTCTCGCGCAATGCAGTGGCACCCGGCGCGCCACGCACATGGTCGGACGCGCAGTCGAACCTATGCCTTGATGCGGCAATCGGCGACGCGGCCGCCGCCGAAGCTGCATTCGCGTCGGCCACACACGTGGTTCGCCTCTCCACCCGCGTGCAGCGTATCGCTGGCGTCACGATGGAGCCGCGCGCCGCCACCGGCGAATACGACCCCGCTACCGGCAGCTACACGCTGCACGCGGGTGCCGGCGGTGCGGTGCGGCCGCGCCACGACATGGCCGTAGTGCTCGGTGTCCCGGACGACAAGGTTCGCATGGTCATGCACGACGTCGGCGGCAATTTCGGCACGCGTGGCGCGTCCAATCCGGAGTTTGCCCTGGTCGCCTGGGCCGCGAAGCGCGTCGGCCGCGCAGTGAAATGGACCTGCGAACGCAGCGAGGCGTTCCTGTGCGACTATCAGGCCCGCGATCTCACCGCAGATGCGGAGCTCGCGCTCGATGCGGACGGCCAGTTCCTCGCCATGCGCGGCACCAACATGGTGGATAGTGGCGCGTATCCCGTCTCGTTCGGGCCGCTGCACAAGGGCGTGGAGATCATGACCAGCATCTACCACGTCCCCACGGTGCATTTCCGCGCCCGTGCCACACTGACCAACACTGCGCCGACGCGCCCCTACCGCAGCTCTGGACGCCCTGAGGCGATGTTCGTGGTCGAACGCCTGATCGACATCGCCGCGCGCCAGTGTGGCTTCGATCGCGCCGAGTTGCGCCGCCGAAACCTGATTCCAGAAATCGATGATGCCATACCGCAACCCGTTCGGCCTGGAATACGACAGCGGCACCTATCATAAAGTGATGGACAGCGTGCTCGCCCTGGGCGATTGGCGTGGCTTTCCGACGCGGCGTGCCGAAGCAAAGCAACGCGGCCGGCTGCGCGGCATTGGCGTTGCCAACTACGTAGATACAGCCACCGGCGTTCCTCGCGAGCGTGCCGAGATCACTGTGCAGCCAAACGGAATCGTCGAATTGGTGATCGGCACGGTCTCCAGCGGCCAGGGCCACGAAACGAGCTTCGCGCAACTGGTCGGCGAGTGGCTCGGCGTGCCAATGGACAGCGTCCTGCTGGTGCAAGGCGATACCGCGCGCGTTTCCGTCGGCGGCGGTTCACATTCCGGGCGAGCGCTGCGTCTCGGCAGTATCGTCATGCTCGGCGCGTCCAACGAAATCATCGCCAAGGGCCTGCGCATCGCCAGCCATGTGCTCGAAGCCGCGATGTCCGATCTGGAGTTCGATCATGGCCGCTTTGTCGTGAAAGGCACCGATCGCTCCATTGGCATCTTCGAGGTGGCCGCGGCCGCGGCCCAACGCAATGACCTACCGGATGACCTGCGCAAACTGGACGGCATCGGCGACGAGACGATCACTCTCGCGGCGTTCCCCTATGGCTGCCATGTCTGCGAAGTGGAAGTCGATCCCGAGACCGGTGTGGTGTCCGTCGTGAACTATTCGGCGGTTGATGATGTCGGCCGTGCGGTCAATCCGCTGATCGTTCATGGCCAGGTCCAGGGAGGCATAGCGCACGGCATCGGCCAGGCGTTACTGGAGCAGGTTTGGTACGATCCACAATCCGGCCAATTGCTGTCCGGCTCGCTGATGGACTACGCGATAGCGCATGCCGACAACGTGCCGTTCTACCAAACGGAACTCAGCGAAGTACCATCGCCTACCCATCCGCTTGGCATCCGGCCCGCCGGCGAGGGTGGAACGACGCCTGCCCTTGCAGCGGTCACCAACGCGATCGTAGATGCACTGGCAGAGTTCGGCGTGATGCACATCGAGATGCCCGCAACGCCCGAACGGGTCTGGCGCGCCATTCAGGGAGCATCGGCATGACCACGTTTTCCGAGGACGCCTGGCAGCGCACCGCGCGTCTACGCCAGGCGATTGATGCCCTGCCGTTCAACGTGGAGCTTTCAGCCGGCACGCTGGGCCGGGCACGCTTCCAGGGCTACATCGTTCAGGACGCACTTTACCTCGCACAGTACTCGCGGATTTTGGCGATTGCGGGTGCGCGCGGCCCCGATGCGGCGACCTTGCGCGCCTTCGGTTCCTGTGCGCTGGAAGCGGTCGCAGTCGAGCAGGCGTTGCACGAGCGGTATCTGACGGAATTCGGCGTCGATCCCGCGCGGCTTGTCGATGCGGAGCCGTCGCCGGATTGCCTCGGCTACACGAGCTTCCTTCTCGCCACCGCCTATCACGAGCCATGGGAGGTGTTGGTCGCAGCATTGCTACCGTGCTTCTGGATCTACTGGGACGTTGGCAGCCGGATCGCCCGGACGGCGGCAGCCGACAATCCCTATCGCGCCTGGATCGACACGTACGCAGACGAGGCGTTCGGCGAAGCAGTGCGCACTGTTATTGGCATCACTGATCAGGCCGCAACCGCGACGACGCAAGCAATCCGCTCGCGCATGATGACGGCATTCATCCGTTCAACACAGTACGAATGGTTATTCTGGGACGGCGCCTACCAGCAACGTACCTGGCCGGCATAGTTAGCCCCTCACCCACCCACCCACCGACCCACCCACCGTCATGGCCGGGCTTGACCCGGCCATCAGCCCCAAGGGCATACAAATGCCAATACACACTGATGGCCAGGTCAAGCCCGATCATGCCGAAAGCCCGGCGTGTCGGTCATAGCGGCCCGCTGGCATCCTCCTGAATCATCGCCGCACCCTTTTCCCCAATCATGATGGTTGGTGCGTTGGTATTGCCCGTTGTCAGCGTAGGCATCACCGATGCGTCGATCACTCGCAGTCCGCCGATGCCATGGACACGCAGGCGTGCATTGACGACGGCACCCGGCCCTTCACCCATCCGGCACGTACCAACCGGATGAAAGATCGTCGTGCCGAAGCGGCGCGAATAATCCGCCAGTTCATCATCTGAGACGATGGAAGGACCCGGCAATATCTCTACCGCGCTATGCTGTGCGATCGCCGGCGCGGCGAAGATGTTGCGTGTGACCCGCATCCCGGCACTCAGCACGCGTTGATCGTTCGGATCCGACAGATAGTTCGGCGTGATCAAAGGCGCAGCGAACGGATCAGGCGACTGCGCCATGATCGAACCGCGGCTGTCCGGCCGCACCGGACACACGGCCACCGTCATGCCAGGCTCGCGCTCCAGCTTGCCGAACCGTGCCGCGTCGTAACTGGCCGGCGTGAACAGAAGTTGTAGATCAGGACTGGCAAGTTCTGGCCGTGATCGGCAGAACACCTGCGCGCTGGTAACGCCGAACGTCAGCGCGCCGCGACCGGTCGTCGCGAACCGCACCGCTTCGGCAGCCAACCGCACGCCATGCGCAAGCTGGTTGATCGAGGTGGCATTCCTCGCGCGATGCGAGATGCGCGCCACATAGTGGTCCTGTAAATTCCCACCGACGCCCGGCAAATCATGCACCACGGCAACGCCGATCGTTTGCAGATGCTCAGCGTGGCCAATGCCGGAAATCTGCAGCAGATGCGGTGAATTGACCGCCCCGCCGCATAGGATCACCTCACGCGCAGCACGTGCCTCACGATCCATGCCGCGCTGCCGGAATGCCACGCCGACGCACCGCTTGCCGTCCAGCAGCAGACGCGTGGCAAGTGCATCCGTCTCGATCCGCAGGTTGTCGCGCCCGCGCGCCTCCGCAAGGAACGTCTGCGCCGTTGAACCACGAAAGCGCCCCTTGCGAGTCATCTGCGAATAGCCGACACCTTCCTGCGTCTTTCCGTTCAGGTCAGAGCTGAACGGAAATCCCACCTGCTGTGCCGCTTCCACGAAGCGATGGGTCAGCGGCAGGATGGTGCGATAGTCGTCGACGCGCAGCGGACCTCCATGCCCGCGAAACTCCTGGTCACCGCCTTGCACATAGTGCTCAGACTTGCGGAAGAACGGCAGTACATCATCGAAGCTCCAACCGCGGCAGCCCATCTGCGCCCAACCGTCGTAATCAGCCGGATTGCCACGCACATACAGCATGCCGTTGATCGAGCTGGACCCGCCAAGCACCTTGCCACGCGGCCAGTGGATGGATCGGCCAGCGGTTCCCGTTTCCGGCACCGATGCATAATTCCAGTTGATCACTGGATGATGCAGCAGCTTCAGCACGCCCGCCGGGATATGGATCATCGGATGCCAGTCGCGCGGTCCCGCTTCCAGCAGTGTGACGCTGGCCCCGGTTTCGCTCAGGCGGCTGGCAACAACGCAGCCCGCGGACCCCGCGCCGACTACCACATAGTCCGCGTCCATCAGGCCCTCGCGAAGCCCAGCCAGCGCGCGAATTGCGCCAGCTTTGCCTTGATGACCTGCCACAGCAACCCATGCGCGGCGAGCGGCACAGGTTCCGCGACCGGGCCGGGCGCAGGCTCCTCGTGCGCGAATTCTTCAGCCACCCGCTTGGAAAAGTCCTGCATCAGCGCGTTGGCAAATGGCACACCGCCGGTGCGCGCAAAGTCGGCCAGAACGCCGCCGAGCTCCGCGTCCGACGTCAGCTTGACCAGCGTCGCACCCGCTTTCGCCGGATCGTCTCGCAATGCATAGCTGATGCGGACTTCGATCCGTGCGGCCCGCATGTCGGCGGCGCCACGCCCTCGCATCGAGCCCGTCAGCGCGGCTGAGTCAGTCTCCACCGAGACACGCCCCTTGAACTTGATCTTCTTCGGCCCGAACGACACCAGCATGCCACCGAGGTAGTTACCCTCATCATCGCGGCCTTCGATCACCGCGCCCGGCATGCAACGCGACATGCGCTCCACATCGGCGAAGCGCTGGATCACGTCCGCTGGCTTACCGGGAACGCTGAACTCGCCCTCGAAGTGCATCGCTCAGTGCAACGGCCGCAGCAGAGGCGCATGGCTCTCGCGGCCGAAATGCACCTTGGCATACGGTTCGGTCGGCGTGGTCGGCGATACCCGTGCATCGATCAGATACAGCCCGCCTTTGCGCAGCCCCTCGGCAACGGCGGCGCCGATCTCCGAGGGATCCTTCAGCAGCACACCGTCGCCGCCAAACGCCTTGGCCAGAGCGACGAAATTCGGCGACTCCCACTGTGCCAGCTTCTCATCGAAGCCTTTCGCCACAAGCTTGTGCACCTCGGCGCCATAGCCCGCATCGTTCCACACGATCAGCACCATTTGCATCTTGTGGCGCACGATCGTTTCCAGTTCCTGGATGTTGAACAGCAGGCTGCCATCGCCTTCCACCGCGATATGCGGCCGCCCCGGATTCCCCGCACCGGTACCGATGGCAACGCCGATCCCCTGACCGACCGCGCCAAATCCGTACGAGTATTGGATCTCCACACCTTCCGGCAGCGGCGAATACATGCCGATCCACGTGAAGAAATGTCCCGCGCCGACAGTGAACAACGCCCCCTTCGGCAACGCCGCCCCCAGGTTCCGAGCAAGCGCCCGAGGATCCAACCCATCCTTCGGCGCCTCGAACTTGTAGTCCGGCGCATCGATCACTGCGCGCGTTGCCGCGGTCCGCATGCCCTCCTTGCGCACCTGGCGCTTCTCCAGCGCTTCATTGATCGCCGCGATGGCCTTGCGTCCGTCACCTTGCACATAGAGCCCAGGAATGACGCCGATCTCCTCGGGCATCGCCTTGATGTCAATGCGTGCGACCTCGGCCGATGGGAACAGCAAGCCGCCTTCCGTCGTGTAGTAGCCAAGCTCCGCGCCGACGCCCAACACGAAGTCCGCGTCCGCCAGAAGCTGTTCTGACGGCGCCGACGCAAACGCCCCGGCAATGCCAATATCCCACGGATGGCCAGCGAAATAGCCCTTGCCTTGCAGCGACGTCGCCAATAGTGCGCCGACGCGATCGGCCAGCTTGATGATCTCTTCCTTTGCGTTCGCCGCCCGCGCCCCGCGGCCGGCAATGATCACTGGACGCTCCGCGGCGATCAGCTTCTCGATAACCGGCGTCAACTGATCTGGACTCGGCGTCTCCATGCGAGCAGGCAGGAATTGCGTGGAGGGACGATATTCGTAGTCCCAGTCAAAATCCTCCTCCTGCAAATCCATCGATAGGTTCAGCACCACCGGCCCGCGATACAGCCGCGCGGCATAGAACGCCTCGGCGATCTCCTCAGCCATGTTGTCGATGCTGGTGATAGTGTGGAATCGCGCGCTGCTCGCCTCGGCGAAGCGTCGCTGATCCATCGATTGAGTCCGGTTTTTCGCGCCCGCCTGAATCTCGCCAGCAACAACCACGATCGGCGTCTTGCCCCGATATGCTGCAATCAGCGACGTGCCGCATTGGGTCAGCCCGGGTCCGCACGTGACCATCGCAACGCCAAGCTTGCCGGTGGTTCGCGAATAACCGTCGGCCATCGACACGGCCATCGATTCGTGGCGTGCATTGTACGGCTTGACGGACGGGTTGCGGCACAGCGCGCCCCACAGCCACATGTTACCGTCGCCCATCAGGCCGAAGAAGTCCGTCAGCCCCTCCGCAACAAGGGACTGTGCAATTGCTTCGTATACCTTCATCGTGAGTTGTTCCTTCAGTCGACGGCGGCCAGTGCAGCAGCCTCGGATTTGTGTCCCTGTTGGTGGAAGTAGTTCGCGCGATAGAACTCCAGGACCAGATCGCGATACACCGCCTTTGGATAGCGCGGCGGATTGTCAGCGGAAATGCAGCTCGGCAGGCACTCAATCACTGAGTTCACGTTCGGGCTGTGGAAATACGCGATCGAATAGCGATCTTTGCCAGATTCGTTGATCACGCCATGCGGCGTCGAGAGGAAGCGGTCGTTCGACCAGCGGCGCATGATGTTGCCGAGGTTGATCAGGAAGGTGCCCGGAATGATCGGTGGTGGGAACCAGTCGCCATTGGGCAAGCGGATCGCCAGTCCCGGTACGTCAGTGCGCGCCAAGGCGGTCATGAAGCTGTTGTCGGTATGGGGCGCGGTGCCAAACGTATTCTCGCTCATGTCCGCCTGCGGGGGATAATGCAGGAACCGCAAGTTGGCATGGCACTCATTGGCAAAGAACGGCGCAAATAAATCCGCCGGCATGTCGAGGGCGACAGCGAACGCCGGGAGCATCCGGTCGCACATCGTCCCAAGGGCATGGAAGTAGGCCACCATGTCTTCGCGCAGACCGGGCATGCCCTCAGGCCACTGATTACGCCCGCGCAGCGGCAGTCCGGCGACCGCATCAGGATGGTCCGCCCCGCGATCATGGCTGATGAAGAAGCTTTCGTTCTGGTTTGGTCTGGTTGCTTTGTGAACCTTTGACGCTGCCTGCACCGAGGCGTTCATCGGCATATAGCCGATGTTATTCTGATTGAGCTGCAGCGTGAGCTTTTCTTCCAGCGGCAACGCATGGAACCGGCGCGAAGCGGCGAACCCACGATCGATGATCTCCTGTTGCACGCCATGGTTGACCGCGTAGAGAAACCCGATGTGCTCGCAGGCGTGCCGGACACGCTCGGCGAGACGCTGCAACGCGCCTGGTTCGCCGGCGAAATACGGACCGTAATCGATCACAGGGATCTGCGAGGCTGCCGCCGCGACGTCCTTGACCGCATGCTGCTGGAACAGGTTCACAGGCCACTCCCAAGGCTGGCTATTCCCCGACTATAGGTCGGGTCGCGGACGACGCCAATTTGACCACGTTTCGTGCCAACTCTACCGTCGCGGCCAAGGAGGAAGACGCCATGGTACAGATCCGCCGCATGGGACCGCAAATTGGCGTTGAGGTGACCGGTGTCGATGTAAGGACATTGGACGATGCCGGGTTTGCGCCAATTTATCAGGCATGGCTCGACCACAACGTGATGGTGGTGCGTGACCAGGAACTGACGATCGAGGAGTTCCTGGCATACAGCCGTCGATTTGGAAACGTCGTGCCGCATCCGTCAAAGAGCACACGCCATCCGAAGATCCCTGAGATCACGCTGCTCGGCATCAACAAGTTCGATGCGGACGGTAAGCTGATCGACGCGATCTATCGCCGCGGGGCGGAAGGCTGGCACACCGATGGCGCTTATGATGCCGAACCGTTCAAGGCGACCCAGCTCTACGCGCGTGCGATACCCAGCACGGGCGGCGATACGCTGTTCGCCAATGGCTACGCCGCTTACGAGGCCCTGTCGGAGCAGCTCAAGCAGCGGTTGGAAGGCAAAGTTGGTGCATTCACCTATGGTGGCCGGAATAAGAAACGCGAGCTGCTGAACGAGGAAGATCGCGAATGGCAGCCCGTCTACCACCCGATCATCCGCACGCATCCGGAGACCGGTCGGAAGTCGCTATATTTCGATCCTGGCAAGATCGAGTTGATTGAAGGCGTTCAGCGGCGGAAAGCGACGATGTGATCGACGAGCTGACCAGTCTCATGATCCAGCCGGATGCCGAGTACCGCCACAAATGGCGCGTCGGCGACATCGTCATCTGGGACAATCGCTGTTCCTATCACCGTGCCGCTGGCGACTACCCGCCGAACGAAGACCGCATCCATTGGCGGGTATCGATCAAAGATCGCGCGGCTGAACGTCTGGCAGCAGAATAACGCTCACCGTCATTGCGAGCGCAGCGAAGCAATCTCGCCGGGATTGCTTCGTCGCTCTACTCCTCGCAATGACATGCGGCTACGCGGGACGGCTGTCTCCGCGGCGGGGAAGTTGCACTCTACCGCGATGCCATCCGGGTCGTAGTAGAACAACTGCGTCATGTTCAGCCGGGGCAGCACGCGCTCGTCATATTTGATCTTCTTCCGCTCCAGGTTCGACTTCATGTCCTTCAGTCCCTCGCAGGCAGAAGGCGATGTGGTCCAGCCGCCCGGTCTTCGCCGGGTCGCTCGGCGCATCATTGATCGGCTCATTCTCCGGCCGATGGCCGATCAGGTGGACCGTCGGCACGCCGCCGCAATACAGCCAGTAGCCGGGGAAGGCCAGCGGTGGGCGATCGCCCACGCTCAGGCCGACAATATCGGTATAGAAATTCTTCGTCGCCTCCAGGTCTCGCGCCAGTATCGTGTAGTGATTGAGTGACATCGCGGGCATCGTGGTTCCTCCCTCAGAACTGGTTCTCCGGCTCCATGCCGAACAGGATCTGGCCGACCGACTTGTAGTGAAGCTGCCGCCCCTGCGACTGCTGCGCCACCGTGTGGATGTCGCGCAGGCGCTGCTCGAACGGCTGCTCCTCGAACACCGCCATCGATCCGGTGGCATGATACAGCGTATTGACGATCTCGCGCGACTGCTGGATCGCCCAGGTGGAGGCCAGCCGGATCATCGCCCGGTCCTCGGCCGGTCTGCTGCGCCGGTCGCTTCGACGTGCTGCCAGGCGGTCTCCCACGTGGTGTGCAGGAACGCGCGCGCCGAGCGCCAGCGCGCCTCGCATTGCGCAAGCTGCGACTGCACCACGTTGTTCTCGCGCATCGGCCGCGACGCGCCGCGCGACACCTTGTTCGCGGGAAGGTTCAGGAAGTCGTCGATCGTGCCCCGTGCAATGCCCAGCCCGACGCCCGCAAACCCGCACGAATACAACTGGTTGCTGGTGAAACGATACAGCAGCCCCTTCTCACGCCGCTCGGCCGCGGTGTCACGCGCCATCGTGATAGCGCTGCGGCACGAACAGATCCTTCACCACGTATTCGTTGCTGGCGGTGCCCGCGCAGCCCGATCGTGTGCCAGATGTCGTTCATCTGCACGCTCGACTTCGGGAACAGCATCGTCCGCACCTTGCCGCCGACCCGGCCATCGGCATATGCGCGCCAAGCCAGCTCGCGTGATGGCAGCCGCTGGCAAACCGCCACCGCCCACTGATGCGGTAGCCCCCATCGACCGGCTGCGCCTCGTACGGCGCGCCCGGCGGTCCCCACGCGAGAATCCCGTCGGCGGGCCGAAAATCTCCTCGCCACCTCGCGATCCAGATAGGCTGCCGACATCGAGCAGCCGTTATTCTGGCCGATACACCAGGCGACCGAGGCATTTGTCCGGGCCAGCGCCTCGGTCACCTGCGTGAACAGCACCGGCCGCAGTTCCGCGCCGCCCGAGAAATCGAGGCTGCAACATCCGGAAGAAACCCGCCATCGATCAGTCGTGGATACAACATGTTGGGGCAGTTCGCGCCGCGCTTCGATGTCGGTCTCCGCCTCGCGGAACATCGGCGCTAGATCGCGGGCGCGTTGGACGTAATCCGATGCCTTCACTCATTTTTGAAGCTCCTGTCAGCAACAGCCTGCCACCGAACCGCGCTTTCGGCCAATCCTCCTGCGTAAGTCTGGCGGTGGTATCTACGTATGCAGTGACGCGCGAGTTGGTGGCCTGCGTTGCTCGTTTTGCTACAAATCAACTTCGCCCTATGCAATCGTGGGTAGCGTTTTTCTGGATCGTGGCGGAGAATGAGGGCACTAGCGCGAACCGCTGAAATAACGTTAATGTTTGGCTTGGGTTTAAGGGGCAAAAAATGAACGAATTCGAGTGATCAGGTTCTTGGGCTGACCGCCCAGATCGTGTCTGCGCACGTGCGCCATAACACGGTTCCCTCCGAAGCACTTCCTGGCCTGATACAGGAAGTGTACAGAACGCTCGTCAATATCGACAAGGCTCCGGTTCAGGCAGAGAAGCCGACGCCCGCAATTCCGGTGAAGCAGTCGGTCCGTCATGACCGCATCATTTGCCTGGAAGATGGCAAAAGCTTCTCAATGCTGAAACGTCACCTAATGACTGACCATAAGCTGACGCCACAGCAGTATCGCGAGAAGTGGGCACTGCCGCGCGACTATCCGATGGTGGCGCCGGCCTACGCGCAGACGCGGTCGGCACTTGCCAAGAAAATTGGTCTCGGACGCAAGGCCGGTCGTCCTGCGAAGAAGGCTGCCGGACGCCGCAAGCGCGCCTGATCCTGGTGGCACTTTTCAGCGATGATCAGGGTCACCCCGAACATCGCGATCGATGCAGGAGCTATCAGCGAGAGTTTTATCCGTGCCTCCGGGCCGGGTGGCCAGAACGTCAACAAGGTCGCCACGGCGGTGCAGTTGCGCTTCGATATTGCGGTGTCGGGATTGCCGGATGACGTGCGGCGGCGACTGGCTGCCCTGGCGGGAAAACGGATGACCCAGCAGGGTGAACTGCTGATCACGGCGCAACGATTCCGCACGCAAGATCGCAATCGGCAGGCTGCGATGGACACATTGATCGGACTGATCCAACGCGCCGCCGAGCCCCCGACGCCTCGCATCCCGACCAATCCCACCGCGGCGTCCAGACGAAGGCGGCTGCAAACGAAGGCCAATCGCGCCCGGATCAAGCAGTCGCGCTCGACGCCTACCCGCGACGAGGACTGAATTCATCAGTCAGCAGGGAGGTGCACGATGCGGCGGCAGGTCGGTGCGATCGGATTCTGAACCGGGTCAGGTAACTTCGGTGTCGTCCAGTGACGACGGATAGATTGATGCGATCCCCACACCGCTTTGATAGAGCACATGGCAGGGAACGCCACCGATCCGAATCCGTACGATGTCACCTTTCGTGTCAGTCTTGGCGATCTGCCGTGGATTCGTTGTCCACGACGAGCGATCGGGCCGATCCTTGTCCGAGTGTTTGGTCAATGACTGCTCGATCCACAGTACAATATTGTCTTTTGTGAATTTTCGGCCTTTGTATGTCTTGTCGGGATGCGGAAAGAACGTCGAGACCTTGGGACCGTACCACTTACCATCGATCTTGACCTCCACGTTCATCTTGTAGATGTCACCCCTGAGGCGCCGTTCAGTCTGCCCCGCGTCTTGCATGGCAAGAGTTCGCACGTTGTCATTGAACCGCTTCACCGCCTCGGAATGGAAGCCAGAGAAGGTGCTGCCATTCACGTCGCCTTCGAAGATGTGGCGGATAACTGAATCCGGCAGGCTCCAACGCTTCTTCAACGTTCCAGACATCAGTTACTTGCTCCAGACTGTAAGAACAGACAGCTTTCATATCGTCGGCGGTGACGTCAACGGCTTTGCGGGTCAGCCGCTTTCCGGCAACACTGCGCACGTTCGCCAGTCGCGGAGGGGACTTTCAAATGAGCATGACGCGCCCACCCGAGCAGAAAGCTCCAGCGCTCACCTGCGACTGTCATTTCCACATCTTCGGTCCATACGACCAATTCCCGCTCCACGCCGGCCGCACTTACACGCCACCTCCGGCATTGGTGCCCGACTATCTTGCGATGGCAGATGCCGTCGGGATCGGCCGAATGGTCGTCGTGCAGGCGAGTGTCTACGGCACGCAGAATGAGGTTACGCTGGATGCGGTCCACCAGTTCGGCCTGGACCGAGCGCGCGCCATCGTGGTGACAGACGACACCTTCGATGAGGCAGCCTTGCGACGCATGCACGAGCGCGGCACGCGAGGCGTGCGCTTCAACATGGTGTCCGGCAACGGCACGCCCGAGGAGCAACTGGACGCCTTGGCGCGTCGTCTGGCGCCGCTTGGCTGGCACATCCAGATTTACGCGGAAGGCGAAAAGCTGGCCGAGCTCGCGCCGAGATTGGCGAAGCTACCGGTCGAGGTGGTGATCGACCACTCCGGCGGCGTGATGGCAGCGCTGGGCACGGCGCATCCGCAATTCCAGGCACTGCTACGGCTGCTCGACAGCGGCCGTGCCTGGATAAAGGTCTGCAGCTATCGGGTTTCGTCCGCCGGCAAGCCCTGGAGCGACGCCGCTCCCAACGTGAAGGCCCTGGTCGCGGCTGCGCCGGAGCGATGCATATGGGGCACCGACTGGCCGCATCCGCAGATGGATCCGGCTCCGGACGCAGGCCTGCTGTTCGACCAGTTCGTCGAGTGGATACCGGATGCCGCGACGCGGCAGCGCATTCTGGTGGACAACCCGGCAACTCTATATGGCTTCTGAGGGCCAGTCCGTCTGTCACGGAACTGTTTTCGTTCTGCCATGCGAGCGTCATGCTTGGCCGCGTATCTGACCGCGTGAGCACCACAACGCTAGGCATTGCCCCGAATAAGGTCGTTGCCATCCGGCCACGTGTCCAACGCCCGGCGCTGGCAGCCTATGCGCTGTTATTGCCCTCCGGCATCTTCCTGCTCGCGTTCACTTACTGGCCGGTGCTGCAGGTCGCGGTCGGCTCGGTCACGGTGCGCAGCTTTGGCGGCGCAAAACATTGGGGCTTCGGCAACTATGCGCGCCTGTTCGCCGACCCGCACTTCGCCGTGGCGGTGCGTAACAACCTGATCTATGCGGCAGGCACGATCGTCCCGAGCCTGACGCTGGCGCTGCTGTTCGCTTTGGGCTTGCGCGAGAGCACGCGGTTCAACGCCGCGCTGCGCACGCTCATCGTCCTGCCGCTTCTCATTCCCCTTGTCGCGGCGGCATCGTTGTTCATCTTCATCTTTCTGCCCGGCGCGGGATTGCTCGACTATTACCTTGCCAGGTTCGGCTTGGCGGACACCAACTGGCTCGGCGATCCATCGCTGGCCCTGGGGTCCATCATCGCGATCACAGTCTGGAAAAACACCGGCTATTACATGTTGTTCTTCCTCGCCGGGTTGGCCGGCGTGCCGCAAGACTTCCTCGATGCTGCGAAGATCGACGGCGCCAACGCGATGCAACGGTTCTTCCGCATCACTCTGCCGCTGCTTGGTCCCACCCTGGCCTTCGTGCTGATCCTCGCTTTGCTCAACGTAATCACGCAGGTCGACCATGTAATCGTCATGACGCAGGGCGGGCCGTCAGACACAACGTCACTGCTGCTCTATTATATCTATCAGCAGGCGCATCAGAACTACGACATTGGCCTTGCTTCGGCGGCCACCGTCGTCAGTGTTGGTTTCCTGTTCGCGCTGTCCATCGTCTCGCTGCGAACGCTCGAGCGCGGGATCCACTATGAGCAGTAACCCCGCGCTCGTGCCGCGATCAGTAAGCTTCGGCCCTGCGAGCAGGCAGGTGGTTCGCCACCCAGCCGTCCAGCCCCCACACCTTGCCAGCGTTCACCGCGACCAGCCAGCCGGTCAGCGTTGCGTAGACGATGTGATAGTCCAGCACAAAGTTCACGGGGCTTTCGATATAGGGAAAGTCCATGTGTGCGGTCCAATAGGTCAACAGCAGCGCGACGCCGAATACGCCGCTCACGCGGACCAGCAGTCCCGAAACCAGCGACAGCCCGATCAGCAGGTGCCCCCAGCTCACCAGGAAGGTCAGTATTGGCGCAATCCCCGGCGACGTCAGCGGCGCGTAGACATCATGAAACGTCTTGGTGTGTGCCAGGAAGCTGGCGACAGTGAAATCGTTCGACAGTATCTGCCAGCTTCCCGCATAGAGAAATGTCCAGCCCATCATCAGCCTGAACACCAAGACAAGCCGCCTGTCCATCGTGATGCCCGTCATCATGAGCCTCCTGTTCTGTTGCCATATGTGACCGGCAAGCTACCGGCCCCTGGCGTCGCCGCATTGATGCAGGTCAACTCGCGATGACAATGAACGCTCGATATGTCGCGGTGTTGGCGTTATGCGCCCTTGCCCTGCTATGGGCGACACCGTTTGCCTGGATGGCGGTCGCCAGCCTGCGCCCGGGTGACGCCGGCGCCGCAGACCTGGCTTCGCTCTGGCCGCATGGTCCCTTCAGCCTGGGCAACTTCACCGAAGCCTGGGCGGAGGGGCATTTCCCGCTTTGGTATCTGAACACGATGCTACTCTGCGGCGGGATCCTGGCCGTGCAGTGCGTGACGATCAGCCTGGCCGGTTATGCCTTCGCCCGCATGCGCTTTCGCTACCGTGAGCCCCTGTTCTATCTGTTCCTGCTTCAGCTCATGCTGGTGCCGCCGATACTCATCGTGCCAAATATGACCACGCTGATCACGCTGCATCTCTACGATACCCTGCCGGGCGTGATGGCACCGTACTTCGCGTCGGCATTTGGCGTGTTCTTGATGCGCCAGACCTTCCGCACCATTCCACGCGACTATGAAGAGGCCGCACTGGTGGATGGCGCCTCGCGCCTGACGATCATCTTTCGCGTGCTGCTGCCGCTGGCGCGGCCAGGTCTGGTCGCGTTCGGCATCGTGTCGGTGACGGCGCATTGGAACGAGTTCCTCTGGCCATTGATGGCGACGTCATCACCATCCACCCAGGTGCTGACGGTAGGATTGGCATCGTTCACCTCGGGCGCCGAGGCAGGCTCCGAATGGGGCGTGATCGCCGCGGGCACTTTCTTCGTCGCCGCACCATTGCTGGCGATCTTCCTCGTCTTCCAGCGCCAGTTCGTCTCCAGCTTCACGTTTTCCGGCATCAAGTAACAAAGGGGAGTCACCGATGCACCTGTCACGCTTCCTGTCATTGCGAGCGAAGCGAAGCAATCCCGCGACGAGTTGGCCACGTCGCCGAACCGGCCTCGTTGCACTGGCCATTGCGGCAATGGGCGTGGCTGGCAACGCCAAAGCTGCAACCGACCTCGACCTGTTCTTCCCGGTCCCGGTGCAAGGCAAGCTCGCTGTCGAGATGACCCGGCTGATCGCCCAGTTCGACAAGGAGCACCCCGACATCAACGTTACCGCTGTCTATACCGGCAGCTATGACGATACCAACCTGAAGACGCGTGCGGCGATCCAGGCCGGCCATCCGCCAGGCGCCGTGATCATGAGCGCCAACTTCATTCGCGAATACGCCATCAACAACGATGCCATCTCCCTCGATAACCTGATCGCCAAGGACGGCAAGACCGCCGATCAGTTCATGGCGCAGTTCTGGCCGGCGCTGAAAATCAACGCGGTAGAACAGGGCCACGTCTATGGCGTGCCGTTCCAGAACTCCACGCCGCTACTCTATTATAGTGTGGATGCGTTCAAGGAAGCTGGTTTGGACCCGGACAAGCCGCCGGTCACCTGGCAGGACTGGGTCGACGACCTGCGCAAGTTGACTAAACACGACGGCACCACCACGACGCGCTGGGGCCTGATGTTTCCTGGCACCTATGACTATCTCGGCTGGATCACCAGCGGCCTCGCCATGTCGAATGGCGGCGAGTACTACAACCCAGGTTACGGCGGCGAGGTCTACTACACCGCGCCGACCACGATCGGCGCGGTGCGGCTGATCGATGCCTTCGTCCACAAATGGCACGTGATGCCCGAGGGCGTGACCGACGCGAATGCCGTGACGACCGCCTTCTTCCAAGGTCGTACCGCGATGATGGTGCTGTCAACCGGCGCATTGTCCTTCGTGCGCGACAACATGAAGACGCCGTTCCGCACCGCGTTCATGCCGCGCGCCCTGGTGAATGCGGCTCCCATTGGGGGCGCCAGCCTGATCATTCCTCGCGGCAATTCACCAGAGCGCCAGGCGGCGGCGTGGACGCTGATCAACTGGCTGGTCAGTCCCGAAATCGCCAGCGGCTGGAGCCGCTTCACCGGCTACTTCGCGCCGCGTATTGCCGCCTACGATCTGCCTGACATGAAGTCCTACATGGCCGAACATCCAGATGCGAAAGTGGCACTGGACCAGCTCGCCTACGCGCGCGGCTGGTTCGCCACCTACAACACGGTCGCCGTGCGCAAGGCTCTGGAAGATGGGGTGCAGGCGGTGCTGTCCGGCAAGGCCACTCCTGAGGACGCCATGGCCGCCGCACAAAAGCAGGCCGACGAACTGATGAAGCCCTATGTGGATCAGACGGCGCTGAAGCTGCCGGAGTAAGGAATGCTCAGTACTCCGCCCTGTTGCCCGCCAGGGGCCTCCGCCCCCTGGCGCCCCTCCCGACGCCAGACAAAATGGGTTCTAAGGGCTATGCCCTTAGCGAGGTTCCAAGGAGCAGAGCTCCTTGGTGGGGTTCGGGGCAAAGCCCCGACCCTTCCTTGCTCCCCCCAGCTCGTGCCTGTTACCTGACGCCGCGCATCTGGGGGACCGCCCGCCATGGCCAAATGGGACGATGGTTACGTCACCGACGTGGTCTACACCGCCAATTTCTATCGGGAGATCACGCCGGCTTGGCTTGCCATGTCCAGCCTGTTGCTCGGCCACCGCCCGCCTGATCTGACCAAGCCGTTCAGCTACGCTGACTTGGGGTGCGGCAATGGGTTCACAGCCCTGATCGTTGCCGCGACCTGCCCCCACGCCGATGTCTGGGGCTTCGACTTCAATCCCGCACACGTTGAATTTGCCCGTGGTATCGCGGCGAGGGCAGGGCTGACCAACGCGCATTTTACCGAAACCTCATTCGCTGACCTAGCCAACACGCCACCCGGCGAGATGCCGGATTTCGACATGATGGTCTCGCATGGTGTGCTGAGTTGGATTTCGCCAGAGAACCGGCACCACCTGATCAGCGCCATCGCGCGGAAGCTGAAGCCCGGCGGCCTTACCTATCTCAGCTACAACGTTACCACCGGCTGGGCCGCCATGGTCCCGGTGCGCGCGCTGATGCGGATGCTGACCCTCGCCAGTCCGGAACGCACCGACCTTGCAGTGCCAGGCGTGTTGGATTTCGTCGATCGGCTGAAGCTGGCAGGCGCTGCCTTCTTCCAGGCCCACACAACGTTGGAGAGCCGGCTACAGGACATTCGCAAGCAGGATGCTCGCTACATCGCGCATGAGTACCTGAACCAGGACTGGCATCCGCTGATGTTCGCCGACATCGCGGCCGAACTCGCGGAGGCCAAATGCCGTTACATCGGCAGTGCGACCTTGGCGGAGAACATCGACAATATCTCTGTCCCCGCCAATGTGGTGCCATTGTTGGCGGAGACGCGAGATCCGGTGCTGCGAGAAACCTTGCGGGACATCGGCTGTGCCCAAACTTTCCGCCGCGATTTGTTTCGTCGCGGCGTGGCGCCGATGCCGGCCCCCGAGCAGCAGTCCTTGATTGAGGGCATGACGCTGATCGGGTTGGGTCGGCAGGTGCCGGAGGGCGGCATCACCTTCCCAACCCCCATCGGCAACGTCACCGGATTGCCGGCCGTCTACGACCCGTTGCTGTCCATCCTGGATACCGGGCCCCTCAGCATCGGTCAGGCACGACAGTCGCCGGCACTAGGGGAACGCTCTCTGCTCGAACTGATGCAGGCTTTCACGCTACTTGTTGCCGGCGGCTACGTGCATCCAGCGCTGCCCGATGGTGGTACGGCCACGGGGCGAGACGCAACGCGGCGGCTTAACGCAGTGATTGCTGCCGCCAACCGAAATGCGGGAGAGCTGACCCAATTGGCCGCACCGGTTCTCGGGTCGGCCTTCCCCTCGGAGCCATTGGAGACGCTCGTTGTCGGTGAGCTGCTCGCTGGGAAGGCGGCGGAAGTTCAGCCGCTGGCGGCGGAGCTTCTGGCAACGCTCGGCCGCAGTGGACGCGGCATGCAGCGCGACGGGCAGCCGGTGAGCGACCCCGTCGAGGCGTCGCGCATGATGTCGGAGGCGATCGCCACTATCCTGGAGCGGCGACTGCCTGTGCTGCGGCGGCTGGGGGTGCTGGCTGCGTGAGCCAGCTTCCCTCCGCCTTCGCAACGCCATGTCAGGCGGCGCGGACCTCGCGCTCTGGCTGCACCGGATAGAGGAGCCCGACACTGCCGGCACGGACCTCAAGCATGGTCGGACCGGCCATCTCGGGCAGTGGCAGCATAGCGTTTCCGTCCGTCCATCGCGCCAGCCTGGCGTCGCCCGACTCGACCGCCCACCAGCCCTGGGACAGGCCGGGATGGTCCACCGGCACCTCGCGCACATCGTCCGCATCGCGCAGCACGATACGCTCGACGTAGAGCCCGAGGCGGCGGCGATCTTCCAGCCACGGCCGCACATCGGTCGGCGCGGCGGAACGGGAGACCAGCCGCACCTCGGTCGCACCCTTCGGCAGCGCGAAAATGTAGAGGCCGTTATCGCCGTACATCGGCTTCACCGTGCGCCCCTTGGCAATCAGGCAGGGAGCTGGATCGGTGGTGGTTTCGACCTGTGGCACCGGCTGCCCCAGCGCCGCCGCACGATCTGCCAGGCGTTGCCACACCGGCCGGACATCAGCCTCGTCCGAGACGAACGGCGCACAGGATCCGACCTCGCGCTCCGGGTAGTCGCTTTCGTCGGTCAGATCGGGATGCAGTGTAAGCGGTGCATCCGAGTTGCCGAAGAAGCCGCGGTTGCCGGTGTCGAGGTAGCTTTCCGCCGGCAGGCCTTCGGCGAGCAGAATGGCGTGCGCATCGAGCTCGACGTGGTAGTAGTCCACCGAGGTCCAATCCTGCTCCTGCCGGATGGTCGTGCCGTTCACTAGCTGGCGGGCGCATATCAGCTTGCCATCGACGAAGATGGCGTGATCCGGCGACACCAGCAGATCGGTGTGCGGCATATTGTCGGCGAACGCGCCGCGCCGGATACGGATGGGCGCGACCGTCTCCGGGCGCGGATGCGCGGTGAGGTCGATCCGCCGCCGCCCGACCCACTTAACCGCGCGCGCGCTAAGTTCGCCATCGGCAAGGGTCAGGACGATGTCGCTCTGCAGCAGGCTCTCGACGACGCGCTCGCCGGTCGCTGTCAGGACCCGTGTGCCGGCGGCGAAGCAGACCGCGGTGCTGAGGAACACCTCGGTGCTGCCACCCGACGCCACGGCGTCAACAAACCAAGTCCCACTGGCGTTGGTAATTCCACTGAGGGTCAGCGTGTCCGTCACCCCGCCGTTTAGGAGTGTGATCGTCCCGGACGACCCGGTATGGGCATTGCTTCCGCTGATGGTGAAGTTGCCCAGGAGGTCAACGAAATTGGTCGCAATGGTCGCCGACGAGCCGACATTCAGACCGGCGATGTTTTCGGTGACGGTAGCGCTGTTGTTGAAGGCGACCTCGCCAGCATTGCCAAGGAAGGTGAATTTGTTGCCGCCGGCAGTCGTCCCGTCCAACTGCAGAACAGACGCGGCACTGTTGGCAGTCTCGAAGCTGAGCGTTGTGCTGGAAAGATTGCTGGTCAGGTCGAGCTTGCCGCCAGTTGCCAGCACAATACCGTTACCGGTGAGCAACCCGCCGACTGTGCCAAGACCTGAGAGATTGGCCGAGGTCACATTGATGCCCGTGGAATCGGTCAGCTTGCCGCCGTCCAGTTTGATCGCGCCGTTGGTTATGTTCTCCGCAGGCGTGATGGTCAGGTTGCCAACAGTGCCGATTTCCAGCGTCTGATTGCTGCTGTTGATCGTTACAGCGCTGCCCGCCGTTGCTGTTCCGTTTATCAGCAGATCCGAGGCTTTGGTCCCGTCAATTACCAGCTTGACGCTGTTGTTGATCGTGCTGGCGACTGTCAGCGTGCCGCCGCTGGCATTGATCGAACCGTTGCCGTTGATGCTGCCTGCGCCATTGACGGCGCCGAAGCCGGACACGCTGCCCTGATTGGCCGTCCCGGCGCCGAAGATCAGGCCGCCAGTGATGGTCAGGGTCCCGCCCGAGAGTGCGATCTTGCTGGACGTGGAGGCGCTGTTGCTGTTCTGGACCGTGGTCAGGCCCGAGACCGTGACCTTGCCGCCGGAGCCGATGGTCAGCGTCTGGCTCGCACCGTTGTTCGTGCCAACGTTCAGGGTAGTGGCGCTGAACGTGCTTCCGATCGTGTCCGTGCCGCCGGTGAATGCTGCCGCGCCCACCGTGACTGCGCCACCCGACTGATTGAAGGTGCCGCCACTGATATTGAGCTGGCTGGTGACGTTCAGATTGCCGGCCGATTCCGCGAACGTACCGCCAGACATGTTGAAGTTTGTAGAGCCCAGCGTCGCGGCGGCACTGATGTTAATGTTGCCACCGCTAAAGGTTGTCGTGCCATTGCTGCCGTTTACGTTGAGCGTAAAGTTAGGCTGATTGAGCGATAGTATTCCCGTGCCGCTGACGGTCAGGGCATTGAGGCTTGCGTTTATATTCAGGCTGACGTTGCCGTTGTTAATGACTGCATTGTTAGTGCTGCCATTCGGGACACCGAAAAATCCCCAGTTGTTGAAGCCCCAGTTTGCGTTAGCACCGTTCCAGGTAACTCGTCGCCATCGTCCCGCTCTCCTCGAAAGCATTTGGCCCCCGCGCTTCAGTTAGCGCTTAGCCCGTTCCGAACCTCAGCTACAAGGCCGTAACGGACATATTCAGGCTCCGTCAATTACAATCGAACGATTGATAAATGCCAATCTACTAGATTGTCTCTTGCAAATCGGCAATTGGCTACCTTACATGGCGGTCTGCTATAAGTGGGATAAGCATGCCTCCTGCATCGGACGCCTCGGCGGAGGCCCCCACTCAGTCCGCTGCCGGCCCCGTCCTAGGTCTGGCAGGGTGCCAGCGATGCCGGCGGGAGCGCCTCCAGTGGCAGCGACCCATCTACTCCTGGACAACCCGGGGATCACGATTACCAGCGCCACCTGATCCACAAGGCCCACGGCGCCGACGCGCGAATTCGCGTCTTTGTCCGACGCGCAAGATTTCGGGGCGCCCGTGTTCGTCGTCGATCTCGACAAGGGGCCGGAGCATTACCGCATCCTGGGCGGATTTGGTCCCGTCTCGACCGTCCGCGCCCGATCAGGAAGCAGGGCTGCCATGCTGTCGGGCATGGACCTGATCTATCCGGCACGCCTGGTTTTTCACTATGAGCAACTGATGTCGCTTGCCTTTGCCTTATGCGATAGGCCGGCAAGCGCATTGTTGCTGGGCGTCGGTGGCGCGGGGATGTGGCGCTTCGTTCGCGCTCACCTCCCAGAATGTGCGATGACGCTGGTGGATAACGACAACGGCATTGTGGATATCGCGCGCCGCTGGTTCTATCTCGATCAGGAAGTACTCGTCGAACCCGGTCAGAACTTTCTCGCGCATGCGAATCAAGGGTTCGATGTCATCCTCGTGGACCAATACGACGCACGTGGCTCTACGCCGTTCGGCACCGAGTTCTGGCAGCGTTGTCTCGCGTCCTTGAACCGAGACGGCTGTCTTGCAACCAACTGGCCGGATTTCGCCGACAACCGAGATACACAATCGATGGCGGAGGCACAGACAGAAGTGGCGCGACTACACGGCCTCGATTGCTTCTTCATTGGCAGGAACGACTGGCGCGGGAACGTCGTGCAGTACGTGCCGAAGGCGCCAGGGTGCGACCACAGAGCTGTCCACCGTGAACTCAGGCGCTTTGCTACTGAACGCGGCCTACCAGATGGCGGCAGCACAATCCTCCACGATTGTGTCATCTCTCCTTCTCCACCGGTGCTGACGTGAGCGAAACCTCTGACCCTGCTCTTCTGACGCAGCGGCTACGAATGTTCCACAGCAACGTCATGCCGCTAAGTCCGGATCCGCACGCCACGTTCAGGCTGAATCGCGGCAGCGGCTTCGGTTACTGCGCCGGTGCTGCCGTTATGCCGATTGGCATCGATGAGTTCGAGCCGGCGGCACGCAGCTATCCAATTGTGTTCACCGATGAATCGCCCCCAGTGCCGGTGGTGCTGCTCGGTGTTCGCGATGGATGGAACCTGTTCATCAACGAATTCGGTGCTTGGAGACCCGGAGCCTATGTCCCGTCCGTGGCCCGTGCATTTCCCTTTGCCATGATCGAAGGTGACGGCGGAAGAAGGGAGCTGGGCATCGAGGCCGATGCCGCCTGCATCAGCCCGACAACGGGTGACCCCTTCTTTGAGGACGGCGAGCCCGCCAGCCTCGTGAGCGACGCGACTGCGTTTTGCGAGGCCTGCGAGGCCAGCCTGAAAGAGAGTATCGCGTTCGGCGCCGCTCTCGAAGGCACCGGCGTCCTGCAGCCGCAGGCGGCAAACATCGAGGTGCAAGGCGGCGGATCAGTGAGCATCAACGGGTTCAGAACTGTCGACCGTAGCCTGCTTGCGGCGATGCCAGACGACGTGCTGCTCGGCTTGCGATCGCACAACTGGTTGCTGCCGCTCTATGCGCAGCTCATCTCAGCGGCAAACTGGATTCCTTTCGCTGAACTGGCGACAAGCCAGCTCGCAGCGCGACGGTGACCATCATGTCTACGACGGTCGCGGATGCATTCACCATCGCACAGAGCCATTTGCAGGCTGGGCAGCTCGCCGAAGCGGAAGGGATTGTCCGGCAGCTTCTCCATTCGGAGCCGCATCACACAACCTGTCTGCATCTCCTGGGCGTGATCGCATTCCGCCGCCAGGAACACGCGCGAGCGGTTGATCTGATCGAGCTGGCGTTGCTCCGCGAACCAAATGACGCTGAAGCACATGCCCATCTCGCAGCGGCGCTGCAAAACTGCGGGCGGTCCGAGGAGGCGCTAGAGCATTTCAACAAGTCACTGACCATCCGGCCAGACGATCCGGAGACCCATCGCAACCTGGCAATGACATTGCGTGGCCTCCGCCGCCAGGAGGAAGCAGCCGAACACCTTCGCCGCTCTCTGGAGCTTAATCCGAACTTCGCCGACGCACATTCCCTTCTCGGTGTCGTGAAACTGGAAATGGGCGAGCCCGAGGAGGCCATCGCTTGCCTCCGTCGCGCGCTGGCACTGCGCCCGGAAGACGCCGAGATGCACAACAATCTCGGCGTCATGCTGATGGACCAGGATAAGGTCGAGGAGGCGATCGCCCGCTTTGAACAGGCACTCGCGCTACGGCGGGACTACGTCGATGCGCATCTCAATTACGGCACGGCGCTCGCCAAACAAGGTCGGTTCGACGCAGCCTCCCTCCGTTTCGAACGTGTGCTGGCGCTCAAGCCAGAGAATGTCGATGCCCTGCTGAAGCTCGCGACAGCATCTGAAAGCCTGTTACAGAGAGACAAGGCGCGGGCTTATCTGGAGCGCGCTGCTTGATGCCGACCCTGACGCTGGCAGCCGTCCGGCTACGCTTGTGCATGGCACACCTGCCGATTGTCTATCGCGACGCGAGCGAAGTTGGTCTATGCCGCGAGGGTTATCGCGACTGCCTGATCCGTCTGCACGACGAATTCGCCGCGGGACGCATTCAAGGCGATTTGGCCGCCGCGGTTGGGTCGAGCCAACCCTTCTACCTCCCCTATCAAGGGCGCAACGATCGAGAACTGCAGAGTCTCTACGGGACATTGATGTGCGAGGCCGTCGCACAGCGCTATCCCGCCCTGCCGCTGACGCCACCTCCGGCTCCCGGTGAGAAGGTCCGGATTGGCGTGGTCGCCGGGCTTTTCCGCCATCACACCGTATGGAAGCTGCTGATCAAGGGATGGCTGGCGCAACTTGACCGCGAGAGGTTCCAGATCTTCGGTTACCATACGGAGAAGCTTCAGGATCGCCAGACAGAGATCGCCCGTGAATTGTGCGATCGGTTCGTCCAGGGGCCTCTTTCAACCGATCAGTGGCGCGATGAAATCGCCAAGGATGCTCCCCATGTCCTGATTTATCCCGACATCGGCATGGATCCTGGTGCCGCGCAACTCGCCGCACATCGCCTGGCGCCCGTCCAGTGCATGTCCTGGGGGCATCCGAATACCAGTGGCTATCCAACGATAGACTACTTCCTGAGCAGCGCATTGATGGAACCGCTAGATGCAGACGAGCACTACACGGAGCGTCTGATCCGACTGCCGAACCTTGGACTATACTACGAGCCATTAGAGATAGACCCGGTGGCCGTCGAGCGCGAACAGCTTGGATTGCGCCCCGGTTCGACCGTCTACTGGTCCGGCCAATCGTTGTTCAAGTACCTGCCTCAATACGATGAAATCTACGCGCTCATTGCTCGTGAGGTCGGCGACTGCCAATTTGCCTTTATAGAATTCGGCTTGGAACGGCGAATTACCGAGGAGTTTCGCAATCGACTAAACCGGGCCTTTACTGCGGCCGGGCTGAACGCAGCCGAGCATTGCATCTTTCTGCCGCGCCTACCGACCGAAGTGTTCATAACGGCGATTGGGCAGTGCGATATCGTGCTCGATACTCCCGGTTGGTCAGGTGGTAACTCGACGTTGGAAGGGTTGGTGCACGGCCTGCCAATCGTCACTTGGCCGGGTCCGCTGATGCGCGGGCGACATACGGCGGCAATTCTCCAGCGGATGGGCGTCACGGAAACCATCGCAGAGACGCTTGAAGATTACGTTGCCATTTCGGTTCGACTGGCTCAGCGACAATGTCTGGCGTGCAGCCATCAAGCAAAAATGGCAGAGGCCTTGGATCTGGTTTACTGCGATCGCGAGTATATCCACGCTCTCGAAGAGTTTCTTTGGCGAGCGGCGCACGATGCGACAGCGGATGAATGCCCCTCGACGGTCTGGCGTGCGCGCAGCCAGATTGGCAGGGAGCGAGAGGCCGTTTCGTAAAGAGGGCGCTGGATGAACAAGGTGCTACCTCCGAAATGAGACCGGGTGTCGAAACGCTCCGGAGCCTGCCGCTCCTGGGCGATCTGTCGGCTGCCCGATTGACTTACCTGAACGAGGCCGGAGATCTCCAGCGAACAGGTCCCGATGAGATTTTGTTCAGGCCGGGCGAGCACCTCAAGGACCTCCATTTCCTGATCGCCGGCTTCGTAGCGACTTTTCATCACCAGCCCGGCAAGGCGGAAGTCGCAACAGACGTATTTGGGCCATCAGCGCCTCTCTGCCTACCAGCCGCGTTGCTGGGGTTGCCGACGCCGGTTGGGGCACGAACGATCTCTTCTGCCCGGTTGGTGCTGGTCCCGGCCGCTGAAATTACTGCG
The DNA here is from genome assembly GCA_963733475.1 of uncultured Alphaproteobacteria bacterium. GTDB lineage: Bacteria > Pseudomonadota > Alphaproteobacteria > Acetobacterales > Acetobacteraceae > JAMXLO01. Next base: position 61,614 of record CAVTEC010000082.1, on the reverse strand, counting down.
ACATTTCGTGATGAACCGGCAGTTAGCGCTGCTTTCCTGGACCGTGCGTTGCGCGACCTTCACGAGGTGACTGCGGAGATTTCAAATCTGAAAACAAGTTCCTCGATCCAGCGTCTCGCCGGCTTCTTGCTGAGTTTGATCACGGAACCCGAGACGAACCCCGCGCGCTTCGTACTGCCCTACGAGAAGCGCTTCCTTGCCGCCAAGATCGGCTGTTCGCAGGAGAACCTCTCCCGCGCCTTCGCCGCGCTGCGCCGGCTTGGTGTGGAGACGCAGAGCAGCCTGGTTGTGATCAAGGACGTCGGTACACTGCAGGCATTTGCCGGGCTAACCCCGCGGACAGAGAGCCCCGGATCCTAGGCCTGGTCAGGCACCGACGGCGGACCGCTCTCCCGCGCCTCCAGCGCTGCCTTCGCCACTCGAAGCTCCGCCGCTAGCGCTTCCTTCTCTGGATCCACGACGACGAACCTGTCGAAGCAGTTCGGCGGCACACGGAAGTGCGGCGACAGCGCCGCGTGCCGTTCGGCCGCGACATAGAACCGGTTCAGCCCGTCGAACCAGACGAATTGATAGTCCGCTGCTGCCAGAATGGGCTCCCACCCGGCATAATTCTCCTCCTGCGTGAGCGGCACCGTGGCCTCAGCCAGCACGATCCACGGCCGATAGGCGGCAAAGTCGGCACCCTGCAGCACGGCGCCTTCGGCACCCTCCACGTCGATCTTCAGAAAATGTACGTCGCCATACACGTATTGCCGACAGACGTCGGCAAGCGTGGTGACCTCGATTTTGTCCGCTGCACAACCAAGCCGTGGGCGCGATAGCGAAAAGCAATATCGGAGCAAAGCGTCGACAGCCCCGGTACCGATACCGCATGAAAGCGCCGCCGCCCAAAAGTGTCGGCAAGCGCGACAGGCAAATTGACATCCCGCTCGCGTCCCTCGGCAAGCGCGGCGAAGCAGGCGGGGTCAGGATCCAGGTTGATGCCGTGCCACCCCCGTTCGTAGAACGCGCGGGTGACCGAGTTCCGATCCGGATCGCCGGCACCAACGTCGATGTAGAAGCCGTTGCGCACTCCCGAAAGCGCGCGCCACAGCATCACATCCTCGAAATTCTGCGCGTAGGAGACGAACGTCGTCAGCGAATGAGCCCGGTCAGCGGACTGGACGGGTCAGCCCCCAGCCGCCTTGGCATGCGCCCGGCGAGATACGCCTGACGCCCCGCCTCGATCGCCAGCTTCATCGCCTTCGCCATGCGGATCGGGTCCTTCGCATGCGCGATCGCCGAGTTCAGCAGCACAGCGTCGCATCCCAGTTCCATCGCGATCGCTGCGTCCGACGCCGTGCCCACCCCGGCATCAACCAGGAACGGCACCTTGGTCTGCTCGCGGATCATCCAGATCATCGCCGCGTTCTGGATGCCCAGCCCCGAGCCGATCGGTGCGCCGAGCGGCATGATCGCGACGCAGCCCATGTCCTCCAGCCGCTTGCAGGCAACCGGATCATCGGCCGTATAGACCATTACCTCGAAGCCGTCCTTGATCAGCGCTTCCGCAGCCTCCATCGTGCCCGGCATGTCCGGATACAGCGTCGGCGGCGGTCCGAGCACCTCCAGCTTCACAAGATTCCAGCCGCCCGCTTCGCGCGCCAGCCGCAACGTCCGCACTGCCTCATTGGCGGTGTGGCAGCCCGCTGTGTTCGGCAAATAGGTGTACTTCTTCGGATCAACGTAATCCTGCAGCATCGGCGACTTCGGGTCCGACAAATTCACGCGTCGAACCGCGACCGTGACAATCTCGGCGCCCGATGCCTCGATGGCGGCGCCAGTCTCTTCCAGATCCTTGTAGCGTCCGGTGCCGACGATCAGCCGTGAGCGGAAGCGGCGCCCGGCCACCGTCCACGTGTCGTCTTGGGGCAATGATCCGTCCATCGTCAGCCTCCACCGATGAAATGCACGATCTCCAACGCATCGCCGGATTGCAGCCAGGTCTCGGCGTAGACGGAGCGGGGGACGATCTCCGCGTTGCGCTCCACCGCCACCTTGCGGGTTTCCAGCCCCAGCGTCGCCAGCAGTGCAGCGACGGTCATCGGTCCATCAAACGCGTGAGCCTCGCCGTTCAGCGTGAGATTAACTGCCGTCTGCATGTCTCAATTATGGGCACGAGAGGACGGCGCGGCAATGCCAGAGCAAGACGGCTTTCGCCGCGACAACCACCCATGACCACGCAGGATGTGGTTGAGCGCAGCGAAACCCATCTTCTTCCCTAATCCGCCGCCTGCCGTTGTCGAGCCGTGTAGCGGTTCTCCGGCACCGGCAATCCCAGGTGCTCACGCAGCGTTTTGCCGGAATACTCGGTCCGGAACACGCCGCGCCGCTGCAGTTCCGGCACCACCAAACGGCAAAAGTCCTCCAATGGCCCAGGGTAGTAGTTGCAGATCACGTTGAACCCATCAGCCGCGTCAGCTTTCAGCCAGGCCTCCAGCTCGCTCGCAATGTATTCGGCCGTGCCGACCAGAACGCGGTGCCCCATTGCCGCCGCCGTATGCCGCGCGATCTGGCGCAAGGTCATATTCTGCTCGCGAGCGGTGCGCACCACCAAAGCCTGACGTGCCTTCGCCGCATTGCTTGGTGGAAGCTCGGGCAACGGGCCATCGAGCGGAAACTTCGACAGGTCCAGACCGCCGCTGATATGCGACATGGACTGCAACGCGAGGTCGTCTGGCAGCAGCTCCTGAAGTTCCTCATAACGCTCGCGTGCCTCCGCTTCGGTGGCGCCGAGCACCGGCGTAATGCCTGGCATGATGCGGATTTCATCCGGCGAGCGGCCGTACCGTGCCGCACGCCCCTTCACGTCGGCATAGAACGCGCGCGCCTCGTCAATCTGCGTCTGCGCGGTGAACACGACATCGGCAGTCTTCGCTGCCAGTTCGCGTCCAGCTTCGGATGACCCGGCCTGGGCAACCACCGGCCGTCCCTGCGGCGAGCGCGTGATGTTCAATGGCCCACGAACCTTGAAGTGCTCGCCTGCATGGTCGAGGAAATGCACCCTGTCGCGGTCCATGTAGATCCCGCTCGCCTTGTCGCGAAGCAGCGCACCATCTTCCAAACTGTCCCACAGTCCGACCACCACATCGTAAAATTCCGCGGCGCGCGCATAGCGCTTCGCGTGGTCGACGTGTTCGGCGTAGCCGAAGTTCTGCGCCTCGTCCTCGATCTGCGATGTGACCAGATTCCATCCCGCGCGCCCGCCACTGATGTGATCGATCGACATGAAGCGCCGCGCGATATTGTATGGTTCGTTATATGTCGTAGTGGCCGTTGCGATCAGTCCGATATGCGTCGTCACCGCCGCCAACGCGCAAAGCAGCGCAGTGGGTTCCAGCTTGACGATCCGGCTGATCCGCGAGCGCGTGTAATCGCCGCGGGCCAATGCGCGGCTGCCGTTTACCGCGGCGGTATCCTGGAAGAAGATCGTGTCGAACTTCGCGTCTTCCACCACGCGCGTGATATGGGCGTACATACGAAAGTCCATATCCGCGGTGGGCACAGCGTTCGGATGCCGCCATCCGGCGAGATGGTTGCCGGGCGTGCTGAAGAAGCCGCCCAGGTGCAGTTGCCGCTTATGCATGTACCGATTCCCCGACGAACATGTTGCGTGGTACAGGCACGCCGAGATTGGCGCGCAGCGTATTGCCCTCATATTCAGTACGGAAAATACCGCGGCGCTGCAGCTCCGGCACGACCAGCATCACGAATTCCTCGAGCGGCTTCGGATAATGCGCGAACAGCAGGTTGAAGCCGTCACACGCATCCGCCTCCAGCCACTCCTGCATGTCGTCGGCAAGCTGCTTCGGCGTGCCGTACGCCACTCGGTGAGCTTGTGACATGCCAAGCACGCGGCCAATCTCACGAATTGTCATGCCCCGGCGGCCCATCTCGATAATCATCAGTTGTCGTGCCCGAGCGGCATTGCTCGGCGGCAATGGCGGCAGAGGACCATCAGGCGGATAGTCGTAGATGTTCAGCCCGCCACACAGCCTGGCTACCCCGCGTAGGCCCACCTCATCGTCCACGAGCTCGCGCAATTGCTCGTACTTGTCGCGCGCTTCCGCTTCCGTGCGTCCGACGATCGGCATCAGGCCTGGGAAAATGCGCAGATGATCCGGTGCCCGGCCGAAGTGCGCCGCCCGCGTCCGCATCTCGGTACAAAACGCTTGGCCGTCCTTGATCGTCGGCTGCGCGGTGAACACCATGTCGGCAGTTCGCGCAGCCAGATCCATGCCAACATCGGAAGACCCCGCCTGTGCAATCACCGGCCGGCCTTGCGGCGAGCGCGCCACGTTCAGCGGACCGCGCACCGAAAAATGCTTCCCGCGATGATTGAGGAAGTGCATCTTCGTGTGGTCGAACCAGAGGCCGCTTGCCTTATCCCGCAGGAAGGCGTCGTCCTCCCAACTGTCCCATAGACCGACCACCACATCGTGAAATTCAGCCGCGCGTTCGTAGCGCAACGAATGGTCTAGGTGCGCGTCGAGGCCAAAGTTCATTGCCTCGTCTTCTGCCTGCGAGGTCACCAGATTCCACCCAGCCCGGCCCCCGCTGATGTGATCAATCGTCAGGAAGCGACGCGCCACATTGTAGGGCTCGTTGTAGCTGGCGGTGCAGGTCGAAATCAGGCCGAGGTGCGTTGTCACGGCGGCAAGTCCGGCGATGGCGCTGACCGGTTCGATATGCGCCTGGCGGCCACTGCGCGGATTGAACGGCTTCCCACCATAAAGTCCGGCGCTGCCGGGAATCGCGACGCTGTCCTGAAAGAACATCGCATCCAGTTTGCCGTGCTCGGCCATTCGCGCCATTTCAACGAGATGCGCGAAGCTGAGATCGGTCTCCGGTATGGCATCTCGATGCCGCCAGCCGGTCGGATGGCTGCTGGGCACGTTCATGAAGGCGCCGAATCGCAATTGGCGCTTGGGAGGCGGCGATGGCGTCAGAATCATCGGCGGCGTGCTTTCGAGAATGCAATATTGGACTGGGTTTATGGCAATCAGCGTGCCGGACCGTGCGGAAGTTGACCATAGGGGACGGTGCCTAATTGGACCCCTGCGCCCACCTATGCTACGCGCGGTCGCATGTCTCAATCCGCAAATCCGCCCCTCGTTGCCGTGCTGAATGGCCCGAACATGAACATGCTCGGCTTGCGCCAGCCGCATCTCTACGGCAGCGCCACACTGGACGATGTGGAGCAACTCTGTGCTGAAACAGCCGACAGCCTTGGCCTCGCCATCGACTTCCGCCAGACCAATGGCGAGGGCGAGCTCGTCTCCTGGGTGCAGGAATGCCGCGGACGCACGCAGGGCATCGTGATCAACCCCGCCGGCTATACCACCACGTCGATCGCCCTCATGGATGCGTTGCTCGCCAGCGAGCTGCCGGTAATCGAGGTGCATGTCACCAACATTCACCGCCGCGAGGAATTCCGTCACCATTCCTATGTCTCGAAGGCCGCCGTTGGTGTGATCTGCGGCCTTGGAGTGCGCGGCTACGCACTGGCGTTGACCGCGATGGCGGACATCATTCTCGAGGCCAACGCATGACCCGCATTCCGTTCGACCCCGACGCGATAAGGGCACTCGCCGCAGTGCTTGCCGAGACCGGCCTCAGCGAAATCGAGATTGCCGAGAAGGACAGCCGTATTCGCGTCGTGCGGGCCGGCACGGGGTCCGCAGTCGCCATCGCGCCGATAGCGGCCGCGCCCGCTGCCGGCGCCGTCGCAGCGCCTCCAGCTGATGAGGCAAGCCATCCTGGCGCAGTCACCAGCCCCATGGTTGGCGTTGCCTATCTGTCACCGGAACCAGGTTCGCCGCCTTTCGTCACCGTCGGGCAAACCGTCACCGCCGGTCAGACGCTGCTGCTGATCGAGGCGATGAAGACGTTCAATCAGATCAAGGCTCCCAAGGCCGGAACGGTCGCGCGCATCCTGGTGGCGAACAGCACACCGGTCGAATACGGCGAAGTCCTGATGATCCTGGAATGAGGGTGCGCCTCCTCATTTCGTCGTGGCCGGCGAAGGCCGACCATCCACGTCTTTTCCGCCTGCTGCGACAAAAGATGTGGATGGCGTGGCCAACCACCGCGTCAAGCTCCATAGGCGCTAACATAAGATCGAAATGCATTCCTGAGCCGTCCAAGCAGCCTTCATGGCCGGGCGTGTCCCGGCCACCCGTAGCGGCACGAATGTCCGATTGCGGGCACATCAGGCTGGAGCCTGTGCGCGGTTGCCACACATGCGGGCAACGTGCCGCTACCGGTGGCCGGGACACGCCCGGCCATGACGATGCTTTGGACGCCGTCGCCCCTATGTTAGCGCACATAGGGTCAAGCCCAGTGGCGATGGCATACCGCGCCATGACGGGTGATGACCGGGCTGCGCCCGGCAGCTTGTAGCATGTTCCAGAAGATCCTCATCGCCAATCGCGGCGAGATCGCGCTTCGCATCCAGCGGGCCTGCCGCGAGCTGGGTATACCGCTCGGTGGCGGTGCATTCCACCGCCGACGCGGACGCCATGCATGTGCGGTTGGCCGATGAAAGCGTCTGCATCGGCCCGCCGCCTACGAGGGACAGTCTATCTCAACGTTCCCGCGATCCTGTCCGCCGCGCTGATCACCGGTGCCGAGGCGATCCATCCCGGATATGGCTTCCTGTCAGAGAATGCCGGCTTCGCCGAAATGGTCGAGGCGCACGGCCTGACATTCATCGGTCCATCGCCAGACCATATCCGAATGATGGGCGACAAGATCGCTGCCAAGGAGACGATGGCGAAGCTCGGCGTGCCACTGGTGCCTGGTTCTGACGGCGTCGTGCCGGATATCGCCAAGGCACGCGATGTGGTGGCCCGCATCGGGTATCCCGTGTTGATCAAGGCCTCCGCCGGCGGCGGTGGACGTGGCATGAAGGTCGCGCGTGACCCCTCCGAGTTGGAGGACGCGTTCCGCATCGCCCGGACCGAGGCGCGCGCCGCGTTCGGCAACGACGCGGTGTATATCGAAAAGTATTTAGATCATCCGCGGCATGTCGAATTGCAGATTATGGCGGATGACTACGGCCACGTGGTGCATTTCGGCGAGCGTGATTGCAGTTTGCAGCGGCGTCATCAGAAGTTGTTGGAAGAAGCTGGCTCACCGGCGCTCAGCGCCATGGATCGTGACAAGCTGGGTGCAACGGCCACGGCGGCGCTCGAATCGATCGGCTATCGCAATGCCGGCACGCTGGAATTTCTTTACCAGGACGGCCAGTTCGCGTTCATCGAGATGAACACCAGACTACAAGTGGAGCACCCAGTCACCGAGATGGTGTGCGGCATCGATCTGGTGCGCGAGCAGATTCGCATCGCCGCTGGTGCACCTCTTGGATATGGACAAAGCGATATACGCTTTTCCGGCCATGCGATTGAGTGCCGCATCACCGCTGAGGACCCAGCGACCTTCATCCCCACACCCGGGCTGATTACAGCTTTTCATGCGCCAGGCGGCTTGGGCGTGCGGGTCGATTCGGCCCTCTACGCTGGCTACTTCGTGCCGCCTTACTATGACAGTCTCGTGGCAAAGCTCATCGTGCATGCGCCGACGCGCCTGGACGCGATCAATCGCATGAGGCGAGCGCTGGACGAATTCGCAGTCATGGGCATCCAGACCACCATCCCACTTCATCAGCGTATCGTCGATGCGCCGGAGTTCCAGCGCGGCGAGTACACGATCCACTGGCTGGAGCGCTTCGTCGCCGCGTGACCGCGTGCTACGTCAACTTCGCCATCAGCGCGTAATACCACTACTCGCTGACCGCGACCCATTCGCTCTAAGCGTCATGGCCGGCCCCGAGGCGGCCACTGGGTATCCGATGGTAGGCAGCTCCCGGTCCTACAGCTTCAGCTTGGACGCCAACACCACGGCTTCGGTGCGGTTATGTGCGTTCAAGGTCCGGAAGATGGCGGCCAAATGGATCTTCACGGTGCCCGGCCCTAAATCCAGGCTCCGTGCAATATCCTTCGTGGAACGTCCCTCGGCGAGCAGCCGCAACACGTCGAGTTGCCGTGTGGTGAAGCGCGGCAATTCGACTGTTGGCTCCGCGGCAGGCGCTTCGCGAGCTGGTTCGGGAGGTTGCTGCGGCTCCTGCGCAGGGCCTACTTGTGTCAGCGTCGGCGCCACGTAGACACCGCCAGCAAGGATAGTGGCAAGCGCGCGTTGGATTTCTTCGACCGGCGACGACTTCAAAATGTAGCCGTGCACGCCGGCACCCAGGCACTCCAGTATTGTCGCTCGATCATCCGAACCGGTGAGCACCGCGACCTTGGTGGCCGGATGGGCTTCCCTGAGTGCACGAAGGCTCTCCGCCCCCGCCATTCCAGGCATCCCGAGATCAATCAGCAATAGGTCGCAGCGGCCTGCGGCCAGCGCATCAAGCGCCGAGTCCAGACCATCGGCTTCGACGAACTCGTACCCCGGGTTCTCATCGCCAAGAAGCTGACGAAGGCCCTGACGCAGCAGTGCGTGGTCATCAGCGATCAAAATCTTGAGCGTCATCGCTGGTCAAGGGGAGCAAAATTTCCTTGCAAGAAGCTTTCCGCTCCGACCGAGCCTCCACCATCGAGCCCGGCTTCAATCGCTCAGCATGATGCAATTGCAGCAAAATGCGACGCTGTTCGGCTGGAAAATTGTCTTCTGCCATACTGACCAGCGGTTACAGACGCCAGAACGTATCTTCCACGCTAATTCAGCGTATTTGTAACGGCAATCAACGGTCCGTGCTCGAGTGGAGTAACGAAAATGCGATGCGTGGAGTACGACAGCCAAGTGCGGCGCCCTTTGAGGAAATCTGCCCCAACCAAGGCGTCGCCCATGCCTCCCGTCATCGGCACCACAGGCAATGCCGGTCCTTCGATCACGGCAGGGCCAACACGTAACTCCCGGAAGCGATGAACAGGTACAGCGATTTGGTTGGGAGCCGCGCCGTGTGCCATCACGGTATGGTCGTTCGACAAGACATTGGCGGCTACACCCATCCGTTCCGCCATGCGTTCGCTGACGGAGCTGAGCTGGGCACCGGTATCGACGACCGCCATGCCCGATACACCATCAAGCTCGAATGGCACGAGTAGCCGATCAGCCCGCGTGGTGACGCCAGCCACATTGAGATAGGGTTCCTGCCAGGGCGGCGCTGCATTGGGACACTGCCGGCGCGCCCGATACAGGGTGAGTTCCTGCTTCGGCAAATCGAGATCAAGATCGAAGGCCAGTAATATGTCGGCACCCAAGAGGCCGTCTGCCGCATCGCCGCCAACGTGTGCGATGCCGAATCGACCGACTGTCACCCGATCAACCGGGAACTGCACGTTGCCGAGCACCATGCCCTTCGGCAGCAACGCATCCCATGCCGCTGTTGCATCCCCAATGCCGTAAGTACGTGTGGCGTGTGTGTAGTCGCGCGGCAAATGGAGCCGCTGGACAGTGTCCTCGGTCAGCAGCGTGCGTTCTGCTCCAGTATCGACTAGCAGTTTCACCGGCTGGCCTTGGATCTGCACCGTGACGAACAGCATATTGCGATGCATTTCGATCGGCATCGTCGTTTCGCGGATCAGCGGGCAGACGCCGGACGCATCTGGGCCGTATGGGTCTGGCGGATCCGCCGCACAGGCTGCGAGCCCCAGCAATGCGATCGCCAGCGGTATGAAAGCACGCATCATGGTATCGCGCGCACTTGTACCGTAGCGCGCACCGCCGCGCCATCAGCATCCAGCACGGTAAGGCGATAAAAGCCTGGGCCTGAGGGAAGCCAGGCAGCATCGCGCCGGATGCGGTCCGTCGGCAACGGCGCGCCATCCACCAGGAAAGTCAGAGGGCGCCGCCCACCCATCACGCGTATCGTAACCAGCCCGTCAGCCGATAGAACCGCTCCGGATGGCGGGAACAGCAAATGCAGCGCGTCGGTCGCGACTGGTGTTGGCTGCGGATGCTGTTGCTGTCTCGGCGGGATGGAGCGCGGGGCCTTTGGCAACAGATCGAACACGCGGGAAAGCTGTGGCAGTGCGAGCGAAGTGCCCGTGGCGCCAGGTAGCGGTGTGCCATCAGGTCGCCCGATCCACACCGCAACGACATGACGCAAGTCAAAGCCCAATGCCCAGGCGTCGCGTCCGCCCCAGCTCGTGCCGGTCTTCCATGCGATTCCACGTGGCCCGAAATCAGGCAAGGGGCGCGTCAGCACATCGGCAACCTGATGCACGGCCGTTGCTGGCAGGAAATCCGGATGTGATTCAGGCGCATCGGCAAGTAAACGGAGCGGGCCGCCGGCACCGTCGGTTGCCAGCGCGGCATATAGCGCGGCAGCCTGCCGCAATGTGACACCGTCACCGCCAAGGGCGAGAGGTAGCGACGGATCAGCACCCCGCGGCAGACGTAGTGCAAAGCCGGCGGCACGCAACGTGGCGGCGAAGCGCAGCGGCCCCACGCGATCCAACAGCGTCACCGCAGGTAGGTTCAGCGATCGCTGGAGTGCTTCACCCGCCGTGATGCTGCCGGCGAAACCGCGATCGAAGTTCTCGGGGGCATAGCCGCCAAACCGGCGTGGCAGGTCGGGCAGCACGGTGTCCGGTGCCGCGATGCCGTCGGCAAACGCCATCGCATAGATGAATGGCTTGAGTGCCGAACCAGGGGAGCGCACCGCCTGCGTGAGATCAAGCGCTCCGGACCGTTCCTGGTCGCGCCAATCTCCGGGATACACAGCAAGGACTTCTCTGGTCCGCGCATCGGCGATCAGCATGGCGAGCGAGACGTGGTCAGGCAAAGTCTCCAGGCGCTGTTGCCCCAGGCGCTCGAGCGCCGCCTGCAGCGGCAGATCCAGCGTAGTGCGGACCACCGCTTGGTGTGGCAGCGAAGCAAGAAGCTGGGGCGCATGGCGAGGCAGCGGGACGCGCGCGCTCGGGACCGGCTCATCGGTCGCATCGAACAGATGCGCATGTAGCCCCACAGCAAGCACGCGATTGCGCACCGCGCGCGCGTCCGCGGGATGCCGATCAGGACGCAGACGCTCGGGCCGGCGAGGGATGGCAACAAGCAGCGCGGCCTGCTCGGGCTCCAGCGCTTCCGGCGGCACACCGAACCAAGCTAGCGAGCCAGCACGCACGCCTTCCAAATTGCCGCCGAACGGCGCCAGGGTCATCCAGATGTCGAGCACGCCTCGATGCCCGAACCGAAGTTCGAGCTGAAGCGCCCGCGCCATCTCGATCAGCTTGGACCGGAGGGTGCGCGGTCGGGGCTCGAGCAGGCGCGCGGCCTGCATGGCGAGAGTTGAGCCACCCGAAACGACCCGGCCAGCGCGAACAAGCTGAGCGGTGGCGCGAAGCAGGGCGATTGGATCGACACCCGGGTGGTACCAAAAGCGCCGATCCTCCACCGCGATCAGCAGGTTGGTCAGGAGCGGCGGCTCGGTGTCGGCGCGAAAGCGCCAGACGCCACCGGAGGCGGGGATCAGGGCGAGCGGGCGGTCGTTGCGATCCAGGACTTCGGTGCCGACAGAGGCGAGGCGAGTCAGGTTCGGCGGAAAGGCGCGATCGAGAGTGATGGGGAGCAAGGATAATAGGAAAAAGACCGAAGGTAGGGCGACCAGGATAGACCCCCACCCTAACCCTGCCCCGCTTCGCGGGAGAGGGAATTCCATGCGATCATCCCCTCCCCCGCTTTGCGGGGGAGGGTCAGGGAGAGGGTGCAGCCTCATTCCGCTCCGACGATCGTAATCCGCCCCGCTGCCTGGCGGGCGAACACGGCCGGCCGATACATGTCGGCCACCTCAGCCCCCGGTAATTCGAACGTACCCGGCGTCACTGCCCTAACCCGCACCGCCAGGTGGAAGTCTGGATGATCCGATGTCAGCGCCACCACGGCGGCATAGCGATCGTCCGCCGCGGGTTGCGCCTCGGTGTCCGTCAGCTTGCCAAGCCAGGACATGCCCGGCACGTCGCCGCTGCTCATACGGCCTGCGGTCTCCCAGCCTGCGGGCAGACCATGTAGCACCATGGCGCGATGCGGCTGCCCGTCCTCGGCCTTGCCATCCAGTACAATGACGAACACGTCGTTCTGCTTCAGGTGATAGAGGTCCAAAAGCTTACCATCCAGCGTCTTGAACTGCCGGGTGATCCGCATTCCGGATCGCGCCGCCGGCAACGGCGCTGCCGGCACGCCGGTCACCGACACAGCTCGCCACACCGCCTGTTGCGACAGATTGTGCACCGTTATCGGGCCGCTGAGCGACACCGACACCGTAGGCGCTTCCGGCACATCCTTGCCAGCCAGTGCGACATGCGCGGGGGCTGCACCCCGGCTCAGCACCGCACCCGCGGCTGCGGCCCAGGACTGCTCCTGCGTAGACAAAGTGTCGGGCGAAAGGTCAGCCCCAGGCATCGCCTCGACCAGATTCTTCAGTTGGTCACCCGGCAGGTTTGCCTCCTTCAGCAGGACGGCGATCGCAGCCTGATCGCGCAGTGCTGTGCCGTAGTCGAAGTCCCACCACTTGCGAGCGGGCGCAGCCAGAGCTGCGGCGAAGGCTGCTTCCGCGCGCGGCTGATCATGCGCCAGTGCCAGCGCCGCCCCCAATTGCGCCTTGGCGAGCGGCGTCGGTAGTGTGTTGATGCGTTCAGCCATGACCCGAGCCGCGCCGGGGCGCCCCTGGCCAGCCAACGCCAGCACATAGAGCCGATAGGCCTGCGCGGCGAGATCGGCTGGCTTGTCGCCCGGTTCATCGGCTGCACCGGCAACGAATTTCTGCGCGTCGATCATTGCCTGATCCGGGATCGCGGCATCTGCCTGGCGCGCGCGGATCAGAAACTCGGTAGCATAAACCGACAGCCACGGTTCGGCATCTTCCGAGGCAGACCAGAGACCGAAGCCGCCATCGAAGCGCTGGCGATCGAGCACGAAACCAACCGCCTGTTGCAGACGCGCGGCACGGTCTGGCCCCGCGACTGGCCCATTCTGCAACAGCGCGAGTGGGAAGCCTCGGCTGGTCGCCTGTTCCAGACACCACAGCGGGTAGCTGTCGAGCGCCTCGACCATCCCAGCCACGTCGTAATGCACGACACCACCGAACGTGGCCGAAGCTTTCCACGTACCGGCCACGAACTGATCGAGTGGCGGGGCAAGCTGCATCTCTGCCCCCGGCGCCAGTTCGCCGGCAGCGACCATGGTGGTCGTGCCGCGTGCCGGACGCACAAGAATCGCGGTCTCGCGCTGGATGTGGAATCCGCCTGTTCCCTGCACGTCAAGGTGGATTACTCCACGGCCAGCACCGGTTGCGGTCAGCGTGGTGAACGGTAGTGCTTGCGCATTGGGCGCGAGCGTTGCGGCCAATCGCTTCGCGCCGCTGATCTCGAGCGGACCGTTCACCGAGAAGGTGACCGCTTGCTCGCCCGCCGGCAATTCCAGGTTCTGCAGCAGCAGCGTCATCCGCGCCTGATCGCCAGGCGCGAGGAAACGCGGCAGCAACGGTTCGGCCACCAATGGATCGCGCACATATACATCTGTGGACGCGGCACCAAGGCTGGTGCCGTGCCACGCTACCGCCATCAGCCGCACCCGCCCATTGAAGTCGGGGAAGTCCAGCGGCAGTTCGGCGACGCCGTCCGGCCCGGCCTGCACAGGTACATCGAACAGCGTCACAGTCTTTTGCGGGATTTCTGGCAGCACGAAGCTACCCTCGTCGCCGCCTTGCCGCAGCACGGTGGCCGATCCGTCGGGCGGAGCAATCAGGCGCCCCCAATCGTCACGGATGTCGAGGCCAAGTTTGCGTCGCCCAAGAAAGTGATTGGTCGGATCGGGCGAAACGAAGCGCGTCAGACGAAGGATGCCTTCGTCCACCGCTGCCAGGCTGACCCAGGCACCAGGTGCTGCATGCACCTTGATCGTGGCGCGAGCACGCGGTGGATATTTGTCGGGCACATCGAACGACACGGGCAGCTTGCGAACACCTGGATCGATGCCAACCCAGGCCAATCCGATGGCGCGGCTTGGCCGAGATTTCGCATCGGCCGCAGTACGGAACACATGCATCGTAACGTAGGCGCCTGGCCCCCAATCGGCGGACACCGGCAAATCGACATCAGTGCCGCCTTCCGGCACTGCCAAGTCACGCACCAGATGCACGCGGTCGGTCAGTACCAACAGCGTCGCCTGTCCGCCAAACGGTGGAGAGATGTGGATACGGGCCGTATCGCCAGGCGCATAGGCTTTCTTGTCAGCCGATACATCGACCTGATCCGGCACGTCAGGATTATCGGACGACACCCAGCCGGAGCGGAATCGGATCGACGTGGCTGCCATGCCATTGTCTTCGAGCACTTCCAGCCGATAGCGCCCGAAGTCCAACTTCTTCGCATAATGGAACGGCTTGTCCACCGGGATCGCGATTGCCGACGTCTCCAGCGGTTCGTCGCGCCAGACGGTCTCGTAGCGAGCAAGGCTTCCGCGCATGACGAGCCGCCAGTCAGGCCGTTCGCGCACCAGCCGCAGCTTCGCCTTCAATGCGACCCGGTTGCCAGTGGGATTGACCGAGGCGATATCGAACGCCGCCTCCGTCCCCGCATCCACGGCGAAATCGGCAAAATCCGGCTTGATCCCAATCAGGTTGCCGGGTGGCTGCAGCGGGATCTCAGTGGTCGCAAGTGACGCATGGCCAGAGGGATCATTCACACCAATAGTGATTGAGGCCTTCAGCGCATGCGTCGTGTCCGGTGCGCGGGGAATGGCGATGGCAACCGAGGTATGCCCTTGTTCGTCGGTGTCCGGGACGTTGAGCTCGCTGGCGTCCGGCGCATAGGTCTCGTTGATCAAGCCAACGAAGTAGCCGGCCAGTGACGGGAATGGCGTCGGATTGATCAGTAGGCGCATCTGACCCTGGCCGCTCAGTCCGGCTGCGGGGGCACCGTACAGGAACCGTGCGGTGACTGGCAGCGAATATGGCTTACCAGGGACGATCGGTCCGGAGTTCGGAGCGATGTCCACCGCCATCCGATCAG
The DNA here is from genome assembly GCA_963733475.1 of uncultured Alphaproteobacteria bacterium. Lineage (GTDB taxonomy): Bacteria > Pseudomonadota > Alphaproteobacteria > Acetobacterales > Acetobacteraceae > JAMXLO01. The sequence continues at coordinate 46,561 of CAVTEC010000082.1, read as the reverse complement.
GAACAAACGCGTCAACGCGGAATTCGGCCGTGCCGATAGGAGGCATGCCCGGATCGGCCTTCACCTCGATCGACCAGTTGCCCGCTGGCGCACCCGCCGATAGCGCGACTGGCAGATGGATCGAAGCCTCCGTGTACGCGGCGGCGTAGTGTCCAGATACACCTGTCCGTTGGGCCGCTTGACGATGACATGCACCGGAATATCGGCAGGCTTGCCCGCGTCATCGCGGACGATCGCCATCATTTGGACGGTCTCCCCAGGCCGATAGATGCCGCGGTCCAACCAGATATAGGAATCCAGCGGCCCGGGATGCGGCAGCCCGGTGACGCCGCGATCCGACAGATCGAATGCGGCGCTGCTCAGATCGAGCATGGTGTAATCGTCACCGCCCAGCACCTCGACCGCGCGCGCCGCGGTGGCGCCATCGCCATGCAGCAATGGAGAGGCAAAGCGGCCGACACCGTCGGCATCGGTTGTCGTCTCGCCGAGGATTTCGTTGTTCTCCGCCAGCAGCCGCAGCGTTACACCGGAGCGGGGCATCACATCGGAATAGCTGCGCACCTGGATGGTCAGGCCGTCAGCGCCGCGCCACACGGTGGGGGCAAAGTCCGTGCGCAGGATCATCTGCACTGCGTCTTGTGCGTTGGGCGTGCCATCGCCGGCACGCGCCACCAGCGCATAGAGGCCAGCGCCGGACGCGGCCAACGCATCAGGCATCGGCAGTGCGGTGTGGGCAGTGCGATTGGCAACCCAGTTCGGAATATCCGCGCTGCCTTGCCAGACGACACGCCCGCTCTCCTCGCCGATCTTATCGGCGTCCCAGGTGTCAACCGGCTGGCCCAGGCGTGACTCACGCACGAACGAGACGACATTGCGCTCAGTAAGGCGCGACAGGGTCAGCTTGACGCTGGAGAGGTTGACCGTGCTGAGGCTGATCGCCGGTGTCTGTCCGCGTGGCAGCAGGAACATACGCGTGTCGAAGTCGATGCGCGGCCGCCTATTCGCAATCGCGATATTGAGGCTGGTGTCCTTGACCAGGCTGAGGCCTGCCTCGCCTGGCATGCCGGCGCGCAGCGTTATGCGTGTTGTTGCGCCGGATGGCAGGCCGGACACGCAAATCTGGTCGCCTTCGCGGGTGACCGCAGCACCTGGCACTGCTGGCGTCAGCTTCACCCAGTCCTCTGCATGGAAGTCATCACGCCGAGCAGGAGCGACCGTGAAGTCGATACAGGCGCGCGGAGGATCAGCCTCGGATTCAGTCGTGACATGCCGAACCAGGATGCCGGTCGCACGTCGCGTTTCATCGAGCTTTGCGACGATGGCCTTGTTGTCAGGAGTCAGCTCGGCGGCCGCTTCCAGTGCCTGGATCGCCTGCGCCGGGCGATCGAGCAGCTTCAGCGCATCAGCCATCAACATGAGCGCGGGGATCTGATTTTCCCCAGCCTCAACCCCGTCGAAATTCTCCCATGCGGCTTCGAGCGCATGCTTCGCGTCGGGTGGCGTGCGATGCATTTGCGCCTCGGCGAGCGCCAGCCACTGCTCCGGCGTGGCGTCACGCTGGCCGATGCGCTTCTCCCAGGCAGCGACGGCAGCCGCCCAGTCCTGCTTCTTGATGGCGGCGGCAGCTTGCGCTTCCGCCTGCTTGCGGGCGGCAGGGGTGCCGCCTGCGGGGAAATGCGATGTCAGGGTGCTTTGGTATGCGTCGGCGTCGGACTCGAGGCCGGGCAAGCTGAACGGATCAGCATGTGCCGTGCCCCACGCAAGGCTCAGCAATGTCACAAGCAGCCATAGAACGCGGCGCATGACGTCCCTCCCGGTAATCCGCACGTAGTCTAGCGCGACGGGCCGCGGAGATGGTCAAAAATGCTGGATGGTGACCGTGAATTCGGGCTGAGCGCAGCGATACCCATCAAGCGCTAAGGAAGCCAGGCCGCCCAGCTTTCGCGTGTCGGATGGTCCGGCGGGAGCGGCAATTCGACCGGCGCATTGGTCGCAGAACTGTAGTAGATCGCCGATACCAGCTCCAGCGAGTTATACGCATCCTGCAACGTTAGAGGCCATGGCCCCGTGCCCTCAAGTGCCGGATACAGCGCCTCAACCAAGCCTGCAAAGCTCTCCTGCCCAGGCGCGAAGTCACGCAAAGCTGCATCGATGTCCAGGTCGCTGCGCGGCGTGAAACGCCAGTCGCCCTCGGCTGGCTGGTAGGGTGGCACGCCTGCATTCTCTGCGGTTACGTTGGCAAAGCAGAAGCGGAACTTGCTGAGTTCCTCGGCCGCTCCCAACGTCACCGATGAGGTGACCAGAGCACCAGAGGTCATCTCAAAGCAGATCGCCGCGCAATCCTCCATTTCGATCGCATTCACTCTGGTAGCGATTTTAGCGAACACCCGACGTACCGGGCCGAACGTGAAGGTCAGCATATCGTGGGCATGAATCGCATGGCCCAAAATCGCCCCGCCCAATTCAGTGGCTTTTCGGCCTCGCCATTTTACATCGTAGTAGGCTGGCTGACGGTTCCAGTACGTCTCGATACTGGCAACCAGAGGCTTGCCGACGATGCCCTTGGCGATCAGGTGGCGTAGCCGCGCCAGTCCGTTGCCGTAACGGTACTGATAGACCGGCACGACGGCACGGCCCGATTGCTCAGCCCACTGCTTGATGCGCTCGACATCTGCCAATGAGCCAACCAGCGGCTTCTCACACAGCACATGTTTGCGGGCTTGCAGGGCCTGCTGGATCGTTTGCAAGTGCAAATAGGGTGGCAGGCAGATGTCGATCAGGTCGATGTCGTCACGCCGCAATACCGCCTCGAAGGAGGTTTCCACGGGGGCGCCGAGCTGCGCGGCACGCGCCGCATCCAGATCGCACACGACGGCAACCTCATAGTGCCCCGCGTTCGCCCGATACGCTGCAACATGTGAAGCGCCGATGCCGGCGCCGATAACTGCGACCCGATATCTCCGAACTCATCGCAGATTGCCCAGACGCGTCGCCATGGCTTCGGCCTTCAACGCGATCTCCATGACCTTGAAGCAATGCGCCTGCGGCATTGTTGTTTCAGTGCGGTCGAGCACATCGGCGACCAGACTAGCAGCGTAGGGCAGACCAGCGTTGCTGCAATCGATGTAGCGGGTTTCCTTGTTGTCCACCAGGAACAGATGGTCGGTGCCCGGACGGCCGGCAATATCAACGTATTTACGCAGTTCAATATAACCGTCAATCCCAAGAATGGTCAGGCGTCCGTCGCCCCAGTTGTCCAGACCATCGGGCGTGTACCAATCGACGCGGATATAGCCCTGGCCGCGATCGCCGCGTAGAAGCATCTCGCCAAAGTCCTCCAGCCCGAGATCATTCGGATTGGCGAAGTTCCCCACCGACGAAGCAACGACCTCGGCGTCGGTCGAACCAGTGAACGTCAGAAACTGCTCGACCTGATGGCTTGCTACGTCGCATAGCACGCCGCCATATTTCTCCTTCTGACAGAACCACGCGGGCCGCAGATGTCGGTTGAGCCTATGCGGGCCCAACCCGACGGTCTGCACCACGCGGCCGATCGCGCCGGCCTGCACAAGTTCGATCGCGCGCGTGACAGCAGCAACCTCGAAGCGCTCGGAATAGTTCACAGACCAGATACGTCCGGTCTCGGCAACGGTGCGGCGCAGCGTGTCGAGTTGTTCCATTGTGGTGCAACCCGGCTTATCGCTCATCACGTCCTTGCCATGCTGCATCGCTTCGATGGCGATTGCAGCGCGGTCGCTGTTGATCGCAGCGGTGAGGATCAGCTTCACCGCGGGGTCTTCCAGCAGGCGGCGCCGGTCGATAACGCGTGGGATGTTCGGATATCGTTTGATAAAGCCGGCAAGTGGCTGTGGTTCACCCTCGGTCCAATAGCCGACGCATTCGCAACCCAGTTCGAGCAACCGTCCGGCCATCTCGTACATGTGTCGATGGTCCAGTCCGATCACCGCAAACTTGAAACTGCGTGACGCAGATTTGGCCATCTGGACAATACTCCATTCTTGGTGCCGCCATTACCATCGCGCTAGGTCCCACCGATTGATTCAGATCAATGACGATCGGCTGCGCTTCGTGCAGTCGTGCCGACAATCGTAGCAGGAGAGACCGGCATGAGCACGACTCAGGTCGAAGGCGCCCCAAGAACTGCCGCCGGTGCTCGAATGCCGATGTCAAAATGGCGCTTCTTTATCTACCTCATGCTATTCACCATGACGATGGTCAACTACACCGACCGCGTTAACCTGTCGGTTTCCGCGGGGCTGGTGGCCAAAGAGTTCTCCCTTTCGCCATCAGACCTGGGCTGGCTGCTCTCTGCACATCTATGGCCCTACATCATCTGTTTGGCACCCGCTGGACTGTTGGTCGATTGGCTGGGATACCGGTTGGTGGGATGGCTGGCAGTTGGCTTCTGGTCACTCTGCACAATCGCCACCAGCTTGGTGAAGGGGCCTGCATCGTTCTATGCCACGCGCATCGGGCTGGGCGCCGGCGAGGCAGCGAACTTCCCAATCGGCACTCAGGCGGTGCGCGCCTGGGCACCCCGACCCGAATATGGCTTCGCAATAGCCTCTCTCTCATTGGGGCAGTGGTTCGGCACGGCATTCGGCGCGATGTTCGTCGGATGGGTGGTACGCGACTTCGGCTGGCGCGCGGCCTTCGTGCTGACGGGACTGTTGGGCCTTATTTGGGTGACCGTCTGGCTGCTGTTCATGCGTGATCCGCAGCGTGCAAGTTGGTTGCCTGCGGATGAGCGTGACTTTATCTTGCAGCAGCGTGAGGCGAAGCCTGCGCAGCAGACCGGCGGCGCAAATATTTGGGGCCTGTTGCGCAGCCGCTCACTATGGGCGCTCGCATTGGCGCCAGGCTGCTTCGTCTATGAGGCCTATATGCTGCTGAGCTGGCTCCCAAATTTCTTGCAGACGCAGCATGGCATCTCAATCTTTGGATCGGGGATGTATACCGCGATTATCTACGGCACGGCAGTTGTGGGCAGCATCCTGCTAGCACGCCTATCCGATCGGATCTTTACAGTGACGGCACTGCGCGGCGGCGCACGCAAGTGGGTTGTGGCGTTCTCCTACTTGCCTGCCGCGCTGGTAGCCTTGGTCGCTTCGGTTGCCTCGGTGTGGCTGATTGTTGCGTTATTGACAATATCAGTCACATTCCTGGCCAACGGCATTTCGTTGAACACCGCCCTTTGCAACGATCTGGTGCGGCGGCCGGTTGATGCTGGTACCGCGGTCGCCTTGTTTACGCTGGGCTCCAACCTGGTTGGCGTAGTGTCGCCCATCATCACGGGCTACGTTGTTCGCGCGACTGGCAACTTCGATGCCGCATTTGTGCTGACTGGCGTCGTGCTTCTGGCCGGCATCGGGATACTGCTGGGCTTGATCAAGGGCGAGATCGGCAAGGAACCCGATGCAGCGGCGTAGTAGCAATCGCGTCATCGGCTTGACAGTGGCCCGCGTTACGCGCTGACACTACCCGGAGGCGCAAGCGGGCTGGCTGACGAACCCGCGAGGCACCAAAGTGGGGGAGGAGGGCCATGACCAGCGAGATAGTGCGTTCGCACGCCAGCCGGCGTGAGGTGATCAAGGGTGGAATGGCCGTCGCTGCCGCGGCTATGCTCCCGGCAGGCGTTGCGGACGCTCAATTGGCCGACATACCCCGGAACAAGACCATGACTCTCATCGGCATCAACAGCCGCGATGGGCGCTGGGTGGATTACGAGCTGTGGAACCCCTATGCCATCGGTTCAAACCATCAGAATGGACCGAACCTGATCTACGAGCCGCTCGCCTATTACAGCGCTTTCGCTGACAAGTGGTATATGTGGCTGGCCGAGAGCTATCAGTTCACTCCCGACTTCAAGCAGCTCACGATCAAGACGCGCTCCGGTGTCAAATGGAGCGATGGCACGCCGTTCAGCGCGGAAGACGTTGCCTTCACCATGAACAGCCTGCGTGATCTTGGACCCAAGGTGAGATGGGGTACCGACGTTCATCAGGCGCTGGATGAAGCGACCGCGCCTGATCCGAACACTGTGGTGCTGAAATTCAAGATTCCCTCACCCCGCTTCTTCTTTTTCGCCAGCTACAAGTACGACATCGGCATATACATCGTGCCAAAGCACATTTTCGAGGGACAGGACTGGACGACGTTCAAACATTTCGACCTGACGAAGGGCTGGCCGGTGACCACGGGCCCGTGGAAGATCGTGGCGTCCTCGCTGCAACAGAAAGTGTTTGACCGCCGGGATTCCTGGTGGGCGGCCGATCAGAAACTGGCGCCAATGCCGCAGATCTTGCGCAACATCTGGCTGCCGACGGTGGCCGAACAGCAGACGGCGCAAGCGCACATCACCAATCAGGCAGACTTTGGCGGGCCGCTCCAGCCTGCAACCTTCACAACGGTGATCCGGCAAAACCCGAAGGTCACCACTTGGTCGGGACAGAAGCCCCCATGGGGCTACGTCGATTGGTGGCCAATATCGCTATACCTCAACAACGAGGTAAAGCCGTTCGACGACAAGGATATACGCTGGGCGATCAGCCACTACATCGATCGGCAGCAGATTATCGAAGTCGGCTACCTCGGTGCCGAGACGGTCTCGACCTTGCCGATGCCGCCGTACAAACCGTTGCTGCCGTATTTCGACGTGGTGAAGGACTTGCTGGCGAAATACAATACCGTTGAGTTCAACCCGGCGAAAGGTGACGCGCTGCTGGAGAAGAAAGGCTTCAAGAAGCATGACAACATGTGGGAGACGCCGGACGGCAAGCCATTCACCCTCGATATAATCGGCTTCGGCACGTCAGGGCCGGCGATTGGACCTGTGTTGTCGCAACTGCTGAAGCGGCACGGGGTAACCGCCAGCTTGGCGCTTCCCCCCGACTTCGACAATCGTTTCCAGAAGGGCGATTTCGTCGGCTCGATCTACGGGCACGGTGGCAGCATCCGAGAACCGTATGACACGTTGCGCCTCTACCAGAGCCAGAGCATTGCGGTGCCCGGTGCACATGCCGTGAATTTCAGCCGATGGAAGAATCCAGAGTACGACAAGATTGTCGACGAGGTCTACACGACGGATCCAAACAACATTGCGAAACTCAAGGAACTGTTTCGTGCCGCGATGGAGATCTGGTTGCCTGACCTGCCAGATGTCCAACTGGTGCAGAACTATCACCGCATTCCGCTTAACACGACGTACTGGAAGAATTGGGCAACCGAAGAAAATCCTATCGTCAACAACGCCTCCTGGCACCTGACTTACAATATGGTGCTGTGGAACGTGCAGCCCGCGTAGGCCTCGCCTGATCTACGTTGTCAAGCGCTTCGGGGTTTTCCTGCTGATCATCTGGTTGGCGGCGACCCTCAATTTCTTCCTGCCAAGGCTATCGGGGCAGGATCCGGTACGCGCGAAGCTGCTCGAGGAAGCATCGCTCGGCGGCTACGTGCATGCCGGAATCGAAGACATGGTAAAGGAGTACCAGCAGAAATTCGGGCTGAATAAGCCATTGTGGCGGCAATATCTCAATTATATTGATGATGTCGCGCATGGCGACTTGAACTACTCGATCGCCAACTATCCCCGCACGGTTGTCGGCATGATCCGTGACGCATTGCCGTGGACTGTCGGATTGCTTGGTCTGACAACGCTGTTTTCCTTTGCCGTGGGTACGCTGCTTGGAGCTTTGCTCGCGTGGCCTGGCGCCCCGCGCTGGATGCAATGGCTCATGCCGCCGCTATGGGCGCTCCATGCGATTCCTTTTTTCCTCCTGGGACTGGTGCTGATGTACCTGTTCGCCTTCCAGTTCCAATGGCTGCCGATATTTGGTGGCTACAGCGCCGGTGCTTCGCCAGGGTTGAGCGGGCCGTTCGTTTTTGATGTTCTACGCCACGCCATTCTGCCGGCGTTGTCCATCGTGTTGGTGTCGGTCGGCGGCTGGGCACTGGCAATGCGAGGCATGATGGTAACCACGATGGGGGAGGATTATGTCACCTTCGCCGAAGCCAAGGGCCTTCGCAGCGCCACCATTTTCACTCGATACTGCATCCGGAATGCCATCCTGCCACAGACGACTGGCCTAGCCTTGGCATTGGGGCAGATTCTGTCAGGAGCAGTGCTCGTTGAAGTAATCTTCGGGTATCCAGGCATTGGGGCGCTGCTGTTCCAGGCCATCGAGGAGAATGATTTCTTCCTCATTCAGGGGGTCGTGTTCACAGTTATCGTTGCACTCGGGTTTGCTACGTTCGTGCTGGATATAGTCTATCCTTGGCTGGACCCACGGATTTCGTATCGGCGTATCTAGCAATGATCGGTTATTTGCGCCGCAAACGTTCGCTCGTGGTTGGCCTCATGCTGCTTGGTATCCTCGTCCTATTCATGGCGATCGGAGCGTTCACCGTCGATACCGACAATGCCCAGCCGCTCTCCGTTCCCGCGTTGCAGCCACCATCCTGGGACTATCCGTTCGGCACCGATCGGCAAGGGCGTGACCTGCTGGCGGTGATGGTCGCAGGGACGCCCTTGACGCTGTGGATCGGCTTCGTTGCGGGCATCCTTGGCGTGACGATAGGTGCCATTCTGGCGTTCACTGCTGCCTATTACGGAGGGCTGATCGATACCGCAATCCGCAGCATAGCCGATATCGGCCTGACGATCCCCGGATTGCTGGTGCTGATCATCATAGCGGTGTCGCTGAAGGGCAGCCTCACAGTGAATCAAATGGCGATCGTGGTCGCATCGCTTGCGTGGCTTAACCCAACCCGCACCATCCGCTCTCAGGTACTGACGTTGCGCGAACGCGGCTACGTCGAGATCGCGCGGCTTAACGGTATGAGCGGCCCAGAGATCATCGTCCAAGAACTCATGCCGAACCTGTTGCCATATCTGGCAGCAACATTGGTAAGTAGCGTGTCAGCCGCCATCCTGGCGTCAATTGGTCTCGAAGTGCTCGGTCTTGGCCCGGTCGAATCACCGACACTCGGCATGACGCTTTACTGGGTCTTTTTCAATGCCGCGATCATCAACGGATGGTGGTGGTGGTGGACTGCGCCACTCGTCGTCATCATCATGGTGTTCCTCGGTCTGTTCTTCCTCACCGCAGGTCTCGACGAGATTGCCAACCCGCGGTTGCGGCGCGTGGTATGAGCCAGTCGAACAGCGCGCTGCTACGGGTTGATGGCCTCCGTGTCGTCTATGATCATCCCTTGGGCGCAGTGTGCGCAGTGGACGATGTCAGCTTTGCACTGCACCCGCATGAGAGATTTGGGCTGGCTGGCGAGTCAGGTTCTGGCAAATCGACCATGGCGTTGGCGGTCCTTCGCATGATCAAGCCGCCTGGCCGCATCGAGGGTGGCGACGTGTATCTGGACGACGTCTCGCTATCGCAACTCTCCCCGGATGCGATCCGTCAACTCCGCCTGGCCGGCATCGCGATGGTGCCACAGGGTTCGATGAATTCGCTCAACCCGGTAGTGCGCATCCGCGACCAAATCGGTGACGCAATTGCCGATCATGGCACCCGCCTGTCGCGGCGCGATCTGGCGGCACGCGTGCGATCGTTGTTGGGCCAAGTCGGCTTGCCGCCCGAGACTGCGGACAAATACCCCCACGAACTCTCCGGTGGGATGAAACAGCGCGCCTGCATCGCCATTGCGATTTGCCTGCGACCCAAAGTCATCATCGCCGACGAACCCACTAGTGCGCTCGACGTCGTGGTGCAGCGTCAGGTGATGGAAACGCTCGGAAGGGTGCAGGCTGAACTAGGTGCAGCGGTGATCCTGGTTGGTCACGACATGGGGCTGATGGCGCAGTTCGTCGATCGGCTTGGGATCATGTATGCCGGCCGCTTGGTCGAGGTTTCCCCGATCCACGAGATCATCACCGCGCCACGCCATCCCTATACGCAACTTTTGATCGATAGCCTCCCGTCGCTGGACCATAAGGGTGGACTGCGAGGCATTCCCGGCCTCGCACCGCTATTGCGCGACCTGCCATCAGGCTGCGCCTTTCATCCGCGTTGCCCAAGGGCCGAAGCACGCTGCAAACTCGAGAAGCCCGCGGTGCGTGCGATCGGCGCGGACGCGACCGTCGCATGCCATTTCGCATGACTGCGCTGGTCGAACTGCGCGACGTGACGAAAGCATTTACCGGCGGCGTGCTCGGCCGGGAGCGCAAGGTTGCACTGGAGCGCCTCTCTTTCGCCATTGATCCCGATCAGCCGCGCGTCACGGCAGTGGTGGGCGAGAGCGGCAGTGGCAAGACGACGCTGGCGCGGCTGCTGTTGGGACTGATCCGGCCAACCAGCGGCGAGGTTCTATTCAAGGGCCGTGATCTGCACGCCTTATCTGCTGCAGAGCGATGGGATTTCCGACAGCACGTCCAGGCGATCTTCCAGGATCCATACGAGGTCTACAATCCGTTCTATCGTGTGGACCATGTGCTGACGACACCGCTCCGGAAGTTTCGTCTCGCGCCATCCGTGACCAAAGGGCACCTCTTGATCGAGGAGGCGTTGCGAGCCGTCGGTCTGCAGCCTGGTGAAATCCTTGGCCGCTATCCGCATCAGTTATCGGGTGGCCAACGCCAGCGCATCATGGTCGCACGCGCACTGTTGTTGCGGCCGAGGCTGATTGTCGCCGACGAACCGGTGTCGATGGTGGATGCATCGTTGCGCGCCACTATTCTCGGCAGCTTGCGGAAGCTGCATGAGGAGATGGGTATCTCGATCCTGTACATCACGCACGACTTGGCCACTGCCTATCAGGTCGCGGACAATATATTGGTGCTGTACCGGGCGGCCGTGGCGGAAGCGGGTGACGTTGAATTGGTGGTCAAGTCGCCGCAGCATCCGTACACGCAACTGTTGATTGGCTCAATCCCTCGCGTCAGCACGGTGCGCGACTGGGCCACTGAAGTGCCACAGGCGGAACGCGATATCACGGATACTGGGTGCCGGTTTGCCGATCGCTGTCCAAAGGCGATGGCACGCTGCCTGACCGAAACGCCGCCGCTGTTCCGCACGGCGCCGAAGCGCGCCACGGCATGCTTCCTCCATGAGGATGCGCCTGCGCTTCCAACCAGCGAAATTGCCAAGGTGATGGCGCCGGCCTAATGCTTTCAGATGAATTGTGCAGCGTGGCGGTCGACCTGCACGCGGTAGTTCGCACGATAGCGATCACTGACCGCCTGGTGGACTGCCAGCGCCGCCTCGTCGCGTTCGGCCGATGGCGGATCGATCAGGTCGAAATGGCCGTAGGTATCCTGGCCGCGAGCCAGCATTGCCTGCAAACGGATCGGGCTGTCCACGCGCACATGGGTCGGGATGTAATTCAAGCCGATCCCGACGCGCCGATACGCAGCGCAATTGGGCGCAGAGCGATGCACTGCAAGCTCGTGATGCAGTGAGAATGAGCCAGCCGGCAGCGCCATTGCCACCGGAGTGGAATCGTCGAACGGCTCCACAATCGTCTGGCCAGCACGGTTGATGCTGTTCGCCAGTCCGAGCGCGGCGTGGTGATACTGACGCGGCGTGCCATGGAACGACAGTTGCTCCATGCACCCGGCTTCCTGGGTCGCGTCAGTCAACGCGACCCAGGCGCAGACCTGCCCTTTTGGCTCCAGGCCAAAATAGCTGCCGTCCTGATGCCACGCTGCATAAGTCGGTGAGTGGGGTTCTTTTATGAAGAAAGTGCTGGTCCAGACCAGGATATTCGGACCGATGATGTCCTCCACCGCATCGAGGATGCGTGGGTGGCGAATCAGGTCATTAAACCAAGGCGAATGGGCGTAAGCATGGGACCGCCATTTCACGTCAGCATCCGCGACAGCGCAGCCGAGACTGGTCTCTAGCCGTTCCAATCCCGCGAGGCACGTCGCAATTTCCTCCGGTGCTAGCGCGGGAATCGGGAACAGGAATCCATTGTAGCGAAAGGAATCTACCTGTTCCTCTGTCAGAGCCTTCATTGTTTCCTCCCCGAGCAGTCTATGCTGGCTGGTTCCATTTCAAGTCGCGATCCAGCGGAAACACCGGCCGGCGCACTTTCTTGAAGGTCAACTGCCCGTAGTCCGAAGTGCACACGCCGACGCCGGCACATTCAACGATCTCGCGTGCGATCTTGCCAAGGTCGGCGCGCCAGTGCACACGGCTCTTGATCGCGACGTACTTCTTGCGTGCCGGATCGATGCCGAGAACCTGCAGCATCTCCTTTGCGGTCGGCTCGATGTGGCGTGACAGCAGTACCGATCTGTACCTTGCCGGTATCGAGCACAACGGTGCGGCCCATATAAATCTGCAGCCCCGGCGTCAGCCCTTCCTTCAGGCGGAATGCACCGGACGAGATCGTTTGCACAGTGCCGGTCACGATCAGCGGGAAACTCGTCACGGGCAACTGCGGCATCGGCAATTTCGCTCCTATGGAGAGGGTGATGGTCGCTCCGACGCCGGCCTCCACCGCCTGACCGACCGCGTCAGGATCATAGATGCCAAAGAATACCACATCATCGAGATCCTGCCGGATGATCTCACGTAAGGTGTCGGTGGTATCCATCGTCCCGCCGCTCGCGCAGTTGTCGTAGTGGTCCAGCAGCACAACGGGCAACTGACCGGGCGCGGCCAGCGCCTTGGCACGGCGAACCGATGCTTCCAACGGCTCGATATCGAACATAAACTCACGGCGTGCCCGCCATGCAGCACTGAGCAGCTCATTCACCATGGCCTGAGCGGCGTCCGGATCGTTATCCGTCACTACCAACGCCGATAATCCAGCCATCGCCACATCGGCATGCGGGAACCCAACAAATAGGCTGGCGGCGAGCGCGCGCCCGCTTGCTTCCCACGCCGCACACATTGCTTGCAGGTCCTTATTCGGCGCTTGGTGAGTGCCCTGTGCCATCACATGCGGCAGCATCGGTGCATTGCCCCATGCCGACGTTGGCTTCACCTCGCCACGCATCACCCGTAGCAGGGCGCGAGCCGCGCGCTCTGCCGTCTGCTTCTGGTCTACGTGCGGATAGGTCTGATAGCCGGTAATGACCTGCGCATTGCTGACCATCGCGTCGAACACATTCGCATGCATGTCGTAGGCGACGCAGAGCGGCGTATGCAGATCGATCGCTCGGACGCGGCGCAGCAATTCGCCTTCGCCGTCGTCAAAGCGTTCGGTGACCATGGCTCCGTGCAGATCCAACCACAGCGCGTCGAAGCCGCCCTGGGCGACTGCGTCGGTGATCATGCGGCAGAAGGTCTCGTAGGCCTCGCTGTCCACTGGCCCGCTGGGTGGCGCGCTGGCACAGAGCGGAACAACGACCTCGGCACCAATTTCGTCCGCGACGGCAAGATATCCACCCATGCAGGTGCCAGTGCCGTGATAGAAATCGATGGCGGCCTCGCCGGTGAGTAGCGTCGTGCCATTGCGACAGAAGCGCTCTAGCCTTGTGGGTACCGGCGAGAATGTATTGGTTTCGTGCGATAGCGTTGCAAGCAGCAGCCGCATGGAATCCCTCGGCGATAAGTCGCGGACCAGGATAGGACGGCAGTCATGACGTGGTTACGGGGCGGGGTTCGCGTCAACGGTTAGCTAGTACTTCCGTGCCTATCATGGTCGGCGTGACAAGGAAAAATTGTATGCGCCAGCCAACTGCCCTGCTCGGGGTTTTTCGTTCGATGGCGCGATTGCGCACACGGGCATGGCTGATTGCCTTCCCCTTGGCAACTGTATGCTTCGGTGCCTTGTCCATTGCCGTTGTGCTTGCCATACATTCGGCCACGCTACAGCGGGCCGACAATGCGGCCTCCAATGCCGCAAGTGCCGCCGCGTTCAGCATATCGCGCATGATGCAGCAGTTCGACAACGCGCTTCAGGTTACGATTGAGCGCTTGCAACGGCCCGATTTGCCCGCGCGGAACGAAACGATGCGCAATCTCGCATTGTTCGATCGTGCCGCAAGCTTGACGCCTCTAGCATTCATCAACGTTTTGGATGAAGACGGCCGCGTCATAGAGTCACCGGAGCTGTTCGACCGTGGTTCCGGATGGCAGGGCCGCGATTATTTTGGCGCACAACGTGCCAACCCTGCTCTCGGCCTGTACGTGGGCCGCCCATTTGGCCAAGACGAATATGCTGGCATTACGTTGAGCCGACGCATTTCGCACCCGGATGGCACGTTTGCGGGTGTGGTCGTCGCGGGTCTGCGCCTTAGCTTCATCCGCACCCTGCTCGACGGGCTGCAGCTGGGGCCACATGGGACGGTGAGCCTCGTTCGCAACGACGGACTGGTGCTGATGTCCCGGCCGTTCGATCGGAATGACATCGGCCGCTTCGTGGCCGTGGAACCGATAACCGATCAGGCACGACACGGTATCTCCACACGGCCGATCGATAATCTACCGCTGACTGTACGGGTTGGCGTGGCCTATGCTGACGCAGCCGATGGAGCGCAAGGCTGGATGGCCGCATTGCTTGCGGGCTCCGTAGCGTTCGCTCTTATGGGCTTCGGAACTGTCATTGCGTTGCGACGAGAGCAACATCGCCGAGAGATTGCTGAACGGGACAGTCGACACAAATCCGACTATTTGGCGATGGTCAGCCACGAGTTCCGTACCCCGCTGCAAAGCATTCTGAGCAATGCAGAGTATCTAGTTGATGATCCCATGGAGAGCCCCGCCAATGCCAGGCGACTGTCCGCAATCTTGAACGCGGGCAATCACCTACGAGGCGTGATCGATCGTGTGCTGAACTATCTGCAGATCGAGCTGCGTGTGCCCACGCCGAAGAATAGTCGAGTGGATCTGGTAGAACTACTCGATCAGTGCTGCATCGTCGTCGAATTGGAAATCGCCGCGCGCGGCCTCGACCTCCGCTACGGATCTAAGGTGGACGCTCCCGAGCAATTCGTCACTGATGGCGAACTCCTTCGGCAGATCCTTCTGAACCTCCTCAGCAACGCCATCAAGTTCACCGAAAAGGGTGAGATCTCAATAGAAGTGACCGGCAATTTCGAACGCATCACAATTGAAGTGAAGGATACCGGTTGCGGCATTTCACCGCTTCAACGGCACAAGCTATTCAAGCGAGGCGAGCGTTTAGGTGCGGAAAAGACCGCTATTCCAGGGTATGGCATCGGCCTGGCTATGGCGCGACGATTGGCAAAGGCTATGGGGGGCGACATCGGCTACAGGGAGAACCAGCTTGGCGGAAGCATCTTTTGGATCAGCCTACCAGCAGGCGTGACAGAGGAAGCGAGGCCGGCCATGACTACACAACACGAGCTGATGATCAGCGGTACTGCTTGATGCGCCGCAAAATCCTCGGTTGATCTGCACGGCGGTAGAGCTCAAGCACATTGCGGCCCTCGATGAGGGCTCGAGCGTCTCCGAATAGCGGGAGAGGTTCACTCCGCGGCTTCCATTCGGCGGACGCAGTGGGCTGCATCAAATTGGCGCCAAGCAGCGGCAAAAGCTCCTGTTTCAGCGCATAAATGGATATCGGTAATCTCACGAAATGGCTGGCCCCCGCTTCCGTTCCAGCGGTGAGAGTCGATGTATCGCGTGCAGCTATCAACAGGATGATCGGAACCGAAACGTATCCAGCGATCCCTCGAATGCTTCGGCATGCGTACAGCCCGTCCGCAACTGCTAGCCTGGCGTCAAGGATAACCAAGCGCGCCGTAGTGGATTGCGCGAGCTCAACTGCTTCGGGGCCATTTCTTACCAGTAGCGGATGAACGCCGCATTCCGGCAGTGTCTGGCGGAACTGATTTCTCCAATCGAGGTCGCTCGCCGCCACGATGGCAGTCTGCAGACCTGCATAGGAAGACATGAGTCGCTCCCTGGTCTGGTTTGCCATGGTGCGCGCGCGACGTTGCCGCTCGGTTAAGCTGCCTCCAGACCCCAAAAATTAGCGACGTGATCCACTGCCCCGTCCGGCCAGCGGTGAGGCAGATCCGGCAGCATCCATAGCTCTATAGCGGGTTGTTCAGCAGAACCCCAGATGGTTCGCGCCTTGCCTTTGGCCACGACTGTCGTTGCGCAGTTTTCCAAGCCTTGAAGTGCTGACCACTGCTCCGCCAACAGCTTGGCGTTGCCAGGGTCGACGACGTCGTCCGACGAACCCTGCCAGATCGAGACACGGGGCCACCGTCCAGCATAGGCTGCTGGGGCAAGGCCACGGACTTGTTCTGCCCAATCTTCTCGCGAGCGGGCCGGGCCCGCCTCTGCCATCCTAGCGAGTGCTTCCGTGGTTGAACTCGCTGCGCCCACGGGCAAACCCGCAACAACGGCACCTGCTGCGAACACGTCGGGATAGGCCGCAAGCAGTGCTGCCGTCATGGCTCCGCCCGCGGACAGGCCTGCGATGAACACCTGATCTGGGTCACACGCGAATAGCTGGATCGCCGTTGCCACCATCTCGCGGATCGACTGGCTTTCTCCAAAGCCACGCCGCACGTGGAGAGGCTGGAACCAATTGAAGCAGCGGCCTCGATTGTTTTCGCCTGACTGTTCCGGGAGCAGTAGTGGAACGCCGAGGCGATCAGCCAGGGTCATCCACCCCGTGTCTGCGGCAAAGGTCGTGGCAGTCTGACCGCAACCATGCAATAGCACGATCAGCGGTGCACCGGTGGCCAGCTTCGGCGGCAGATGCACGAACATCGCCAACCTGCCTGGATTGCTGCCGAAGTCGGCAACTTGTGTTAGCGGTCCCGAACTGGACGCGACGGCCATCGGCCATGGGACAGCGGCGCGCGCGTTGGCTGCCGTGATGGCCGACGCAGCCTTGAGCGCGGTTCGCAGACTGCGGCGGGCAGTGTGCAACTCACGTGACCATCTCATGACCAGGCAATTCTCCCGTCTTTTTGGCCGGACCCACATGGGGATTTGCTGCGGCGCAGCAAAGAGGGAGCCGGTCGGCGCGTGGCCAACCAGATATCACCGCGCCGCGACGAGCTTTGTGCTTGCCAGCTACCTGACCGCGCCAAGCACCCAGGCCAAGACCCCTTTTTGCGCGTGCAGACGGTTCTCAGCCTCGTCGAACACTACAGAATGCGGCCCATCGATCACGTCGGCAGTGACCTCCTCGCCACGATGCGCCGGCAGGCAGTGCATGAAGATCGCGTCTGATGCGGCCTTCGCCATCAGAGTGCTGTCAACCCGGTATGGTGCCAGCGTGTTGTGGCGATTGGTGTTCGGATCGTCCGACATGGATACCCACGTATCTGTGATCACGCAGCGCGCGCCCGTCACTGCCCTCTCCGGGTCATCGGTGAGCTCGACGTGTCCGCCCTGCGCCCGCGCCCACGCTATCAGCGCCGCCGGCGGACGCAACTCATCCGGAGTTGCCAGACGTAGAGTAAACCCAAAGCGTACGGCAGCCTCGATCCAACTTCGCGCGACGTTGTTGCCGTCACCACACCACGCCACCACCTGCCCGGCGATCGGGCCCCGATGCTCTTCGAATGTCAGCACGTCGGCCATAAGCTGGCACGGATGTGACGTATCGGTCAGACCATTGATGACTGGCACCGTGGCGAATTGAGCCAGCTCATGGAGCTTCGCCACATTATCGGTGCGCAGCATGATCGCATCGACATAACGCGACAGCACGCGCGCGGTGTCAGCGGGAGTTTCGCCACGGCCGCTCTGCATGTCTCGCGCCGACAGCACAATTACATCGCCACCCAGTTGACGCATGCCAACCTCGAACGATACGCGCGTCCGCGTGGATGGCTTTTCGAAGATCAGCGCCAGCGTTCTGCCGGCCAGCGGGCGGGACGAGATTCCTGCTCGCTTGTAGTTCACCGCGACATCCAAGATCTGCCGCAACGTGGGGCCATCGAAGTCACGAAGATCGAGGAAATGCCGCAGCCCTTGCGACTGCTCAGCTGACTGCGTTTCCTTGCGTTTGAGTGAGGCACTCATTTCGCGGCAGCCTTGGCGGTGGAAGGCAGAACGCGCCGCGTTGCACGCCGCAGCATCATAATGGCCTCATCCAAATCCGCGTCCGTCACCACCAGTGGCGGGGCAAGGCGCAACACGTTCTCGCCGGCGGTGATTGCCATCAACCCTTCCGCAACGCACGCAGCCTGTACCTGAGCGACCGGCAGCACGCATTTCACGCCTTGTAACAAGCCCATGCCACGCGCATTCTCGTAGACTTGCGGATACTCGCGAGCGATCTCGTCCAGTTCGGCGCGTAGCCGTCGGCCCTTGCGTTCAGCGCCCTCCAGGAACCCTGAGGCCAGAATAATGTCCAGCACCGCGTTACCGGCAGCGCAGGCGAGCGGATTACCACCATAGGTGGTGCCGTGCGTGCCGGGCACCAATGCCTTGGCGTATTGCTCCTTTGCGAGCACCGCACCCAGTGGGAAGCCGCCGCCAATACCCTTTGCCGATGACATGACGTCCGGAGTGATGCCGGCCCATTCATGCGCATATAGCCTGCCGGTCCGGCCCATGCCGGACTGCACCTCGTCCATGCCGAGGATGATCCCGAACTCATCACACACGGCGCGCAAGTCGCGAAGGAACTGCCTGTCGGCGGGACGAACGCCTCCTTCGCCCTGAATGGGCTCAACTATGATGCCACAGGTGTTTGGACCGATCGCATTTTGTACGGCGTTCATGTTGTTGAACGGCACATGGTCGAAGCCATCCACCACCGGGCCGAAGCCCTCCAGGTAATGTGCGTTTCCGGTGGCGGCGAGTGTAGCCAACGTGCGGCCATGGAATGCGCCCTCGAAGCAGATAAAGCGAAAGCACTCCGGCTTGCCGGCGTCCGACATGGCGCGGCGCATCATCTTGATCATGCCCTCGTTCGCTTCGGCGCCCGAGTTGCAAAAGAACACGCTGTCCGCGAACGTCGCATCCACCAGCCGTTGTGCCAGCCGCTCCGCCTGTGGGATACGATACAGGTTCGACGTATGCATCACCTTGGCGGCCTGCTCGGCGATCGTCTGCACCAAATGCGGATGCGCGTGACCGAGCGAAGCGGTCGCGATGCCCGAACCGAAATCAAGGAATCGTCGCCCATCCACCGTCCACAACCAAGCGCCTTCGCCCTTTTCAAAGGCGAGATCGGCGCGAGCGTAGTTCGGCAGCAATGCGGGAATCATGGGGATGGGACCCTTCTTGTGTCGTTTCCAATGGATCACCCGCCTTCGACCTCTCGGGGCGGGTCCAGAGGAAGCGCGGATCATTGGCGAGTGTGCGGAAAGGAGTCAAACGAGAACTCCTTCCGGGGCCGGGCCTTGCCGGTTAGCGCTCGCTGAACAGGACCCCGCCCTTCGCCTTGTTGTCGCGCGAGCTTTCGACGATCTCGACCAGCACGGCATCGACAGGAACGCCGAAATTCTTCACCACCGCATCGGTGATGTCCTTGATCAGTGCCCGTTTCTGGTCCTTGCTACGGCCCTCGATGGCGTGGACGTAGACTTCCGGCATGCGTGATCTCCTGTCGGTTAGGACGGCGTGGGTGCTTCCGGGTGTAGCAACTGCCGGTCGCGCAAATCGGCCCAAAAAGCGGCCGGAATCTTGTGACGCATCAGCCTGGCATTTTCCTCAAATTCCGCGCTTGCACGCGGGCCAGGAATGATCGCGGCAACCGCCGGGTGGGCCAACGGAAATTGCAGTGCCGCAGCCGGCAACGGCACGCCATGTGCGTCGCAAGCCTCACGGATCGAGTTGACCTTGCGAACGATATCCGGAGGCGCCGCTGCGTAGTTCCAAGTTTCCCGTCCAGCTAGGATTCCGGAATTCAATGGACCTCCGACCACGATTGAAGTTCCTCGCGCGGTGCACATCGGCAGCAGATCGTCTAGCGGACCCTGTTCTAACAACGTGTAACGCCCAGCGAGCAGGAATACATCCCAATCTCCAAACTTCAGGACCTCGATCAAGACTTCCCTTTCGTTCACACCCAAGCCGATCGCGCTGACCACGCCGGTGCGGCGAAGCTCATCCAGCGCCCGGTAGCCACTTTCCCGCAGCACCTTCATATGCACTTCATTCGCTTCTTTGCCGTGCTGGTATGAGCCGATATCATGCACGAACAGGATATCGATCTTCGCGAGGCCGAGCCTCTGATAACTGTCTTCGACCGAACGCATGACGCCATCATACGAATAGTCATATTCGACCTTGAATGGCAGCGGTGCGATGCGGCCATCGCGGGTTTGACCGCCACTGTCATATGGCCGCAGCAGTCGTCCAACCTTGGTTGATAAAACCCACTCGCCTCGGGGCTCATCGCGCAACGCATCCCCTACGGCGCGCTCAGCCGCACCGACTCCATAGAATGGCGCCGTATCGAAATAGCGGATGCCCCCGTCCCACGCCGTTCGGATCACATCGAGGCGTTCCTCGTTTGCCATCGGGATGCGACTGCCACCTAACGTCGCCGTGCCGAGCCCAAGCACGGTCACTTGCAGGTCTGTCCGCCCAACGCGCCGTTTGTCCCAGTCCATCGCTGCAGCACCTCCGTTCGTTAAGCGATTGTGGGCGAGAGACCCCACCATGTGTCAAATCGCGCTCCCTGCGGCCGATGCTGATGTGCCTTGCCTGCAATGAGGCAGCCGTGTAGCCGGCACGTATGATGTCCCGTTTCCTGTTGCGTCTGGCTGCATTGCGCGGATTTCGCGCCGACTTCGCAGCACTTTGCCTGGGCGCCCTCGCTGCCGCGGCACTGCCGCCAGTTCATGCAATTCCCGTCCTGTTGATATCTGTGCCTGGCTTGCTCGCGCTAATCGACGGCTCAGTTCGCTCGCTGGTGGCGGCCAGACGTGGTTGGTGGTTTGGGCTTGGGCACCATGTGCTTGGCCTTTACTGGATAACCGAGGCGATCCTATTCGAATCCGCCCGTTTCTGGTGGCTGGTGCCCCTCGCTGTGCCGGCACTTGCGGCCGCACTTGCGGTCTTCATCGCTATTGCATGCGCATGCGCGCGCTTGGTACCCGCTGGTGTGCCGCGCGTGCTAGCGCTTGCCGGCGCTTGGGTGCTGATGGACCTCGCACGCCAATTCGTCCTAACCGGCTTCCCTTGGAACTTGTGGGGCAGTGTCTGGGAAGTGCCTGGTGCCGTTGGTGACGTTTTCATCCAACCGGCCGCGTGGATCAGCGTGCATGGTTTGACCCTGCTAACTGTGCTGCTGGCTGCAACACCCGCTCTCGGTTGGCGCTGGCGCGTGGGAGGTGTCGCCGCACTTGCGGCGTGGGCGACTTTTGGCGTGCTCCGTTTGCGTGAACCAATGTCAGGGGTGTCGCCACTCACCATCTCGTTGATTCAAGGCAACGTATCTCAAGGCCAGAAATTCGATCAGGATTTGGCCGTTCGCATATTTCGGCACTACGTCGATCTAGCCGTGCGTGGCCGGACCGAGGCGGGAGCCGGACCGCTGGTCGAGATCTGGCCCGAAACCGCTTTCCCGGGTATCCTGGATTACGATGCTTCCGCGCGTCGCGTTATTGAGCAGGCGACTGACGGTGCTCCGTCGTTGGTCGGCAGCATCCGCTTCGACGAGCATCGCAGGCCCCGCAACAGTCTGTTCGCAGTTGCCGGTGGCGGAGCGATCGTCGGCATATACGACAAGTGGCATCTCGTCCCATTCGGCGAGTACATCCCCGACTGGCTGCCGCTTCCCATCATGGTCCTCCCGGGGAACGGCTTCGCCCCTGGTCCAGGCCCCCGTACGTTTCAGGTTCCAGGCTTGCCACCGTTCGGAGCCCTGATCTGCTACGAAGCGATTTTCCCTGGTGAGATCGTCGATAGCGCCGATCGCCCGGCTTGGTTGGTCAACGTTACCAATGACGCCTGGTTCGGAAATTCAAGCGGTCCCCGCCAGCATCTCGCTGCGGCCAGGATGCGGGCGGTGGAGGAAGGACTACCGCTGGTGCGTGCGGCCAACACCGGTATTTCTGCGGCATTCGATGCCCATGGGCACGAAATTGCCCGTATCGGGATGCAAGTGACAGGGACCCTGGAAGTGAAACTTCCTCCGCCCCTGCCCGAAACCCCTTTTGCACAGCTCGGACTGTGGATACCTCTCATCGCGAGTTCGGTTGCACTCGGAATGGGACTTACACGGCGAGCTATTGCATCGTGCAGTTGAGCAGTTTGCCACGGTTAAGCGAGTTGCATGAGATGAAATTCGCCAATTTGGACAGGACAAAGATTTTGAAGCATCCCGTTGACAATTGTTGGTTGTGGAATTAAGGTTCCATTAACGACATGCCCGCGGCCGGTTGTGCGGACTCGCGTGAGGAGCAGTCTATGCTGAATGAGACGAAGGGGATTTCGGATATGGCGCGCGGCGAACACGTCGTAGGTGCCGATAGGGAGGCGCGACCCAGCCCGATAGATATTCATGTTGGTTCGCGTATTCGGCTACGTCGAACATTGCTCGGAATGTCGCAGGAGCGGCTTGGCGAGGCCCTCGGCCTCACGTTCCAGCAGGTTCAGAAGTATGAGCGTGGCGTCAACCGTGTGGGCGCGTCGCGCCTGTTCGATCTCTCCCGCGTCCTTGATGTGCCAATAAGCTTCTTCTTCGACGACATGCCGGAGAATCTGGCCAACACCTATGGGAGCCAGGTGGGCCGCCGTGCCTCCGGCTTCTCCGAAATGCAGAGTGGCTTCACGGACGACGCTCTGAACCGACGTGAGACGCTCGAGCTGGTCCGCGCATACTATCGGATCACCGACCCCGCGGTGCGTAAGCGAGTGTTCGACCTGATAAAATCAATGGGGCCAGCCGAAACCTGACCTCAGGTCCCGTTCGAGCCGCTGTCGTTCTGCAATTGTGGGTTGTCGAAGCGGGGATTGCGCAGTTCGTGCAAGGCGTTTGCCAACGCGGCCCCAAGACTGCGCTTTTCCTCTTCGCCGAGACTGGCAGCTATTTCCACGCGCACGCCGTGGGCCACGAGCAGTAGCTTGGGGACCTGACCAGGCGCTTCTTCCATTGAGGCGTTAAGCCAGCCAACAGGTAACGAACACTCCTGCCGATGGCCGCGCTGGTTGGTTCGTACGATGCGCAGGTTATCGTGGTAGAGCAGGACGAGCTCGCTGGCACTGGCGCGTTTCGCGTTGAGCCTCAGGAGGAATAGCGCCAGTCCGATTTCGACCACGCTGAAGCCGGCCACCGGCCAAGCTCCGATAAGCCAGAAACGCAACACCATCAGCCCGGACAGTAGACAGATGGTCGCCATCAGCACATGCAGCCCCCTTCGCGATAGGCTGCGGTGGGGCACGATAAGTGCCTCGAACAGTGCCGCCGGTGAATCCATCGAAGTCGTATAGGGCTTCCGGGGTGTGAACGCACCTTGCCTGGGGCACAAGGCGGCGCGACAGTCATTCCCATGTCGGCAAGACCACGCAGGTCCAAGACCATGTCTCGCGACGAGGCAAGATTATTCCTCGAAGCACTGGCCACGGCGAACCCCAATCCGCGCAGCGAACTGAGCTACATCGACCCGTACACGCTGCTTATTGCCGTCGTGCTGTCGGCCCAGGCCACCGACGCGTCAGTCAACCGCGCGACCGAGACACTTTTTGCCGAAGCATCGACGCCCGAAGCCATGGAGCGACTGGGCGTCGATGGTGTGGCGAAGCACATCCGCTCGATCGGCTTGTGGCAGGGTAAAGCCCGCAACGTGATCGAATTGTCGCGCCAGTTGGTCGAACGGCACGGGGGACACGTCCCACGTAACCGCGAGGAACTAGAGGAACTGCCTGGAGTTGGCCGCAAGACGGCGAACGTCGTACTCAACGTGGCATTCGGCGAAAGCACCATGGCCGTGGACACGCACATCTTTCGGTTGGGCAACCGCACCGGAATTGCCCCCGGCAAGATGCCGCGCGAAGTTGAGGACGGGCTCGTCAAACGAATTCCGTCCGAACTGCTTCGCGATGCACATCATTGGCTGATCCTGCACGGGCGCTACGTTTGCAAGGCGCGACTGCCCGAATGTTGGCGATGCGTGGCCGTCAAATGGTGCAAATATCAGGACAAGACGCCTCTTCCCGTCGAGAAGCCCCGGCATTCCAAATAGAGTGGTGCTCAGGCTGCCAGCCGAACTTGGGCCACGCTCCGTACGCCGACGACCTGGCATAGGTTACCCTTGACCAAGTTTACCATGTCACATGGCATTGCCTGCAGAGCGATTTCAACATGCAGTGTGTCACCCATGCGTTCTGAAGAGATTCGATCCGGAATCAAATCGCGTCTCGCAAGCGTCTGTACAACACGCGACAGTAGACCCGAACCAGCATCTGCATCGAGCATGAAGCGGACGGCAACGGAAGACGATTCACCAGCCATGAGAAGAAACTCCGGATAAGCAAGACGAAAAGAGGGGTGTCCCCGGCTGCTTAGGCAGCCGGGCCGCTAATTCGCCGCGAGATTATCCGGACACGCATTGGACAACTCTACGAGATCGCGTCCCCTGCGTCGAGCGGCAGTCATGGCCACTGTACCGTCGGCAGCCGGATCAGAGGGACCTGACGCATGGACAACATATCGTCCCGTAGTGCTAAGGGCACACTGACGCTCGGGGCGCCACCGTCGGCAGGGTAGTTCGCGAGCAGCGAAAGCACTGCCTTGGCCGCGGTCGCAGCCGAGTGGCTGATCAGCCCCTTTGCAGCACACGCGTCAAGAGTTTCCGCGTAGCCGATTGCATTAGCATATCCGTTACCTGTGGGTTGCAATCGGTCATCCAAAGTCAGAGTAGCATGGGCGCTGAAATCGAGCGGCCCCCACACAATTGCGAAATTCCGGACGACGAGCGAGCCACCGGAGTTGCGCCACACCTTCGCTTTTGCCTCAACGTCACCCCCA
This sequence comes from uncultured Alphaproteobacteria bacterium, assembly GCA_963733475.1. Lineage (GTDB taxonomy): Bacteria > Pseudomonadota > Alphaproteobacteria > Acetobacterales > Acetobacteraceae > JAMXLO01. Next base: position 21,718 of record CAVTEC010000082.1, on the reverse strand, counting down.
GCCGGCAGTGGCCCCTTCAGGGTGGCATCAATGGTCACGCGCGAAATATCAGGACCGAGCGTCCTTGAAAGCTCTCCTGTTGGCTTTAGTCCAGTGGCTTCTGCGGCTATGTCCAGCATACCCGTGCTGGATGGTGCCGTCGGATCGAATGTCAGTTTAGCCTGCAGCGAGCCGAGACTCGCATCGGCTTCACGCAAGTTTGCAACGTCGAGGATCATCTGCTGAGCAGAACTTCTCTGTTCGACCCGCAACGACAATGTCATGCGTTCGGCTGTATAGGCAATCTGCAGAGCACTGCCGACGCGAAGCCGCTGTGCACCTTGAGCGCTCGCGGTAAGGACTGCCGGATGCCACAGCGCGACATTCAACTTCAGATACTCCGCGCTCCAACTTAGTCCGCCGGGCACGTTGCGATCGCCCCCTCTGAGGATCATCGCTGGAATTGTCAGCGTCGCGGCTAACGGCCAGCCACCTCTGATGGGGGCGCCGGCACCAACTTCCCATCCAAGCGTCTCCTGAGTTGTCCGCCAGGCGGCGAAGCCATTGGCTATGTTTCGCTCAACTATGTACCAATACAGGGCATCCGCTGCGACTAGTACAAACACCATTGCCAACAGCAAGATCGACAGCCACTGCGTGCGTCGCATCTGTCCTCCCGGATCATCCATCGCCTTACAGGCAAATGCTCCAGCGGAGCAAATGCGACATCGCCGGTGCCAAATGCTCACTACCCCACGGGTCCTACGGCAGGGCAACGCAGCGCGTTACAAAGGCGCTCCATAAGCGCTTCCCTCGGGGTCCCGGCTGCGATCGGCTCGAGAATGCGGATGTGGATAGTGCCAGGGCGCTTATGGAACGCACGACGACACCACAACAATCCTAAATCAGCAACCACTGGATACACCGGCAGGCCTGTCTTTGCCGCCAGGGCCGCTATCCCAGGTTGCAGGGGCAATACTACTCCAGGCTCGCTACGGGTACCTTCGGGAAAAATCACAATCTGCCGGCCTTCGCGCGCAGCTCGCCCACCTTCGCGCAGTAAGGAGCGTAGGGCCGTCGCTCCTCCGGAGCGATCCACTGCGATCATGCCCCCAATCGGCAAGAGGCCGCCGAACACCGGGATCCGCAGCAATTCCTTTTTTAGAACATAACAGCAGCGAGGCAGCAGCGTCAGCCACACTATTGTATCGAAGGCCGACTGGTGAACTGAGGCAATGAGTCTCGGTCCATCGCCAGCAAGCCGATCAAGACCCTGTACGTCCAGATGGATTCCGCAGATAACACGCACCGCACCCAGCATGATCCGGGCCCAAAGGCGCGCGAGGTTCAGCATGCGCTCGGGGGCAAAATACCTGACGTAAGTCGCCGGCCCCAGCGTCATGAGCGCTGTGACGGTGAAAAAGAACACGTTGAACAGTGTTGAACGGATAAATGTCATCCAACGCTGCCTCGATGTGGCAGGGTCTGATCCCTTTCCGGCAGGATGGTGGTGAACCCTGAAATTGCCGCTAGATACTTCGTGTACTCCTCGGTTAGCACATGCAGCGGGACCGATTGCATGGGCAGAACAGGGACCGGATAAAGTTCAACCTCCGGTATCACCCGGGCAAGCTCTGCGATGGCTCGCGGCATGTGATAAGCGGCGGTCACGACAAGCAAGGAATGGACAGAGTTAGCTCGTGCCCAGGCGGCCGTCTCAATGGCATTCCCTCGGGTCGTCAGAGCGTGGCGTCCCATGGTGACTCGCGCCGCAATCGGCAACGCGGGTATGTCGGCGAGCTGTGCGAGTTCCGATAACTCCGCGCCCCCGCCAATGCCGGACAGTAGCAGCCGATCAGCTCGCCCTTCGGTGAGCAATCGCAGAGCAGTTTCCACCCTGTCCGGTCCGCCCGTAAATGCCACGATGCCATCCGCATGCGGTGGGGGCCTGGTCGGTTTGCCGACAAGGTGAAGAAACCAAGCAAAGCCAATGCCCCACGCCAACACCATGGCGACAAACGTAGTGCCGATCACTACGATGGTACGCCACCACCGAGCCGAACACGGCCAAGCTGTCGCCATTATGGCAGCCGTCGGAGCCAGACCCGCACCGTGCCTTGTGCGGTGAGAAAACCAATGGCGGCTGCGGTCGCAGGCAGGCTTGGCAGCGCCAACCACAGCGCGGCGGGTAATGTCTTGAGCAAATTAATCACGGATACCTGAATAGGAGCGGTTCCCGCAAAGGGCGCAGCCACCCATCCGAGCGTGAGCAGTACCGGCAGCGACATTGCTGTACCGAGAAGCCCCCCAATTGCAGCCAACATTGTAGCGCGCCCGGTAAAGCGCGCGGCGATATACCCGTCGGTCGCACCCAAGCCATGCACGATCTCGATCGCCTCGCGCCTAGCAGCCAGTCCTGCGCGCGTGGCAACAGCAATTACGGCAGCCGCCACCGCCGCCACCAGCAACAATGCGAGGCCAGCGCAGACCTGCAGGCTTCGTGCCAGCACGGCAAGGCGTTGCATCCAAACCCCATGGTCCTCCACGAGAGTGCCAGGCGCCGCTTCGTTCAATCGTCGAGCGAGGCCGTCCAACTGTGCGTCTGTATTGGTGACATGCACAGCGATGACTGCCGGCAGTGGGAGCGCGAGCCGTGCAGCACCTTCACCTAGCCACGGCCGTAGCAGTTCAGTGAGCTCGTCACCGGTGAGCGCGTGAGCCGACGTAACGCCAGGTGTTCCGATGAGGGCTGCGGTGACCTGCTCGATCCGCGTTTTGCCGCCCAGGTCAACCCGCTCTCTTGGATTTGGGACCTGCACTGTAAGCATGGAGCCGGAGCCTTGCTGCCAGTGTTGTGCCAATGATGCCGCACCCATCCACCCAGCTAAAGCGAGCCCGGCCAGGAACGCCATGGCGGCCACCAGAAACGGAAGCATTCGATCGGCAATGGCACGCCGCAGGCCGAGTTCGTCGAAACCCACAGGTCGCAGCATTCGTCGTGGACGGAGCACCGCCATCGCTAGTGTGGGTCCACCAGACGCCCGTTCGAAAGCCGGAGCGCATGTGCCGGATGACGACCGACCAATGCGTCATTATGGGTAGCGACTACTACGGTAGTACCCAGCCTGTTCATCTCCTTGAACAATTGCATGAGTCGTTCAGCCTGCGCGTCATCGAGATTGCCGGTCGGCTCATCTGCCAACAGCAGGCTGGGGCGGCTGATCACGGCGCGAGCGATAGCCACACGCTGCTGCTCACCACCCGACAACTCCTCCGGCCGGGCGCCAGCCTGCTTAGCGAGACCCACCCAGCGCAACATCTCGCCGACATCGGCGCGAATTTGGCCTTCTGGCCGACCAGCGATGCGCAGCGGCAGAGCGACGTTATCGAACGCCGATAGATGCGCGAGCAGCCGGAAATCCTGAAATACAACACCAATACGCCGACGCAGCCGCGGCAATACACGACGCTCTGCCGTCTCCACATCGGTGCCGAAAATCACTAACCGTCCTCGGGTCGGCCGGACTGCGAGATACATTAAACGCAGTAGACTGGTCTTCCCGGCGCCGGACGGGCCGAGTAACCAGCGAAATGCACCATCTGGCAGTGCAAAGTTGAGATCGCGAAGCACCTCCGGGCCCGCCGAACCGTCGGTACCCTGATCGACGCGGCCATATCTCAGCCCTACACCATCGAATTGGACCATGTCGCGTCATTCTTGCCATTCCAGGTCGTGCGCTGGAAGCGATCTGCGCCATTGACACGCGGCGCTGGCACGGATCATTGGACAGCATGCGCATTGTGTGTCCGTCCTGTTCCGCAGCCTACGACGTTCCGGATTCTCTGGTCATGCCCGGGCGCGTGGTCCGCTGCGCACGGTGTGCCCAGGAATGGAGCCCCGTGAATGCGGCGCCGCAACTGCCTGAGCCATCTTCGGCGAGCCCGGAATCAACGCCTTTTGAACCTGCGCCGCCCATCGCGACGGCTCGTCAGACTGCGATGGATCGGCTTGCGGCACAGCCGGCTAAGCCGCCATCGACCCTAGGTCTGCGCCTGGCGTGGGCCACTAGCATTTTCATCCTCGTGTTGGCGCTCGGCAGCGCTTACGCGTGGCGTTCGCACGTGGTCGCGGCGTGGCCACCAAGTGAACGCGCCTACGCTTTTTTCGGCCTAAACCCGGCGAAATAAGCTACGCCTCGGAGGCGGTCCATTCGTCTCCGAACAGTTTTGGCGGAGGTAGCTGAGGCAGGTGAGGTCGAAACGCACTCGCTGGTCGAGTGCGTCGAGATCTTTCATTCCAGGAATGCGGCGACCAATGGGTTTTCTTTCAATGCCTTCAGTTCCTCATCAGTGGGCAACTGCGGCTTATCGCGCATTGCATTCACCATGCAGAGGAAGCCGAATGGTTCCCTTTGGGTGGCCCGGAACTGGTGCCAGGTCCATGCCGGTATGGTGATAAGATCAAAGGGCTTCACCTCGTGCACGTCTTCGCCGACGAGGCAACGACCATATCCCCGCAGGATCATAACAGCGTGCATATGCACGTGCCGTTCCAGCGTCGAATATCCGCCCGGAGCCATTTCGAAATATCGCAGCTCGCAACCGAGTGGCGGCTCCGCGAAGAGCACTTGGCGCGAGATCGCTTTGAACGGCGCCGCTCCCTCTTCCTTGTATGGCAAACAAGTCACGTCGTCCCAGCGATAGTCGCGGAACGTCCGAAACAGTGGCTGCTCTTCAATGTCCATCGGCATCCCGTCAATAATTGTACTGCGCCACCAGGCGGGTGAAGGCTGCAGTCTCCTCGGTCAAGCGCTCGCGTGCGGCCAGGAGACTGCCACCGATGAGCAACATCGTGTCGAGACCGTAGAAGGCAAGCATTTCCGGGACGCGATCCAGTGTCATACCCCCCGCCGGTACCGGCATACTCGGGCGAAGATCATCCGACGCCATGCGTGCTCGCACGGCAAGTCGTTGGCAGGTATCCGGGGTATAGCCAAACCGGCCGCCGTAGTTGGGGAAAATGACAGCGTCAGCACCCAGCATACGGAACAGCTTGCCGATGAGCAGGTCCGGCGCGATGCGCGCAGCGCCGGCGAATGAGGGATGCGCGAAGAACGCCACGTCGGGATAGAGCCGTACCAGCGCTTGCAAGGTGCTCCAGCCGGAGATCATCGGCATTATCATCACGGTGTTGATGCCATGCTTGCACGCCACGTCTATCTGCCGACGCAATTGGTCGAGATCGCCTGAGAGGCTGGGGACGTATCGCGTTCGACCGACAACCTGTGCGATTGCCCCGACGCGATCCTCGAATGGCGAATAGGCCTGATCAGCCAGTCCGTGATCGTCCTTTATGAAGTCGATCCCACCCAAGGCGAAACGCTCGGCGAGCTGTGCCAGGCGCGCAGGCGGAAGCCCCTGCGGCTTCAATGCGGAGCATGTCAGCGCACGCCCAACAGCACCTGCGCGCTCGCGCAATCCCGCGATGCCGTGGCGGGGGCCAGAGAAAGGAAATACTCCTGAAACATCGATCAACGTGACGTCATCATGGAGTGAGCTGTTGCCGAAGATCATATTCAGCAACTGGCCGGCATCACGCCCCACCGTCGCCGCAGATAGCTCGATCTGTACGTCAAAGACGCCATCGCCGCGGTCCTCGATTGCACCAACTCTGCCGACGATGCTTTCGTGGATCGCAGCGTCTTCAATCGCGCCAGGTGGCATCTCTACGCTTTGCTCCACCGCGATCGCCTGCGCTCGGGCCCTGATCGAAGCGCCATCGGCGCGAACCCGGTAGGTCGCAGTGAAGCGCTTCAAATGTTCGATGCGATCCAGTCCTTCAGCCGGCTCTTGGGCAGCGCTCCGACCTGTGTAGCTGCTGGCTGACCGTTCTTGAACAAGATCAGCGTGGGAATGCCGCGGACAGCATAGTTATTCGGGGTAACCGGGTTCTCGTCGATGTTCACCTTGGCCACGGTAAGCTTGCCGGCGAATTCTCCCGCGAGTTCCTCAAGCGCCGGGGCGATCATCTTGCACGGGCCGCACCACTCCGCCCAAAAGTCCACCAGCACTGGTTCGTTCGCCTTCAGCACATCCGTCGAGAAGGTTTCGTCGGTGACAGGTTTGGTATTTGCGCTCATCTCAACCTCGACATGTTCAGTTGCTCACAACGTGGGGATCGGGGCGTGGCTATCCAATAGGGCGTCGGGCAGCATGGCCACCCGTGCCGCCTGCGTCCAGACCAGGGCGCAAGTGATGGGGCGATCCGGGAAGATCTGACGAAGTACAGCGCGGTATGCTGCCATCTGACGCAAATACTGCAGCGGTGTGTCCTCCACCCGTTCCGGTGGCCGTCGATTGGTCTTGAAATCCGCGACCAATACGCGATCCGGGAGGATAGCCAGCCTGTCAACCAAGCCGCCGACAACCGTGTTACCGACGACGCCTGTCAGCGGCACCTCGGCACGGCTGCCCGGGCCGAAAAGCGTAGCAAGCTCACTGTGTTCCATGACGGCCCGCGTCTCATCCGCCAGCCGCTCGACATCGTTGTTGCCCGGACGATCGAGCCAGCGGCGTGCCGCTTCCGCCCGGCGCGCCGGTGGGAGATCGGGCAGGTGCTGCAGCAGCGAATGGATCAATTTGCCACGCTGGAACGGATTGTGAGCCGGGTCACGCGCGGCGAGAGGTGAGGCGGTCGCTGGTGCGGGACCCAATTCGGCATTCCCCGCCCGGCTGGGAGCGAGGCGAACGGAGACCGCGGGCTCCTCCGGCGGAGGCCGTCTAAGCCACGACGGCAGTTCCACAGGTTGCACGGCTACCTCGCGTGTTGCGACCGGCTCGGGTGCCGCGCGCTGCGGTAAAGCGTACCGCCGGACCTGGCCCTCCTTGACTGTTGGCAATGCATCGAAGCCGCGCTCCACCAGCCGATACCAGCAGCCGTCATCCAGCGGGCGACGAGTTTGCCAACCCCAGATCGCCAACCTGTCCTCGGCACGCGTGAGGGCGACGTAAAGCAGCCGGTTATGTTCCTCCAACCGTCGCCGCGCCGCCGTATCACGCAGGCGCTGCGCGGCGACGCAGCGTAGCTCTCGCCGTGGTGACCAGATTGGCACCTCATGATTCGTGACCGGATCGGTGGCCCAGAGAATGGTACCCTCCTCGGGAGGCAAAGCCGTAGTGTCGGGCAGAATGACCAAAGGCGCCTGCAAGCCTTTTGCACCGTGGACCGTCATCACGCGGACCACACCACCGGCTCCTTCCGACTCGCGCTTCACTTCTGCGCCGGAACGCCGAAGCCAGTGCAGGAACCCTTGTAGTGACGGCGGGTGTATTCGGGTAAATACCAAAGCCGCGTTCAACAATTCATCGATGGGTTCCGCCGCCTCAGGCCCCAGCCGAGAAAACAGCCGAGCCCGACCGCCAAGAGGTCCAAGCGCCTCTGCCAGCAACATGTGGGGCGTCACGTAATCGACCCGTGCGAGTAGGGCGGCAAAAAGATCCCATGCCGCCTTCCACTCGGGGCGTTCATCTGCTCGCGTGTGCAGAGTCTCCCACAGCGGAGTTCCACTGCGGCCGATCGCTAGCGCCATTAGACTGTCGTCGGAGAGGCCGCCCAGCGGACTGGTGAGCAGGCACGCAAACGTCAGATCGTCTTGCGGCAGTAGCAGCGCGTCCATCAGCGCCAGCAAATCCTGTACGGCCGGCTGCTCGGTCAGCATCAATCGATCCAGACCAGCCACCGGGACGTTGAGCGACTTTAGTTGGCGCACAAGCGCGCGCGCGAAGTCGTTGCGGCGTCGCACGAGTACCATAGCGTCGCCAGGCATCAGCGGCCGCCCCTTGCTCTCCAGCAAGACGCCGCCATCAACCTGAGCGGCAATCCAGTGCGCCAATGTCTCGGCAAGTTGCTGTGGGGCGGAGGTCAAGCCATGGTTCTGCTCAGGCACAGACCAAGGCGCTGGCTCGACAGGTTCGGGTAGCGGCGTCAGCGGCCACAGCTCCACCATACCCGCATGCGCGGCGCGATCCGCGTAGTGGAGCAGCTTGTCGCCCTCGTCCACCACGCCGGCAGCCGCAACCGGATTGGCGAAGACCCGATCGACTAGTTCCAACACCGGCCGTGTCGAACGGAAGGACACATCCAATTTCGCTTCTTGCCATACCTTGCCAGCCGACTGCACGCGCTGCCGCAGCAATCGGTGTGAGCGATCGAATTCCTCGATGTCAGCACCTTGAAATGAGTAGATCGATTGCTTGCGGTCGCCGACGGCGAATACGGTTCGCTCCACATCACGGGCGCCAATACCTGTAAAGAACTCTTCCGTCAGTGAATGAGCAATACGCCACTGCGCTGGCGCCGTATCCTGGACCTCGTCGAGCAAAAGATGATCGAGACCGCCATCAAGTTTATAAAGCACCCAGGCAGCGCCCGGATCAACCAACAAGCGCGACGTTCGTCCGATCAGATCGTCATAGTCCAACAGTCCCGCGCTTTCTTTGTATGCGGCATAGGCACGCAGCACCGGCGTCGCGAGCGTGACCAGTGCGGTCGAGATTTTGGCCACACGCAGTGCCAGACATGCGTCAAGTACATCGAGGATGCGGTCGCACTCTTTGGAGAAGAACTGCGCCATATCTGCGTGCTTATCGATCACTGCCCTGCTGACAAACCCGCTCTGTGCTCGCGCTTTCCCCTCCTTGGTAAGGAACTCCTCGCACCAATGCTGCCAGTGTTCCTCGCGTTCCTCGGCTGGCAGGCCGAGCCAATCCAATACGCGGCCGGCACGCTCGGCGCACTGTTTGGCACCAAGCTTTTGAACAATGAGCGCGGCCTCGCGCAGCTCGTCCTCGGACTTCCAACTTATCGCACTCCGAATGATCTCCGCTTCGCTCGCCGCCGTCACGCCGAGAGCGCGCCGCTGCGCCGCGCCCAACCCATCCCCCATCTCGAGGGCATGGTAAAGCCGTGGGAGACGGTCTTGAAGGGATACCACATGGCGCCCGAATTGTTCGGCCGAGACAAGGCCTGCCAGCAACTCGAGCGCAGCGCGTCGATCAGGTGCGCTGGCGTGCGCGAGCATAGTCTCCCGCGCCTCAGTCAACGAGTCATCGGCCTCACGGTCATCGACAAGTTGGAAATGCGGTGACAGCTCCGCCTCCAGCGGAAAGCGGCGCAGTAACGACTGACAGAATGCGTGTATCGTGCCGATGCGCATGCCGCCTGGCAGGTCCAACACCCTAGCGAACAATGCACGTGCATTGCGCAAAGCATACTCGGTAGGCTTGACCTGCAGCACTCGCAGCTCGACTGCCAACTCGGCATCGTCGAGGGTGACCCATCTGCCAAGTGTCTTCTGCAGCCGCAACGCCATTTCTGCCGCAGCAGCTCTGGTGAAGGTAAGGCACTGGATGCGTTCTGGCTTCACACCCGACAGCATCAGTCGCAGCAGGCGGTCAGTCAGCAGTTTCGTTTTTCCTGACCCGGCCGAAGCGCCGACGAACGCAGACACCGCGGGATTGGAAGCCTGCATCTGTTCGGCATTGGCGCGATCGCGCGCGCGGTCGCTCACGCCTCATCTCCCGCGGCCGCCCACTCAGCGACGCGTGCGAGCTGCGCGTAATCAGAGAATCTGGGCGCGAAGCCGGGCCTCGGTTGCGACAGATAGCAGCGATCGGCCTCATCATAGGCGTCGATCAGTGCGCACAAGGCATCGCGCGTCCGGGCAATGGCGGCGGAACTGGAAGCCGCGTCGCACTTGAATAGCGTGCGCGCGTCGCCGGAACGGAAGCCTCCGGTCAGATGCCAGTAGGTCAGCTCCTCCACCGGACCGACCAGTGCCTCGCCGAAGCTCCCAGCCTGAAGCATAGCGGCCTCCAGCAGTAGCTGTGGCGCCAAGCCTGCGTCGATCTCCTTTTGGCTAGGCGGCGTACCGGTCTTGTAGTCTAGGACCGCTGTTCCGCCTTCCCGCCACTTCTCAATCCGATCGGCTCGACCAGTCAGGCGGAACCGCCCGCCTGGCCGGACGAATTCGCATGTGCCATTGACCTCGGCGGCAATTGCTACTGGCGGGTTCTCGGAACGGCGGAGTGCTTCCGCTTCGGCCACCCAGCCGGCAATCCTGTCCAGGCGAGGCGCCCACCAGGCGACCAGCGCCTCGCGCAAGCCGGCTTCAGCCAGCGCCCGTGCCATCGCGCAGCGCAATTGCAGTTCCGCGTCCACGGGCCAGCGCGGACCAAACTGCTCGAGGAAATGCCGCATACCGGCATGCACCAGACTGCCGTAATCGGCAGCATCCGTTGGTTCATCGAGCGGCGGCAACTTGACCAGGCGGAGTACATGCTTCGCATGGATCGAGTAGGGATCGCGCAACCATGTCTCGATCTCGGTGACCGAGAGGCTCCGCGGACGCAAGTCGATGGGAGGGCAAGGGCGTGGTGGCCGCACCGGCTTCGGCCCATCGATTGGCTGATCCAGCGCACGTGCCCATCCAGCCGCAGGATGCTGCTGCAAACGCGTATTCTCGCTGGCGAGCAGTGTCTCCAGCCGACTCAACCAACGTGCCGGCACAACCGGAGCGTTGTCGCGGCGCCGCGGGTAAGACATAACAACTGTCGATGCGGAACAGGCGAAGGAGACAAAATCGTGCGCTGCTTGGCCTACCATCTGCTCCGATGATGGCAGGCCTATCGTGGCGCGCATTGACCGCGACAGCCACGGTCCAGGATCGCTGATCGGTGGCCACACACCTTCCACCAAGCTGCCCAGAACCATAACATCAGCCGTTTGGAGGCGCGCTTCCAACAAGCCCCATATGAACACTCTCGGGTGTTCGGTGCCGCCTCGACCACGGAGTGCCCGGTGGCTGCGCACGACGACACCCTCAAGCACAACGTCCACCAATCCCGGAAGCACACCGCGCCGCTGCGGCGGTAACATCATCAGCACCTTCTGCACTTCGGCCAAACGTGTTGCGAGCGCCTCGCCTTCTTCATTGGCCCAAAGCCGCGATGGTCCTGGCAGTTCGTTGGTGCCCGCGAGACGCTCTGCGGCTTCGATGATGGCGGCCAGCGCCTCGGCCGGCTCAATCTCGACCGATGCATCGATCCGTAATGCAGGCTCCAAACAAAGTTCCAATTGGTCCAGCAGCGCGGCCGCCTCGGAATGTCGCCGTACGCTGCGCCGCAAACCCTGCAGCCTGGGACTTGGGCGCGGTCCACGCAGGCAGGCCAATTCGAGATCACGGGCAGCGCCACGGCAACCCGCTGGCGCCATGCCGGCCGCTGCAAGCGGATGTTTCAGCAATGCGAGTAACGGAACTGGCGCTAGATCCTCCATAACGACACGGACCAGGAGACGGAGGAATACGGCCGGCGGTGTGTCCCGAAGCGGCTCACCGGCGCTGTCGTCGGCGACGACACCGTAACGAAGCAATTCAGTCACGACTCTGGTGGCCAAGTCTCGATCAGAGGTGACCAATGCAGCCGTGGCGCTCGGTGTTTCCAAGGCATGTCGCAGCGCTAGTGCGATCGCTGCTGCCTCCTCCTGAGTATCCGATGCAGGAAGCAGTGATAGCCCTTCAGTCTCGATCGGAGGAGCATGCTGCCACTCGGAAAGCGCGCTAGCCGGCAGCATCGCCATCGACAACGCTTTGGCGCGTGCAGCCAGTAGGTTGTCGGTGGCGCGGCTTGGCCACGTTTTCACATCACCTCGAGTGGCGCCAAGCCGCCTAAGCAGACGTGCGAGACCGGCCTGCGGATGTCCCTCGTTCAGTTCCGCCCAAACGTCGTCTGACAATTCGAAATCCATGCCCGGCAGCACTACTGCTCCCCCGGGAAGATTGGCGACGACCCGAAGCAGCCGGGCAACTGCAGGGATGCCGCCGGTAAGTCCGGCGATCAATATCCGTTCCGCAGGGGCCTGTTCGGCCCAAGCGCTCGCCTGTGCATCTAGCAGAGCCACCTGCCGCGCCGCTGGGTTCATCAACCCCTGTTCTGTCAGCCATGCGGGCCATACAGTCGTTACGATGCAAAGAAACTTGAGTGTCTGTGCCCAATGTGCGGCGAACGCCGGGTCGGCTGCTTCCGGCAACTTTCCTGCGAGATCCACCTCCTCAAGTTCCGCCTCGTCCAGCAGCGAGGCCAGCTCCGCGGCAAGTGGCCAGGCGCGATCTGCGGATCGTGGCGCACCATCCTCGCCATTCATGGCCAAAATCAGCCGTGTAAGGACAGCTAGCCGCTGCGTCTCCTCGACGGCCGGAGGTAGGTCCAGTGCGCCTGCCAAGCACAACGGCGCCTCATCCAGTGCGCCGATGGCAGTAATGCGCGGCAGCAGCAGCGGCCGCCCGTTTGTCGCGCGAAGAAATGTCTCAGCTAAAGCGCGAGCAGCACGACGTGTCGGTAAAAGAATCAGGCCACGTGCTATGGCTTCCGGCTCGTCGCCCGCGCTCGCGAGCCACTCCGTCGCCAACGCGTCAAGAAACGGTACGCTTGGTGGGATTGAGAACAAGTTCATCGTGTCTCGCCAGTCAGCCGCGCCTGCAAAACCGTCTCTGCCTCTGCCAAGTCGTCTGGCGTCGAAAGATGAAACCACAGCCCATCATGTACAACGGCGCGTAACCGATCGCCGATCATCGCGACGTCCCACGCGCGGTTCATGCTGAACGGCCGATTTGGCATTCCTTGCAGCAGAGCCGGGCTGATGAGCTGAAGACCAGCGTAGATATACGGCGCTATGTCCCGTTCACCGCGTCGCCGCAGACCACCCCATTTGTCGACCAGGAAATCGCCAAAGCCGACTTCGGCATGAACTTGGAAGGTCCGATGAACTAGCAAAACACCATCGACCCTCGCACTATCGAAAGCGGCAGTGAGCCGTGATAATGCTGGCTGCGGCCCGTCCAGCCAGAAGGCGTCGCCATTTACCACGAAAAAAGGTTCGAGACCCAGCAGGTCGAGAGCGGCTTTGACGCTGCCGCCCGTGTCCAACAGCGATGTCTCGTGCAAAACAAGGGTACGCGGCGCCATATCGGAGCGCGCGCGAAGGTGTGCCTCGACCTGATCGGCCTGCCAATGTGAGTTGACCACGACCATCTCCACACCTGCTTCAGCCAATCTATCCAGCGCATGGTCAATCAGGGTCTTGCCACCCAAGGGCAGCAAGGGTTTGGCGGTCCGGTCGGTCAGCGGCCGCATGCGTGTGGCGAGTCCCGCGGCGAGCAGCATGGCAGTGCGTGGTATTCTGGTCATGGCGGGTTGCAGCGTCGCTCAGGCGGGATCCAGCGATCTAGCACTACGCGAAGCGGCGCCGCCACCGGCTCTTGCACAGCGCGATTGAGCAGCCGCCAAGTTCGCGCTCCGTGCATCAGATACCGAGGCCGGTTGTCTCTCCGCGCGAGACGTACCCATTGGCAGGCAACGCGCAGATGTCGTTGCGCTGCGCACGCAGCATAAGCGGCACGGAACTGTGCCGGATCGATTTCGCGGCGTCTCGCGAGATAGATGGCGATGGAAGCTTGCTCGAACTCTTCGCGGATGTCGCGGCGTGCGTCCTGTAGCAGTGAGACCAGGTCGTATGCAGGGTGTCCGATCGCGGCGCCCTGGAAATCGATGATGCCGACGCGGCGGATATCGTACCGCTGTGGCAGCCAGATCAGGTTCTCGACGAAAAAATCGCGATGGACGAAGCAAGTCGGCCCAGACGCGACGGACTCGAGAACTGCCTCAAGGGCTGAAGCGAATTCGTTTCTGGCGCAGTCGGGGGCCGCTGCACCAAACATCGCGGGCCACCACCAATCGAACAATGTACTGAGCGCAGTGGACATCATGGTCCTTGCGTCCCACAAGGGCAGATTTGGCGGAACAGGCACTCGTTGTACCATTACGAGCGCATCCACGATGGGTTCGAAATGAAGGTGCTCTTCGCGCGACATCAGCCCGTCGCCGAAATCCTCTTCCAAAAGCAGTCCAAGATCGGGGTCCGCGGCGAATACTTCCGGCACCGATATGCCGATCGACCTCAAATGATTGCCGATGTGAAGGAAGGGCCGGATGTCCTCGGGAGGTGGCGCATCCATCAGCAACGCCGGTTGAGGCCCGCCCGAAATACGGAAATACCGGCGGAAGCTTGCGTCTTGTGCCAACAGTTCGGTGCGCACCGCGCCGTACCCGTGCCTTGCCAGGAACGCGGTGGTCTGGGTCGCGCGGCTCACGGTATTCGTCCGGGCCAGCCCGACAGTGTGGCCCGACGACTTGTCGGCCCAACGATCTGTAGCGCCACCGTGAGCGCACACATCGGACGCCGCACGCCAAGCCGATCGGGCCACTCGACGAGCGCGATCCCATCGCGCGCCTCGTCCCAGCCGATCTCCGACAGATCCGCGGGACCATCCAGACGCCATAGGTCGAAATGGTAAACAATGCCGCATGGCGTGTCGTACCGTTGGACCAGAGTGAAGGTGGGACTTGGTACTTCCAACCTTGGATCGGCAGCCAATGCGCGTAGAAATGCGCGAGCAAATTCGGACTTCCCTGCGCCAAGCTCTCCTTGGAGCAGGATCACATCACCCGACTGAGCCAGCCCGGCAATCCTGGCTGCAAGGATCTGGGTCTCGGCAAGGCTGGACAAATCGATCACAAGGCCACTCTGCCGCACGGCCGGAGTTGCCGACAACCGCCTAGAACTCCAGCCCATTTGCAAATCGGACTTCCCAGCGCCACATCCGTCGCATGAACCGACGCGACCTTCTCTGTCTACCCCTGGCCACGCTCGTCCTCGGTGCCGCCCCGACAATGGCACAAGGCAGCTTCCAGCCGAACCCGCAGAACCAGGCGGATCTCGGCCGGATCGAAGCCTATTTGGACGGGATGCGCAGCCTGAAGGGGCGGTTTCTGCAAGTCGCGCCGAACGGCTCGATCTCACAGGGCACGGTCTGGCTGGAGCGACCCGGCCGCATGCGGTTTCAGTATGACCCGCCAAGCCCACTGCTGCTCGTCGCCGGCCATGGATTGGTCGTATTCAACGACAAGTCGCTGAATCAGACCAGCAATATCCCCATTTCGCAGACGCCGCTCGGCATCCTTTTGGCGGATCATGTCCATCTCGGCGGTGATGTAACTGTGACCGGCGTGCAACACCTGCCCGGCCAGCTTCAGGTTTCGCTGGTGCGAACCGCGTCGCCCGGTGATGGTACGTTGACGCTGGTTTTCGCGGACAGCCCACTGGCACTGAGGCAATGGACCGTGCTCGATGCTCAACATCAGGAGACCAGGGTGACGCTCTACGATGTTCAGCCTGGCGGCAGCTTCGATCCGAAGCTGTTCGAGTTCATCGATCCGCGGTTCCTGAATCCCCAGGCTGGGTAATTCGCGCGACTTTCATGTCAGCCATCGCAAAAACTGTCTTCATTTTGCCTTGAAAAGCGAACACTATGTCGTCCGATGCGATCACGCCGGGTTGTCAAGCCGCTCGTCGGCATAAGCTGCTGCACGAAGCAGTTCGGCATTTTTGGCATGCCGAACCATGCAGCCTCCAATACATACGTCGAGGCGACCGACAGTGTCGTCGAGGCCGTACCCGTCCTGATTCCCGCCAACGGCCCCTCGGCCGACGTGGAGACGCTGCTTCAGCGGTTAGACGGGATAATCCTGACCGGAAGCCGTTCCAACGTGCATCCCAGCTATTACGAGGGTCCCCCACACGCCGAAGGTACTTGGGAGGACTTGGCGCGCGACGGCACGACGCTACCACTGATCCGGGGGGCCGTTGCTCGGGGTGTGCCGGTACTCGCCATATGCCGCGGCTTTCAGGAACTGAACGTGGCCCTCGGGGGCTCACTGTATCAGCGGCTTCAGGACCTGCCGGATCGCATAGACCATTCCTCGCCGATGGTGGCCGCGCGCGAAGTTCGAGTCGGCAAGGCGCACGCCATTCGCATCATTCCTGGCGGTTGGCTGCATCGCTTGGCCGGCACCACGGAAATCGCGGTCAACTCGCTGCACAATCAGGGCGTCAATAAGCTCGCTCCCGGTGTGCGCGTCGAAGGCGTCGCCCCGGACGGCACGATCGAAGCGGTGCACGTTCTTACCACCGCGCGAGGGACCGTGCCCGGCTTCGCTGT
The DNA here is from genome assembly GCA_963733475.1 of uncultured Alphaproteobacteria bacterium. GTDB lineage: Bacteria > Pseudomonadota > Alphaproteobacteria > Acetobacterales > Acetobacteraceae > JAMXLO01. Next base: position 5,624 of record CAVTEC010000082.1, on the reverse strand, counting down.
GGGCGTCCAGTGGCACCCCGAGAATGACTGGCGGACTGATGCCGTGTCTCGCCGCATCTTTGAGGATTTCGCCGCAGCCGTGCATGCCTATGCATCGGGCGACACTATGGGTGGAGTGTCGGCGGCAGCGGATTGATCCGGGCGCTCCTCTTGTCATTACGCCTGATTCAGCCGATGTAGCAGTTGCTGACCGTACCCACGCGGTCTGGATTCCAACTCATCATCGCGGAGCATTTTGCCGCCATGTTCATCGAGACCGAGAGTACGCCCAACCCGGCCACTCTGAAATTCCTGCCCGGTCGCTACGTGATGGAAAGCGGGACGGCTGATTTTGCCTCCCGGACCTCCGCCGAACGCAGCCCGCTCGCCAGCGAACTGTTTGCCCTGGCCGGCGTCGCGCGAGTGTTCCTTGGTGGGGATTTCGTCACCGTTACCAAAGTCGATGACACCTCGTGGCAGGCGCTGAAGCCGCGGGTATTGGCCGTCATCATGGACCACTTCGTGGCTGGCCGTCCGATGATAGAGAGCAGCGCTGAAGACGATCTAGTCGAGGACATTGCGCCAGAAGATGAGGAGATTGTTGCCCAGATTAGAGAGCTTCTGGACACCCGCGTGCGTCCGGCGGTGGCCGGTGACGGCGGCGACATCGTGTTCCGCGGTTATCGGGATGGGATCGTTCGCCTGCACATGCAGGGCGCCTGCTCCGGTTGCCCATCCTCAACCGCCACACTGAAGCATGGCATCGAGAACATGCTTCGCCACTACGTTCCCGAAGTCGTCGCAGTCGAGCAGGTTGACCAGTGAGCCTGGACGGCCCTGGCCTCGACCTGCTCTTTCGCGAAGCACGCACTCATAACAAATTCACCGACGAGCCTGTCACCGACGACGACCTGCGCGCGCTCTACGCCATTTTGCGCGACGGTCCGACTTCGGCCAACAGTTCACCTGCGCGTTTCCTGTTCCTGCGTACCAGGGAGGCGAAGCGGAAGTTGGCCCCGGCGTTGTCGAGCGGCAATCTTGATAAAACCATGGCCGCGCCCGTCACGGCGATCGTGGCGTATGATCCGAAATTCTATGAAAAGCTCCCCGAGCTGTTCCCGCACAACCCGGACGCTATGTCCTGGTTCACCAACAACGACTCGCTCGCAGCGATCACGGCGTTTCGCAATGGCACGCTGCAAGGGGCGTATTTGATCCTGGCTGCCCGCGCGGTCGGTTTGGACATCGGAGCGATGTCTGGCTTCGATAACGAAAAGGTAGACGAGGTCTTCCTTGCCGAATACGGATGGCGGTCGAATTTCCTGTGCAATATCGGGCACGGCGATCCGTCCGGCCTATATCCGCGCTCCCTGCGGCTCGAGTTCGACGAAGCCTGCGTACTGCTTTAGCAGCATTGACTTCCTGGCAAGTTGCGTGACCAGGAGGCTCGTCTGGGCTATGACGCGGCGAAAGGAGATCGCGTAGCGTGAACCAAATTCCTGGCGCCAACAGTCTGCGGAACGGACCCGACGGCCGAGGCCGTTTCGGCGACTACGGCGGTCGTTTCGTTGCCGAGACGCTGATGCCGCTGATCCTGGAGGTTGAACAGGCCTACCTGGCCGCACGTGCGGACCCGGCGTTCAAGACGGAGCTGGACGCCTATCTCAAACACTACATCGGCCGCCCGAGCGCGCTGTGGTTCGCCCAACGTCTGACCCAGCAACTCGGCGGCGCCAAGATCTACTTCAAACGCGATGAGTTGAACCACACCGGCAGCCACAAGGCGAACAACTGCATGGGCCAGATTCTGCTGGCCAAGCGAATGGGCAAGACGCGGATCATTGCCGAGACCGGTGCCGGCCAGCACGGCGTGGCTACCGCAACGATGTGTGCGTTATTTGGCTTACCCTGCACCGTCTATATGGGCTCTGTCGATGTCGAACGGCAGAAACCCAACGTATTCCGCATGAAACTGCTGGGCGCGGAGGTAAGACCGGTAACCTCGGGCGCATCCACGTTGAAGGACGCCATGAACGAGGCGCTACGTGACTGGGTCGCCAACGTCGAGGATACCTATTACCTCATCGGCACCGTTGCGGGACCGCATCCCTATCCGATGATGGTGCGAGATTTCCAATCGGTGATTGGTGAAGAAGCGAAGGTCCAATTGGGCGAGGCCGAGGGAAAGTTGCCCGACGCCGCGGTGGCATGCATTGGCGGTGGTTCGAATGCAATGGGTTTGTTCCATCCCTTCCTCGATGACCCTTCGGTGCGGCTTATCGGTGTGGAGGCCGGTGGCCGTGGCATCGAGACCGGCGAACATGCCGCCAGCCTGACCGCAGGGCGGCCCGGCGTGCTGCACGGCAATCGTACCTATCTCTTGCAGGACGACGACGGGCAGATCGTCGAGGCTCACTCGATCAGTGCCGGACTGGACTATCCCGGAATTGGTCCCGAGCATTCCTGGTTGCACGACATTGGCCGTGTTGAATACGTCTCCGCGACCGATCAGGAAGCGCTGGAGGCGTTCGTGCTTTGCACACGGACCGAGGGGATCATCCCTGCATTGGAACCCGCGCATGCACTGGCACATGTGATCAAATTGGCGCGGACGATGGCTAAGGATCAAATCATACTAATGAATTTGTGTGGGCGCGGTGACAAGGACATCTTTACGGTCGCTGAGCATCTGGGGGTGAAGTTGTGAGTTGAATCGCCGCACGATTCGCCGCGTTGAAGCGCGAAGGTCGCGGTGCCTTGATCCCGTTCGTCGAAGCCTGGGATCCTGACGCTGCGACCTCCATGGCTTTGCTTCGCGGCATGCCGGAGGCTGGAGCCGACCTGATAGAGATTGGCATCCCATTCACCGATCCGATGGCGGATGGCCCAATCATCCAGGCGGCAGGCAAGCGCGCTCTTGCCGCCGGGGTGAAGGTGTCACATGTGCTGCAGATGGTGCGCGACTTTCGTCGTGAGGACAGCGCGACTCCGATCATTTTGATGGGCTATCTAAATCCTGTGCTATCGTATGGCACGGAGCGCTTCTGCACCGATGCCTCCACGGCAGGTGTTGATGGCCTGATCATGGTCGATTTGCCCACCGAGGAAGCCGATATTCTGGTGCCATTGGCTCGCGCGCGTGGTATCGACATCATCCGCTTAGTCGCGCCCACCACAAACGACAAGCGGCTTCCGATTGTGCTCGATGGCAGCTCGGGCTTTGTCTACTACGTCAGCATCACCGGCATAACTGGCACGCGCAGTGCAACTTCGGAACACCTCGCCGAAGCGATCCCACGCGTCCGGCGCTTCACGAATTTGCCGATAGCTGTCGGCTTCGGCGTGCGCTCGCCGGCGCAGGCTGCGGAGGCGTCACGCGTCGCCGATGCTGCTGTGGTGGCATCCGCGCTTATTGACACGCTCGCCGCTCAAATTGATGAGCGCGGCCGCGCAAAACCCGGTGCTGTGCCGGCAGTGCTGGACCAAGTGCGCGCGCTTGCCGCTGGTGTGCGCGGCGCGATAATGCACCCATGAATTGGCTGACCGAATTCGTCCGCCCCAAGATACGCACGCTGTTTCGGCGTGAGGTGCCGGAAAACTTATGGCATCAATGTCCGGCATGTCAGCAGATGATTTTCCATCGCGATCTGCTGACCAATCTGAAGGTCTGCCCGCATTGCGGTCACCACATGCGGGTGGGTGCAGTCGAGCGCCTCGGTTTCACTTTCGATGAAGGCAGCTTCACGCGCATTGAATTGCCGAAGGTACCAGCCGATCCTCTGCGCTTCCGCGACACTAAGCGGTACACGGATCGGCTGAAGGAGGCACGCGATCAGACCCATCTAGACGATGCGATCGTGGTGGCCTATGGCAACATCAATGGGAATCAAGCTGTGGTCGCTGCGATGGAATTTGACTTCATCGGTGGCTCGATGGGGGCTGCGGTTGGCGAAGGAATTCTGGCTGGCGCACGCCTCGCGGTATTGCAGGATGCCCCTTTGATTGTCTTCACGGCGTCGGGCGGCGCACGCATGATGGAGGGTGCGATCAGCCTCATGCAAATGCCGCGCACAGTGATCGCGACGCAGTTGGTGCAGGAAGCGGGATTGCCATACATGGTCGTGCTGACGGATCCAACCACTGGCGGCGTCACTGCGAGCTTCCCGATGCTTGGGGACATCCAGATTGCCGAACCGGGCGCGTTGGTCGGCTTTGCCGGCCCGCGTGTCATCGAACAGACTGTGCGTGAGAAGCTACCCGAGGGCTTTCAGCGATCTGAATACCTGCTGGAGCATGGCATCGTGGACTTGGTGGTGAAACGCACTGATCTGCGGGGGACATTGGCGAGCCTGATCTCGTTGTTGCGCATCAAGGAACTGTCGGCGGCATCGTGACTGGTCGCATCGAAGGCATCGTCGAGCGCCTACACGGGCTGTACCCGCGCCTTATGGACCTCAGTCTCAACCGGCTCCGCGATCTGCTGGCCAAGCTGGATCATCCGGAACGGCGCCTCCCGCCCGTAATCCACGTCGCCGGCACTAACGGCAAAGGCAGCACGTGCGCCTTCGTCCGCGCCATGGCTGAGGCGGCCGCGCAGCGCGTGCACGTCTATACCTCGCCGCATCTCGTGCGCTTCAATGAGCGCATCCGGCTTGCTGGCGAACTTGTGTCGGATGAAACGCTGATCAATGGCCTCGAAGCGGTGGAGCGCGTCAATGCCGGCGCCCCCATTACAGTGTTTGAAGTGATTACCGCCGTTGCATTTCATCTGTTCGCGCAGACGCCTGCCGACTTGTGCGTCCTTGAGGTCGGTTTGGGCGGGCGAGGTGACGCAACCAATGTGGTTGATCGGCCGGCTGCATGCGCCATCACTTCGATCTCGCTGGACCATCGCGAAATGCTAGGTGACACGCTGGCACTGATCGCAGCTGAAAAGGCCGGGATCATGAAGCCCAACGTGCCCGTCGCCATTGGTGCGCAACCAGCGGAAGTACTGGACGTGTTGATTACCGCAGCAGCACGTCTCGGAGCCCCTGCAAACCTCCGTGACCGAGATTGGTACATCTCGCAACAGTCCTATCGCGATGCGCGTGGCACACTTTGTCTGCCGAAGCCGTCGCTATCAGGCTCGTTCCAGTTCGATAACATTGGCATTGCCATCGCGGCGATGCGTGCCGCCGGTCTGCCAATGAACGTGGCCGGTATCGCGCGCGCGGAATGGCCAGCCCGCCTCCAGCGCCTGCGCGGCTGCCTGGCCTCCTTACTCCCCCCGGACTGGGCGCTTTGGCTCGATGGTGGTCACAATCCTGGCGCCGGCGTTGTGCTCGGCCAGCATCTCGCCGGTTGGCACGACCGCAAGTTGCACCTGATAGTTGGCATGAAGGACAGCAAAGACGCGGCGGGCTTCTTACGGCCGCTGCTTCCCCACGCGACAACGCTCTGGGCCGTTGCCGAGCCGGAGCAACATTCCGCTCTGCCAATCGAAGCGATCATCGCTGCCTCAGGCGGCGTCGCCCGCTCTGGTCCCCGTGTCGTCGATGCGCTAAAAGCTATTCCACGCGATGGCGGCGCGGCGCGTGTACTGATCTGCGGTACGTTGTACCTCGCGGGCGAGGTCCTGAAACAGGATCAATGATATGGCGCCG